>NZ_CP036402.1:2400000-3035000 GCF_004322855.1 Egibacter rhizosphaerae | reverse complement strand
TCCCGCCGAACAGCGTGCGTTTCCAGGCGTTCGTCAGGTACAGCCGCCGCTGCGCGCGGGTCATGGCCACGTAGCAGAGCCGGCGCTCCTCCTCGAGGTCGTCGGGCTCAGACAACGACCGGTGATGCGGGAAGATCCCGTCCTCGAGTCCCACGACGAACACGACCGGGTACTCGAGGCCCTTGGCGTTGTGCATCGTCATGAGGGTGACGCGCTCGTCGCCGTCGGCGAGCGCGTCCTGCTCGCTGACCAACGCCACCCGCTCGAGGAAGGCCTCCAGCTGGACCCGCGCCTCGTCGGGGTCCGCCGGCCCCTGCGAGCCCTGCAGGTCGAGGAAGTCGTCGGCCACGCCCGCGAGCTCCTTGACGTTCTCGACCCGCCCGAGCGCCTCGACGGTGCGCTCGGCCTCGAGCTCCGACACGTAGCCGGTCCGCTCGAGCACCAGCTCGACGATCTCCCGCGGGGCGAGCACCCGCTCGAAGGCCTCGGTGCGCATCGCCTCGACGAGGTTCACGAACTCCCGGACCGCGCGGGCGCCACGGGAGCTGACCTGGTGGTTGTCGTCGACGCGCCGGCACGCGTCGAGGAAGTGGACCTGCTCGCGGGCGGCGAACAGGTCGAGGTATTCCTCGGTCTTGCGGCCCACCCCCCGGCGGGGCACGTTCAGCACGCGCTTGGCCGAGACGTCGTCGGCCGGGTTCACGAGCAGCCGCAGGTACGCGAGCACGTCCTTGATCTCGCGCCGCTCGTAGAAGCGCGTCCCCCCGACGATGCGGTAGGGCGTGCCGACGCGCATGAGGATCTCCTCGAGCGCTCGGCTCTGCGCGTTCGTCCGGTAGAACACCGCGACGTCGGAGGCGCCTGTTGCCTCCTCGTCGGCGAGCCGGTCGATCTCCTCGGAGACGAACGCGGCCTCGTCCTGTTCGTTGTCGGCCGTGTAGCGCACGACCTCCGTGCCCTGGCCGGCGTCGGTCCACAGGTGCTTGTCGATGCGCTGGGTGTTGTGGCGGATCACCGCGTTCGCCGCATCGAGGATCGTCTGGGTCGACCGGTAGTTGCGGTCGAGCGTGATGCGCACGGCGTCGGGGAAGTCGCGCTCGAACTCGAGGATGTTGCGGACGTCGGCGCCGCGGAACTTGTAGATCGACTGGGCGTCGTCACCGACCACCATCACGTTGCGGTGCTCGGCGGCGAGCAGGCGCACGAGCTCGTACTGGGCGCGGTTGGTGTCCTGCCACTCGTCGACGAGCACGTGGCGGAACCGCTCGCGGTAGTGGGTGAGCACCTCGTCGAAGAGCTGGAACAGCTCGACGGTCTTCACCAGCAGGTCGTCGAAGTCGAACGCGCTCGCGCGGTGGAGCCGCTCCTGGTACGCCCGGTAGACCTCGGCGACCTGCTGCTCGTACCACGACTCCGCCTGCGACCGGTAGGTCTCGAAGTCGATCAGTTCGTTCTTCGCGCGGCTGATCGCGGCCTGCGCCCCGCGCGGGGTGACCTTCTTGGTGTCCATGCCGAGGTCGGACTGCACCGACTGGACGAGGCGCTGGGCGTCGGTCGCGTCGTAGATCGAGAACGCGGTCGCGTACCCGAGCCGATGGGCCTCCTCGCGCAGCAACCGGGCACAGGCGGAGTGGAACGTCGAGACCCACATGCCGCCCCAGCGCCGCGGGCGCATCCGGCCGTCGTCGTCGCGGTCGACCCCCACGATCCGGTCGCCGACGAGCCGGCCCACCCGGTCCTTCATCTCGTCAGCGGCCTTGTTCGTGAAGGTGATCGCGAGCAGCTCGAACGGGCTCACGCCGCGGTCGCGGACGAGGTGCGCGATGCGGTGGGTGAGCACGCGGGTCTTGCCGCTGCCGGCGCCGGCGATCACGAGCAATGGCCCGTCCGGGTGGGTGACCGCGGCGCGCTGCGACTCGTTGAGGCCCTCGACGAGCTCGGCGGAGGCCGCCACCGGCTCGGCCGGTGCGTCGTCGGGGGCGTGGGAGAGGACCGGGTCGCGTGACATCAGGGCGAGTGTAGGGGGTGCCGCCGACGGCGACCCGCCCGGGCGACGTCATGTGCGGCAGTGCACAGAACCCGCCCGAGTGGCCGCTGGTCGACGCGGTTCAACCGGGACGCAGGGCCTCGAGGCGGGCGCGGTGCTCGGGCAGGTGCACCTCGGCGTGGGTGTTCAGGACCCCCGACCACGGCATCGGCGCCTCCACCCGCACGGTGTCGCCGTCCACGATGCGGGTGGGCACCGGGGACGCCGCGGCGTCCTCGCCCAGCGCGCGGACGACGTAGACGAGCTCGAGACCGGCGGCGCGCGCCGCCGACAGCAGGCCGTCCCAGCCGCCCGCGGCGCGTGCGATGGCGTCCAGGTAGGCCTCGCGCGTCGTGGGTGCGTTGTCGTAAGTCGGGCCGGTGCCTGCCCCGACCTCGGCCGTGGTCACCCCGAGCAGCCGCGCGCTCGCCACCACATGGGCAAGGACCCGGTCGGCCGTCCAGGAACCGTCCCCGCCCGGCTCGCCGAAGCCCCCCGCGCGGGCCGTCTCGAGCAGCTCACGGTATCCGGTCTCCAGCGCACTGGTGTCCATCGGCGTCCTCACGGAGAAACGAAGCGGCACGGGCGGGTCGCAGGATAGGCGCAGCGGCGCGGCGGCGTTGCACGCATTCCCCAGGCTTGGTCAGTGCCGTGGCTGCCACGCGAACCCCCGGCTCAATCAACGCCACCGCTGTCACGCGGGCTACCAGGCTCAGTCAGCGCGGCGCGCGTGCCACCGGCCCTGCTCCCGGCGCACCTCCAACGGCACCCCGAACGCATCCGAGAGGACCAGCCCGGTCAGGACCTCGTCGACGGGCCCACACGCGTGCACGCCCCCATCGCGGAGGATCAACGCGTGGGTCACCGACGGCGGGAGCTCCTCGAGGTGATGGCTCACGAGGACGAGCGCTCGCGGTGCGACGAGCCGCTCGAGCCGGTCGAGCAACAACTCCCGCCCGCCCACGTCGAGCCCCGCGGCGGGCTCGTCGAGCAGCACCAGCTCGGGGGAGGCCGCGGTCTCCCCCGCCCGCAGCACCCTGGCGAGTTGGGTGCGCTGGCGCTCGCCGTCCGACAGGGTCCCCACGCGCCGTTCGGCCAGGCCCCCCAGACCGAGATCGGTGAGCAACCCGCGAGCGGCCGCCACCTCGGCCTCGTCGAACGACTGGCCCCACGCGGTCAGGGTCGCCCGCGGCCCCGTCAGCACGGCCTCGAGCACGGTCGACTCGGGCCGGAGCCGCCGCGTGAGCGTCGGCCCGGCGACACCGACGCGCCGCCGCAACTCGCGCAGGTCGACCCGCCCCACCCGGGCGCCCAACACGTCGGCGACCCCGTCGCTGGGCAGCTCGTAGGTGGAGGCAACCTCGAGCAGGCTCGTCTTGCCCGCCCCGTTGGGACCGAGCAGGGCCCACCGCTGCCCTTCCTCGACCTCCCAGTCGACCCCGCCCACGAGTACGCGGCCGTCGCGGCGCAGACCCACCCCCCGTAAACGCAGCACGCTCACGTTCGCCTCATTCCCACTCGATCGTGCCGGGGGGCTTGCTCGTCACGTCGTAGGCGACGCGACCGACACTCGGCACCTCGTTGACGATCCGTCCGGTCACCCGCTCGAGCACGTCGTAGTCGATGCGGGCGAAGTCCGCGGTCATCGCGTCCTCGCTGGTGACCGCTCGGAGGATCACGGGGTACCCGTACGTGCGCTCGTCGCCCTGCACGCCCACGGTGCGCACGTCGGGCAGCACCACGAACGCCTGCCAGATCTCGCCCTCCAACCCGGCCCGGGCGAGCTCGTGGCGAAAGATCGCGTCGGCGGCCCGGAGCACCTCCAGCTTCTCGCGGGTCACCTCGCCGATGATGCGGACCGCGAGGCCGGGACCGGGGAACGGCTGGCGCTCGACGATCTCCTCGGGCAATCCGAGCTCGGCGCCGACGCGGCGGACCTCGTCCTTGAACAGCCACCGCAGCGGCTCGACGAGGTCGAAGTTCATGCGCTCGGGCAGCCCGCCGACGTTGTGGTGGGTCTTGATCGTCGCCGACGAGCCGTGTCCGGACTCGACGACGTCGGGGTAGAGCGTCCCCTGCACGAGGAACGCGGCGCCCGAGGCGTGCTCGAGGGCCGCCTCCTCGAACGTGCGGATGAACTCCTCGCCGATGCGACGGCGCTTCTCCTCGGGCTCGCTGACCCCCTCGAGCTGGCGCAGGAACCGGTCGGCGGCCTTGATGCTCACCAGCCGTGTGTCCGAGTGCGCGCCGAAGGCCTGCTCCACCTGCTCGGCCTCGTCCTGCCGCAACAGGCCGTGGTCGACGAACAGACAGGTCAGCTGGCTGCCGACGGCCTCGTGCACGAGCGCGGCCGCGACCGCCGAGTCGACGCCACCGGAGAGACCGCACACGACCTGCGCGTCGCCGACCTGTTCCCGCACCGCGCCGACGGCCGCCGCGATCACCGAGTGGCTCGTCCACGTACGGCGCACCCCGGCGACATCGAGGAAGGCCTTCAGCACCTCGAGACCCCAGGGGGTGTGGCTCACCTCGGGGTGGTACTGGACGCCGAAGATGCCGCGTTCGGGGTCCTCGAACGCCGCGACCGGGCTCGCGGCGGTCGACGCGAGCACGCGGCAGCCCGGCGGCGGGCTCACGACGGTGTCACGGTGGCTCATCCACACGATCTGGGCAAGCGGCTGCTCCCCCAACAGACGACCGCCGGGGTCGTCGACGGTAAGGGACGTGCGGCCGAACTCCGCGGCGTCGGTCCGGGCGACCTCCCCGCCCAGGGCGTCCGCGAGCAGCTGCTGCCCGTAGCAGATCCCGAGGACGGGCAAGCCGGCCTCCAGCACGGCGGGGTCCATCCCGGGCGCGCCCTCGGCGTACACGGAGGCGGGTCCGCCCGAGAGCACGAGCGCCGAGGGCCGGCGGGCGAGGATCTCTTCTGCGGGCGCGTCCCCGGGGACGATCTCGGAGTACGCGTGCAGCTCGCGGAGTCGGCGCGCGATCACCTGCGCGTACTGGGCACCGAAGTCGAGGACGAGGACGGTGTCGAACCCCACGGATGCCTCCCGGGACGAGGCCGCAATCGAGAGCGCACCGTAGCGCACGGGTACCCTTCGTCATATCCCGGCCGTACCGAGGAGACCACCGTGAGCGACCCGCAGCGTCCCGACCAGGGGGATCCCGACGAGACCCGTCGGGTCAGTCCCGACGATGACCGGACCCAGCAGCTCGGCGCGGACGACGATCCGACGCGTCGGCTCGACCCGTCCGAGGAGGCCACGCAGGTCAGCCCTGCCGACGACCAGACGCGCGTCGACCACGCGGGCGTCCACCCCACCGACCCGTCCCAGGAGGCGTTCGCGGACCCGTGGTACCAGGACCCCGACGCGGTGGATCCCCTCCCGCCCGAGGAGGAGGTCGAGGAACCGGCTCCGGCGGGGCTGTCGAAGGGACGCGCGGCGCTGATCGGCCTGCTCACGTTCGGCCTCGGCTTCGTCGTGGCGCTCATCGTCGTCGCGGCGTTCGGCGGCGAGGACGAGGTGATCGACGCCGACGCCGACGACGCGGTCGCGGCCCTCGAGGACGAGAACGCCGAGCTCCAACAGGAGAACGAGCAGCTGCAGGACGAGAACGAGAACCTCGAGGCACAGCTCGACGAGCAGGAACAGGAGCTCGCCGCCGCGCGCGAGGCCCTGGAGGAGGCCGACGACGACGTCGCCGACGCCCAGGCGGCGCTCGACGAGCGCGCGGACACGCTCGACGAGCGCGAGTCACAGCTCGACGACCGGGCTGGGCAGCTGGACGAGCGCGCCACGGAGCTCGACGAGCGGGAGCAGGAGCTCGACGAGCGGGAGCAGGCGCTCGCGCAGGCCGAGGAGGAGGAGGAGGACGTCGACCCGGGGAACGACGTCGACCCCGGGGATGAGGACGACCCCGGGGATGAGGACATCGATCTGCCCGACGTCGAGCTCGACGAGGAGCAGGCGCAGAACTTCGTGGATCGCGTGATCGAGGGCATCCGGGACATGCTCCCGTGACCGGCCTCCTGACCGGGCGGCCATCGGCGAGCGGCGACCGGTGAGCGGACGGACCAGCGGCGTCGCGCTCGCGGTCGCCCTGCTCGCGGGCGCGCTCGCGCTCCGGCCGTCCGTGGTCGGGGTCGGGCCGCTGCTCGAGGCGATCGCCGCGGACCTGACCGCGAGCCGGGGCGCGGTCGGGCTGCTCGCAACCATCCCCGTGTTCTGCATGGGGCTGTTCGCCCCGCTCGCTGCACCGCTCTCCGCTCGCCTCGGGGCGCGTCATGCCATCGCGCTCGGGCTGCTACTGATCGCCGTGGCCGGCGTCGTCCGCGCCGTTGCCCCCTCCCTGCCGTGGATCCTCGCGCTGACCGTGCTCGTGGGCGCCGGCATCGGGCTCGCGCAGGGCAGCCTGCCGGCGGTGGTCAAGCGGTACGCCGCGGACCGGCCGGCCACCGCGACCGGCACCTACGTGGCCGGCATCCAGATCGGTGCGGCCGCCGCGACCGCGCTCGCCGCCCCCGTCGCCACGGTCGCGGGCGGCTGGCGCGGCACCCTGGCGGTGCTCGGTGTGGCGACGGCGGTGCTCGCCGTCGCATGGCTCGCCGTCGCACCACGCGAGCGGATCCGCGGGGAGGCCGCGGCCGCGTTGCCGGTCCGCGAACCCCGGGCGTGGCTGCTCGTCGCGATCTTCGGCCTGCAGTCGGCGCCCTTCTACGGGGTGAACGCGTGGATGCCCGCGTACTACGTCGAGCAGGGCTGGACGCCGGCCGCGGCCGGAGGGCTGCTCGGCGTGGTGAACCTGGCCGGGCTGGCCGGGGCCCTCACGGTCCCGCGGCTCGCCGACCGGTACCACGCCCGCCGAGGGCCGCTCATCGTGGCCGCCGCGGTCCTCGGGGCCGCGCTGCTGGCCTCCCTCGCCTGGCCCGCCGGCGGCTGGGCCTGGGCCGTGTTCATCGGGGTCGCGCTCGGCTCGCTGTTCTCGCTCACGCTCACGCTGCCGCTGGACACGTCACCGGACCCGCGGGCAGCAGCGGCCACCACCGGGCTGGTCATCGGCGTCGGCTACCTGATCGCCGCGAGCGCCCCCGCCACGCTCGGACTCGTCCGCGACCTCACCGGGACGCACGTGGCGACGCTGTGGACGCTGTTCGGGGTGTGTGTCCTCCTCGGGCTGCTGTGCCTGCCGCTCTCGCGCGAACGGCTGCGTCCGACGGCATCCATGGGGGCGTAGAAGCCGGGCCTCACGGGTATCTCGGCCCGACCGAGGGCGCCACGACACCGGCCGGTGCCCCCCGATCACCCCCACCAGGAGGAATCGCATGAGCAAGGACCCAGCCGCGCGCGACGGCAACGTCATCGGGCGCCAGGAGATCGGCTCGCGCCGAGTGGTCGCGCTGCAGGGCGACCTCACCGCCCAGCACGTCGACGCGATCGTGAACGCCGCCAACGAGCAGCTGCAGCACGGCGGTGGTGTCGCGGCCGCGATCGCGAAGGCCGGCGGCCACGACATCCAGCGAGAGAGCGACGCATGGCTCCACGAGCACGGCGAGGTGGGCCACGGTGAGGCCGCGGTGACCTCCGCCGGGAGGATGCCCGCCGACTACGTCGTCCACGTCGTGGGTCCGCGCTACAAGGACGGGCAGGACAATGCGAGGCTGCTGCGCGAGACGGTCGCGGCGGCGCTCGACGCGGCGCGCGACTACGACTGCAAGAGCATCGCGCTACCGGCGATCAGCGCGGGCATCTTCGGCTATCCGGCGGACGAGGCGACCCGCGTCATCGGCGAGGCGTGCCTCGCGTGGCTCGGCGACGACGCCGGCAGCCTGACGGAGGTCCGGTTGGTCGGCATCGACCAGCGGGGCGCCGAACTGTTCGCCGCGGGCATCGGGGGCGCGTCGACGCTCAGAGGCGGCTCGGATCCTCGCAACTGAGCCGAGCCCGGGCGAGGCCGACCGAGCGCAAGCGAGCACCGGCCGGGCCCCGGCACCGCATCGACCGGGCCCGGGGCGGGCAGCCGACCGCCGCGAGCTCAGCGCCGTCCCATCCCGACGCCCTGCTGGCGCTGGTAGAACTTGCCCTCGCTCTGCAGGGCGGGTGCGACCATCACCTCGGCGCGCTGGAACTCCTTGATGGTCGCGTGCCCGGTGGTGGCCATCGACGTCCGCAGCGCCCCGCCCAGGTTGAGCGTGCCGTCGTTCTCCAGAGCCGGCCCGAGCAGGATCTCCTCCATCGAGCCGATCTGATCGACCTGCACCCGGGCGCCCCGCGGCAGCTCCGGGTGGAACGTCGCCATGCCCCAGTGATACCCGCGGCCCGGCGCTTCGGTCGCGCGCGCGAGCGGCGAGCCCAGCATCGCGGCGTCCGCACCACAGGCGATGACCTTGGCCACGTCCCCGCCGGTGCGCATGCCGCCGTCGGCGAGCACGTGGACGTAGCGCCCGGTCTCCTCGAGGTGGCGGCTGCGGGCGCCCGCGGCATCGGCCACCGCGGTCGCCTGCGGCACGCCGATGCCGAGCACCCCGCGCGACGTGCACGCGTTACCGGGCCCGACCCCGACGAGGATCCCCGCCGCGCCGGTGCGCATCAGGTGCAGCGCCATCGAGTACGAGGCGCACCCGCCGACGATCACGGGGATATCGTAGCGGGCGATGAAGCTCTTGAGGTTCAGAGGCCCACCACGGCTGGACACGTGCTCGGCGGACACGACGGTGCCCTGGATCACGAGCACCTCGAGCCCGGCTTCGAGCGCGATCTTGTGATACCGCTCGACACGGGGGGGCGTGAGGGAGGCCGCCGTCGTGTGCCCGCCCTCGACGAGCTGCTCGACGCGGCGGCCGATCAGCTCCTCCTTGATCGGCTCCTTGTAGAGCTCCTGCATGCGCGAGGTCGCGACCGCCGGGTCGAGCGAGCTGATCTCCTCGAGCACCCCCTCGGGGTCCTCGTAGCGGGTCCACAGGCCCTCGAGGTTCAGGACGCCGAGACCGCCCAGGCGGCCGAGCTCGATCGCGGTTCGCGGGCTCATCACCCCGTCCATCGCCGCGCCGAGGATCGGCAGCTCGAACTCGTAGGCGTCGATCTGCCACGAGATGTCGATGTCCTCGTTGTCGCGAGTGCGGCGGGACGGCACGATCGCGACGTCGTCCAGCCCGTAGGCCTGACGCCCCGACTTGCCCATCCCGATCTCGATCTCGGCCATCGCGCTCGCTCCCGGGTCGGTGGGGTGGTCGCTCCCGGCGCCCACGAATGCTGTGGGTCGGGCTCCTCTGTCCGCAGGGTAACGCAGGCGTGAGGGGCGCCATCGGCCGGCCAGCCGGTTAAGGTGGCGGGGATGGACGAGTTCGACGAGCCCGACGACGAGTTCGAGGACGAGGGCGAGGAGCCCATGCGCCTCGACCGCCGCGAAGCCGAGCAGGTCCGGCGCGACCTCGAGGACCTCGACGCGATCCGCCAGACGTTCGAGCCCGACGGCTTCAAGGGCGTGAGCGTCTTCTGCCCGGACTGCGCCGAGGAGCACTACTACGAGTGGGACATGTTCGCGAGTTCCCTCTCGGCCCTGCTCGAATCGGGCGAGACGCCGGTCCACGAGCCCGCGTTCGACCCGCATCCCGACGATTACGTCGGCTGGGAGTACGCGCAGGGCTTCCTCGACGGCCTGAGCGAGGCCGGAGTCCCCGCCGCGGGCGCCGAGGCACTCGCCGACGGCGCCTGCCCGTTCTGCGGCAGCGAGCTCCCCGAGCGGGGAACGCACGCGAGCTACTGCCCCGCGTGCGGCCAGCATCTCGGCCCGGCGCGGATCGCCGCGGCGCTATTCGAGGCGGGCTGGTCGCCCGAGTCGGTGTCGGCGCTCTTGCGCGCCGCGCGGATCCCACCCATGCGCGGCACCGACGGGGGCTCTCGCTAGAGGCCGCCACCGGCCCGGGCGGGTGGCCCGGTCAGGCGCCCAGGTCCCCGCTGAAGGGCGTCCCGACACTCGCGACCCGCAGGTTCGCGGCCTCGAGCGCCGCGGGATCCCACACGTTGCGACCGTCGACGACCACGGGATAGGCGAGGAGCTCCGCGAGCTGCTCGGGTTCGATCTTGCGGTACTCGTCCCACTCGGTGCAGGTCACCACCGCGTGCGCTCCGCGCAGCGCCTCTCGGGCGTCCTCGTAGAGCTCGGCCCGGGCGAACCGCCCGCGGACCTGGTCGAGCGCCACCGGGTCGTGGAGGCGCACCGAGGCGCCGTCGGCCTCGAGCGCGTCGATGACGTCCAGTGCAGGGGCGTCGCGAATGTCGTCGGTGCCCGGCTTGAACGCGACGCCGAGAACCGCGATCTCCTTGTCCTGTAGGTTCCAGAGCAGGCGCCGGAGCTGGTGCACCGGCCAGACCTTGGCCTCCCGGTTGATCCGCTGGGTCTCGCGCAGCAGCCCGAAGTCGTAGCCGAGCTCGGCGGCGATGTGCACGAACGCCTCGACGTCCTTGGGGAAGCAGCTCCCGCCGTAACCGATCCCCGCGTTGAGGAACGCCCTCCCGATCCGCGGGTCGTGACCCATCGCGTCCGCGACCGTCTCGACGTCCGCGCCGGTGAGCTCGCAGACGCGCGCCACCGCGTTGATGAAGCTGATCTTGGTCGCGAGGAACGCGTTCGAGGCGTGCTTGATGAGCTCCGCGGTCTTCACGTCCGTCTCGACGTAGGGGCAGTCGTGACGCTCGAGTTGGGGCGTGTACACCCGCCGCATGACCTCGTGCGCGTTCGTCGAGTCGGCCCCCACCACGATGCGGTCGGGCCGCAGGGTATCCTCGACCGCCGAGCCCTCGCGCAGGAACTCCGGGTTGCTGACGACCTCGTGGTGCGCCGTGCCCTGGCGCGCCTGCGACTCCAGGGCGAGGGCCTGGCGGATGCGCTCACCCGTGCGCACCGGCACGGTCGACTTCTCGGCGACGACGACGGGACCGCGGGCGTGCGCCGCGACCGCCTGTGCCGCCGCCTGGACGTAAGCGAGGTTCGGGGAGCCGTCCTCGCGGGACGGGGTGCCGACACAGATGAAGACGACCTCGCGGTCGGAGAGCGCCTCGACCGCGTCACCGGAGAACCGCAACCGCCCCGTGCTGACGTTGTCGGCGACGAGGCGGTCGAGGTCGGGCTCGTAGAACGGCATGTCGCCGGCCCGGAGCGCGGCGATCTTGTGCCCATCATCGTCGTAACCGATGACGTCGTGGCCGAAATCGGCCATGCACGCCGCGGTCACCAACCCCACGTGCCCGACCCCGAGCACACCGACACGCATGGGAGTGTTCTCACCGGTCATGCAGCAGCCCTCCAGAGATCGGCGGATCGGTGCGGCACGTCCGCACCGCGGCAGGGCGCCCCCGTCGCGACGTCCCCCGCAAGCCCGAGTATCGCCGTTCGCGGCAGCACGTGCGACGCGCCGGAGGCGAGTCGGATGGTCCCACCGGACGGACCATCGCGGCCGGGTCGCTCAGGTCGGATCGTCGAGCCACTCGGTCTCGACGGATCGGAGCGCGTCCATCAGAGGGCCGGTGCTGTCGAGCCGGCTCCGCAGCCGTCCGACGTCCCCCTTGATCCGCAAGCGTCGCAGCATCACCGCCATCCCGACGTCGAGCTTGCCCTGCAGCAGCTGCCGCCAGCGGTCGTGGTTCGCGGCGAGCTGTAGCGCCGGCTCGGACCCGTCGTCGATCACGGACACCGAGGCCCCGCCGCCCTCGCGGGGCGCGATCGCGACGTCGTAGGCGTGGCGTTCCTCGAGGGGCCCCGCGGGCTCCACGACGAACCGGTAGGTGCCGTCGAGCGCCTCGGAGATCTCGCCGGCCCGGGGATGGGCCTCGAGCTCCTCGCAGAACGCCCGCATCCACTCCTCGCTCGGAAACCGCGCCATCATCGCCCTCTTGCCGAGCCCGCACCGCCGTTCACGCGGCGGCTTCCATCGCCGCTGACCGTTCGCGCACCGGCTGACCCTTCGCGCACCCAGTCAGGACACATCGACGCAGGCTAGCGCGTACAGTCCGGTCATGGACGAGTTCGATGGCAGCCACGCCGTCGTGCTCGGCGGCGGCGGCTTCCTCGGGTCGCACGCCTGCGACCGGCTCGTCGACGCCGGTGCCCGGGTCACCGTCGTCGACAACTTCATCACCGGCGATCCGGACAACCTCGCCCATCTTCTGGGCCGCGAGGGCTTCCGCCTGATCCACTACGACGTGACCGACTACCTGCACGTCCCCGGGCGGGTCGACCACATCCTGCACTTCGCCTCCCCGGCTTCCCCGATCGACTACCTGCGTTGGCCCATCCAGACGCTCAAGGTCGGCTCGCTCGGCACGCACAAGGCACTCGGACTCGCGCGAGCGAAGGGGGCGCGGTTCCTGCTCGCCTCGACGAGCGAGGTGTACGGTGACCCGACGGTCAACCCGCAGCCCGAGACCTACTGGGGCAACGTCAACCCGGTCGGGCCCAGGGGGGTCTACGACGAGGCGAAGCGCTTCGCGGAGGCGATCACCCTCGCCTACCACCGTGAGCACGCCCTCGACGTTCGCATCGCGAGGATCTTCAACACCTTCGGCCCTCGGATGCGGACCGCGGACGGGCGGGCCGTGCCCGAGTTCTTCTTGGCCGCGCTGCGCGGCGAGCCGCTGCCGGTCCACGGGGACGGGTCCCAGACCCGGTCGCTGTGCTACGTCGACGACCTCATCGACGGCCTGCTGGGGCTGCACGCGTCCGGCGAGACCGGCCCGATGAACCTCGGCAACCCGCACGAGGTCACGATGACCGAGCTGGCCGAGGCGGTGCAGGACGCGGCCGGGGTGCACCCGGGGATCGTCCACCGGCCACGGCCGGTCGACGACCCGACCGTGCGCCGCCCCGACACGACCTACGCAGAGACCGCGCTCGGCTGGACCGCCCGGGTCGGCCTCACCGAAGGGCTCGCGCGCACGGTCGGCTGGTTCCGCGCCACCCTCGACCGCGACTAGCCGCTCCCGTCGGTCGCGCTACTCGCAGCGGCGCAGCACCACTAGGGCGCAGTCGTCGGTGGTCCCCCCGTCGGTCCACTCCTGGATGGCCGCCCACACCCCGTCGGCGACCTGCTGCGCGGTCCAGGCGTCACCACTCGCGAGCCCGCTCAGGGTTTCGATCAGGCGGGCCGATCCGAACAGGGCACCGTCGGCGCCGCGCGCCTCGGTCACGCCGTCGGTGTAGAGGACCAGCGCCTCGCCCGGGCCCAGTTGCAACTCGGTCTGATCGAAGCTCGTGTCCGTGTCGATCCCGACCGGTGGGTCGGGCGGCGCGTCGACGAGCCGGGCGCCACCGGCCGACACGACCGCGGGGGGCGGCTGCCCCGCGAGCGCGAGCTGGAACTCCCAGGTCGCCGGATCGAACTTCGCGTACGCGAGCGTCATGAACCGTTCCGGGGGGGTCTGGTCGACCACGCTGCCGTTGAGCAGCTGCAACAGCATCGCCGCGCTGGTGCCGCGCATCCCGAAGGCCCGCAACGAGTAGACGGCCATCGCGGTCAGGCTCGCGGCCTCGACCCCCTTGCCGGACACGTCCCCGCAGGCGACGCCGATCTCGTCCCGCTCGGTCACGAACCAGTCGATGAAGTCCCCGCCCACGTCGACCCCGGCGGTCGCCGAGCGGTACACGTGGCCGACGTCGACCTGCTGGGGCAGCACGACACCCCGCGGCCGCAACTCCCGCTGGAGGGAGTCGACGACCGTGCGCGCGCGCTCGTGCAGCGTGGCCTGGTGCACGGCGGCGGCGAGCGCGTGCGCGAGCGTCGCGAGCACGCCGTCCACCAAGTCCGGGACCGGTCGGTCCACGTAGACGCCGAGGATGCCGGGTGCGGGTTCCGGAACGTGGACCAAGCGGACCTCGTGGCCCGGCCAGCTCGACGTGGCCGCCGCGGTGGCGGCCTGCCGCAGCCGACCGCTCACCGCTCCGTGCGCGAGTTTGCCGGCCATGCTCGAGTCGGGCAGGTGCGCGATGAGCTCGTGCACCTCGGAGGGCAAGCCCGCGCTCGCGGCCAGCTGCAGGCCGGGCTCGCCGTCCGATCCGGGTACCCACAGTGCCGCGCCCGCCAGCCCCATGTCGCCGACGAGCCCGTCGAGGAGGCGCCGCTGCACGTCCTGCGGTTCGGTGCACTCGACGAGCGCCGCGCTGGTCATGACCGCGGCCGTGAGCATTTCCTCGAGGCGCTGGAATTGATCGACCAGTCGGGCATTGTCGACCGCGGTCGACGACAGCGTCGCCACGAGCTCGAGCCGCTCGAGCGCCTCGGCGTCGAACGTGGCCATCCTCGGCTCGCCGACGACGATGACGCCCTGCCAACGGCCGTGCAGGCGCAGCCCCACGATGAGGAGCTGCTCCCAACCGGGCTCCCCGGCAAACGGCAGCGGCGTCGTGTCCACCGCATCGCCCGGGCCGTCCGCGGTCTCGTCGTCCACGGACCACGCGATGCGGCGACGCCCCAGACACGCCTGCCAGAGCGGCGAGGCGAGCTCCTCGACCGTGATCGGCCCGTTCAGCACGCCGTCGGGCGTCGCGGCCGCCACACGGAAGCTCGCACCCCCCTCGCTGAGAAGGATCGCGCCACGCTGCCCACCGGCCGCGAGCACGGCGCCGCGGACCGCGTCCTCGTAGACCTGCTCGACGGGCTTGGTGGCGGTGAGGCCGGCGGCGAGGTCCTGCAGGGCGGTCGACTCGGACGCGCGAGCGCCGGCGAACAGTTGCCCCGACCGGTCGACCAAGACCCCGAGGATCCCCCACGCGGTGTCGCCCGTGCCCAAAGGCTGCAGGTGCACGGTCCATCGGGTGCGCAGGGCACCGGCCGCGCCCGGGGGCACATCGTGTTGGACGCGCGTCGTCACGGTTTCGCCGGTGCGCGTGATGGTCTCGAGGACCTCCTCGAGCGGCGGCCCGTCGAGCACGGTCGTGCGCTCGGGAGGCAGCATCTCCCGCAGAGTCGCGTCGGCGGGCCACCCGTCCAACCCGAAGACGCGGGAGAACTCGGGGTTCGCGTGCAGCACCCCGTGCTGCCCGGACGAGGCCTCGACCACTATCGCAGGCACCGGGAGCCCATCGAGGACCGGCCGCAGAACGGCCAGCTCGCTGGTCTGCTCCGCGCTGTCCGACAAGTCCGTCACCCGCTCACTCCCCTGGACCGTACCGATGCGTCCCATGCTAGCCCCAGCGTCCAGGGTGCCGACCCGGCCCGGAACGGCCGGTCGCGCAGCCCGCGCGAGGGGGCGAGCGTCCCCGGAGCGCACACGAACGGGGCGGCCCCTCGTGGGACCGCCCCGCTCGAATCACCCTGCCGGTGGGCCGGCGGTGGGCTACATCATGCCGCCCATGCCGCCCATGCCCATGTCGTCGTGGCCGTGGCCGCCGCCGCCCTCGTTCTCCTCGGGCTTGTCGGCGATCAGCGTCTCGGTGGTGAGCATCAGCCCGGCGATCGACGCGGCGTTCTGCAGCGCCGAGCGGGCGACCTTGGCCGGGTCGATGACCCCGAACCCGATCATGTCGCCGTACTCCTCGGTCATGGCGTTCAGGCCCTCGCCGGCCTTCAGACCGCGGACCTTCTCCACCACGACCGAGCCCTCGAGCCCGGAGTTGTGCGCGATCCAGAACAGCGGCGAGGACAGCGACTGGCGGACGATGTTCGCCCCGGTCAGGTAATCGCCCTCGAGCTCGAGCTTGTCAAGCGTGTCCGCGGCCTGGATCAGGGAGACGCCACCGCCGCCGACGATGCCCTCCTCGACCGCGGCGCGCGTTGCGGACAGGGCGTCCTCGATGCGGTGCTTCTTCTCCTTGAGCTCGACCTCGGTCGCCGCGCCCACCTTGATGACGGCGACGCCGCCGGAGAGCTTCGCGAGCCGCTCCTGCAGCTTCTCGCGGTCCCAGTCGGAGTCGGTGTTCTCGATCTCGCCCTTGATCTGGTTGACGCGGCCCTCGATGTCCTCGGCGTTGCCGGCGCCCTCGACGATCGTGGTCTCGTCCTTGGTGATCGTCACCTTGCGGGCGCGCCCGAGCAGGTCGATGGTCGCGCTGTCGAGCTTGAGGCCGACCTCCTCCGAGATGACCTGCCCGCCGGTGAGGATCGCGATGTCCTGGAGCATCGCCTTGCGGCGGTCACCGAAGCCCGGCGCCTTCACCGCGACGGACTGGAAGGTCCCGCGGATCTTGTTGACGACGAGCGTCGCGAGGGCCTCGCCCTCGAGATCCTCGGCGATGATCACGAGCGGCCGGCCGGCCTGCATGACCTTCTCGAGCACCGGCAGCACGTCCTGCACCGCCGAGATCTTCTGGTTGGCGATGAGGATGTAGGCGTCCTCGTAGACGGCCTCCATCCGCTCGGAGTCGGTCACCATGTAGGGGCTGATGTAGCCCTTGTCGAACTGCATCCCCTCGACGAAGTCGAGCTCGATGCCGAAGGTCTGGCCCTCCTCGACGGTGATGACGCCGTCCTTGCCGACCTTGTCCATCGCCTCGGCGATGGTCCGGCCGACCTCCTCGTCGGAGTTAGCGCTGATCGCGGCGACGTGCGCGACCTCCTCCTGGGTCTCGAGCTCGCGCGCGTTCTCGGCGATGCGCTCGACGACCCGCTCGACGGCCGAGTCGATGCCGCGCTTCAGCATCATCGGGTTCGCGCCGGCGGCGACGTTGCGCAGGCCCTCCTTGACCATCGCCTGGGCCAGCACCGTCGCGGTGGTGGTGCCGTCACCGGCGGAGTCGTTGGTCTTGGTGGCGACCTCCTTGGCGAGCTGGGCGCCCATGTTCTCGTAGGCGTCCTCGAGCTCGATCTCGCGCGCGACCGTCACGCCGTCCTTGGTGATCGTGGGACTGCCCCACTTCTTCTCCAGCACGACGTTGCGGCCCTTCGGGCCGAGGGTCACCTTCACGGCGTCGGCGAGCTGGTTGACTCCCCGCTCGAGCCGACGGCGGGCGTCCTCGTGGAATACGAGCTGCTTCGACATGTCTTACTCCTCCTCGTACTGCGTGAGACCTACTTGCGATGCGTGGTGTGGTTCGGGGTGGCGCGTTCTAGCGCTCGACCACGGCGAGGATGTCCCGGGCGGAGAGGATCAGGAACTCCTCGCCGTCGAGCTTCACCTCGGTCCCGCCGTACTTGGAGTAGACGATCCGGTCGCCCTCCTTCACGTCGAGCGTGACCCGGTCGCCGGAGTCGGTGACCCGACCCGGACCGACGGCGACGACCTCGCCCTCCTGGGGCTTCTCCTTGGCCGTGTCGGGGATCACGAGCCCGCTGGCCGTTGTCTGCTCGGCCTCGATCGCGCGTACGACGACGCGGTCATCGAGGGGCTTGAGGGTGACCTTCGTCGCGGTCGCCATGTGTTGCCTCCTCCGTGTTCGATTGCTCGGGCGCCGTTCACTGTCGCTGACGGCGCATCGGCGCCTCTCGGGTCGGTGGTGCGGTGTCCGGCCGGTGGCGCCGCGGGCGCCCCCATTGGCGGACGCGCCCCTGCTGCGGGCAGGGCGGAGCAACCGCTCCAGCCCGCACGCGACTGCGCCACAGGGACGCCAGGAGCGGGACTGGCACTCGCACCACTAGAGTGCTACTCCGAAAGTTAGCAATCACGCATGACGGGTGCAAGCCAACCCGCTGCCGCATCACCTATACTTGATCGTAAGAGGCTCAGATGTGCTTCGTTTCTGTCCGGTGCACACGGATAGTCGACGTGACGACCTGGATGCTTTACGCTGAGTGAGTACAGGTCGATCATCCACCCCCGGCGGATGTGGCGGCGGAGACATCGATTCGGCGCGACCGGGCTCCGTGCCCCGTGCGCGGTGGGTCAGGAGGTCCACGGTGGTGAGCGAGAACGACTACCAACGGCGGCTCGGCAACCGCCTGCGCGCGATCAGGCAGCAACAGGGCCTGACGCTGCAGCAGGTCGAGGAGCTGTCCGAAGGCAAGTGGAAGGCGGTCGTCGTCGGTTCCTACGAGCGCGGCGATCGAGCGGTATCGGTGGCGAAGCTCGCCGAGCTCGGCGAGTTCTACAACGTCCCGGTCTCGGAGCTCCTGCCCAAGGACGATGGGAGCGCCGGCCGCGGGGGGCCCGCAGGGCCACCGCGAGTGATGCTCGACCTGCGCCGGCTGGCGAGTTCCGAGCTGGACCCCGAGCTCCAGCCGGTCAGCCGGTTCGCACACACGATCCAGTTGCAGCGGGGCGACTTCAACGGCAACGTGCTGACGATTCGCGGTGAGGACCTCCGAGCGCTCAGCGTGATCTACGGCACCGAGCCCGAGGACCTCATCGTCCGCCTCGAGGACGAGGGCGTGCTCTCCACCGCCTGACCCCGGGGCACCCGGAGGCGCGCCCGCGCGCACCGAGCCGCCGAGGGGTCAGGCCCTCGCGCGCCGAGCCGCCGCGGGATCAGGCCGTCGGGGGGGTCAGGCCGCCGCGGCCAGGCCCCACCGGTCGGCGATGACGTGCAGCTGCTCGAGGTCGTGGTCGAGGAGCCCCGCCGCCTCGCACGAGCGAAGTTGCAGGCTGGCCTGCCGCCGCAACGGCGTCGCACGCTGCGGCCGACCGAGTTCGTGGGCGTCGTACACGAGCGCGCCGATGCTCGAGAGCACCGCTCCGGCCACCTGAGGGTGCGGTGCCGCGGTGAGCCGCAGGCGGTCGAACGCCTCGGTGACGTAGTCGTCGAACGTGAAATCACGGACCCGGACGACCACGCGGTTCTGCTCGTCGACGGTGACCGTCGGCGGCAGATCGCGTTCGAGCAGTTCCCGCAGCACGATCTCGAGGTGGATGATGACCTCGTAGGCGCTCCCGGCGTCCGCGCTGCCCTGGGACAGCGACGCGATCGCGACGTCGACGAGCTGCTGGATGCCGTAGTCCACGTCGCTCGCGAGGATGCGGGTGCGCCCGAGCTGCACGGCCTTCTGTACCTGGGCATCGACCGCCCGCTCGGACAGCGTGTGCGGCCGGTCGCCCTGCCACACGGTGCACAGCGGCCGGCCACGCACCACGAACAGTCCGACGCGGACCTTGAGGCGCACCACCGTGCCCTCGGGCATGGCCCCGAGCAGCTCGTTCACCCGGATGCGTTGCACCCATCCGGTGTTCGAGGCCCGGACCACATAGCCGGCGCCGGTGGGCAGCACGTCGGCGCCCGCATGAGCGATCCCGGAGTCCTCGACCCGCGCACGGTGCGCCTCGCGGATCCGCTCGACGGTGAGGTCGGTGATGCGGCGGGCCAGCGCCCCCGGCTGCATGGACGCGACCGCGTTGCGGATCGCGACGAGGATGACGAGCACCGAGCCCCCGGCGAGGATGACCCCCAGCATGACCGCCAGGTCCGGCGTCGCCGCGGCGCGGGCCGCGATCCCGTTGCTCGAGGGGATCGCGCGGAAGACGATCACGATGTACGTGAAGATGCCGACCAGCAGGCCCATCATCGACTGCTGGAACCAGTCCGACAGGAACCCGTGCACCACGCGGGGCGAGTACTGGGCGGCCGCGAGCTGCACGCTCGCGGCGCGCACCCAGAACGTGATACCGGCGACGGTCAGCACCGCGCCGGCCAACGTCCCGTAGAGCAGCCGCGCGCTCTCGGGCTCGAAGGCCACCCCGGTCGGCAGGCCGACGTTCGGGTCGGCGTCGACGGCGAGCATGAACAAGGCCAGCACCGCCCCCGCGATCACGAAGGCGAGCGGACGGATGAGGATGCTGGAGCGCAGCCGCGCCAGGATCGCTTCGTGATCGGGCATGGTCGCCTCGAGGGAGTCAGTGCTGGCGCCGGACCCGGGAGGCGCGGGAAGGCGGAGCACCCGTGCCGGCGCGAGTGGTGGATGTCACAGGGTCGTGGGCCCGCCACCAACCGTGCCATCACGGTACAGATCGTCCCCGCCGCCGGCACTCGGGAACCTGTCCGACCGGTCTTGGTCTCCCGGGGCGCCGGCGAGCGGATCAGCGCAGTGCGAGCAGCCACTCAGCGATGTCGGCGTAGCCCGCACGGGCATAAGCCCGGCGACCTGGCCCATTGTCCGCGCGCACGTGCAGCGTCACCCCCGGCATGCCCTCCGCCATGAGCTCACGCGTCACGGCAGCGATGGCCGAGGCCGCGATCCCCTGGCCACGCCACGCCTCGGCCACGTAGACCCCCGCGAGCTGCGCACCCCGAAGTGGGCTCGCCAGCGCCACGTCGACCTTCGCCACGATCTCGCCGTCCCGGGGCACCACCCAGGTGGCACCCCGCGCGATGCTGTCACGCAGGCGATCGCCGACGCTCGCCCGCGCGGGGCGCGACAGCGGCGGCCCCATCCGATCCTCGACGTGCAGTCGGGCGGCGAGCTCGGTCACCGCCTCCTCGTCGGCCGGCCGCGCCCGCCGCAACCCGACCGGCGGGGGAAGGTCGACGGGCTCGCGCGTTCCCATGAGGCGCTGCTCGCGGGCCCGCCCGCGGCGGCGCAGGACGCCGCGGCTGCCCGCCTCGAGGAGCGCACGGCCGAGCGCAGCGTCGCCGAGCAGCACCCGCCAGCCGCTCCCGTGCAGGTGCGCGGCCAGGGGTGGCCCGCCCGCGGCGTCGCCCGACACGATCAAGGTGCCGGTCGAGGCGAGGAAGGCGACCGCGCGGGGTTCGTCCGCCGGCCACACGAGCACGCGCTCCTCCTCCCCGCTGTCGAGCGCGTCGAGCAGATGCTGGTGCGCGAGCACCCCGTCGCGGGTCGGGTCGCCCTCGAGCCAGCCGGCCACACGTGGCGCCAGGTGCCGGTCGACCACGCGCACCTCGGTGTGGGTCGGCGTCTGGGTCACGGCCGCTCACCCCCGGCGACGGCCACCGGGCCGGTGAGCGCGAGGTTCGGGTCGACGCCGAGGTCGAGGGCGCTGCGCTCACCGAGGGCGAGACGGTTCGTGCCCGCCGCGGCGATCATCGCGCCGTTGTCGGTGCACAGCGCCGGTGAGGGGGCGAGCAGGCGCAGGCCCCGGGTGGCGCACTCGGCCTCCATGCGCTCGCGCAGTCGCGAGTTCGCGGCCACACCACCGGCGATCACCACCTGCTCGATCCCACGGTCGGTCGCCGCGTGCAGCGTCTTGTCGACCGCGACGTCGACGACCGCTTCCTGGAAGCTCGCGGCCACATCCGCGATCGGAGCGGGCTGGCCGGCGGCCTCACGACGCCGGAGCTCCCGCACGACCGCCGTCTTGAGGCCCGACAGGGAGAAGTCGTAGGACCCGTCCTGCTTCGCTCGGGGAAAGGCGATGGCCGCCGGATCGCCGGTGCGGGCGGCGCGGTCTATCTCGGGCCCACCGGGGTACGGGAGCCCGAGGAACCGCGCGACCTTGTCGAAGGCCTCCCCGGCGGCGTCGTCGATCGTCGTGCCGAGCGTCGCGAACGTACCGTCCTCGGCGAGGAGCGCCACGTTCGTGTGCCCACCGGAGACGACGAGCGCGACCGCGGGTGGCTCGAGCGTCCCGAACTCGAGCTGCGCGGCATAGACGTGCCCCTCGAGGTGGTTCACACCGATCAGCGGCGCGTCGTGCGCGAGCGCGACGGCCTTCCCGGCCGCGAGACCCACGAGCAGGGCGCCCACCAGCCCCGGGCCGTGCGTGACCGCGACGGCGTCGAGGTCGCGGTAGGTCGCGCCGCCCTCGGCGAGCGTGCGGTCGAGCACCGGCAGCAGCAGCTCGTGGTGCGCGCGCGCCGCGACCTCCGGGACGACCCCGCCGTAGGGACGATGGCGCTCCCACTGACTCCCGATCACGTTCGCGCGCACGACCCGGCCGTCCGCGACCAGCGCCGCAGCCGTCTCGTCGCACGACGTCTCGATCCCGAGCACCAGCATCAGTCGCGCCCTCGTTCCTCGGTTCCGCGCGTCCCGGGCGCCTGCCGCCCGGGAGCACGGGCCCTGTCCCTTTCGGAGAGGATGCCCGTTGCCGCGTTGGTCGATCCACCCTCCGAGTCACCCCCGCCCGCCTCACCCCCGCCCGCTTCATGCCCGGCCGCGTCGCCACCAGCCGTGTCGCCACCAGCCGCGTCGCCACCGGACGTTCCGGCGTGGAGCCCGACCCGCCCGGTCACCCACGGGACGTCGTGATCGGGGGCGCCGCTGGCCCCGCCCGGCGCCTCCAAGCGCGCGCGTTGCGCCTCGAGGCGGCGTCCAACGGCCGGATCGCGCAGGTCGTCGATCCACATCACGACCGCGTCCTCGTCGGTCTCACGGTAGTAACGCGGGCGCACGCCCTTCGGCACGAACCCGAACGCGCTGTACAGGCGTTGGGCACCATGGTTCGCGGCTCGCACCTCCAGTGTCGCGGCGTGGGATCCGCGCTCCCGGGCCTCCTCGAGCAGCGCGATCACCAGCCGGGTCGCGACCTTGCGGCGATGCTCGACGGGATCGACCGCCACCGTGGTGACGTGCGCCTCCCCGGCCTGGAACAACACGCCGCCGTAGCCGACGACCCGCCGGCGCCCGAGGCGGCCCGGGACCCGCGCCACCAGGTAGGAACGACCGTCGCGAGCCAGCTCCCCCACGAACACCTCCGGGGTCCACGGCCGTGGGTAGAGCCGCGTCTCGATCGCCAGCACCCGGCGGAGGTGCCGCCGACGCATCGGCTCGATCCGCACGCCGTGCAGCGCCGTCCGCGCCGCGGGCCGCCGCGTCGGCCATCCCGTCAGGCGCCCGCCCTCTCTCACGAGGCTGCCCCCTCTCCCGTGGACGGCGAGGCCGCCTGGCCCGGTCCGCCCTGGCCCGGTCCGCCCTCGCCCGGCCCGCCGTGGAGTGCTGCCCGCTGCCCCCAGCCGATCCGCGCATCCACCTCCCGCAGGTAGACCGGCCGCAGCTCCGCCGGAGCGGTGGTCTCGCCGCGGGTGAACGCCCCCAGGGAGAGCTCCACCAGCGCTTCGGCGCTCGGCTGTGCCAGCCAAGGCGAGGCGACGTGCACACCGCGGGCCAGCAGATCCTCGCGGTGGCGCGTTGCCCCGTCCCCGACGCAGACGGCCGGTTCCCCGGTCCCGGCGACCGCCTCGGCGAGCTCGTCGATCGTGCCGACGCGTGGGGTGTCGAGCGGCTCCGGGCCGCCCGGCCCCGCGCGGTAGCTCGCCCAGAACAGCTCGCCGCGCCGCGCGTCGAGGACCGCCCAGATGCGGTGCCCGTGGGGTGCCTCGGCGAGCGGTTGGGCGAGCACTTCCAGCGAGGAGCGACCCACGAGCGGCCAGCCTCGCACGTGGGCGAGGACCTGCGCCGTCGCGAGGCCGACGCGCAACCCGGTGTAGAGACCCGGGCCGACGGTCACCGCGACGCCGTCGACGTCGTCGAGCCTCAGGCCGGCCCGATCGAGGCACCAGGAGACCGCCGGCGTCACGAACTCGCCGTGCTGCTGGTGCCGGCCGAGCGACGCCGTCACCAGCGGCCCGTCGGCGCCTCCGATACAGACGCTCGAGCGGGTGCTCGCCGTGTCGATCCCCAGGACCCGCATCAGTCCGACCCCTCGGGAGCCGCCCGGTTCCGCGACCCGCCGTCGTCGGCACGGCCACCGCGACCCGCGGCCACCCGACGCTCGTTCCGCCACGGCGCCAGTACTGCGTGGAGCTCGTCGCGGCGGGCCGCCCAGCGCGGACCGTGGGCGCGAACGCGCACCCGCCGTGGCTCGGGGGCTCCGAGCTCGCTCGGCACGCTGGCGGGGTCGGCGAGGGCCAGCTCGACCTCCACGTGGTCGGCCGGCAGCAACGGCTGCACGGCGTCGCCCCATTCGACGAGCACGACCGCCTCGTCGGCCGCGTCGAGCCAGCCGGTGTCGAGCACCTCCTCCAGCGTCTCCAGCCGATAGACATCGAGATGCACCAGCGGGACCCGGCCCGCGTAGTCGCGCCGCAGCAGGAACGACGGGCTGGTCACGGGCTCGGTCACGCCCAGGGCGGCGGCGACCCCCTGCGCCACGCAGGTCTTGCCGGCCCCGAGCTCGCCGGTCAGCGAGACGAGATCCCCCGGCTCCAGCAGCCCGGCCAGTGCCGCCGCGAACCGGCGGGTGTCGTGCGGATCGCTGGTGGCCAGATCCACCGCTCCTCCGTCCCCTCGTACCCGGCGCTCTTCGCCAACGACGCTAGCCGAGCCGGGGGCTGTGCGCCGTCGTGGGCGCCGTTCCGGACCGGGGGCCCCGGACCAGCGATCCGTACAGGCCGTCCCGTACAGGGCGTTCCGGTTCGGCGGCCCCGGACGGGCGGCCCCCGACGGGCAGCTCCCGGACGGGCGGGGCAGCCGGGCACGGCCGGGCGCGCCACCTCCCGACCGTCAGCCCGAGAGGTCGACGGCCTGGCCGTCGTCGAGGACCACCACCTCGGCGACGTCACACTCGCGAGCGAACCGTTCGGGGTCGGAGGGGAAGACGTCGTAGTGGATCGCGATCGCCTGACGCGCGCCGACCTGCTCGGTGAGGCGGTAGGCGTCGCGCATGCTCGCGCTGGGGCCGGCGAGCGGGACGGCGAGCAGCGGCGCACGCAGGCCGGAGGCGTCCAGCCCGTCGCCGGGATGGAGCAGGGTCCCGTCGATGAGGAACGCGGTGTTCTGGGGCCCCGGAGCGCCGTTGACCATCGGCATGTGCTCGAGGTCGATCGCCCGCACGGTGTACCCGGCGACGTCGGCCTCGTCACCGTCATCGAGGGGTTGCACGGGCTCGTCACCGGCGGCCACGCGCAGGTCGGCGTTGCCGTAGACCTCGGCGTGGCGGTCGATCAGCTCGCGCATCGAGTCGGGATCCCAGTGATCAGGGTGCCGGTGTGTGTAGAGGACCGCGTCCACGGAGCCGAAAGCGTCGACGTCGTAGGCTCGGACCGCGGGCAGACCCGGATCGAGCAGGAGGCGCCCCCCGTCGTCCTTCTCGATGACCAGACAGGACTGTGGATACTTCGTGATCCTCAATGGCGCTCCCATGGTCGGGTGCGGACGGGCCCTCCGCGGACCACCGATCGAGCGGCCACCCACACCGTCGGGCGGTGACCGCTGCCCGTGAAGGGATCCGCAGCGTAGGCAGGCCCGCCCCGCGGTAGCAAGGCTGGGGCGCGGGCCGGAACGCACCGGATCAACGATCAGCGAGGACCCGATGAGCGAACGCCCGGGGGTGCGCCCCCTGGAACACGAGGCGCAGACCGGCGAGGAGGCGCGGGCGGGCGAGGAGTCGGGCCCGCCGGCCCGTCGGTCGCGCCGATCGGGTTGGCGCCGCCCGCTGCGCTGGACGGCGATCGCCCTCGCGCTGGCTCTGGTCGTGCTCGTCGGCTGGGCGGCCCTGCCGCGCGGGCCGGACGAGGACCGCTTCACGACGGTGTTCGAGAACCCGCGCGTCGCGGTCGGTCAGGGCGACGGCTACCTGCGGCTCACTCCCGAGGGCGAGGAGCCCGTACGGGGGGTCGTCTTCTACCCGGGCGCCCGCGTGGCGCCGGCCTCCTACGCCGCCACGTGGGCGCCGGTGGTGGCCGAGGCCGGGGTCGCGGTGTTCATCCCGGCCATGCCGCTGAACTTCGCGGTGCTGGACATCGACCGCGCCGACGAGGTGATCGCGGCCGAGGACACCATCGAATCGTGGATCGTCGGCGGGCACTCCCTGGGAGGTGCGATGGCCTCGAGCCACCTCGGCCGGCGCGCGGAGGCGACCGCCGAGGGCCACGCCGCAACCGACGGTCCCGCGGCGGTCGATCGCATCGAGGGGCTGGTGCTGTGGGGGGGCTACCCGACCGAGGGCGCCGAGCTCGCGGCACGCGACGATCTCGCGGTGCTGTCGGTCGCGGGTGGGCGCGACGGCCTCACGACGACCGCGGACGTGCGACAGCGGCGCCACCTGTTGCCGGACGACGCCGACGTGGTCGTGATCGACGGGATGAACCACGCGCAGTTCGGTGCCTACGGGGACCACTGGCGCGACGGCGAGGCGTTGATCAGCGACGGCGAGGCCGCCGACGAGCTCGCCGAGGTCACCGCGAGCTGGCTCGCCGAGCGCTCGTCCCGTCGCCGCCCCCCGCGTCGGCGGTCACGCGCGCCGCGAACCGGTCGATCGCGGCGGTGACCGCGTCGGGCTGTTCGAGCATCGCCGTGTGCCCGGCGCCCTCGATCGTGACGAGCTCGCTGTCGGGGAGCATCTCCGCGAGGCGCTGCGCCTGACGCGGGGGCGTGAGACGGTCGCGGCTCCCCGCGAGCACGAGCGTCGGGACGGTGAGCTCGCGAGCGACGTCCTGGAGGTCGACGGTGGTGAGGGCGGGGGCGCACGCGCCGAGCACCACCGGCGGCGTGCCACGCAGCTCCCGCTCCAGGAACGCGACGAGCTCGGGGGGTGCCTCCGGGTTCAGCCCGAACTGGCGCGTGGCCAGCAGCGACAGGTCCGTCGAGGGCCGGTCCTCGGGATCGTCGCTCTCCAGGCGACGCCGAGCACGCGACGAGCGAGCCACCACCGCCTCGTACACCCGGGCCTGCACGGTGCTGACGGCGGCCGCGAGGGTGCTCCTGGCGGCGCCGGAGAACAGCCGGCTCGCGGCGGTGTTGGTGAGCACGAGCCCGCGCACCCGCTCACCCAGGAGCCCGGGGTGCCGGGCGGCGCAGGCGAGCACCGCCATGCCGCCGAGCGAGTGCCCGACCAGCACCGCGGGCCCCGCAGGCGCGGTCTCGGCGAGGACTGCGGCCACGTCGTCGGCGAGCGCGTCGAGCGTGTAGTCGCCGCGGGCCGCGCGGGCGCTCTGGCCGTGACCCCGGTGGTCGAACGCGACGCTGTGGAAGCGTTCGCCGAGCACCGTCATCTGGTCGTGCCAGACCCGCGAGGACAGCCCGAGCCCGTGGCTGAACAGCACCGCGGGCCGCCCGGGTGCGGCGCGCAACTCGGCATGCAACAGCGTGCGGTCGTGGCTCTCGACGTCCCGCGACGCCCACCCCGGAGCGGCCGCGAGCGACGGATCCGCCTCGGCGACCCGCTGGGCCTGGCCGGCCATCACCCGCCGCTCTCCGAGGTACCCCAGGGCGGCTCCCCCGAGCGTCGCCGCGCCGAAGGCCACGAGACCGATCGCGCGTGCCCGGACCACGCCTAGCTCTCCCCGGCGGCCCCGAGATGCACGCGCGGGACACGCGGACCGATGCGGGTGATGATCTCGTAGTTGATCGTGCCGAGCAGCCCCGCCCACTCGTCGACGCTCACCCGTTCGTCCCCCTGCCCGCCGATGAGGGTCACCTCGTCACCGTCGGCCTCGGTCGCGTCCGGGCCGAGGTCCACACAGAACTGATCCATGCACACCCGCCCGGCGTACGGCACGCGGCGCCCCCCGACCAGCGCCCGGGCCCGGTTGCCGAGTGCCCGCACGACGCCGTCGGCGTAGCCGGCGGGCACCGTGCCGAGGCAGGTGTCGCGGTCCGGGGCCCACGTCAGGCCGTAGCTCACGGCCTCCCCCTCAGTGAGGCGCTTCACCAGGGACAAGCGCGCGCGCAACGCGAGCGCCGGTCGCAACGGCACCTCGCCGGCGAGCCCGGGCGCGGGCTCGAGCCCGTAGACCGCGAGGCCGGGCCGGACGAGGTCGTGGTGCGTGTCGGGCAGATCGAGCGTCGCGGCGGAGTTCGCGAGGTGAGCGACGTCGGGCGCGGCATCGAGCGCCCGAGCGAGCTCGAGGCCGCGGGCGAACGCGTCGGCCTGCTCGGCGATGAAGGGGTGGTCCGGCTCGTCCGCCACCGCGAAGTGGCTCCAGAGCCCGGCGAGGTGCAGGGCGCCGGCGTCGCGCACGCGTCGGAGGGCGTCCTCCCAGTCCGCGGGGGGCACGCCGACCCGCCGCATCCCCGTGTCGAGCTTCAGGTGGACCGCGGCGGGAGGACCCTCGCGCGCCGCGGCGGCTTCCTGCAGGGCCGTCACGAACCCCGGCGAGTAGACCGTGGGTGTGAGCCTCGCCGTCAGCAGGGCGCCGATCGCGGCGGCGGGCGGCTCGGTGAGCAACAGGATGGGGACGTCGACCCCGGCGGCGCGCAGCGCCTCGCCCTCCTCGACCAGGGCGACCGCCAGCTCGTCGGCGCCGCCGGCCACCGCCGACCGCGCGGCCTCGACGAGCCCGTGGCCGTACCCGTCGGCCTTGACCACGGCCATCAGGCGGGGGGCCCGCGCATGGGACCTCAGCGCCGCCACGTTGGCGGCGATCGCGTCGTGGTCGATCTCCAGCCAGACCGGCCGGTGGGCGGGAGGAGCTCCCTGCGCCCCGGCAGCGGCCTCGCGCGGCGCCTGCGCGTCCACGGACGACGGGGAACGGAGGTGTGTCACCGGCGGTCCTCGGGACGCGGGATGGGGGCCCCCGGGCGCGGGCCGGGGTCCCCGGCCATGCGGGCGCGGGCCGTCGGGACGGCATCGGCGACCGCGCCGGCGCGCACCGCCGCCGGGTGGCGCAACGCGGCGGCGGCCTCCCCCGCCCGGCCGTGCCAGTGCACGGTGGCCGCCACGCGCGCGAGGTCGACGTCCCCGGCGAGGACCGCGCCGATCATCCCGGAGAGCACGTCCCCGGTCCCTCCCGTGGCCAGCGCGACGCTCCCGCTCGCGCACACCCACGTCCGCCCGTCCGGGGACGCGGTCACCGTGCCCGGACCCTTGGCGACCACCGTCGCGCCCCAGTCGGCGGCGTACTCCGAGGCTCGGTTGCGCTGCACGGGACCGTCGACGAGCCGCGCCAGCTCCCCCTCGTGAGGGGTGAGCACGAGCGCGTTGGCGCGGGGAGCCGTCAAGGCCTCGGGCACCTCCGCGAGGGCGTTGACGGCGTCCGCATCGAGCACGAGGGGCCGCTCGAGGCGCTCCACCAACGCGCGCACCAACGCCGTCGGCCCACCGCCCCGCCCCAACCCGGGGCCGGCGACGACCACGTCGGCGTCCTGCGCGCGCGCGAGCACGTCGGCGACCGCGGCGTCGTGGTCGTCGCGGTCGTCGAGGTCGCCGAAGGTCGCGGTCAGCGCCTCGGGGACCGCGCCGGCGACCGCGTCGCGGGAGCCGGGGGCGGCGAGACACGTCACCAGCCCGACGCCGGCCTCGACCGCGCCGCGAGTGGCGAGCACCGCGGCACCCGACATGCCCTGCGCCCCGGCGACGATCAGCACGCGGCCGCGCTGGCGCTTGTGCGCCCCGGGCGGGGGGAACGGCAGCAGGTGGTCGGCGTCCCGATCGTCGAGGCTCCAGGCGACCGGCTCGTCTCGGCGCTCGAGGATCCCGAGGTCGCCGGTGACGAGGTCCCCGCATCGTCCCCGAGCCGGCCACATCCGCAGGCCCACCTTCTCGGCGCCGAGCGTGACGGTGACGTCGGCGGTCACGGCCCGCTCCGCCACCGTGCCGGTCTCGGCGTCGACGCCGGACGGCACGTCGCAGGCGACCACCGGGGTGCCCTGCGCCCGTTCGGCCGCCAGCGCGGCGATCGCCGTGCGGTAGGGGTCGCGGGGCTCGCCGGCCGCCCCCGTCCCCAGCAGGCAGTCGACGGTCACGTCGGCGCCGACGAGCGCCTCCTGGGGGCTCGACACGAGGGTGCCGCCACGGGCGAGCCAACGGTCCCGTTGGACGGCCGGCAGCCCCTCCAACGTCTCCTCGCCGGTCACGACGCAGACGGTCGCCCGCGCCCCGACGTCGGTGAGACGGCGGGCCAGCGCGAGCCCGTCGCCTCCGTTGTTGCCCTTGCCGCACAGGATCGTGACGCGGAGCCCGTACCCATACCCGGCGAGGTCGCGCACCGCGCGCTCGAGATGCCCCGCGGCGCGCTCCATCAGCGCGTCGGCGGAGGTCCCGCGATCGAACGCCCGCGCGTCCATCTCGCGGACCTGCGCGGGAGTGAACAGGGGGGTCGGCATGGTTCCATCCTAGGCCCGCGGGCTCGCTGGCCGATGCAACCCGGTGCGCTCCGGCGGCCCGGGCGGGGTCCCGTGCACCAGCGACCAGAAGGCCGCCCGGACGGGGTTCGTGCTCGCTCAGCACGGCGCTCCCACCGCGCCCTGGGGTTCGTGCTCGCTCAGCGCGGCGCTCCCACCGCGACCGCCTGCGCGAGCGCGAGGTCGCGGGTCCGTGACAGCGACAGGTGCACCCGCGCGATGCCCTCCTCCTCGGCCCGCGCGGCGGCCCCCGCGTGCAGCACCACCTCGGGTTTGCCGTCCGCGTTGGCCACCACCTCGACGTCGGTGAACCCGAACCCGTGGAAGCCGGAGCCGAGCGCCTTGGCGACCGCCTCCTTCGCCGCGAAGCGCGTCGCGAGGCTCCCGACCCGCAGATCGCCGTCGGGTGCGGTGCAGTGCACCCCCTCGGCCGCGGTCCACAGGCGCTCGACCAGCGAGGGGGTGCGCGCGAGTGCGAGCCGCACCCGCACGATCTCGATCGCGTCGACGCCGACGCCCACCACGCCGGGAAGGTCCTCTCCCTCCACGACGCCGACCCCTACTCCACGGTCACGGTCTTCGCGAGGTTGCGGGGTTGGTCGACGTCGCGGCCGAGGAGCACCGCGGCGTGGTACGCGATCGCCTGCAACGGCAGGACCGTGAGGATCGGATACAGCAACTCGTGCACCTCGGGCACGTAGACGACGTGGTCCGCGTGCTCCTTGACGGCGGTGTCCCCCTCGGTCGCGATCGCGGTGACCTCGGCTCCGCGGGCCTTGACCTCCTGGATGTTCGACACGACCTTGCTGTGGACGTGCCCGCGGGTCGCGATCGCGATCACCGGGCCGCCGCTGTCGATCAGCGCGATCGGGCCGTGCTTCATCTCGCCGGCCGGGAAGCCCTCCGCGTGCAGGTAGCTGATCTCCTTGAGCTTGAGCGCGCCCTCGAGGGCGATCGGCACCCCGTTGTGGCGGCCGATGAACATCACGTAGTCCGCACGGGCGATCCGCTCCGCGAGCTCGGCCAGGTGCCCGTCGGCCTCGAGCACCTGTTCCATGAGCTCGGGCAGCTGTTCGAGTCGTGCCAGCTGGTCCCGGCACTCCTCGGGGAACAGCTTGCGCCGCTCCTGAGCGAGGAAGAGCGCGAGCACCCCGAGCGCCGCGATCTGGGTCGTGAACGCCTTCGTGGACGCGACCGCGATCTCCGGTCCCGCCCGCGTGTAGAGCACCGCGTCCGCCTCACGCGTCAGCGTGGAACCCACGACGTTGGAGATCGCCACGACACGGGCTCGCTGGTCCCGTGCGTGCGCGGCCGCCGCGATCGTGTCGGTCGTCTCCCCCGACTGGCTGATGGCCACCACGATGGTGTGCGGCGTGAGGATGGGATCGCGGTAGCGGAACTCGCTGGCGATCTCGACCTCCACGCCGATACCGGCCCAGTGCTCGATCGCGTGCTTGGCGACCAGGCCCGCGTGATAGCTGGTCCCGCACGCCACGACGTAGACCTTGTCGGCACTGCGCAGATCCGCCCCGTCGAAGCGCAGCTCGTCGAGGACGATCCGCCCGTCGGGATCGGTCCGAGCGAGCAGCGTGTCGGCGATGGCCTGCGGCTGCTCGTGGATCTCCTTGAGCATGAAGTGCGGGTAGCCCTGCTTCTCGGCCGCCGTGATGTCCCAGTCGACGGTGAAGCGCTGACCACTCGACGGCGCGCCGTGGACGTCGGTGACCTCGATCCCGTCGGGCGTGAGCACCGCGACCTGGTCGTCGAGCAGGGACTCCACGTCGCGGGTGTGGGCGATGAGGCCCGCGACGTCGCTGGCCAGCAGGTTCGCCCCGTCGGCACGGCCGAGCACCAGCGGTGCGCCACGGCGGGCCGCGACGAGCCGGTCGGGCTCCCGTCGGTCGACCACGGCGAACGCGAATTGGCCCTCGAGGCGGCGCATCAGCGCGCGCACGGCTTCGGCCAGGTCGGCCTCGTCCCGGCGGAGGCGCGCGAGCAACTGCGTGGCGACCTCCGTGTCGGTCTCGGAGAGGAACGAGACGCCGTCAGCTTCGAGCTCGGCGCGCAGTTCCGCGTAGTTCTCGATGATCCCGTTGTGCACGAAGGCGAGGTCCCCGACCTGGTCGAGGTGGGGGTGGGCATTGCGGTCGGTCGGCTGCCCGTGGGTCGCCCACCGCGTGTGCCCGAGCCCGACGGTGCCGTGGAGGTCGTCCTCGCGCACGACCCCCTGCAGCTGATCGAGCTTGCCCGCGCGTTTGACCATGCGGAGCTCGGGGGAGGCCGAACCGGTGATGACGACCACCCCGGCCGAGTCGTAGCCGCGGTACTCGAGGGTCGCGAGCCCGTCCAGCAGGACGGGCAGGACGTCACGGTCGCCGGTGTAACCGATGATGCCGCACACGATCGCGCACCTTCCGACGGGAACGGCCGCATGCTACCCCGGCACCGGGCCGTGCCTACCTGTCCGCCACGAGCCGATCCGCTCCTCCGGACCCGCCTCCCCGGGTCCGCCTCCCCGGGTCCGCCTCCCCCGGGTCCGCCTCCCCCGGGTCCGCCTCCCCCGGGTCCGACGGACTCGAGGGTGTCGACGAATTCGACCGGCCCGGCGGGGCGCATGACGATGGTCAGCCCTCGTCCTCGTCGGTCGCTCCGGCGTCGGCGGGCGCCCCGGGGGGCGCGCCGCTGGCCTCGGGGTGCGGCGGGAAGACCACCTCGTCCTCGCCCGGGACGAGCTCGCTGTCCAGGCTGCCGTCGTGGGCGTCGGTCGCCCCGTGGTCGCTGTAGAGGTTGTCGGCGTGCTCGCCGACGAACGCGTCGGCGACCTCCGGCGAGAACTCGTCGCACAGCTGGCGATGGTCCCAGGTGACGAGCGCCACGTTCCCGCCGTCCGGCAGGGCCTCGTTGTACGGCGAGACGATGAGGTGGTCGTTGGCGGCGCCCATCGCACCGTCCGCCCAGTCCTCGATCTCCGCGACGACGCCCTCGTCGAGGTCCGGGTCGTACCACAGGACCACGTAGCCGTGCTCCAGGTTGTGCAGCAGGAGCCGCTCGTCGACATAGGAATCGTAGATGCCCGTCGCCGCCACCAGGCCGATGTGGGTGCCCGAGGTGGCCGGACGGTGGTCGTAGATCTCCTCGGGCGGTGCCTGCTCCAGCGCGGCGAGCGCCTCGTCGGGCTGGCCGGGGAAGTGGTCCGCGCCCATGTCCTCGGGTTCCTCGACCGGCTGACATCCCGCCGCCTCCGCGGGCTCGGCCGACGCGGCCAACAGCTCCCCGCGGTCGGCCCGCTGCGCCTGCCAGAACAGGACGCCCCCGGCGACAGCGGCCACCACGACCACGGCGAGCGCCCCGATCGTGAGCCGGCGCTTGCGCTGGTCCTGCTGCTTGCGGCGCTCCTGCTCGGCACGCTTCTCGGCGAGGCGTTGCTTCTGGCGCTCGCGCTTGGATTGGCCCGGGTCCTCGTCGGTCACCTACCGTCCTCTCGTCGTGACCGGCGGCCACCGCGCCGCGGCCACCACGCACAAGGCTGCCACGCGGGTCGCCGCCACGGCCACGTCGGTCACCCCGGTGATCGGACCGGCTGCTCCTCCCCGGCCTCGACCACGAGCACGCCGTCGACGTCGCGCCAACGCGCGGCGTAGCCGAGGTCGAGCAGCGCGGCGACGACGAGTCCTGCCGCGACGCGGTCCCCACGTACCTGCCGAACGGTCGGCGCGGCCGCGGCGTTCCCCGTCCGGACCGGCACGAGCTCCGCGCCGGCGCGCGCGGCCACCTCGCCGACGATCGCGAGATGCTCCCCGGCGACCGGCTGCGGGGTAGGCTGCTCCGGCCCGATTACCGCCCCCGGCTCGGCGACCGACCCGTGCCCCCCGACCGTCCCCGGCTCGGCGACCGGCCCGTGCCCCTCGACCGTCCCCGGCGCAATCGGGCCCTCTTCCGCGGCCAGCGCAGCCGCCAGCATGCCGCGTCCCCGTGGGAACAGGTCCTCGGTGGCGCGTCGGCGCAACGCCTCCGCCCCCTCGCCCTCGTCCGAGAGCGCGCAGTCGAGGCCGCGGACGATCACCACCGGCACGCCCGAGCTCTTGGTCCGCACGAGGTCGGCCGCGCCCGCGAGCTCGTCGGCCAGCGCGGTCTCGGTGACCTCGAGCGGCCGACCCTCGCGGTCGACCTCCCCCCGTTCGTCGCGCAGGGGCGGAACGCCGGCGACCCCGATCGCGACGTCGGTCTGGCCGAGGCGCCAGGGCCGCCCGAACGTGTCGGTCACGACCACGCCGACATCGACCCCCTGATCGCGGAAGGCGGCCCGCAACGCCCGCGCGCTGGCGTCCGGGTCCTTGGGCAGCACGGCGAGCCAGCCGTCGGGCACGTTCGAGCTGTCGATCCCCGCGTTCGCGCAAACGAGGCCGTGGGCGGTCTCGACGACCAGCACACCCGGAGTGTCCACCACCACACGCGCGGCCTGCTCCCGCGCGAGCCGTCGGCGGGCCGCGGCGACGGGCTCCTCGGCGCCGAGCGGCACCAGGGCGCCCTCGGCCTTGCTGACGACCTTCTGGGCGATCACGACGACGTCGCCATCGGCGATCTCGGCGCGGCCGCTGACGAGCGCCGCGAGGTCATCGCCGGGCTGGATCTCACCCAGGCCGGTCACCGGCTCGATCGTGATGCTCACGCTCGCTCCTCAGCCAGTTGGTCCAACGCCACGCGGGCGAGCGCGGCCGTGGTGTCGCGGTCCCGCATGATCGTGTCGGTCACGGCCACGCGGACCCCGAGCGCCTCGACCCGCTCGGCCAGCAAGGCATCCGCATGGTCGAGGACCCACGCGTCGAGCAGATCGGCGTACATCTCGGCGACCGCCGAGGCCGAGGTCTCCCGTCCCACGGCCGGCAGGAGCCGATCGGCCATGCCCCGCACCACTTGCCCGCCGACGATGGGGCTCACCCCGACCACAGGAGCGTCGCGCAGGGCCTCGGAGATCCCCGGCACCGAGAGGATCGTCCCGAGCGAGACGACGGGGTTCGAGGGGCACAGCACGACCGCGTCGGCGCTGCCGATCGCCTCGAGGACCCCGGGGGCCGGCCGTGCGCGCGACGCCCCCTCGAGACGCACGTCGGCGACCTCGCCGGCGGCGCGCTCGCCGACCCACCACTCCTGGAAGTGCAGGTCGCGCCCGTCGGTGGTCGTGATCCGGGTCTCGACCGGGTCGTCGGTCATGGGCAGCAGCCGGAACTCGAGGCCCCAGGCGCGCGCGATCTCCGCCGTGGCCTGCGCGAGGGTCCCGCCCGCGCGCAGGACGTCGTTGCGCACGAGGTGGGTCGCGAGATCGCGATCGCCCAGCGTGAACCAGTCGGAGCGTCCGTAGCGCTCGGCGAGCTCCGTGGCGACCGTGAACCGCTCGTCCGCCCGGCCCCAGCCCTGTTCGGGATGAATCCCTCCCCCGAGCGTGTAGACGACGGTGTCGAGGTCCGGGCTGACGTGCAGCCCGTGGCGCACCAAGTCGTCGCCGGTGTTGCCGACGACGACCAGACGGCTGGGCTCGACGACGTGGACCAAGCCGCGCAGGAAGCGCGCAGCCCCGACGCCACCCGCCAACGCCACGATGTCCCGTTCGGTCATGAGCACGGATCGTAGCGCGCAGCCACAGCGGTCCGCGCTGTGGACAGGACCGGCTCAGCTAACCGCCGGTCTTGTCCACACCGCCCGGCGCCACCAGTCGCCAACGACCAGCTCTGGACGCAACCATCAGCCCGCACCGGCGCTCGTGTCCACACCTCGCCGGTTCTGTGCCGCAGCCGGCGGCGGTGTGGACACGATGGCAGCCTCCGCCAGCGCTCGTGTCCACACCTCGCCGACAGCTCGCGCCGAACCCGACGCCGAACCCGAACGCCGAACCTGGGCGGCGAGCCCGAGCGCCGAGTCAGATCGCCGAGCCGGACAGCGGGCCCGAGCGGCGGGCCGAGCGCCGAGCCGGACGGCGCTGCCCCGCGCCTGCCGCACTCGTGGCACGATCACCGCCGACGGTCCGACCGCTCGACCCCCAGCGGCCTGAACACGGCCGACCCGAGGAGGATCTGTGATGACCGATCTGCCCCATGGTCTGCGACGCGCGCTCGCCAGGGCCGATGCCGGCAAGACCCTGTCCGCGGACGAGGCGGCCTGGCTGCTCACCGCCCGCGGGGAGGCGCTCGAACGGCTCTGCGCCACGGCCGCTCGGGTGCGCGACCAGGCGTTCGGGGAGGTGGTGACCTACTCGCGCAACGTGTTCGTCCCGCTCACCCACCTCTGCCGTGACGCCTGCGGCTACTGCACGTTCGCGCACCCGCCCCGTGAGGGGGAGGCGGCGTTCCTCACCCCCGAGCAGGTCACCGAGATCGCCGCCCGCGGCCGCGAGGCCGGCTGCAAGGAGGCGCTGTTCACCCTCGGCGACGCGCCGGAGGAGCGCTACGACGCCGCCCGCGACTGGCTCGCCGCGCGGGGTTACGAGACCACGCTGGAGTACCTGCGCGCGGTCTCGATCGCGGTGATCGAGGAGACCGGGCTGATCCCGCACCTCAACCCCGGCGTGCTGTCGTGGACCGAACTGCAGACGCTGAAGCAGGTCTCGGGCTCGATGGGGATGATGCTCGAGTCGACCAGCCCGAGGTTGCTGGAGCAGGGCGGCGCGCACTACGGCGCACGGACGACCAAGACCCCCGAGGTCCGCCTGAAGGTGCTCGAGGACGCGGGGCGGGCGAGCGTGCCGTTCACCAGCGGGATCCTCGTCGGCATCGGCGAGGACGAGCACGAGCGCGCCGACGCGCTGCTCGCGCTCGCGGCGACCGCCAAGCGCTACGGCCACCTGCAGGAGGTGATCGTCCAGAACTTCCGGGCGAAGCCGCGGACCCACATGGCCGATCACCCCGAGCCCGACCACGACGAGCTGCGGGCCGCGCTCGCCGTCGCGCGCCTGCTGCTGCCGGTCAAGGTGAGCGTGCAGGCGCCCCCGAACCTCTCGCCGGGCGAGGTCGCCGGCCTCGTGGCGGCCGGGGCGGACGACCTCGGCGGCGTCTCCCCGGTCACGATCGACCACGTCAACCCGCAGCACGCATGGCCCGAGCTCGACGCGCTGGAGGCGGAGATCACCGGCACCGGCAAACGGCTGGTCGAGCGGCTGGCCGTCCGCCCCGAGTACGTCCGCCGACCCGACCCCTGGCTGGCGGGCCGGATGCGCCCGGTCGTGCAGGCGCTCGCCGACGAGCACGGCCTCGCCCGCCCCGGCGCGCGCCCGGAGCCGATGCCGTGGCAGGACCCCGACCCGATGGACGACCCGCTGGGCCGCGGCTCGGGCGACGACGCCCGTTGGCGCGACGCCTCCGCCGGCGAGGGGGTGACCGCGCACGCCCGGGGCGAGGCGACCCTGCGACAGGACGCCGAGGACGTGTACGGCGACAGTGCGGCGATCGCCGCGAGCACCACCACCGCCCGGCTACGCGAGGACGATGGCCAAGTCGTCGGCCCGCGCACCGGCGCCGCCCCACGGAACGGGGGCACCGCCAGCGCCGAGGTGGGCGCGATCCTGCGACGCGCCGAGGACGGCACCCCGCCCACCGAGGCCGAGGCGCAGGTGCTGCTCGAGACCAGCGGCGACGACCTCGCCGCCCTCACCCGCACCGCCGACGCGGTCCGCGCGGCGCTGGTCGGCGACACGGTCACCTACGTCGTCAACCGCAACATCAACTTCACCAACATCTGCTACACGGGCTGCCGCTTCTGCGCGTTCGCCCAGCGTCGTGACGACCCCGACGCCTACGAGCTGTCGCTGGAGCAGGTCGCCGACCGAGCGGAGGAGGCGCAGGCCCGCGGCGCGACCGAGGTGTGCCTGCAGGGCGGGATCCACCCCGACCTCGGCGGTGACGCGTACTTCACGATCCTCGACGCGATCCGTGCGCGCACGCCCGAGCTGCACATCCACGCGTTCAGCCCGATGGAGGTCGTCAACGGGGCCACCCGCCTGGGGATCTCGATCCGCGAGTGGCTCACCGAGGCGCGGGCGCACGGCCTCGACTCGATCCCCGGCACCGCGGCGGAGATCCTCGACGACGACGTCCGCTGGGTGCTCACCAAGGGCAAGCTGCCCGCCGACGCGTGGATCGAGGTGGTCACCACCGCCCACGAGCTGGGCATCCCGTCGACGTCGACGATGATGTTCGGCCACGTCGACGCGCCCGAGCACTGGGCCGCCCACCTGCACCTGCTCCGGCGGCTGCAGCTCGAGGGCGCCGACCGTCCCGCGGGGTTCACCGAGTTCGTCCCGCTGCCGTTCGTCCACCAGCAGGCGCCGATCTACCTCGCCGGGCTCGCCCGTCCCGGTCCCACCTGGCTGGAGAGCCTGCGGGTGCACGCGGTCGCGCGGCTGGTGCTGCAAGGCGCCATCGACAACGTGCAGCTCTCGTGGGTGAAGCTCGGCACCGACGCCGCGGCCGAGCTCCTGCGAGCCGGCTGCAACGACCTCGGGGGCACGCTCATGGAGGAGACCATCAGCCGCATGGCCGGCGCCGACCACGGGACGGAGCAGACGCCCGAGCAGCTACGGGCGATCGGGGCCGCCGCCGGGCGCCCAGTGGCCGAGCGGCTGACCGACTACCGGCTCGCCGACACGGCCCACGCCAGCGCGCTGTGACCGCGTTCTACGAACCCGACGGCCCGTGGGGGCGACCGAGCGACCCGGAGCCGGCGCGAGCCGCCACGGCGGAGGCCGACCGGACGGCCGCCGGTGCGGCGCGGCGGGTGCGAGCCACCGAGCTGACGCGGGGCCCGTGGGGCGAGGCCCAGCACGGCGGGCCGGTCGCCGCGCTGCTCGGCGGCGCGATCGAGCGAGCGACCACCGAGGTGGACGGGCTCGTGGCGCGGATCGCCGTCGAGCTCCTGCGGCCGGTGCCCATCGGGGCGCTGACCGTCTCGGCCGAGGTGCCTCGCCCGGGACGGCGGGCGGCGTGGGCGCTCGCCCGCGTCGAGGCGTCCGAGGGGGACGGCCCGGCCGAGGTCGCCCGCGCCCACGCGTGGGTGCTGCGCACCGAGGACGGGGACGCGCCGACCGTCGAGGACCCGCCTCCGCCACCGCCCGAGGAGGGCGCGGAGCAGCCCTTCTACCCCATGGCGGGCACGGGGTTCGTCGACGCCGTCGACGTGCGATTCACCCGCGGCGAGTGGGTCGCGAGCGGACCCGCCACCGCGTGGTTCCGGTTGCGCGTGCCGGTGATCGCCGACGAGGAGCCCTCGCCGCTGCAACGCGCGCTCGTCGCCGGCGACTGCGGCAACGGGATCAGCGGGGCGGTCGACTTCGCCACCCACACGTACGTCAACCCCGACCTCACCGTCGCGCTGCACCGCGCGCCCCGTGGCGAGTGGGTCGCGATCGACGCCCGCACGACGGTCGGCCCCGGAGGGATCGGGCTGGCCCGCACGACGATCGCCGACCGGCAGGGGGTCGTGGGCGCCGGCAGTCAGAGCCTGCTCGTCCGCTCCCGTCACGGGCCGGCGCACGCCACCGCGTAGCTAGGCCGTCGTGGCCTCGCGCAGGGCCCGCCAGACCCGCTGCGGGGTGAGGGGGAGGTCGACGTGGCGCACGCCGAGGTGGGCGAGCGCGTCGACGGCGGCGTTCTGCACCGCCGGGGGCGAGCCGATCGTCGTGGCCTCCCCCACCCCCCGGGCGCCGAGCGGGTTGAGGTCGGTGGGGGTCTCGGGGGTCAGCAGGTCGAAGTCCGGCAGGTCGGGGGCGCCGGGCACCAGGTAGTTGATGAGGTTCGCGGCCAAGGGGTTTCCGTCCTCGTCGTACGGCAGCTCCTCGAACAGCGCCTGGGCGATGCCCTGGGCGAGGCCACCGTGGCGTTGCCCTTCCGCGAGCAGCGGGTTGAGCACCCGTCCGGCGTCGTCGGCGGCCAGGAACTGCCGCAACGACACGAATCCGGTGTCGGCGTCCACCTCGACGACCGCGACGTGGGTCCCCGACGGGTACGTGGGGCGCTCCTGGGTGAACGTCTCCGCAGCGCGCAGCCCCGGCTCGGTCCCCGCCGGCAACCGGTCGGGGTCCGCCGCCAGTTCCGCGAGCTCGAACCACCCGATGCGCGTCTCCGGCGAGCCGCGCACCCACAATCCGCCGGTGCCGTCGAGCTCGACGTCGTCCACCGAGGCCTCGCGCAGGTGGGCGACGAGGCGCCGGGCCCGCGCGACGACCGAACGCGCCGACTGCACCGCCGCCGAGCCGCCGATCTGCAGCGACCGCGACCCCATCGTCCCCTTGCCGGAGCCCACCTCACGGGTGTCGGAGTGCACGACCCGCACGTCGCCGGGGGAGACACCGAACAGCCCGCTGACGACCTGCGCGAACGCCGTCTCGTGCCCCTGTCCGTGGGGGGAGACGCCGATCCGCACGACGATCTCGTCGGGGGTGACCTCGACGTCGGCGAACTCGTCCCCCACCGAGCCGGTCACCTCGACGTAGGTGGACAGCCCGATGCCGAGCAGCGCACGGTCGCCCGCAGCGCGGCGCTCGGCCTGCTCGCGCCGCAGCGCCTCGTAGTCGACCCGGTGAAGCGCCTGCTCGAGCACCCCGGGATAGTCGCCGCCGTCGTACGTGGCACCGGTGGCCGTCTCGTGGGGGAAGGCCTCGGGGGGGAGGAGGTTGCGGCGGCGCACCTCGGCGGGGTCGAGGCCGAGCTCGGCCGCGACGAGGTCGACGGCGCGCTCGACGAGCGCCGTGGCCTCCGGCCGGCCCGCCCCGCGGTAGGCCGCGATCGGCGTGGTCGTCGTCGCGACGGTTCGCGCTCGGAAGCCGACGCGCGGCACGCGGTACGGGCCGCAGGCCATGAGGTAGCTCCGACCGGGCATGCGCAGGCCCGACAGCGTGGGGTACGCCCCCGCGTCGGTGACCACGTCGATCGCGAACCCGGTCAGGGTCCCGTCGCGGCGCGCGCCGACGCGGACGTGCTGGATGTGCCCTCGTCCGTGGGCCATCGCCGACATCGACTCGGACCGACCCTCCACCCAGCGCACCGGACGCCCCAGCCGGCGAGCGACGGCCGCGACCGCGACGTACTCCGGGTAGCAGAGCAGCTTCGCCCCGAAACCGCCGCCGACGTCCGGTGCGACCACCGCGACTTTCTCGCGGTCGAGACCGACCGCGTCGGCGAGTTGGTCGCGGATACGGAACGGCACCTGCGTCGACACCCAGGCGGTCAGCCCGTCGCCCTCGGGCACCACGAGCGCGGCATTCGGCTCCAGCGGCACGGCGGCGACACGCTGGTTCTCGAAGCGCCCCTCGACGACGAGCTCGGCGTCGGCGAGCGGGTCCTCATCGCCGTCGTCGCGTTCAACGACGAGGTTGGTGCCGTGCCCCGGGAACAACACCGGCGCGTCCTCGGCCAGCGCGTCCTCGGGATCGGTCACCGACTCCAGCGGTTCGTAGTCGACCATCACGAGCTCGGCGGCGTCCTCGGCGGCAGCGCGGCTCTCCGCGACCACGATGGCCACCGCCTCGCCGACGAACCGGACCACGTCGCGGGCCAGTACCGGGCGATCGAGCGTGGTCAGGCCGTCGGGCGCCGGTAGGTCGGGCAGGTCGAGGTCACCTGCGTGGTGGACCGCGAGCACGCCCGGCATGGCAGCGGCCTCCGCCGTGTCGATCTCCCCGAGCCGCGCATGGGCGACGGGCGACCGCACGAACTGCGCCCACCCGGCGCCGGGGACGTCGAGGTTCTCGACGTAACGAGCCCGACCGGTGATGAAGCGCGCGTCCTCGCGACGCGGCGCCGCACCCGCTCCCGGAACCCGACCGTCACCGGGAACGTTGCCGCTGCCTGCGAGACTCGATGAGGATTCCATGACGACGGATCGTAAAGGGGCCCTCGCTATTCGTTCCATCGGACGCGGGGTTCGGGGGTGCCACCCGCGGGACGGATATAGGGTAGGGGGGTAGCGTTACACTGGCGAGCCGAACCCGCCCGTTGGCCCGTTCCTCGAGCCCGAACACCACTTGGAGGACACGATGATCACCGAGCAGATCACCGTCCCGGAGATCCACTGCGGCCACTGCAAGAGTTCCATCGAGGGCGCCCTGCAGCCCCTCGACGGGGTCCTGCGCGCCGAGGTCGACGTCGACGCCCGCAGCGTGACCGTGGACTTCGACCCCGAGACCATCGACCGGGCCGGCCTCATCGGCACCATCGAGGATCAGGGCTACGACGTGCGGCAGTAGGCCGTCACCGCCACGAGACGCACCTGCCGCCCCGCCTCAGGCCATCGGGCAGCGCGCGGTCCACCGGACGGTGCGCGGTCCACCGGGCGACGCGCGGTCCACCGGTTGATCGGACGCGCCTGCGGCCGACGTGGACGGCGTCCGGACTCTGCTGTTCGAAAGGCGCCGTCCCCATGCGCACCGCCCGGTGGGCACACGGCCACGCCCTGGCCGCCGGCCTCGTCGTCGGCGCCTTCGTGGCAGCGTCCGAGCCTGCCGTGCACAGCGCCCTCTACAACGTCGTCGCCCTCAGCGCGCTCGGGGCCGCGGTCCTCGGCGTCCGTCGCCACCGACCGGCTCACGCCGGGCCGTGGTGGCTGCTCTGCGCCGCCCTGGGCCTGGTCGTCGCGGCCAACCTCCTCTGGCTCGCGTTCGAGCACGCCAGCCTCGACCCCGCCCCGCTCAACGCCGTCTACCTCGCGTCGTACGGGGCCGCGGTGGCTGCGACCGTCTCCCTGATCCGACACCGCTCGCCGGCGGTCGACCGGGGCAGCCTGCTCGACGCCGCGATCGTCACCACCGGCGTGGCGATCATCGTCTGGGTGTTCGTCGCCCAGCACGCCTGGGCCGACACCACCCTCGGCCCCGTAGAGCGGGTGGTCGCCACCTCCTACCCGCTGCTCGCGCTCGCGCTCCTGGCGGTCGTGGTGCGGCTCATGTTCGGCGTCGGCACCCGCGGACCCTCGTACTGGTACTTGACCGCCGGACTGGGCGCGCTCTTCATCGCGGAGCTGTCGAACGCGGTGCTGCTGCTCGAGGGCACCGCGGGCGCCGGAAGCTTCCCCGAAGCCGTGCGCCTCGTGGCGTTCGGTCTGTTCGGCGCCGCGGTGTTGCACCCGTCGGTCCGGCGGGTCGCGGAACGCGGACAGCCCGCGCGGATGCAGTTGACCCGCCCGCGCCTGGTGGCCCTGTGGGTCGCCTCCTCGGCTGCCCCGGCGACGCTCGTCGTGCGCCTCGAAGGCGGGGTCTCGACGGAGCTGTTGGTCATCGCGTTCGGCGCGATCGCCCTGTTCACGCTGGTCGTCCTGCGCATGTGGGGCCTGCTCACCACGCTCGCGACCTACCTGCGCCGGGAGAACGAGGACCGCTTCCGCGCGCTCGTCGAGAACGCCGACGACACGATCATGGTCGTCGACGAGTCGTTCCGGCCGACCTACGTGAGCCCGTCGGTGCAGCGCGTCTGGGGCTACGACCCCGACGAGCCGGAGGCGCTGGGCATTCAGGCGATCCATCCCGACGACCGGACCCACGCCAAGCACGCGCTCGATCGGGTGCGCTCGGCCTCCCCGGAGACGTCGGTCACCATCGAGGGCCGGATGCGCCACGCCGACGGACGCTGGCGGTACTTCGAGGCCGACCTGAGCGATCAGCGCGACCACCCCGCGATCGGCGGGGTGGTCGTCACCATCCGCGACGCCACCCAGCGCCGGGACCTCGAGGAGCAGCTCACCCATCAGGCCTTCCACGACGAACTCACCGGCCTGCCGAACCGCTCCCTGCTCCTGGAGCGGACCACGACCGCGCTGAATCGGCTGCGCTCGGGGGACGACGGGTTCGTGGCGGTGCTCCTCTGCGACCTCGACGACTTCAAGACGGTCAACGACAGCCTCGGCCACACGCGCGGCGACGAGCTGTTGCAGACGCTCGCCCGGCGACTCCGGGAGGAGATCCGCGTCGGCGACACGGCCGCGCGTCTCGGCGGCGACGAGTTCGCCCTGCTCATCCCCCACGCCGAATCCGTCGAGGAGCTCCTCCAGGCCGCCACCCGCATCCTCGACTCGGTCAGCCGACCCGTGACGATCGCCACCCAACGCCTCGAACCGAAGGTCAGCATGGGCATGGCGGTCTCGAGCCCTCGGCACTCTGCGGTGGAGCTGCTGCGCGACGCGGATGCCGCGATGTACCAGGCCAAGCACAGCGGCAAGGGCGGCCTGCAGATCTTCGAACCCGCGATGCACGCGCAGGCGTTGCGCCGGCTCCAACTCAAGGCGGACCTGCGCACCAGCCTCGATCTCGGTGAGGTCACGGTGGCGCTGCAACCCCTCCATGCCATCGACACGAACGCGGTCTGGGGGGTCGAGGCACTGGCACGGTGGTCGCATCCCCGGCTCGGGACCATCCCGCCCTCAGAGTTCATCCCCTTGGCCGAGGAGTCGGGCCTCATCACCGAACTCGGCAACTTCGTCCTCGCGCGAGCGTGCCGGGATGTCGCGGGGTTGCGGGCCGAGACCGAGGCCGACCTGTTCGCGACCGTCAACGTGTCCGCGGTCCAGCTGGCCGACCCCACCCTGATCTCCGCCGTCACGGCGGCCCTGGAGCACAGCGGGTTGCCCGCCGCACGGCTCACCCTGGAGCTCACCGAGAGCGTCTTCCTCGACTACGATCCCGCCGTGCACGAGACGCTCGAGGGCTTGCGCCGGGTCGGCGTGAAACTCGCGATCGACGACTTCGGGACCGGCTACTGCTCCCTCGCCTACCTGGGACGCTTCCGCTTCGACCTGGTCAAGATCGACAAGCACTTCATCGACGAGCTCGCCCGGCCCGACGCCGACGCGCGGCTCACGTTCGGCATCCTCGAACTGATCGAGTCGCTCGAGGTCCCCGCGGTCGCCGAGGGCATCGAGACGGTTGGGCAGTTGGAGCAGCTGGAACGCGCCGGCTGCCAACTCGGGCAGGGCTTCCTGTGGAGCGCCCCTTGCTCCCGGCAGGAGATCCGCCAACTCGTGCGCCACTGCAGCACGCCCGCGCTCAAGGCCTAGCGCCACCGCGCTACGGTTGCCCCGTCGCCGACCGCCCCTCGGTCGGCGTGACCGCGATCCTCCGCCCACCGGAGCGAACGGCCTCCGATGCCCACCTCCCCAACGGCGCCCGACCGGCTCGACCGGCCCGGGCGGGTCGAGCCGGCTGTCCGCACGGGGCGCCAGCGCGTGCTGCGCGTGGTCGCCCTGCTGTGCGCCGTCGCCGGCGTTGTCGTCCTGGCCAGCGCCCTTCTCGAGGCCGTACCGGGTGCTTCGCGGGACGCGACCCCACGAACGGACGGGGAGCTGTCGGAGCTGTCCGGCCAGGGTCACGGTGGCGGCGAGCGGCTTCGTTCCGTCCACGAGGGCGCCGCGGAGGACGGGGTCGGCGAGAACGAGGCGCTGGACGAGGGCGAGGAAGCGGTCGCCCGGCTCGAAGGAGGGGTGGCCGGCGCCTTCGATCCCTTGCCGTTCGAGGCCGACGCCGGTGGGCGGATCGAGCCGGACCCCGAGTGGGTCGACGAGCACGTCGTGACCGCGGAGGTGCCGCTGCTCGACGCGCCGGTGCGCTGCCACCGCAAGCTCGTGCCCCCGCTCGAGGGCGCGCTGGGCGAACTCGAGGAGCGCGGGCTCGGCCACCTCATCGATCCCGACCAGTACGGGGGGTGCTGGGTGCCGCGGCACATCCTCCACGAGCCCGACCGGGCGCTCTCGCTGCACGCGTGGGGGCTTGCCATCGACCTCAACGTCGAGGACAACCCCTACGGGCGTGAGCCGGAGATGGACCAGCGGGTCGTGGACACGTTCACGCGCTGGGGCTTCGCGTGGGGTGGGCACTGGCGCACGCCGGACGGGATGCACTTCGAGCTGCGCGAACTGCGCGAGGAGCCCGCCGAACGCGACGCCCAACTCCCCGACGGGCGCGTGCGGGCACGGCTCGAGCGCCCCGCCCCGGCCTGACAGCACGAGCGGCGCCGGCGTCCTCGGGTCACGCGCCCACGACCTCGGGGGCGTGTCGCGCCTGCAGGGCCCGCAGGACGCTGTAGGCGGTCACGGCACTCGTGCGCGGGTTCTCGGGCGAGGGCCGGTTGCGGATCCGGAACTCGTAGGCGCCCGCCGCGGCCTCGACCGTCACGAGATGCTCGACCAGATCCGCGTCCGGGTCGGCCACCACCTCGACCTCCAGGGCGTCGAGACCCACGGTGGCAAGAGCGAGGGTCGCCGCCACGTTGACCGACTCGGGGAAGGCCCGAGCGGCCTCCCGGGCGGGCCCACCGAAGACGACCACCCGCTCGTCGCCACGCTCGAGCCGTGCCCGCACGCGTTCGTCCATCCACGGCCGTGCGAGCACGGCGGGCGGCTTCGTCGTTCGCAGCGCGACGCGCTCGAACGGCCCCGCGAGCCGCGCCGCGCCCAGCAGGTCGAGGCCGCCCAGCGCGCCCGCCGAGAGCAGGAGCCGCCCCTGACCGGCCCCGCGCAGCCGATCGTGCAGCGCGTCGTCGGTGAGCGCCCCGACGCTGACCACGAGGAGGTCGACCCCGCTCGCGACGACGGCGGGACCGTGTGCACGCAGCGCGTCGTGACCGGCCGCCTCCACGACCAGGTCGCTGGCCTCGGCCAGCGCCTCGACGGAGTCGAGCGCCTGCGGGCTGTCCCCGGAACGTGTCAGGATCCCCGCCGCTTCCGTGCCGGGCACCTCGCCGGCGCGCAGCACCGCGTGCACGATCGCGCCGATCGCGCCGTACCCGATCAGCCCGACTCGTGTCATCGCCACCCGTTCACCCCCTCGCCGCTGGTCGTCCGGCAGCGTAGGCGTTCGTACCGGGCCGGCTCGACGCGACCACCGCACGATGATCGAGGAGCCCATGTCCCCGAGCCCGCAGCCACCCTCCGATCCGGCCGACGGCGACCACGCCGACCCGTGGTCCGCAGCCATCGCGGCCTACGCCACCCGGCCACCGGAGCCCATGCCGGCGGCGCTCACGCGGGCGACCGTCGACCGCGTGGCCGACGCGGTCGGCTGCGCGCTGGGGGCGGGCGCCGAGGACCCCGCGCCGCGGTCGGTGCACCGGTTCGCCGACCACGGGGGCGATCATCCGGTCTGGGGCACGCCGTACGCGGCAGCCGATCCCGCCACCGCCGCGCTGGCGAACGCCGCCCTGGTGCGGTACCTGGACGCCAACGACGCCTACCACGGCATCGAGCCGATCCATCCGAGCGACGTGATCCCCGCCGTGCTCGCCGCGGCGCGGCTGGGGGACGCACCGGCCACGACGGCGCTCGACGGGATCGCGACCGCCTACGAGGTGGCCATGACTGCCGCGGACGCCATCGCGCCGACACCGCGGGGCTTCGACCACGTGAACGTCACCATGCTCGGCGCCGTCGCCGGCTGCGCCCGCGCGATCGGACCGTCGACCGCGCAGGCGACGCACGCGGTCGCGATCGCGGTCACGAGCCACGTGGCACTGCGCCAGACGCGCACGGGCCGCATCTCGATGTGGAAGGCCTTCGCGGCCGCCGACGCCTGCCGCCACGCCCTCGAGTCGGCTCGGCTGGCCGCCGCCGGGGTCGAGGGTCCGGGTCAGCCGTTCGTCGGCACGGCGGGCCTCTTCCCGCTGGCGCTGGGGATCCCCGCCGGCGTGGGGGAGGCACCGGTGCTCCGCCTGCCACCGACCACGCCCGAACGCCTGCCGAACTCGCAGGTCAAGCCCTATCCCTGCGGATCGACGATCCAAGCACCGGCGCACGCCGCACTCCGGCTCGTCGAGCGCGGCGTCGCCGCTCGCGACATCGCGCGGGTCGACATCCACGTCGGCCCCGAAACCCGGTCGCTCCACGCTGGCCCCGACAAGCTGCATCCCCGAACCCGTGAGACCGCGGACCACTCCGTACCGTTCGTCGTCGCGTGCATCCTCACGCACGGCGAGCTGTCGATCGCCAGCTTCGCGGACGAGATCGTCCACGACGCGGAACTGCACGCCTTCCTCGAGCACCGCGTCCGAGTGCTCGACGATCCGGCACTCGACGGCGGCCACGACCGCGGATTCCCGACGCGGGTGGAGGTGATCCGCCACGACGGGTCGAGCGTACGGGAGGAGGTCGCCGATCCGCCCGGTGCCCCGCGGTCGCCGCTGTCACCGGAGACACTGCGGCGCAAGTTCGAGGATCTCGGGCGGCGGTCGGCGCTCGCCGACGGCGGCGCGGCCGCGTGGGAGGCCGTTCGGGCACTCGGCGAACCCGGAGGACGGATCGAGGCCCTCGAGCGGGCCCTTCGTGCGCCGCGGTGAGCGGCGCGTCAGGTCGTCAGGCCGAGGCGGTGCGCGAGCGCGGCGGCCTCGCCGCGGTTGGCGACCCCTAGCTTTCGGAGCATGTTGGAGACGTGGACGCTCGCGGTCTTCTCGCTGATGTAGAGACGGGACGCGATCTGGGCGTTGGTGCGGCCGTCGGCGACCAGGCGCAGCACCTCGGTCTCCCGCCCGGTGAGACCGAGTTCCGCGTCGGGGCCCGGCGCCGCGGCGTCGAGCTCGACGCGCGCCCGCCGGGCGAGGTCAGCGATGTCCTCCCGGAGCGGCTCGGCGCCCAGGTCGCGTGCGGTCGCCACTGCCGACGCGAGCAGGTCGCGGACCCCGGCACGTCGTTCGGCGTCGAGCACGGCCTGTGCCTGGCGGTAGCGCGCGTACGCCCCGTGGTAGACGAGTCCGAGCTCGTCGCAGCGCGCGACGGCAGCGCCCCATCGGTCGACCTCGTCGGGGGCTCCGACCACGCGCGCGTACTCGGCCTCGGCGAGCGCCAGCCACACCGGCACCGCACGGCGGACGCTCGGAAGGCGCGCCGCGAGCTCCCGGCAGGCGGCCAAGATCGAGTCCGGCAGGTCGGGCTCGAGCCGCCGGCGCACCCGTGGGTCCCCCGATGCACGCAGCAGGAAGGCGAGCAACTCGAGCGTGTGCTCGTCGGGGTCGTCCTCGATCGGTGGGCAATGCCGCACCATGTCGACCACCTCGTCGATGTCACCGGCCGACAGGGCGACCCACGCGTGCGCCCGTTGGTACACGGCGTTCGACAGCTCGTTGCGGTCCGCGCCGGCCTCCCGCGCGGCCGCCAGCTCGTCGCGGGCCGCGCCGAGGTCGCCACGCGCGGCCCGCAGCTGCGCGCGGGTCCCGTGGGCCCAACCGGCGCCCACCCCACCGGTGTCGCGCGGGGCGGCGGTCAGCACCTCGTCGGCCAGCTGCCAGCGCCCGATGAGCATCGCCGGCCGTGCGACGTTGCAGGCGAGCGCGGCCCCGAAGCCCCGGTGCTGACCCGACTCGTGCGCGCGCTCCAAGCCCTGCGTGGCGGCGGCGATCGCCTCCTCGAACCGCGCGAGGTGCGCCAGCGCGTTCGCCTCGTTGAGGTACGAACGCGCGTGTTCGTCCAGCGAGCCGAGCTCCAGCGCGATCGCCCGGCCCTCCCCCAGGAGCTTCAGGCCGTGCTCGCCGCCCTGCTGCGCCAGGCTGGTCCCCAGGGTAATGAGGACGTTGGCCTCGATGTCGCGCGCGCCGACCCGCTCGGCGAGGGCCAGGGCCTGCTCCGCGTAGGCCACGGACTCCTGTGTCTGCCGGCGCAGCATGAGGATCTGGCTGTTGCCGGCCAGGATGCGGGCGCGGTCGCGTGCCGACGCCTCCGCCGGCAGCTGCTCCAGGGCCGCACCGTAGTCCGCGACCGCAGCGTCGCTGTCACCCGCGAGCCACCGGTAGCGGCCGAGTCGTTCGAGCATCAACGCCCGCTGGGTGGGCTCCGGGTCCGCCTCCTCGAGGGCCTGCTCCTGGAGGGCGACCGCGCGACGGGCCTCGCCGGCGAGGTACGAGAGCTCCGCGGCCCAGCGCGAGAGCGCCGCATGGTCGATGCCCGCGCGCTGCTCGACGGCGGGGACCTGCGGCCAGAGCTCGAGGGCCCGCTCGACGTGCTGCCGTGCCTCGGCCACCCCCGCGACCGCCTCGGCTTCACGGGCGGCCTCCAGCGACGCGGTCAGCGAGCGTGACTGGTCGTTCGCGGCGTGCCAGTGATGCGCGAGCTCGGCGGCCGCCGACTGCGTCGCCAGCCCGGGCTCGGCCTCGATGTGGGTCGCCAGCTGGGTGTGCAGCCGCTCCCGCTCGCCGGGCAGCAGCGTCGAGTACACCGCTTCGGCCAGCAGGCGGTGACGGAAGGCGTACGCCCCGGACCGCGGGTCGGTGACGAGCACGGCTCGGTCGACGGCAGCGCGCACCGCGGCGTCCAGGTCCTCCCCCTCGAGCCCCGTCACGCGCCCCAGTAGCTCGTGATGGACCCGCCCCTTCGTGGCGGCCACGGCGCGAACGACCGGTGCCGCCGCGTCCGGCAGCGCCTCCACCGACACGAGGAGGAGCTCGCGCAGGGAGTCCGGGAGCTCCGCATCGGCGTCGATGCCCGCCGCCCCCAGCTCCTCGGCGAGGAAGGGGTTGCCACCCGACCGCTCGTGCACGCGTTGCAGCAGCTCGGGACCCGGGGCCTTGCCGGTGACCGCCTCGAGCAGGCGGCCGAGCGCGACTCGGTCGAGGGTCCCGAGATCCACGCGCTCCGCGCCGTCGGTGCGCTGGATGCGCGCCAGCACCGGACGGAGCGGATGGTCCCGGTGCAGCTCGTCGGTGCGGTAGGTCACCACGAGCATGGCGCCGACGTCCCGGAGGCTGTGCGCCAGGAACCCCAGCAGGTCTCGCGTCGAGGTGTCGGCCCAGTGCAGGTCCTCCATGACGAGCACCAGCGGCCGCTCGGCTGCCAGCCGCTGCACCAGACGCAGGAGGGACTCGAACAGGCGGACCTGCGATGACGGGTCCAGCGGCAGCTCCGGCGTGCGGGGTTCCTCGGTCGGGCGCAGCGCGGGCGACACGCGGGCGAGTTCACCGGCCTCGTCACCCGCGAGCTGGTGCAGCCTCGGGATCCCGGCCTCGCCCTCCAACTGGCGGAGCATCTCGACCACGGCCGCGTAGGGCATGCCGCCCTCGCTCAACTCCAGGCACCTGCCCGAGAGGACGCGCGCGCCCCGCCCCTGCGCGCGCTCGGCGAACGTCTCGACCAGCCGGGTCTTGCCCACTCCCGCCTCGCCACCGAGCAACACCGTGGTCGGCGCGTGTCGTGTGGCGCGATCGAAGGCCGCGTCGAGCCGCGCGAACTCCTCGTCACGGCCGACGAGTGCCGTCGTGCGGGTGGCCATGGCAACAGTGTGCCGCGCGTGCCGGGGTCCTCGCGCGCGCGGCGCCCGCCAGGACCGGTCACCGCCCTCGCGGTCGGTCTAAGCGGAACCGAGGTCGATCTAGGGATGTTGCCTCAGGCGGCGGCCGCCTCCTCATTCCTAGCTTCGCGAGCAGCGGCCCGAAAGGCCGTCAGCCACGAGCGAGGAGACCGTCATGGAAACGACCACATCCGCGCGCCGAGTACCCCGGGGCCACGCCGGCATCGCGTTCGCGGCCGCCCTCACGCTGTTGCTCGCGGCGTGCGCTCCCGGCGAGACGGGAGCGGACTCCCCGACCGAGGGCGGCGCCGACGCCGTCCAGACGGAGGCGGCCCCGTCCGATTCCTCCGAGGATCCCGAGGACTCCGGGACGGACGGAGAGGGCTCCGGGAGGGACGGCGAGGACTCCGGGACGGACGGAGAGCCCCCTGCGGGATCCGACACCGCGCCGGGCGGAACCACGAACGGTGTCTCCATCGAGCGGGAGACCCGACCCAACAGCTGCCCCACCGACTCGGGACGCCACGAGCCGGTGCCCTGCTGAGGCGGGCTCGTGCGGCCTACTGGGCGGCGTGTTCGCCGGCTATCTTCCCGAACACCGACCCGCTGGTCAGCCCCGTGCCGCCGGGATAGTTGAAGTAGAACAGGCCGCCGACGAGCTCCCCGCACGCGTACAGCCCGGAGATGGGGTGCCCGTCGTCGTCGATCACCGCGGCGCGGTCGCTGTCCACCCGCAGCCCCCCGAACGTGAAGGTGATCCCGCAGGTCGTGCCGAACGCTTCGAACGGCGGCTCGGTCAGGGTGTTGGCCCAGTTGGTCTTGTCGACCTCGAGGCCCTCGGTGCGGCGCCCGTCCCGGCGCGTCGGATCGAAGCCGATGTCGGTGCGCACGGCTTCGTTGTAGCGGGCCACCTCGTCGAGGAACCCTTGGGGGTCCACGCCGTCCATCTGCTCGACCAGGCCCTCCAGGGTGTCGGCCTTCGCGCGCGTGACCTCGCGGATGCGGTACTCATCACGCAGCAGGTGCGCGACCTGCTGATCGAACACCTGCCACGCCATCTGGTGGGGCTGGCGCAGGATCTCCTGCCCGTACTTGGCGTAGGTGTAGTTGCGGAAGTCCGCGCCCTCGTCGACGAACCGCCGCCCGTTCGCGTTCACCATCACGCCCCACGGGTAGCTGTGCTTCTGGAAGTGGTCCCCGACCTTGAGGTCGCCGAACTCCGGCGCGTTCAGGTCCCACCCCACCGCGTGGGCACCCGACCAGTTCCCGTACGGGCTGGCACCGATGTCCAGCGCCATGCGGATGCCGTCGCCGGTGTCGAACCGCGTCCCCCGGACCTTCGCGAGGTCCCACCCGGGGCCCAGGCACCGCGTCCGCCACTCGCTGTTGGCCTGGAACCCCCCGGAGGCGAGCACCACGCGTCCCTCGAGCGCCTCGGTCGTCTCCCCGTGCCGCACCCGCACACCGTGCACGCCGCGCTCATCCGCGAGCAGTTCGGTCGCGCGGGTCTCGTAGCGGACCTCGACGCCCTCGCGGGCCGCCTGCTGCTCGAGCGCCTCGATCAGCCCGGGACCGCCTCCGCTGGCCTCGATGGTGAGCCCGCCCCAGAAGCGGAACTTCCCGTCGATCTCGAAAGCCTGACGGCCATAGATCGGCACGAAGCGGACACCCTTGCCGGTCATCCACGCAAGCGTCGGGTGGCTCTTGGTGACCAGTGCCTCCGCGAGCTCGGGGTCGCAACGGAACTCGGTGACCCGCGCCATGTCGTCGAAGAAGTCGCTCGTGGTGTAGGTCCCGAAGTCCGTCTTGGCGCGCTGCTCCTCCGACAGGTCGGGCAACAGCTCCAGCAGGTGCTCCTCGTTCTCGTAGACGACGCGCATCGCGCCGGCGGTGAACGCGGTGTTGCCCCCACGCTCGGCGTACGGGGCACGCTCGAGCACCGTCACCCGGGCACCCTGCTCGCGCGCGGCGAGCGCCGCGCAATACCCGGCATTGCCCGCTCCCACCACGATCACGTGCGGTCCCTCGCTCATGCTCGCTCACTCCTCGATGTCGACTGGGTCCCGGCCCTGTCGGACCTCGTGTGGCGGGCCGCCGAGGCGCCCCGTCGGTCAGAACTGCGAGAGGTACTGGGCGGGATCGATGTGGGCCTCGATCACCAGCGGCCGGTCGCGACCGGCCGACCCCTCGAGCGCCTTCTCGAGGGTCGCGAGGTCGTCGGTGCGCTCCCCGTCGCAGCCCATCGCCTCGGCGAGCCGCACGAGGTCGGACTCCTCGATCCGGGTCGCGGTGCTCGGATAGCCGAGCGCCTGCTGCTTCAGCTCGATGCGGTTGAGGCTGCCGTCCACGAGGACGACCACCACGATCCCGAGACCGAGGCTCGAGGCGAGCTGCAACTCGCCCTGCACCATCGCGAAGCCGCCGTCCCCGATGATCGCGGCGACAGGCGCGCCGGGCACCGCGAGCTGCGCGCCGATCGCCGCGGGTAGCCCGAACCCCATCGACGAGAGCCCGTTGCTCATGAGCGAGGTCCGCGGCTCGTACGTCGTCCACCCCTGGCCCACGAGCAGCTTGTGGCTGCCGACGTCGGTCGTGACGATCGCCTCGCGCGGCAGGGCCGCGCGCACGGCGTCCACCACGTCGGTGGGGTTGAGCCGCCCGTCGACGCGGCCGCGGTAGTACTCGTCGGTGAGCCGCGCCCGGTGCGGCGCGAGATCGGCCTCGGACCACGCGGGCCCGCTGGCGGCCTCCTCGCGCAGCCAGTCCAGCAACGCGGGAATCGCACCCACGACCTCGACGTCGGCCCGGTAGATCTGATCGGTGTTAGCGACCGCATCGACGTGCACGACGGGGGTGTCGATCTCCCACGGCTTGATCAGCTCGACCGGATCGAAGCCGACCGCGAGCACGAGGTCGGCGTCGGCGAGGAAGTCCCAGATCACCTGGTTGCACGCCATGTCGATGACGCCGGCGAACATCGGGTGGTTCTCGGGGAACACCCCCTTGGCCATCGGCGCCACCACCACGGGGATCCCCTCCTCCTCGGCGAGGCGCACGAGCTCGGGCGTCGCGCCGGCCCGCACCGCGGCGATCCCGGCGACGATCACGGGGCGGCGAGCCTCGCGCAGGCTGGCCGTCGGGTCGGCCGTCCCCGGCCGGCGGTGAACCTGTCCGGCGACGGCCGCCGCCTCCATCGGGGGGAGCACGACCTCGTCGTCGGTGGTGGTGGTGGCCTTGGCCACGTCCGCGTTCGTCGTCAGGTGCACGGCCCCCGGCCGCTCGGCGGTCGCGAGCCGCAGCGCCTTGCGCATGATGGTGGCGGTGCTGCCCGCGTCGACGCGGCCGGCCCACTTCGAGATGGGCGCGAACAGCCGCTCGTGCTCGACGACCTGGTGGGTGAAGAAGGGCTCCTTGGCGGTCCCGATCTGCCCACTGATCGCGAGCATGGGGACACGGTCGAGCTGCGCGGCCGCGACACCGTTGACGAGCGCCGTCGAGCCCGGTCCCAGCGTCGAGAGGCACACGCCGAGCCCGCCGGTGGCCATGGACAACCCTTCGGCCATGAAGGCCGCGGTCGGCTCGCGGCGTGCCAGGACCGTCTCGACGCCCCGCTGGCGCGCTCCCTCCATGAACTCGATGTTCGACGTCCCGGGATACCCGAAGACGTAGGGCACGCCGGCTTCGTTGATGAAGTCGGCCATGACGCTCGCCACGCTCGGTCCGTCGGTCACCGGGGCCTCCTGGGAGTGCTACCATGCACAATGCAAAGGGGTCCGAACCATATCAGGCGAAGCCGGCGGAGGGAAGTGCTGCGCGGACCGCGCGCAGGTCACCGCGAGGCGGCCTGCCCCGAGCGTGCTGACGGTCCCCCCGGCCGTTACGCTGCCAACACTTGCGACGAGCCACGGAGGACGCAATGGCCGGCAACAGCTTCGGTGCCCGCAGTTCCCTGGAGGTCGGTGGGGAGCGGTACGAGATCCATCGCCTGGACGCGGTCGACGCCGACCTCGATCGCTTTCCCTACTCGCTCAAGATCCTGCTCGAGAACCTCCTCCGCAACGAGGACGGTGACACGGTCACCCGCGAGCAGATCGAGGACTTCCTCGCCTGGGACCCGAACGCACGGACGCAGAGCGAGACCCTGTTCACGCCGGCCCGCGTCCTGCTGCAGGACTTCACCGGCGTTCCGGCCATCGTGGACTTCGCGGCGATGCGCGACGCGATCGGCGACCTCGGCGGGGACCCCGACGTCGTCGACCCGGCGCTGCCCGCCGACCTGGTGATCGACCACTCGGTCATCGCCGAGGTCGCCGGTGTGCCGGAGGCCTTCGTGCGCAACGCCGAGATCGAGTTCCATCGCAACATCGAGCGGTACCGCTTCCTGCGGTGGGGCCAGGAGGCCTTCAACGCGCTGCGCGTCGTCCCGCCGAGCACCGGGATCGTGCACCAGGTCAACCTCGAGTACCTCGCGCAGGTCGTCTTCACCGACGGCAAGGGCCGCGCCTACCCCGACACCCTCGTCGGCCTGGACAGCCACACCCCGATGATCAACGGCCTCGGCGTGCTCGGCTGGGGCGTGGGGGGCATCGAGGCCGAGGCCGCGATGCTCGGCCAGCCCATCTCGATGCTCGTGCCCAAGGTCGTGGGGCTGAAGCTCTCCGGCGAGTTGCCCGAGGGCACCACGGCGACCGACCTGGTGCTCACGATCACCGAGCTCCTGCGCAGCCACGGCGTGGTCGGCAAGTTCGTGGAGTTCTACGGCCCCGGCGTGGCCGAGGTGCCGCTCGCGAACCGCGCGACGATCGGGAACATGAGCCCCGAGTACGGCTCGACCGCGGCGATCTTCCCGATCGACGACGAGACCCTGCGCTACCTGGAGTTCACCGGCCGGCCGCAGGGGCAGATCGAGCTCGTCGAGCGGTACGCCAAGGAGCAGGGCCTCTTCCACGACCCGAGCCGCGAGGCGCAGTACTCCGAGCACCTCGAGCTCGACCTCTCGACCGTCGTGTCGAGCCTCGCCGGACCCTCGCGCCCCCAGGACCGGGTCGCGCTCACCGAGTCCAAGCATGTGTTCCGCGAGTCGCTCGCTCGCTACACGCAGTGGTCAACCGACGAGGCGCTTGAGGAGACCTTCCCCGCCAGCGACACGCCGACGCCGGAGGAGGACCAACCCAACGGCGTGCTCGTCGAGACCAGCGACGGCGAGCAGTTCCGCCTCAGTCACGGGGACGTCGTGATCGCGGCGATCACCTCGTGCACGAACACCTCGAACCCGCAGGTCATGCTCGGCGCCGGCCTCCTCGCCAAGAACGCCGTGGACGCCGGACTCGAGAGCCAGCCCTGGGTGAAGACCTCCCTCGCGCCGGGGTCGAAGGTCGTGATGGACTACTACCGTGACGCGGGGCTGCTGCCCTACCTGGAGAAGCTGGGGTTCAACCTCGTCGGCTTCGGCTGCACCACCTGCGTGGGCAACTCCGGCCCGCTGTCACCCGAGATCTCGCAGGCCGTGCGGGACAACGACCTCACTGTCGTGTCGGTCCTGTCCGGCAACCGCAACTTCGAGGGGCGGATCAACCCCGACGTGAAGATGAACTATCTCGCGTCGCCACCGCTCGTCGTCGCCTACGCGATCGCGGGGTCGATGGACGTCGACCTCTACCGGGAGCCACTCGGCCGGGCCTCCGACGGCTCGCCGATCTACCTGGCCGACATCTGGCCGAGCTCCGCCGACGTCGAGCAACTGGTCCGTGAGAACATCGACTCGGAGATGTTCCGCAAGAGCTACGCGAACATCCTCGACGGCGACGAGCGGTGGCAGGGCATGGACGCGCCGTCGGGCGACGAGTCCCCCTGGGACCCCAACTCGACCTACGTGCAGAAGCCGCCGTTCTTCGACGAGATGGGCGCCGAGCCCGAGCCGGTGCGCGACATCAGCGGCGCGCGGGTGCTCGCGAAGCTGGGCGACAGCGTGACCACCGACCACATCTCCCCGGCCGGCGCGATCGTCGAGAACACGCCCGCGGGGCAGTACCTGCTCGAGCGGGGCGTCGAGAAGCACGACTTCAACTCCTACGGCGCCCGCCGCGGCAACCACGAGGTCATGATGCGCGGCACGTTCGCGAACGTGCGGCTGCGCAACCAGATCGCGCCCGGCACCGAGGGCGGCGTCACCCTCAAGTTCCCCGAGCGGGAGCAGACGACGATCTACGACGCCGCCATGCGCTACCAGAGGGAGGGCACGCCGCTGGTCGTCCTCGGCGGCAAGGAGTACGGCTCCGGCTCCTCGCGCGACTGGGCGGCCAAGGGCCCGATGCTCCTGGGTGTGCGTGCCGTCCTCGTCGAGACCTTTGAGCGGATCCACCGGTCGAACCTGATCGGCATGGGGGTCCTGCCGCTCGAGTTCCCCGAGGGCGAGTCCGCCGTGACCCTGGGGCTCACCGGCGAGGAGACGTTCGAGATCACGGGCCTCGAGGGCCACCACGAGATCCCGCGCACCGTGACCGTCCGCGCGGACGGCAAGGAGTTCGAGGCCACCGTGCGGATCGACACCGCACTCGAGGCCGCCTACTACCGCCACGGCGGCATCCTGCACTACGTGCTGCGACGGCTGCGGGCCAAGCAGTAGCGGCGACGAGCCAGGCGCGTCGGCCGGCGTCCTGTCCCTGGCTCGCGCCAGGGGACCCTGGCGGGGCGTCGGCACCATGGTCTAGCGTGTAGCCATGGCCAGCGTCCGACCATTCCAGGCACTGCGCTTCGACCCTGCGGCGGCGGGCCCCTTGGAGACGCTCGTCGCGCCGCCCTACGACGTGATCTCGTCGGCCCAGCGCGACGAGTTGCAGGCCTCGAGCCCGCACAACATCACGCACCTCACGCTGCCCGACTCCGCGGACGGGGCCGCGCGCACCCTCGCCGACTGGCGTCAGCGGGGCGTGCTCGTCCGGGACGAGCGGCCGGCCGCGTACGTCATCGAGCAGGACTTCGTCGGCCCCGACGGCATCGCCCGTACCCGGACCGGCCTCGCCGCGTCGCTGGAGGTCGAACCGTACGAGGCGGGCACGATCCTGCCCCACGAGCGCACCCACCGGGGCCCGAAGGAGGATCGCCTGCGGTTGCTGCGGGAGGTCCACACCCAGCTCGAGCCGATCTTCTGCCTCTACCACGGACCCCCGCCGCTGGACCGGCCGGACCGCCCACCGGACCTCGAGATCGAGGGCACGCGGGTGTGGCGCGTCGAGGACGACGGTGCCGTCTCCGACGGCTTCGCCGACCGTGAGCTGCTGATCGCGGACGGGCATCACCGCTACGAGACCGCGCTCGCCTTCCACGAGGAGATGGGCACGCCGGAGAGCGGTCGCACACTGGCAGTGTTGGTCTCCAGCCGGGACGACGGGCTGGCGATCTTCCCGACCCACCGGGTCTTCGAGCGCGCACCGGAGGCGGCGGGATCGCTGCCGGTCGATGTGGTGTCGTCGCACGACGACGCGCACGAGGCGCTCGCGAGCCTCGCGGACCTCGACTACGAGCGGCCCGCAGCGATTCGCTACGCCGCGGACAAGGCGGAGCTGCTCGTCGGACCCCCGGGAGAGCTCGATGTCCAGCTCGTCGACCGGCTCGGCCACGACGGGATCTCCTACACCCCGAGGGCCGAGGAGGCCACCGCCAGCGTCGACCGGGGCGAGGCCGACGTCGCGTTCCTGATCCGGGCGCTGCGCATCGAGGACGTGTTCGCCGTCGCGCGGCGGGGCGAGGTCATGCCGCAGAAGAGCACGTACTTCTATCCCAAGCTCACGTCGGGCCTCCTACTCCATCCCGTGTAGACGTCCCGGGCGGAGCGTGCCCGGTCCGGCACGTCAGTCCGTGGGTGTGGCCGAGTCCGCGCGCGTGGCCGGGTCCGAGGGCGTGGCCAAGCCGAGCCGGTGGGCGACGGCCGCGGCCTCCGTGCGGTTGCGGCATCCGAGCTTGCGCAGGATGTTGGTCACGTGGACGCTCGCGGTCTTGTCCGTGATGTACAGGGCCCGCCCGATCCTCGGGTTCGTCCACCCCTCGGCGAGGAGCTCGAGCACGTCAACCTCACGGTGGGTGAGGCCCAGTTCCGCGGCGGGGTCGGGCGTCTCGGGGTCCTGCCCCCCGTCCTCGCGGTCCACGTCCACCGCGATCCGCGCGCGGAGAGCGAGGGCCTCGACGGCCTCGCGCAATGGCTCGGCCCCGAGCTCACCGGCGGAGGCCAGCGCCTGCCGCAGGGGCTGGCCGATCGCGCCCTCGGGGGCCTGGCCGGCCGCGAGCGCCTCGGCCTGCCGCCACCTCGCGTACGCCGCGTGATGGAGGTGGGGCAAGGCCTCCCAGCGGCGCGCGGCGATCTCCCACTGCTCGGGGGCCGGCTCCTGGCGCGCGCGGCTGGTCTCGGCAACGCTCAGGGCGGCGTAGGCCCGCTGTGGAGGGAGGCCGCCTTCGTCGCGTGCCGCGTCCTCGGCCAGCGCGGCGACGCTCCGGCGCCCCTCCGCGACCACACGCTCCCGACGCAACGGCGCGGCGATCGCGATCCGGTCGGTGTGGGCCCGGATCGCGAGCCACCGCAGGCGTGCCGCCCCGCTCCCGAGGCCGGTGGTGGGCTCGTCCGCCCGCTCCAGGGCGGGACCCACCGTGCCGATGGCGTCGTCGGGGCACCCACGCCACAGCGCGAGTTCAGCGGCCGCCGCGGCGACGTCCTCCTCGTCCAGATCGCCCTGCCGGCAGGCGCCCAGTGCGCGCTCGGCACGGTCGAAGCGGCCCCGAGCGGTCTCCAGGTCGGCGCACAGCGCGCCGGCGATACGAGCGGCCCGCCCCGTGGGCACGTTGCGCAGGACCCGAGCGAGCACCTCCTCGGCCTCATCCCAGCGGCCGAGCGCGAAGCACGCCGACGCGCGCCCCGTCTCCAGCAAGACGCCCTGCCATCGGCCCGCACCGAACTCGCGCGCTCGGGCGGCTCCGTCGCCCGTGACCCTGGCGGCGTCGGCGATCCGCCCAGCGCTGGCGAGCACGAACGCGAGATTCAGTTCCGTGCGCAGCAGCTCCTCGACGTTGCCCGCCGCATCGGCAAGTGCTCGCGCCGCGTGCAAGTGCTCGATGGCGCCGTGGACGTCGCTCCCCCCCAGCAGGGCGAGACCGTTGCGTGCCCGCGCCTCGACGTCGGGGAGGCCGAGCCCCGAAGCCAGCTCCCGCGCCTCCTGGCAGCACGCATCGGCTCGGTCGGGGGAACGGCCCGTCACGGCCAGCATCAGCCCGTAGGTCGCCAGCAGCTCGGCGCGCAGTCGTGACGGCGCGGTGTCGGGGAGCTGCTCGACGGCCGTGCCAGCCTCCTCGACCCCGGTCGAGCTGTCACCGGCGAGCAAGCGGCTGCGGCCGACGATCTGGCGCAACCTCCCGGTCCGCTGGGGATCCGCGTGCTCGAGGGCGTCCGTGGCGAGCCGGGTCGCCGAGGCGTGCTCGCCGCTGAAGTCAGCGGCGGTCGCCGCGCGTTCCAGCACGTCGACGCGGTCGACCCCGGCACACGACGGCGGGTCGCCGGCCTCCTCCCACAGCTCGGCGGCACGCGCGAAGTGCCGGTGCGCCTCACCGAAGCCGTACGTCCGCTCGGCCGTGAATCCGGCGGCCAGCCGCGCCGGCAGCGCACGCTCGGCGATGCCCGCGGCATCCCAGTGGTGCGCCACGACCCCGTCCGTGTCGCTCCCGATCGGGCCCGGCCGGGCGCTCACCGCCTCGGCGATGGCCCCGTGGAGCCGCTGGCGCTCGGCCACCGTCAGCTCGGCTTGCACGACCTCGGCGATCAGGGCATGCCGGAACCGGTAGGTGCGGCCGTCGGGCATGGACTCCAGGATCTGGTGGGTGGCTGCCTCGCGGACACCGACGGCCAGCGCCTCCTCGTCCAGGCCGGCGACGGCGGCAAGCAACCGGTGGTCGACGTCGTGACCGACGACGGCAGCCGCCTCGACCACGGCCCGACCGGCCGGGTCGAGCCGCTCGACCCGGTCGGACAGCAGGTCCCGCAACGTGGGCGGGAGCGCGCGCTCGTCACCTCGGCGCATGCACTCGAGCAGCTCCTCGGCGAACAGCGGATTGCCGTCCGACCGGCGCAGCACCTCCCCGGTCACCTCGTCGGCCACCGGCACGCCGACGAGTCTCTCGACGAGTTCGGCCACCCGTTCCCGATCGAACCGCGCGAGCTCGAGACGCTCGCCGACGCGGCCGTGGTCGAGTTCCAGCAGGAGGGCGCGCAGGGGATCCCCGGGCTGCAGGTGCTCGGTGCGGTACGTGCCGACCAGCAGCACCGGCACGTCGCGGAGGTTGCGTGCGAGGAAGGCCAGTAGCTCGCGCGTGGAATGGTCCGCCCAGTGCAGGTCCTCGATCACCAGCACCACCGGACGGTCGGTGGACAGCCGCTCGAGGAGCTGGAGCAGGCGGAGGAACAACCGATGCTGGGCGGCGGCCTCGACGGGGGGCGCCTCGACCCGCTCGCTTTCGCTCCGTCCGGTCAGCTCGGGCAGCAGCGGCTCGAGTTCGTGTCCCCCCTCGCCGACGAGCCAATCGAGAGCCGGACCGCTGAACGCGACGGCGAGCGGCCGCAGCGCCTCGACCACCGGCGCGTAGCTGAGACCACCGGTTCCGAGCGAGACGCACGCACTCGTGAGCACCCGCGCCCGCACCGGGTCGAGGCCTTGCACGAACTCGCCGACGAGGCGGCTCTTCCCGATCCCCGCCTCCCCGCCGATGAGCACGGTGCAGGGCCGCTCCTCGCCCGCACGCCGCCAGGCGTCGCGCAGGCGCACGAGCTCCTCGTCGCGACCCACGAACCGTCCGGCCGCCACGCGATTCACTCCCCTCGGCCAGGTTGCGACACAGCGGAGTCTACGAAGCTGTCGCGGTCGACACGATGGCGGACCGGTGCCCGCCCCTCGGACGCGACCATCCCCTCGCGCTCCCCCAGATCGCCCACGTCCGCCTCCTCGGCATAGCGCCGCAGGGCTCGGGCGAGGCGCTCCCGTCCGCGATGCAGTTGCGACAGCACGGTCCCCAGCGGCAGGTCGAGGTGGCCGGCGATCTCGTGCGTCGACCACCCGTGGAGGTAGCGCAACACGAGCGGCAGCCGGTACCGGTCCGGCAGCTGGTCCAAGAGGACCCGCACGTCGTGAGCGCTGAACGCGTCGACGCTGTCCACGTGCAGGGTCTCTGCGAAGGGAGGCGGCGTCGACAGGTCCGCGACGTCTCGCGGCGCCGATGCGTCGTCCCCGTCGGTGGGGATCTCGCGCGGCCGGGCGTGGATCGTGCGCACCCGGTCGCGCCAGACGTTGATGAGGATGCTGCGCAACCATGCCGGCGCCGCCACGGGGTCGCGCAGCGAGTGGAACGAGCGGCACGCACGCAACAGGCTCTCCTGCACGAGGTCCTCGGCCTCGGCGCGGGTGAGCCGACGCGCGAGCGCACGCAGGCCGGCCAACTCGTCCCGGGCCAAGCGCTCGAGCTCGGATCGGTGGATGGTTCCCGTGGTCGCTGCCACCTCGTCCCCCCATCGTCGGATCCGCGCCTCTGGCGCTCGTGCGGCCGGAGCCACCGGCTCGCATCGCCATCGCGACGAACCTACGGGGACATCGGAAACACCCGCATCGGCAGGTCCCTTAGATCGGATGACCTCCCTTCTTAGATGGGCCTCGGGCACCCCCGTGGGCCTCTCCCCGCCTCGGATCAGCCTCGAGCGTCCACGCCGGCATCGTTCCGCCGGACCTCGGGGTGCGTCAGCACGGGGTGATCGGCTGTTCGGCCGACAGGGGGCGGCAGTCAGCCGGCGAACGCGGCTCGCTGACGTACTGGGGAGGGACCCCTGCCCGCGGATGCGTCCCTGCCGCCTCCTCGGTCCCTGCCTCGATCTCGATCGTGTCGGGCGGCGGGTCGGACGGGCTGTACCCCTGGGCCACCGGCTCGCAGGCCGCGGCCAGCAGCGCCAGCCCACCCGCCATCACCAGGGCGAGCCCCCGGCGTCGTCCCCGGCCAGGGTCGTGTGACATGGCCATCGCGTCCTCCGTCGTGTCGTCGGCCGTCGGTCAACGGTCGTGACGGTAGGAACGCGAGGGCGGCGGGCTCGTCCGGGAACCGCCCAAGATCGCGCGATACGCCCCCTTATCCCGCGGGCGGTGCCCCCTTACGGGCAGCTGGACCGCTCCTCGTGGGCGGGACACCCCTCGAGGTCCTCGCAGCCGCACGCGAGCGCGGCGTCGATCAGCTCCTGGGCCGTGACGAGCTCCTGAATGCGCGCGGACAGTTGTTCGCGCTTCTCGCGGGCGAGGTGCTGCCACCGGCCGGCGCCGTCGAGCAACTCCTTGATCTCGTCGAGGCTGAACCCCGCGTGCTGAAAGCTCCTGATCACCGTGAGGCGCCGGAGGGCGGAGTCGTCGTAGCGGCGGCCGGTGCCGTCCCGGTCCACGACGGGGACGAGCCCGAGCCGGTCGTAGTAGCGCACGGTCGAGGTCGCCACGCCCGCCCGCCGGGCGACCTCCCCGATGGACAGCGTGTCGGTCATCACCGACCTCCTTGACTTGAAGTCAACTTCAAATCCTAGCGTATCGATCGCCATCGCACCCGACGAGCAAAGGAGCCCGCGATGAGCGACAACGGACGGTTCACGTGCGCCCTCACCCCCGAGGAGGTCGCCTCCCGCCGGGAGACCGATCGCGAGGCGCGCGAGCAGTTCCGGCAGCTACAGGAGCACCAGCCGCGTCGAGCGGTCCTGGAATTCACGCGTGAGGCCGAACCGGCGGTGCGGACGTTCGTGCGCGACGAGTCCCAGTGCTGCTCGTTCTTCGGCTTCGACGTCGGGCTCAACGACGAGTCGACCGTGCTCGAGATCTCCGTTCCCGAGGGAGGCGAGCACATGCTGCAGGGGCTCGTCGAGGAGTTCACGCACTAGCCTCGATTATTCGTGCCGCTTCCGCGAGGGAGTGAGTCGGGTCGGTGAGCGCTGCGGTGGTGCTCTCTCGTCTCTGGAGCGGTGTCGGCAGGTGTGGAGCGGCCGGGCCGTTGCGTTCGGGGGCAGCACGAGGTCGCGGTCGGTGACCGCGTCGTCGTGTCGGGGTGGGTTGTCAAAGGTCGCGGGGCCGGGGGGTCAGACGGGTGCGGGAGGTAGGGCGTAGTCGCTGGAACGCGGCGACGAGCTGGGGGGTCCAGGGCCAGTCGGCGGCCAGGCGCAGGGTGGTGCGCCGACCGCTGCGGACGAGGCGAGCGGCGACGTGCAGCAGCTGGTAGCGCAGGCGTTTGGGTTCGGCGCGGGCGAGCTCGCCGTCGAGCGTGAGTGCTTGGGTCCAGGTGGTGAGGTTGAGCGCGAGCAGCGCCAGCTGTAGCCACACGGCGTTGCGCTGGTAGTCGTCGCAGGGCAGGTTGCCCATGCCGAGATCTTTCAGCGTGCGGATGCGGTCCTCGGCGCGAGCGCGGGCGCGGTGGCGCTGCTCGAGCACGGCGATGTCGCTGTCGGGTTGGTCGGTGAGCAGGGCGGTGAACCGGCACCCGTCGAGGTCTGAGATGGTCTGCTGCGCGCCGGGGTGCAAGGGTTCGCGGCGGATGATCAGCCGCGAGGCGGTGGGCCACCCTTCGGGCAGGTCGACGGTGTCGGTGAGCTCGGTGACCGCGGCGCCTTCGCGCAGTGTGTGGTCTTGGCGGATGGCGGGCTCCCACGCGTGCTCGTCGAGGCCGCGGATGGCGTGCTTGACCGCTTCGGTGACCTCGAAGGTCACCGAGAACCCGCAGCCCTGCTCGCGCGCGTGGGCGAGCAAGGCCTTGGTCGCGTAGCCCGCGTCGCCGCGCACCACGACCTCGCGGTCGTCGCACTGCTCGGGCAGGCCGGCCAGCGCGGCGTCGAGCAGGCAGATGTGAGCGGCGGCGGTGTTGCTGCCGGCGTTGCCGGGGCGCAACAGGCCGGCCAGCGCCTCGCCGGTGCCGTCGCCGGCCTCTAACGACGCCGCAGGCTTCGCTTCATGCTACGGACCGCCCAGTCGCTCCCACCCACGTGGCTTTCGACACTGCGCTTCGACGCCGAGCGTCTCCCCCCGACGCCGGCAGCCTGCTACCGGGCCTCCTGGCAGCTACCCGGACCGGACTCCCACCGGCAGGCGACGACGAGCCTGTCGCGATGGTCAACTACACATCACCTCCGCTGTGCTGGGCGCACGAATAATCGAGGCTTGAGGGCGATCTATGCCGGGGTTGGGAGCAGGTGGCGGGCAGCTCCCCACTCGGAGTTACCCGCCGGGTCCGGACCCGGGTCAGCCGTCCCAAGAAGTGGAGAACGGCCGCCCCCGATCTCGTTCAAACCGTTGGTGTCCCCCAAACGGTGGAGCCATTAGCTTGTGGCTACTACGGTCCACGAGGACCATCTTTATGAGCCTGCAAGGGCGGACGGAGACGCGGACAAGGAGTCCTCTTAATGGGAGTCCTCTTAATGACTCTCCCCCGCGGTACAGACGGTACGCAATTTCGGCAGTCGTGCTCGCCACGCTGGCAATGCTCCTCACGGCCTGCGGCGGGGGCGATGATCCGTCCGACGAAATGGACCTCGTCGAGGACGGGGTGCTCACGATCGCGGTCTGGGGGCAAGCCCCCCGCGGTGGTCATCGAGCCGGACGGGAGCCTCGGCGGCATCGAAGGAGAGCAGTTTGACTCCTTCGCCGAGGTGTACGACCTTGATATCGAGTTCCGTGCCGCCGCTCATGAACTCCTTCGCAACCCTCACCAAAGTGGCGACGCTCGCCGCTGCGGTCAGAGCGACCGAGATGCTCTACGTCGGGCGGAACGAGATGACACGCACCGGCAACCTGCTCGAGATCTCCGCGCTGCTCGTGGTCCTGTACCTCATGCTCACCCTGCCGTTGACCAAGCTCGTCGCCGTTGCCGAGCGCCGACTCCGTGGCACCGCCAGGCGAAGCAATATTTAAGGGGGAACGACCGTGGCACCCAGCACAGGCTCCGGGGAGATAATCGCCCGCCAGTCGACAGAGAGGAACCGGCCGATGACAGATCTCGGGCTCGCGCCCGAATGGAAGGACCTGTCGAAACGGTACGGTCAGTTCGTAGCCCTCGACGAGGTCGACCTCGCAGTCCGCAGCGGCGAGACGGTCTGCATCATGGGCCCCAGCGGCTCCGGCAAGTCGACGCTGCTGCGCTGCTCCAACCTCCTAGAAGAACCCGACGCCGGCCAGCTCCACATCGGTGGAAGGCAGTTCTTCCCCCAGATCGCAAAGCAAAACCACAACCTCACGATCGAGCTGCGGACCCGAACCGCGATAGTCTTCCAGAGCTTCGAGACCTTCCCGCACCTCACCGCGCTCGACAACGTCGCGCTCGCGCCCCAGAAGGTGAGAGGCGTCGCGCAGCACGCCGCCAAGGAGCGCGCCTACAGCCTCCTGGAGCGCGTCGGGCTCGCCAGCTTCGCTGACAAGAAGCCCCCACGCTATCCGGAGGGCAGCAGCAGCGCGTCGCCATCGCCCGCGCGCTCGCGATGGACCCCGACGTCCTGCTGTTCGACGAGCCGACCTCCGCGCATGACCCCGAGATGGTCGGCGAAGTGCTCGCTATCATGAAGGAACTCGCGGGCACCGGCATGACGATGCTCGCCGTGACCCACGAGATGCGCTTCGCCCGCGAGGCCGCCAGCACCGCCGTGAAGATGGATAGCGGCCGCATCGTCGAAGTCGCGCCACCCAGCAAGTTCTTCAGCGAGCCGGCGCACGCCACCACCCGGCGGTTCCTACAAGCAGTCCAGCAAGGCGAGACCTTCTAGTGCCCCGGATGGCTCAGCCCGAGACGCGCAGCGAGCTCAACGCCCTGCGCAACATCGCGTCGGCGGTGAGCTCGAACCTGGACCTCGACTCGTTGTTGAACTCCATCGTATCCTCCGTGGCCGCCAACACCGAATGGGACCTGTGCTGGATCACCGCACTCGACGCTGCCAACGGGACAGCCGAGGTCATCGCCCGCGAAGATAAGCTAACGTGGTCGGACGCCAGCCGGCTGCGGGTCTGGCCGATCGCCGAGATCCCGATCCGGGACGCACTGCACAGCCTCGAGCCCATAATCATCGACGATGCGCAGAATAGCGAATATCGGCTCTACGCTGAGGACGCCCGCGAGCGGGGCTACCGCAGCGGCGCCCTGCTACCGCTGCGGGAGATGCACCCCCACGGCGCGCCGTTGCAACTGTCGGTGCAGTCTCGCGCCCCCGGGCCCATCTCAGGGGAGGCGGTTGAGTTTCTTGAGACCGTCGCTGACCTCGCCTCGATCGCGCTCGTCAACGCGCGCAAAGTCGCTGAGGACCGCCGCAACATCGCCCGGCTCACCAACTCGGTGTCGGCGACCAGCAAGCTCGTCGATGCGGTTCAACGGGGGGACAGCCTCGAAGAGTTGCTCGAGAGCGTCGCCGACAGCTACGACGCGTCGATCATCCTCAGCGACGACAGCGGCGCGGTGGTCCATGTTTGCGCGCCTGCCAGCGCCGCCATCGCCCGCGCCGAGAGTGTGGCCGTGCACCCCACCCGTCACGACCACGACGCCGGCCATCCTGCCCCGAGCGCGGAGATCGGATTGCAGGACCACGCCGGCGAGACGTACGGGACTGTGACCGCACGCTCGTTCACGCTCGGGCAGTGGCCGCGGCACGCGATCCGCGTCCACGTCGTCCGCGATAGCAACGAGCACGGCGTCGAACGCGCCCTCGACCTGCTCGCCAGCGTCGGCGCCCAGCTCGCCGTATCGCGCAGCCTCATGCTCGCACACGACCTCGAAGAGCTCAGCGACGAGATCATCGCCGAACTCGTCGCCTGCGAGGACGAGCCCGTTGTACTCCGCGTCCGCCTCACCAAGCTCGGCGTCAGCACCGCCGGCGGCGAGCGTCTAGTCAAGATCCTGCCCGCCGCCGGTCAGGACGCCTCCCGACTCATCGACTCGTTGCCGCTGCTGGAGCCCCGTTGGCGCAGCGAGCACAGCGGGCTCGTCTCCGGCGGCTGGGTCGGCGACGGGCTCGCTCTCATTGCCCGACCCGCCGCCACCACCGACGACGTCAAGGCGCGCGTCACCGCCCTGCTCGACAGCGCCCGCATCGACCGGGACGCGGTTGCCGTGCTCATCAGCTCCCCGGGAGTGCTGCCCCGGGACGGCAAGCGCATGTGGGACGAGTGCGGACAGCTCGCCTCGCTGTTCGGCGCTGGCGGGGCGACGGCCTACGAGGAGTACGGCACCCTCGGGTTCCTTCTCGGCGCCGGCGCTGACGGGCGCGCCGCCACGTTCATCGACGACACCATCGGGCCGCTGCTCGAGTACGACGAGGCGTCAGGTTCGGACCTCGTGCACACCGTCGAGGTGCTCCTGTCGTCGACGGGAAAGCTCCAAGCTGTCGCCCGCGAGTTGCACATCCATGTGAGCACGCTTCGATACCGCCTCGACCGGGCCGCGGGCCTGCTTGGGATGGATCTCGAGGACCCCGACGCGCGGTTCGCGCTCCTTCTGGCCTGCAGGCTGCGGCGACTGTTCGGTGAGCGATGAGGCTCCTAGTGTCCTGTAGCTAAAGTTTACTGTGGGTTAGGTACTAGGTTTTGCTGGTTGGTGTGGCAGCCTGCCGGTATGAGCGTGCATGCTGAGCAGATGGGACGTCCGGGCCGCAAGGCTGTGCCGGTGGTGCTGACCGGCCGGCAATGCGAGGAGCTCGAGGGGCTGGTCCTGCAGGGGGGTGAGCGTGAGCGGGTGCGGGCCCGGATTGTGCTGGGCGCGGCCGAGGGCCGCTCCAACCGGGAGCTGACGGACGAGCTCGGCTGCAGTGAGCCGACCGTGTCGACGTGGCGGCGGCGGTTCGCTGAGCAGGGGATGGCTGGTCTGGCCGATGCGCGAAGCCAGTCGCAGGCGATGGCGCGGCGGGGGCCCAAGGTGGCGCCGGTGGTGTTGCCCGAGGCGGACCGGGCGGTGCTGCAGCGCTGGACGCGGCGGTCCACGGTGTCCCAAGGGCTGGTGGGACGCCCCGGGGATGGTGGAGAGCGTGGAGTTTGGGAAGGAGAGTGGCTCCATGGCTGCACCACGTAAGTACCCCGAGGAACTGAAGGCGCGGGCTGTGCGTATGGTCCGCGACATCGACGAGCGCGGCGCGATCAAGCGCGTCGCCGATCAGTTGGACATCAACCCTGAGACGTTGCGTAACTGGACCCGGCAGGCCGAGATCGACGACGGCGAGCGCGCGGGCACCAGCAGCGCTGAGCATGAGGAGAACAAGCGGCTGCGCGCGGAGAACGCCGAGCTGCGACGCGCGAACGAGATCCTTCGCAAAGCGTCGGCGTATTTTGCGTCGGCGGAGCTCGACCGCCCACGCCGGTGATGGTTGCCTTCATCGACGATCACAAGGTCGAGCTCGGGGTCGAGCCGATCTGCGCGCAGTTGCCGATCGCCCCGTCGACCTACTACGCCTACAAGCGCCGCCCGCCGTCGGATCGGGCGCTGCGCGACGAGTACCTACGCGAGCAGATCCAGCGGGTCTACGACGCCAACTTCCAGGTGTACGGCGCCCGCAAGGTGTGGATCGAGCTGGGCCGCGAGGGCATCGCCGTGGCGCGCTGCACCGTCGAGCGGCTCATGCGCGCCATGGGCCTGCAAGGAGTGCGTCGCGGCAACACGGCGCCCACGACCACCAGCCCCGACCGTGCCGCCGCGCAGACGCTGCCTGACCTGGTCGACCGCGAGTTCACCGCCGCGCGCCCCGATCAGGTGTGGTGCGCGGATCTGACCTACGTGCCGCTCGAGCGCGGCGGATTCTGCTACGCCGCGCTGATCACCGACGTGTACACCCGCGGGATCGTGGGCTGGGCAGTGGGCACCAGCCTGGCCGCCGACCTGCCGCTGGCCGCGCTCGAGCAGGCGCTGCACCGCCGCGGCGGCGCCCTCGACGGGCTCATCCACCACTCCGATAGGGGCTGTCAATACACCAGCGTGCGCTACGCCGACCGTCTCGACCTCGAACGCATCACCGCCTCAATGGGCTCGGTCGGCGACAGCTACGACTGCGATGATCCTCTTGCTGCCGCTCCGGCGGTCTGACCCTTGCTTACGACTGACCGAGTGTCCTGGCGTTGACTTGTCGATCGCGCGGGGCGGCAGCACCGAGATGGCTCACCGGCCGAGCGGGCAGTGACCTCATAGGAGCCTGACCACACCAGGTCCCCTCGCAGTCCTGTCCGCCCGCCCGACCGGCGAGTGTGACCGTCGACCGTGCGAGCGAGAGGATCAACGGCCATGACCAGCATCGCGCTTGAGCGCTCCGATGTCATCGTCGGAGTCGACACCCACAAGGACCAGCACGTGGCCGTGACCCTCGACGGGCTCGGCGGACGACTCGAGCAACGCTGCGTCCCAGCCACCAACGACGGCTACGCCGAGCTGCTGGCCTGGGCCGATGCTCAGGGACGCGTGGTCGCCTTCGGCGTCGAGGGCACCGGCAGCTACGGCATCGGGCTCGCGCGGTTCTTGCGCCGCCACGCTCGCCGCGTGATCGAGGTCAGCCGTCCCCCGCGCAAGGACCAGCGGCGCGCCGCGGGCAAGAGCGACCCCGTCGACGCCGAGCACGCCGCCCGCCAAGTGCTGGCCGGCACGGCCACGGTCGCGCCCAAGGCCAGCGACGGCGACATCGAGACACTGCGACTGCTCAAGGTCGCCCGCGATACCGCCGTCAAGGCGCAGAGCCAGACCATGGTCACGCTCAAGGCGACCCTGGTGACCGCCAGCGACGACCTGCGCGCCGAACTCGAGGCGCTGTCGAACTTCAAGCTGGTCACCGCCTGCGCCGCGTTCGACTCCGACGACGAGCTCGCCTGCCCCGACACCGCGATGCGCCACGTGCTCGGCGTGCTCGCGCGCCGCTGGCTCGCCCTTCACGCCGAGGCCAAGACGCTGGCGCGCCAGCTCACCCAGCGCACCCAGGCCGCAGCACCCCAGCTGCTCGACGCCTTCGGCGTCGGCCCCGACATCGCTGCCGAACTGCTCATCGCCGTCGGCGACAACGGCGACCGCATCCGCTCCGAAGCCGCGTTCGCCAAGCTCTGCGGCGTCTGCCCCATCCCCGCCTCATCGGGCAAGACCACCCGCCACCGGCTCAACCGTGGCGGCAACCGACAAGCGAACTCCGCGCTGTTCCGCGCCGTCGTCGTGCGCATGCGCTGGCACGAACCCACGCGCACCTACGTCGCGCGCCGCACCGCCGAAGGCAAGTCCAAGCGCGAGATCATCCGCTGCCTCAAGCGCTACCTCGCCCGCGAGCTCTACCACCTGCTCCCACCCACCCAGACCACCGACGAACGGCTTCACTTGGCCGCATAGACGCCCTTGACATCTATAGGAGCTTCAACGCGCTCATCGAGTCCGCGATCGGGCTGTACAAGACCGAGCTCATCGGCCGTCACGGCCCCTGGCCCGCCGCCCTCGACGTCGAACTCGCCACGCTGGAGTACATCAACTGGTTCAACCACAAACGCATCCACACCGCCATCGGCGACCGACCCCCCGCCGAACACGAAGCCGCCCACTGCAACGCGCACAACGACCTGAATCACACCCCCGCAATCCAATAACCACGCCCTCTACAAAATCCGGGGGGTTTCAGTCTCGGGATCGCGCCTCTTGTGCGGCGGCGCTGCGCAGTTGTGCGGTCAGCGGTGCGGTCGGGCCCCACCGACCACCCCCTATTGGCGCGGCCTCTAAGCACATCAAGCGCGTCGGCAGAGGCTTCCGCCGCTTCGAGAACTACCGGCTACGGCCCCTGCCGCACTGCGGCGGCGTCGCATGGCAAGATCAACCCGCAGCGAGACTCAGGAGACGGACTCAACGATTGGTGGCGTAGAGCCAGATTCCTTCCGTCCCGGGCACCGGAGGAACCGGCCCCCCACAGATTCCTAGGAACCGTAGGAAGCTTACCGGCCAGACGCGGCCTAGGCTGCTCGATGCGTTCCTCACGGGGCCGCGGATAGGGAAGGGCATGCAACTCGAAGGTGTGGGTGCCGCGCTTGAGGCAGGACGGGGCGTCCTCCGCCCAGAGTCGCGAACGACGGGTCACCTGAAACCTTCGATCAGGTGGACCCCTCGATTCAGGTGGACCCATTGACTCGACGGCACGCGAGATACGTCTCATCCGCGACTGCCATTGATCGCCTCAGTGGCGATCCGCAGAAAGCGCCAGCTGCGGAGCGTAGGTTTGCTGTCGTCCAGCCTACTGACGACAATAGTCACCCCGGTCTGCAGCGCCGCTGTGCCGGCGCTCCTGGTATGGCCCACCGGCCAATACCGCCACCTCCGGTCCGGCAGCCGACGCGGGCGACCTCTACTGGCCCAGCGTCAGCTCGCTCGCTCACCTCCGCGGCGGCGGCCACCCACAGGTGCGACCCGCCCGCCGCGAACACGCGACGATGCGCGACTACAAGACCAATCGGCTGGGCGCTGGGCGGCTGCCGGGCCTGCAAGGGGCGGGGCAAACTTCAATCCGCAACGCTGCCAGCCTGTCGTCAGCTCCGACGAGCCACTCCTCGTAAACACTCTATCCAAATGACCAACATCAACAGCGGGAGGGTCTCAAAGTATGCGCTTTGGCATCGGACTGCCGACTTGCCGGGAAGGGGTAACTTATCCGCCCGGCTTCGCAGGGCCTCAAGCATTCATCGATATAGCGCAGGCCGCGGAAGGTTTGGGATTCTCCGCCTTGTGGACTAACGACCACTCTACCATACCAAATCGCCTCCGCACGGATGATGAACCGGCGCCCACCTTCTACGAGCCCGCGACCACACTGCCCTACCTTGCTGCATACACAAGTACCATAAGGCTCAAACACGGGGCATTGGTCGCTCCGGTGCGTGGCACACCAGTGCTAGCCGCTCGACAGGCCGCGACTCTAGATGTGCTCTGTCAAGGAAGACATACCCTCGGGCTGTGCATCGGGGGGTACCCAGAAGAATACAGTCAAAACTTCGGAAGCACGCAACCAAGAGGAAGGGGTCGCGCACTCGACGAATTTATCACCTTAACCCACAAACTGTTGCAGGAAAAAACCACTACATTTGCCGGAGACCACTATAGTATAGAAAACCTGCAGCTAACGCCCAAACCAGTGCAGCCTCACCTGCCCATACACTACATGGCGAATTCGGACGCAGGAGTCGACCGAGCCGGTAGACTGGCGGACGGATGGACATTTGTGGGCCTTTCCTATGATGAGATCCAGCGGAAGCGAGAGATCCTTTATAGCGCAGCCGATCGATCATCTCGCCAGCCCAGGGATGTCGAGATATGTCCGCAGATATGGGTGGCGATCGGCGAGACCCAAGGCCAAGCCGAAACGATTGCCCACGCATCTGGCGAATTCAGGCGCTTTGGCACACTCGATGTAGCGACCCTTGCGGTGGGTACGCCTGACAAGGTCGCGTCCAAACTCCGGCCGTTCAAACAAGCCGGCGCGATCGAAGTCGGGACGATAGTGCAAGCGCGGACCGTTTCTGAACTAATACGCTCGATGGAGCTATTATCCAAGGAGGTCGTCCCCGCCTTTGTTGGTTAACTAACCCCAAGTTGACAAGGTTGGAGACGTCAGGATTCAAACCACCGCAGGACTCTCCGACCCCGTGCAGGGAAAGGGTGAAAGTGATGATTGCCTTCGTAGTTACCGCCCGGGTGGCGGCGGACAAGACAGAGGAATGGGAGAGCAACTGGAAGCGCAATGCACCGATAATGAAAGCTAATACCGGACACCATTTCCGTCATCTGTTGCGGTCCACAGAGGACGAGACGCAATACATGATCTATGGACTCTGGGACAGCGAGGAACAGTTGCGCGCGGCCTTGGCCAATTCGAAGGCCCAGGCAACCATCACCGCCTTTCAGGAGATCACAACAGAGGGGCCAGATCGAGTAGTGTACGAACTCGTGGAAACGGACGAAAACCTCTAGTGGCGTGGGGGCCGGCGGAGACAGGATGACTTATACCCGAAAGGGAGTGCATAATGTTTTCGACGAGTTTGGGCGTTGTGTCTACCGGCTGGCGTTGTCTGATTCCGCTGGCGCTCCTTGGATCGGCTGTTTTGGTAGGGTGCGGCAACGGGAGTGATGTTGACGGAGCGGATGGAACAGACGACTCTTCGGAAGAAGCGTCGGATGACTTCGAGGGCGAGACTATCCGGCTCGCGTCCTTCGGTGGCACATGGCATGACGCCTTCAACGAACATGTAGGTGACGAGTTCGAAAGCGAAACTGGCGCAACGATTGAATATGTGGAAGGCAACCCCGGCGACAACTTCGCTCGGCTGCTGGCGGCGGGCGGGGGCGATCCCGGCTTCGATGTCGCGATCTTCGATGAGACCCAAATAGCCGAATTGATCGATCGGGAGTTGATCGACGAAATAGATGCCAGCTCTGCTCCAAATGTGGAAGGAGTGTTTGACGAAGCGGTCATTGAGCCTGGATATACTCCAGCCCTGACGTGGTACAGGTTGGCCTTTGGTTACAATGAGGCGGCACTTGAGGATGCTGGCGTGGACACGCCGCCGGATAGCTGGGAGGCGCTTTGGCACGAGGACCTAGCCGGCCGCGTCGCCGTACCCGATAGTAGTGTCGAGATGGCGCTGCCCACGCTTGTTATGGCTAACCTGTTGGCAGGACGAGAGGATATGAGCAATCTTGAGCCCGGTTACGACAGGTTGTCCGAGCTTGAGGTCAATCAAGTGTACAGCTCATCGGCCGCAGTGGACACGCAGATCGTGAGTGGCGATGTGTGGGCGTGGACCACAACGCCTGGACGGGTGTACCAGTTGCAAGAGCAAGGGGAACCCGTGGAGCTTGTGTTCCCTACGGTTGAAGGATACGAGGGTATTCTGGTTCGCAGCACTGCGATGCAGGTAATGGCGGACCTTGACGGCGAGACAAGAGCTTTGGCCCATCGATTGATTGACATGCATTTCGATCCGGATGCCTTAGTCCCGATGATGGAGGAAACCGAGACGGAACCGACCGTAGTAGAGGCGTCGGAATCGTTGGATGCGGACGCTGTTGAGGAAGACCGTTTCTTAACCGAAGAAGATGTTGATGACCTCTACACCATGCCGGTAGATGACCTGGTCCCCCAAACTGACGAAATTGCAGACCGGTGGCCCGGGCTGTTCGGTAACTAAGTGACAGGCCCTACGGCGGCGGGTGGGGGGCAAGAGTTGGAGACAAGGAGCCGTCGGCGCAGCTGGTGGTTGATCGCGCCGGTCTTGGTTTTCAATCTCGCCGCCTTCGCGCTACCATTGACTGTGTTTGGGTTAGGAAGTGTCAGGCCTTATGGCGGGCCCGCTGAGTTTGACAGCGGGCTCACCACACAGAACTGGGAAGCGTTAATAACGGATCCGCAACTTAGAACGCTGTTCGTCGAATCGCTAGCGTTGGTCGTGGCGATCGTCATATTCACTGCGGCGGTGGGTTTTCCTATTTCCTACGTGATTGCACGGTCAGCACGGTGGGGTACCGTCTTGCTATTTGGTGTGATTGCGTCGTCGTTCTTAAGTGCGGTGGTTCAGACACTGGGATGGCTGATGTTGTTAGGGGGCGAAGGTCCGATCAATGTAGCCTTAAGAGGCGCTGGGCTGAGCGCAGACGGATTGGACTTGCTGCAGACGAGGGCCGCAGTGATCGCTGCCATGATTCACGTTGAGCTTCACTACATGGTACTGGTTTGCACCCCAGCGATTATGTCCATACCTCGTGAACTCGAGGACGCTGCAGCTGGGCTCGGTGCGTCTTGGTCCAAGGTCATGCGCCGTGTAGTTGTTCCCTTGAGCTGGCCGGGAATAGTCGCAGGGTCTCTGTTGGTCATGGCGACCGCAGCCGGGTCGTTCACCACACCGGCCATCCTCGGCGGTGGCCTAGTGCCATGGATTCCAGTCTATATATATAACCAAATGCAGACGGCGCTTAACTATCCTGCTGCAGCGACGGCCTCGGTTGCCCTCGTGCTGATTATTGGCTTGGCGTCGGTTGCTGCCACTCTGGCCACCCGTCGACTTGTTGCACGGAGCCGGTAGGAATGATGATTGCACGCAGGAAAGCGATGAGCCATCGACCCGCACCGGGCGTAGGTGGCAAAGCGCGAGATTTCCGACTGCTGATTCCCCCTCCCGGGAAGTGCGTATTGTACATGTTTAGCGTCATCGTCCTCGTTTTCGTCGTTGCCCCAGTGGTAATGGTAGTTTTGACCTCCTTGAATGCTGCGGGAAGGGTGTCGTTCCCTCCCGACGGATTCACTTTTCAGTGGTATAGGACGATCCCTGGGAGTCTCTGGGCAGCGGGCCTGCGAAGCATGTTACTTGCGGGAATGACTGCCTCCGCAGCCGTCCTCCTGGGTGTACCAGCGGCCCTGGGGATGTACCGCGCTAACTTTCGCGGGAAGTCGTTGCTTGAGACCGGTTTGCGGACCCCCCTGACGATGCCGCAGGTAGTTACGGGGGTAGCGATATTCCAAGCGTACATACTAGTCCAGGGCGCAGGCTTTAACCTTGTGGGTACTTTGCCGGGACTACTGGTGGGGCATGTGGTGATTGCAACGCCCTTTGTGATCACTACCGTTGTCGCAGGCCTTTTGAAGACAGATCCACGAATAGTGGAGGCCGCCGAGGGCCTTGGTGCCACGCCGGTACAGGCCTTCTGGCGCATTACATTGCCGATGTTGCGACCTTCCATCCTCGCTGCAGCGTTCTTCGCCTTCCTCATATCATTTCAAAATGTGCCAGTGTCTCTGTTCCTTGGGGGTGCGGGCGCCAGTACCCTGCCAGTAGAGCTATTCTTCGCTGCCCAGTTTTCGCTCTCACCGCAACTCTTCGCGGCAGCCAGTGTTTTGATCGTCGTGGCGGGGTTTGCTACCTTGATATGGTATCGCACTGGCGGCCTCCGGAGCTCGTCCTTATAGCTTGCGAGCTAGCTAGGAGTGTAGCATTATGAGCACAAGTATGGCGGAACGAGGGATCGCTGGCCGCGCGTCTAGCAAGCCGGAAGCCTATGAGTTGCGGTTAGATGGAGTGTCGTTCTCTTACTCCAACGGCAGGTCGGGCCCTCACCATCAGCCAAGGGCTCTGTCAGACTTTAGTCTAACGGTTGAGCCGGGAGAGTTCCTGACCCTCTTGGGCCCGTCTGGGTCAGGCAAGACTACGGCTTTGCGCCTTGTGGCCGGACACTTGTTTCCCGGAGCCGGCCGGATCGTGCTAGGCGATGACATCACAATCGTTCCACCCCGTAAACGAGATATCGGTATGGTGTTTCAGAACTTTGCCTTGTTTCCCCATAAGACCGTTGAGGGCAACGTTGCGTTTGGCCTTCAGATGCGCAAATGGTCGAAACCCGCCATCCGGGCTAGCGTGAGGAGGATGTTGGATGTGGTGCAGTTGACGGGATTCGAGTCACGCCGTGCGGGTGAGTTGAGTGGTGGACAACAGCAGCGAGTTGCGCTCGCTAGGGCGCTGGCAATTGAGCCGCGTCTCTTGTTATTTGATGAACCGTTGTCGTCTTTGGATGCCCAACTTCGACAGTCCATGCAGTTGGAGATCCGGCGAATTCAGCAAGAGGCTGGGATTACGACGCTTTATGTTACGCATGATCAGGAAGAGGCTTTGACGATGTCGGATCGCGTCGCGGTGATGAATGAGGGTCGGGTAGAGCAGGTTGAGGGCCCGAAGGAGGTCTATCATGAGCCGCGTACTTGGTTTGTCGCGAACTTCGTTGGAGAGTTAAACACGTTCTCCGGTACGGTTGTCGATTGCTTTGAGGACGGTTACGCCGTTGATGTAGGTTCGGGTATGCAAGTCCTGGTTGAGTCGCCTGTTCGTCCCCTTGGGCTAGCCCAGGGAGATGGAATGGCGGTTGGAGTTCGTCCCGAGAATATGGTTATGCATGAAGGGCTCAGTCCGGAGCCTCCGGGTGGCTGGCCTGGTGTTGTTCGTGGCGTTGTTTTCCGCGGTTTGAAGCAAATAGCGATTGTGGAGCTTTATAGGGGTGTGACTGTTGACTGTGAGGATGTGCGGAGACGTGCAGAGGTTGGGCAACAGGTAACGGTGAGGGTTGACGGTAGCCAGTGCCTTGGGTTTGTGCCGGATGCCGGACTCTGATTGGGGCGCCTCCCGGAGAAGTGACGCGAGAGCTGGGACTGTCGTTATAACAGTGTGAGAGGCTGACATCGTGCCATCCGCATTACGGCCAGAGGTCGGGCCTCGGAGGTGACCTGTGTCTGAGTTTGTGACACAGTTCGGCGTTTGATTAGCCAGCTGAAACTCCCCGGGTTTTGTAGAGAGTGTAGTTATTGGATTGCCGGGGTGTGATGCAGGTCGTTGTGGGCGTTCCAGTAGGCGGCTGCGTGTTCGGCGGGGGGTCTGCCGATGGCGGTGTGGATGCGTTTGTGGTTGAACCAGTTGATGTACTCGAGGGTGGCGAGTTCGACGTCGTCGGCCGGGCGAACGCCGCCACGTCGCGGACGGGCACTTCCCGACGGTCGTGCGACCGGGCCCTGACCCCGCAGTCCCGGCACCAGTCCCGATCGGCGGTCGTCTCGACGAGCAGCTCGAGCTCCCCGTCGACCTCAACCGAGGCCAACACCCGGAACTCGGGCAATCCGAGCATGACAGCATCGGCTGCACTACCTCGACACCCACCTGACGCCTCCTGGTTCGCGAGCTTGGACACCCGCGATTTCTCAGGAGGCGTTAGGCGTTCACGAAGGAGCCTCCAGCGGGCCAACCATCAGCCCCAGCTCCACGCTTCGAGACGAAGAGCCGCCATACCGCACCATCGCCGACGTCGAGTACGCGACCTCCGGCTGGGTGGACTGGTACAACGAAAGACGCCTCCACGGATCCCTGGGCATGCGCAGCTGAAGCGTCCCGGGTTTCATGCACCCTCGGGTGTCTGTGAACCGGCCTGCTGGTCGGTCACGTGCTCGGCATCGTAGCGGGCCTCGGCTTCAGCCGGCGGGATGCGGCCGAGGCGGTGCATGAGGCGCTGGTGGTTGAACCAGTGGACGTACTCGGCGGTGATCAGCTCGACGTCGGCCAGGGTGCGCAGTGGCCCGCGGCGGAACGGCGAGTCGGCGCGGACGCACTCGGTCTTGTACAGCCCGATCGCGGATTCCATCAGCGCGTTGTCGAGGGCGTCGCCGACGCTGCCGATGGATCCGGCGATGCCAGCGTCGACGAGCGCGTCGGTGAACGCCAGCGAGGTGTGCTGGGCGGATTCAAGGGCTCGTCGCAACACGGCCTTGTGGAGGTGAGTGTAGGTGGTCGTTGAGGGCTTCGGCGGGGGTTTGCCAGCCGAGGGTCTTGCGCGGTCGGGCGTTGAGTGTGTACGCGACGGCGGTGAACTCGTCGGGGCCGTGCTTGGAGAGGTCGGTGCCTTTGGGAAGTACTGGCGCAGCAGCCCGTTGGTGTTCTCGTTGGTGCCGCGCTGCCAGGGGCTGTGGGGTCGCAGAAGTAGATCGCCAGGCCGGTGTCGAGGCGCAGCTGGGCGTGTTGGGCCATCTCGGCGCCTTGGTCCCACGTCAGCGAGCGGCGCAGCTTCTCGGGCAGCCCGGCGAGCGCGGTGGCGGTGGCGTCGCGGACGGCCTCGGCGCCGTGGCCGGCTAACGGCGGCCCGTTGTTGACGCGAGGCTGGCCGTGGCCGTCGAGGCGGGGCAGATGCAGCAGCATGGTGAACCGGGTGGTGCGCTCGACCAGCGTGCCGATCGCCGAGCTCTCGAGCCCGAGGATGAGGTCGCCCTCCCAGTGGCCGGCCACGGCCCGGTCGGTGGCCTCAGCGGGGCGTTGGCTGATCATGATCTCTGGGGTGACGAAGGTCTTTCGCCGGCGGTGGGCGCGGGCGCGGGGCACGCGCAGTGCCCGGCCGGTGCGCAGGCACGCGGTCAGTTCGCGGCGCAACGCGCCGCGGCCTTGCACGTAGAGGGACTGGTAGATGGCCTCGTGGCTGATCCGCATCATCGCGTCTGCGGGGAAGTCAACGGCCAGTCGGTTGCTGATCTGCTCGGGACTCCACGCGCTGGCCCACCGGCGTGGCTGTCGTGGCCCGCGACCACGGCCCTTCCACGGCACCTGCGGGCCGGGCACCGCGGCCCCGTCGGGCCTGGTGAGCGTGCCCGCCAGGCGCTGCTGCACGTAGTCGCGCAGCCCCTCGTGCGCGGCGAGCTTGGCGACCTTCGGGCGGGCGGCGCGCCGGTCGGCGTGCCACTGCGCGGTGCTCGCCCGATACTCGAGCGCGCCGCCGCGGGTCGCGGCGTTGCGGCGCAGCTCCCGCGAGACCGTCGAAGCGGCGCGCCCGACGCGACCGGCGATCTCGCGAATCCCTACCTTCTGGGCGCGCAGGATCGCGATCTCTCGCGCTCGGCGAACGACAGGTAGCGCCCCGACCGCGGCGCAAGACTAACTGTTGGCATACCACCACCCTCTCGGAACCAACGGGTCCCGACGGCTGGCGACACGCCGGCCGTCGTAGCGGCATCATCGCTCGACGCGCCCGCGGCCACCGCCACCCAGAACCGCTGACGATGCTCACGCCCGCCAACCGACGGACGTCCCGGCGACCGCATCGCCGGACGCCCCGCACGGTCAGCCTGTCGACGCTTGCGCTCTCCCATCGCAACCCCTCCCTGCCGAAGTGTTGCGACCACCCCTTGAACCCAAGCAGCGAGTCAGGACGAGCTCGTCGGCGGCGATCGCCTCGATGGTGCGCCACGCCGTGGGCTGCGACGCGGTGTGCTGCCCGGCGTGCTCACCGAACAAGTCGGGATCGCGGCGCGCGAGATCAGCGGTGGCCTCGCCGCCGTCGATGAGCATCACCGCCAGATCGCGGGCCACCACCCCAGGGTCATGCTCGCGCCACGACCGCACCTCGACAGCGCGCCCGACAGCGCCCGAGTCAGCCCCGTGCGGTTGGCGACCTGTGCCGGCAGCGACAAGCCCGCACGACCCTCCACGCCGACGCCGTCATCGGTAACGTCGAAACGCCCTGCGGTGCTGTTAGCCTTCACCCGCACGATGAACCCCTTGGTCTCGGGTGCGTGTTCTCGACAAACCGCATCCTCGCAGGCCAAGGGGTCATCTCATTCCAGGCACCCACCCCACGCCTAACCGACGCGAATAGCCAGGGCTAGCGTCAGCGCCAAGACACTGGAGCGGCGGAGCGGTGCCGCTGGGCCACGGGTTGAACGATGGGAAGCAGCGGCGGGAGACAGATTCCCCGAAAGTGTAGGAAGCCAATCGCGGTTGCCGTCCCTAACCTTCGCTGTAGGCAATCAAGCGCGGTGCGCCGAAGCGGAAGGGAAGGGGTTACCGCATGCAGCTGGGTTTGTTCCTGTCGTACCAGGTGAACCGTCCCGCAGATATTGACGGCATCTATGAGCGGATGATCGATGCGGCGATCGCCGCGGACGAGAGCGGCTTCACTCGCGTCTGGGCGCCCGAGCACCACCTAGTCCAGTTCCTGCCCGCCCCCTCCGCGTTGCTGCTCGCCTCCAACCTCGCTCAGCACGTCAGCTGCCGCGTCGGCACCGCCGCGGTTGTGCTGCCCTTTCACGAGCCGTTGCGCCTCGCCGGGGAGATCGCAGCGACCGACCAGCTGATGGACGGGCGGCTGGACCTCGGCGTGGCGCGCGGCGCCTACAAGTACGAGTTCGAGGGCTTCGGCATCCCCTTCGGGGAGAGCCGGGACCGTTTTATCGAGACGCTCACCGGGCTCGAGGCGATCTGGCATAACCCCGACGAGCCCGCCGAGCAGCACGGCGAGCACATCAGCTTCAACCGCGCCTACGTCTGGCCGCGACCGCGCCAGCAGCCCGGCCCCCCGGTGTGGGTCGCGGCGCAGTCCCCGCCTGCGGTTGAGGACGCCGCGGCGCGCGGGTACCACGTCCTGAACTCGCTGTTCCTCTGGGACGTCGAGCACATGCGCAATGTCGTCGCCTCGTTCCGCGAAGGGCAGCGACGAGGCGGAGCGACCGCCAACCACATCGGCATCACCCGGTACGCGTTCATTTGCCCCGACGACGCGGCGGTGTGGCGCAACCTCGAGGAGCTGCGCGAAGGTTGGCGGATTCATCAGCAACTCCACGACTTCTCGCAGAATGCCGACGAGTGCGGCATCGTCAGGCCACAGGTCCAAGCAGAAGAGCCGACCCTTGAGGCGATGAGGGAGCGCCTACTTGTTGGGACCTACGAGGAGGTCCTCGACAAGACGCGCCTCTATCGTGACGCCGGCGTTGACATCCTCAACCTCAACGTGACGTTCGGAGCAGACCAAGAGCAGACGATCCGCGCGATCCAGCAGTTCGGCAAACTCCGCGACGACCTCCTCGCGTGAGTTGGCGATGCCTCGGAGTTCGCAAGGCCCGGTGGCAGACGACAGTGAGGCCGCGATGACGATGAAGTCCGTCAGTACCCAGCACGAAGCGATGGCGCGCCGAGCCCGCCCGCAGGGCGTCCACGCCGACGCGTTCAAGGGCCTCGCCGGCTCGTTCCTCACCGGTGTCGCCGTCGTCAGCGCGCGACAGGGACGGCACGACTACGGCTGCACGGTGAGCTCCTTCGCGAGCCTCAGCCTCGATCCCCCGCTGCTGCTCACCTGCCTCACCCCTCACTCCGCGACGCTGGAGGCGATCCACCACCACGCCGCCTTCGCCGTGGCTATCCTCGACGACAGCGACCACAGCCGCCTCACCGCCCAGAAGTTCGCCCAGCCGGGTGCCCATCCGTTCGCCGACGTCGAGGTGCAACGCACCGAGGGGGGGCTGGCGATCCCGGCCTCGTGGCTCGCGTGGGCCCGGCTGGAACTCTGGGAAACCTACCCTGGTGGCGACCACGAAATCGTGGTGGGCCGGGTCGTCGATAGCGACACCGCCGACCGCCCCCCCTCGGGTACTGGCGCTCCAGCTTCCTGACCCAAGGAGCCCACGATGGCTGACCGACAAGAGATCGACGTCGAGGCATGGCGCGAGCAGTGGCGCGACCTCACCCAGTCGATGGTCTTCGACGGGGTCTGGGCCCGAGAGGGCCTCTCCTCACGGGAGAGGCGACTACTCACGATCGGTCTGGTCGTCAGCGGCCAGTCCGAAGGAGCGGCGAAGCACCACCTGCGCGCCGCTCTTGACGAGGGCATCGACACCGACGATCTGTTCGAGACCATCTTGCACACCGCCATCTACGCGGGCTGGCCGAAAGGCGGGTTCGCCATGCAAGTCTGCGCCGAGCTCGCGGCAGAGCGCCGTGCTCTGAGCAACAGGGAGGGAGGATGGTGACAGTGCCCGATCATGCGGACGAGACGGTAGGGGAGCTCGTCGGCGTCGCTGAGGCGGGGGCGCTCATCGACGGACGGCTCGAGCGGCCCATGTACGCGGGCACCTTCCCGGTCGATGCGCCGGGGCTGAGCAAGACCGTCGCCGAAGTGCCTGACTGCGAGCCGGACCAGGCAGGTCGAGCGCTATCGGCGGCAGTAGGGGCCCAACCCGGGTGGGAGGCCGAGTCAGTCCAAGCCCGAGCCGCGCTCGTGGCTGGCCTGCGCGACCGCATCGCTGCGCGACGCGGACTCTACGCAGCCGCGATCGCGCTTGAGAGCGGGAAGGTGCGTGGCAACGCGGACAAGGAAGTCGATGTCGCGCTCGCGACGCTCGCCGAGCTGCTTGAAGTGCACGAGCAGGCTGTACGGCCAGAGGAGGGCAGGTACCGCTCCGACCCAGACCTTGAGGTCGGCCTTGCGCCCGTCGGGCCGTCGCTGCTCATCACCCCTTGGAACTTCCCTCTCTCCCTGCCGATTCGCAAGGTCGCCTCGAGCCTGCTCGCTGGATGCCCGTTCATCCTGAAGCCAGCAGAGGAGACGCCGATGACTGCGGCGCTGATCGGTCAGGACCTTGACGCCGCCGGGATGCCCGCGGGCGTCGGCGCGGTGCTCCCGACCGCGCAGCCAGCCGCCGTCGTCGAGTCCCTCATGGCGCGGCCGTCTCTGCGGAAGGTGAGCTTCACCGGGTCGGTTGAGGTCGGCCGCGTAATGGTGCGCAACTCCGCCGAGCACTTCCAGCGCGTCTCGCTGGAGCTGGGCGGCAACGCCGCAGTCGTCATCGGCAGAATCGACGACTTGGAGCAGTGCCTCACCGACGTGCTCGCCGGCAAGCTCGCCAACTCAGGACAGGCGTGCATCTCCCCGAACCGGCTCTACATCGTCCGTGATCAGATGTCCGACGCGATCGACATCCTGCGCGGGAAGCTCGACGAGGTCGCGGTCGGCTGGGACCTGCGCGACGACCGCTTCCAGGTCGGCCCCCTGATCAACCTCGCCGCCGCGAAGAAGATCCAGGACCTGCTCGGTCACGCGAGAGCCGCTGGCGCGTCGGTGCTGCAGCCTGCTGGCTCCAGCGAGCTCGGTGAGAACTATGTGCTCCCGGCGATCGTCACCAACGCCGACGAGAGCTGGCCGGTGGTCGAGGAGGAGATCTTTGGCCCGGTACTGCCGCTCCTACCCTACGACCGGGTCGACGAGGCGGTCGCTGCGGCGAACCGGACCGACTACGGGCTGGCCCACTACATCTACAGCGACGACCCCAGGGAAGCCGACAACCTCTCAAGCCTCCTTGAGGCCGGCATGGTCGGGGTGAACCGCCCGAGCGTCTCGGACCCGCGGATCCCGTTCGGCGGCATCAAGCATTCAGGATATGGACGCGAGAACGGCATCGACGGAATCCGCGAGTTCATGACCCCGCGCAGTCGTATCGGGAGGGGCTTCCGTGTCAGCTAGGGCGGGATTCGACGCGCTCCAAGGCGACGCCGAGTTCCTCGTCGGCTCGTCTCGGGTTCTCACGATGGACACCGACGGGCGCACCCTCGACGGCTACGTCCACGTCGATCGCGGACGCATCGCGCGCATCGTCGAACGGGACGCCACCGCCGACGATCCCAGCCTCGCTGACCTCACCCGGGTCGAGCTGGACGAGCGACCCCTCATGCCCGGCTTCGTCGATCCCCACGTGCACCTAGAGATGACCAGCTCCGCGATGTGGGGCACCGTCGACTGTCGCACGCCGCCGTGCGCGAGCATCGCCGACATGCTCGACGCGTTGAGCCAGTCCAGACATTTGCGCGACGCGCGCGGCGGCTGGCTCGTCGGGCAGGGCGGCTTGTTTGCCGACCGGCGGTTCAGCGACCAGCGGTTGCCGACCCGCGACGACCTAGACACCGTTTCGACCGCGCACCCGATCGCTGTCCGGTTCGGCGCGCACATCACCGTGCTGAACGGCGTGGGTCTCGAACGCCTTGTCGAACAGCTCGAGCGCCTGCCCTCGCCGACCGGCGACGCCCACCTGCGCGTCGACGACAACGACCGGTACAGCGGCGTCATCCAAGAGCTCTTCTACGCGCTCCCCATCCCGGAGCTGTCCACCGACGAGCTGACCGAGGCCATGCTCACCACCGCTCGGGGCTACCTGCTCGAACAAGGCGTGACGAGCATCGGCGAGATCACCGACACGATGCAGGGCGTGAGCATCCTCAGCGGCGAGACAGGCGCAGGCCGGCTGCCGCTCGGCGTCCGCGCCTACGTGTGGGCGCCAGGGACCGCGTCGATGCGCAGCAGCTGGGATCACGCCCATGACGGGGAACACGCCGCGCTAGCCAACGACCGTTTCGACGTCGCAGGCGTAAAGATCTTCGTCGACGGCGGATTCTCCGCGGCCGGCGCGGCCGTGCTGCGCCCATACCGTGGGACCTCCGGGTGGTTCGGGCGGCTCGCTTACGACAAGGACGAACTCACCGAGATCATCCGTGGCTGCCGCGAGCGCGACCTGCAAGTCGCGGCGCACGTCAACGGCGAGTGGGCACAGCGGCTCATGTGCGAGGCGGCCATCGCGGCCGAGGCCGCTGACGCCGGCAACGCGCTGCCCGTCCGACTCGAGCATGCCGGCAACCTCGTGACCTCGGAGGAGACCATCGACTGGTGGCAGCGGGCAGGAGTCTCGCTCGTGCCCCAAGCCGGCTTTGTGTGGACGCTCGGCAGCTTCATCCCCGACTACCTCGGCGACTACGCGCGCGCCGGCCTCTTCCCGTTCGAATCGCTGCGTCAGCGCGGGGTCGAGTTCGGCCCGAGCTCGGATGTCGCCGGGGCGGAGCTCCGACAGTTCAACCCGCTCTTCGGAGTGCAGTGCGCCACGACACGCGAGTCCTGCATCGGGGAGATCCTCGACCCCGGCGAGGCGCTGTCGGTCATGGACGGGCTCCGCGCCCACACCCGCCACGCGGCTAACGCGCTCGGAGTCGGTGACGATCGGGGCAGCATCGAAGTCGGCAAGCGCGCCGACCTTGTCGCGCTCGACATCGACCCGCGGGGCGTCGACGCCACAAAGATCGCCGATGTCTCCGTCGCCGGCGTCCTCAAAGAAGGCCTGCCCGTCACGACCTGAGCGCAGGCATCCCAAGCGTGGGGCAAGCCAGCAGTAGACAGCCACCGTGGAGGGCGGACAGTCAGAATGCAAGGGCAGTCGATACGGGTCCTGCTGCTGGAGGGGACCACGTTCTCTCCCCGGCCTCCCCAAATCCGACGAGCGGAGCGATGGAGAGCCGGTGAGGGCGCACGAACAGGACGCACTGAACACCTAGCAGTTGGATAGCAGCTATAAACAGGGGGAGTCGTAGGTGTGCCATTCAGATGACCAAGTTCCGCATCAACAGCCACACTCAGGATCAGGCATTGGCATGGTCCTGTTGCCGGACACTAAGGTGACGGGAGAGGGGTCAATTATCGATCCATCCGAATACCGGCAAACTTTAGGACTTGAGCGCCTCAGTGGAGTATCTTTGGTCGATATCGCTCACGGTGATGCCAAAGATGCATTCTTACACGCCGCCAATAGGTTGGTCGCTGGAGGTAGCCGAATTATCGCCTCAAATTGTGGTCTGGCTGACCCTTACCAGGATGACGTAAGAGATTCGACTGATCGACCGACAATCTTATCATCTCTTATATTGTCGTCGGTTGCACTGGAGATTTTCGGCCCTCCATTGGGAATCTTGGCGTTTGATGAGCCCATCGTCCGACGTCACCTTCAAAGGCTAAACCCGTCGGATGATTTCGAAACTGCCTTCCTGATCGAGGAAATCCGTACCCTGCCAGGGTGGGATTGGCTGGGTGGATCACAGGAAGTGGACCCCGATTGGTACCAGGCTACCATTTCTCTGGCAGAGAGTTGCAAACGACTACGAGCCTCTGGCGCGAGCGCAATTCTCGTCGAGTGTGCAGCGGTACTACCGCTTAGCGCCGAGGTGCGACGCGCGTCCGCCCTTCCAGTGATCGATCTCCCCGGCTTTCTGAGGTACCTTGAGTCGGAGGTACTATCAGTAAATTGAATGGTGCCCCGTTCGCCCGGCAATTATGGGTCCTTTAGGGCGCATGATTTAGTTTAGGGGGTAGTCCCCTTGGCGCAAGGTGATTGTGGGGATGGAACCACTACATGTTGGTGATGTGGCGGATCAGGTTGCGTCGTTTGGCATAGGACGCGGTGGTGTAGCGGGTCGCCCCGGCGGTGGTGGCGCTGTGGCGCGTTACCAAACCGCGGTGGTCGTGGAGGACGACCCGGTCGGTGCGGGCGGCGCCTCCGAGGGCCCCCAGCAGCTTGGGGCGGCGGGTCTGCTGGGTGCTGTCGATACCACGACGTCGGGTGGTAGCACACCAGCGGGTCTGAACCTTGCCCGCTCCCGTGGACACGTTCAGGGTTGGGTGAACAGTGCCAGGGTGGGTTCGGCGTGCACCTCCTCGTGTTCGTAGCGGGCGGGGCTGCGCATGTCCAGTGCGGTGTGTCGGCGCCGGTGGTTGTGAGCGCCGGGATAAACCGGCATGGAGAAGGAGATGAGAGAGCTCTACATCGAAGGAGTAGCGATCCACGGTGGCCCCGAGTCATGCGTTGGCGTTCGTGAGGGCGTCGGCGAAGCGTTGGCAGGGGTACGCGTAGGCGGGGCTATTGAGCCGCGAAATCAGTCAGTTCGGGGTGCCGACGCCGTACAACTGGGCGGAAGGCGAAATCGTCGGTCGCTGTCGTCCGCCACGAGCATGGGACCACCTGTGAGGGGGTTTCGCCACGAGGATGGGACCACCCCGTCGCCAGTTATGGGACCGGGGGTGGTTGCGGGGGTTTCGGTCGCCTGAGCGGTTCAGTTCGCGTCCTACGTCGCTGTCGAGCGGTGGGAGGGCGCATGGCGTGCCGGGAGGTATCGGTGACCGAGATCCGAGAAGTGTTGCGACTGTGGGTGAAACCCCCCGGATTTTGTAGAGGGCGTGGTTATTGGATTGCGGGGGTGTGATTCAGGTCGTTGTGCGCGTTGCAGTGGGCGGCTTCGTGTTCGGCGGGGGGTCGGTCGCCGATGGCGGTGTGGATGCGTTTGTGGTTGAACCAGTTGATGTACTCCAGCGTGGCGAGTTCGACGTCGGGGGCGGCGGGCCAGGGGCCGTGACGGCCGATGAGCTCGGTCTTGTGCAGCCCGATCGCGGACTCGATGAGCGCGTTGAAGCTCCTATAGATGTCAAGGGCGTCTATGCGGCCAAGTGAAGCCGTTCGTCGGTGGTCTGGGTGGGTGGGAGCAGGTGGTAGAGTTCGCGGGCGAGGTAGCGCTTGAGGCAGCGGATGATCTCGCGCTTGGACTTGCCTTCGGCGGTGCGGCGCGCGACGTAGGTGCGCGTGGGTTCGTGCCAGCGCATGCGCACGACGACGGCGCGGAACAGCGCGGAGTTCGCTTGTCGGTTGCCGCCACGGTTGAGCCGGTGGCGGGTGGTCTTGCCCGATGAGGCGGGGATGGGGCAGACGCCGCAGAGCTTGGCGAACGCGGCTTCGGAGCGGATGCGGTCGCCGTTGTCGCCGACGGCGATGAGCAGTTCGGCAGCGATGTCGGGGCCGACGCCGAAGGCGTCGAGCAGCTGGGGTGCTGCGGCCTGGGTGCGCTGGGTGAGCTGGCGCGCCAGCGTCTTGGCCTCGGCGTGAAGGGCGAGCCAGCGGCGCGCGAGCACGCCGAGCACGTGGCGCATCGCGGTGTCGGGGCAGGCGAGCTCGTCGTCGGAGTCGAACGCGGCGCAGGCGGTGACCAGCTTGAAGTTCGACAGCGCCTCGAGTTCGGCGCGCAGGTCGTCGCTGGCGGTCACCAGGGTCGCCTTGAGCGTGACCATGGTCTGGCTCTGCGCCTTGACGGCGGTATCGCGGGCGACCTTGAGCAGTCGCAGTGTCTCGATGTCGCCGTCGCTGGCCTTGGGCGCGACCGTGGCCGTGCCGGCCAGCACTTGGCGGGCGGCGTGCTCGGCGTCGACGGGGTCGCTCTTGCCCGCGGCGCGCCGCTGGTCCTTGCGCGGGGGACGGCTGACCTCGATCACACAGCGAGCGTGGCGGCGCAAGAACCGCGCGAGCCCGATGCCGTAGCTGCCGGTGCCCTCGACGCCGAAGGCGACCACGCGTCCCTGAGCATCGGCCCAGGCCAGCAGCTCGGCGTAGCCGTCGTTGGTGGCTGGGACGCAGCGTTGCTCGAGTCGTCCGCCGAGCCCGTCGAGGGTCACGGCCACGTGCTGGTCCTTGTGGGTGTCGACTCCGACGATGACATCGGAGCGCTCAAGCGCGATGCTGGTCATGGCCGTTGATCCTCTCGCTCGCACGGTCGACGGTCACACTCGCCGGTCGGGCGGGCGGACAGGACTGCGAGGGGACCTGGTGTGGTCAGGCTCCTATGAGGTCACTGCCCGCTCGGCCGGTGAGCCATCTCGGTGCTGCCGCCCCGCGCGATCGACAAGTCAACGCCAGGACACTCGGTCAGTCGTAAGCAAGGGTCAGACCGCCGGAGCGGCAGCAAGAGGATCATCGCAGTCGTAGCTGTCGCCGACCGAGCCCATTGAGGCGGTGATGCGTTCGAGGTCGAGACGGTCGGCGTAGCGCACGCTGGTGTATTGACAGCCCCTATCGGAGTGGTGGATGAGCCCGTCGAGGGCGCCGCCGCGGCGGTGCAGCGCCTGCTCGAGCGCGGCCAGCGGCAGGTCGGCGGCCAGGCTGGTGCCCACTGCCCAGCCCACGATCCCGCGGGTGTACACGTCGGTGATCAGCGCGGCGTAGCAGAATCCGCCGCGCTCGAGCGGCACGTAGGTCAGATCCGCGCACCACACCTGATCGGGGCGCGCGGCGGTGAACTCGCGGTCGACCAGGTCAGGCAGCGTCTGCGCGGCGGCACGGTCGGGGCTGGTGGTCGTGGGCGCCGTGTTGCCGCGACGCACTCCTTGCAGGCCCATGGCGCGCATGAGCCGCACGGGCGGTGCAGCGCGCCACGGCGATGCCCTCGCGGCCCAGCTCGATCCACACCTTGCGGGCGCCGTACACCTGGAAGTTGGCGTCGTAGACCCGCTGGATCTGCTCGCGTAGGTACTCGTCGCGCAGCGCCCGATCCGACGGCGGGCGGCGCTTGTAGGCGTAGTAGGTCGACGGGGCGATCGGCAACTGCGCGCAGATCGGCTCGACCCCGAGCTCGACCTTGTGATCGTCGATGAAGGCAACCATCACCGGCGTGGGCGGTCGAGCTCCGCCGACGCAAAATACGCCGACGCTTTGCGAAGGATCTCGTTCGCGCGTCGCAGCTCGGCGTTCTCCGCGCGCAGCCGCTTGTTCTCCTCATGCTCAGCGCTGCTGGTGCCCGCGCGCTCGCCGTCGTCGATCTCGGCCTGCCGGGTCCAGTTACGCAACGTCTCAGGGTTGATGTCCAACTGGACTTCCCCCGTGCAGCTGGACACCTCGATAGAGAGGATGGTCCACATGTCAGACGAGCAACAGCACGGGGCGCAACGCACCCGACGAAAGTTCTCTGCCGAGTTCAAGCGTGAGGCCGTGGAGCTGGTGCGTACCAGCGGGAAGTCGATCGCCGACGTGGCCGCCGAGCTCGGCATTTCCGACACTTCGCTGGGCAACTGGGTTCGTCAGGCCCGGGTCGATGATGGTGAGCGTGACGGTGTCTCCAGCGACGAGCGCGAGCGGCTGCGGACGCTCGAGCAGGAGAACGCGCACCTGCGCATGGAGCGTGATCTGCTCAAACGAACAGTCGCCTTCTGGGTCAAGGAATCGACGTAGTGACGCGCTACCGCTGCGTGGACGCCCAGAAGGCAGCCGGGTTCGCCGCCACCGCGGCCTGTGAGGCCGTCGAGGTCTCCACCACGGCCTACTACCAGTGGGTCGCCGGCGAGACCCACGAGCCCGGCGACAAGGAGCGCGCCGACGCTGCCCTGCTGGCCGAGATCCGCGACATTCACGCCCACATGGATGAGACCTACGGGTCGCCGCGCATGAAGTTCGAGCTGACCCGGCGCGGCTGGCAGGCAAACGAGAAACGCGTGGCCCGGTTGATGCGCGAGCACGGCCTGGTCGGCTACCGGCCGGTCAAGCGCGCCTCGACGACCCAGCGCGACACCGGCGAGCCGCCGATGCCCGACCTGGTCGGCCGCCACTTCGACCCGGCCTGGCCCGGTCACGTGTGGTGCGGCGACCTGACGTACGTGCCCACCGGCGAGGGCTGGCTGTACGTGGCCACCGTCATCGATCTGGCCAGTCGCCGACTGATCGGCTGGTCGATGAGCGACACGCCCGACGCGCAGCTGATGATCGCCGCGCTCGACCATGCGGTCGCCGAGCGCGGGGTGGCCCGCATGAACGGTGTGATCTTCCATCACGACCGCGGCACCCAATACATGAGCGCGGCGTTCGCGCAAGCCTGCTGGCGGCTGGGCGTGACCCAGTCGGCGAGCCGCACCGGCTCGTGCCTGGACAACGCCGTGGCCGAGAGCTTCTTCGCGACGTTGAAGGTCGAGCTCGTCAACCGCTGCCGCTACCAGACCCGACGCGAAGCGCGCACATCGATCTTCCGGTGGATCGCCCGGTACAACGACAGGAGGCTGCACTCGACGCTGAACTACTTGCCGCCGACCGAGTGGGAACAAGCACACAGCTGCCGCGCCCCCGTGAGAATGTCAACTTGATTTGGCCCCACCGTGACGGGGCGGATTCCAGTGAACGTCGCAACAGCGACTCACTGACAGGTGGACTGTAGCTGGTCGAATGTGGCGGCGGGCGATTGCCAGCCGAGTGTCTTGCGGGGTCGGTCGTTGAGTTCGGCTTGGACGGCGGCGAGGTCCTCGGGGCAGTGGCGGGCGAGGTTGGTGCCTTTGGGGAAGTACTGGCGCAGCAGCCCGTTGGCGTTCTCGTTGGTCGGGCGCTGCCACGGGGCGTGGGGATCGCAGACGTAGACGGTCATTCCCGTGGCTGCGGCGATCTGAGCGTGGCAGGCCATCTCGCGGCCCTGGTCCCACGTGAGCGACCGCCGCAGGTGTGCGGGCACGACGGCCAGCGCGGCGGTGACGGCGTCGCGGACGGCTGCGGCGGTGTGGGCGGCGGGCAGGTGCGCCAGGACGGTGTAGCGGGTGGTGCGCTCGACCAGCGTGGCGATCGCCGAGCGGTTGGCCGCCCCGGTGATCAGGTCGCCTTCCCAGTGGCCGGCCTCGGCGCGGTCGGCGACCTCGGCGGGGCGCTGGGCGATCGGGGTCATGTCGCGCACGCGGTGGGGTCGGCGGGCATCACCGCGCGGCCGGGGACGGCGCCGTCGTCGTTGGGTGCGCAACGCCCGACAGCGGTCACCGAGGGGACGGTCGCGGTCATACAGGGCCTGGTAGAGGCTCTCGTGGGTCAGCTGCCGGGACGGGTCCCAGGCGAAGCGCTGGCGCAGCGTGTGGCTGATCTGCTCGGGGCTGCACTTGCGATCCAGCATGCCGGTCACCGCTTCGCGCAACACCGCGTCGGCGGTGACGCGCCGCGGACGTGGCCGGGCGCGTCGGGCCGTGGCCAGCCGGTGGGCGTGGGCGGGGCGATAGCTGCCGGTGTCATGGCGGTTGCGGCGCACCTCGCGGCTGACCGTCGAGGGCGCACGGCCGAGCTCGCCGGCGATCGCCCGCAGGCTCGCCCCGCCGCGCAGCCGCTCGGCGATGACATCGCGCTCGTCGTCGGACAGATACCGGGCAGAGCAGGGTCTGGGCGCAGGCTCGGGGATCATCGGCGCATACTGCCGGTCGATCCCGTCGGACCCGCGCAGGTGCCGCCCGTAGCGCCACCGACTCCCGGTCCGCCGGTTCACACCCACGATGCGGCACGCCTCACTGTTGCTGACCCCCCTGGCGATCAGCTCGGCGTACCGGCGCCGCTGCTCCAGCAGCGGCGCCCGGCCCGGCCGCTTGCTCCCACGTCCTGCTCGTCCCATGACGACCTCCAACACCTCCGGGTGTTGCGTCGTCCACTGGAACCCGCGCCGTCACGCCGGGGCCACTTCAGGCTGTCACACCCACCCCCGATAGCGTGGCGACCCCCATCGCCGCATAGGCACGGTGTCCAGCCCTACGGGGGAGGCCCACTACCGGGCGATGGACTTCCTGCTCGAGGTCGAGGACGAGCTCGCCGAGCGGGTGTATGCCAGCGTGGCCAACCTTTTGAACCTGGAGACCGATCTGCTCCTGTTCGACACGACCTCGACGTACTTCGAGCTCGAAGAGGCCGACGTCGCCGTCGACGGCGAGGGAGCCGAGCAGGCGGGGTTTCGCAGTCACGGCAACAGCAAGGACCACCGCGGCGATCTGCCGCAGGTCGTGGTCGGTCTGGCGGTCACCCGGGAGGGGATCCCGATCCGCTGCTGGGTGTGGCCGGGCAACACCGCCGATCAAGCGCTGATCCGCCAGGCCAAGGACGACCTGCGCGCCTGGCAGCTCTCGCGGGTGGTGTGGGTCGGCGACCGCGGGTTCGCAAGCGCCGAGAACCGCCGGTATCTGCAGCGCGCCGGGGGGCACTACATCCTCGGCGAGAAGCTCCGCTCACACTCGCCCGAAGCGCAGGCGGCACTGTCCCGGCAGGGCCGCTACCGCCAGGTCGCGGGCAACCTGCGCGTCAAGGAAGTCACCCTCGAGGACACCTCGGACCGGTTCGTGATCTGCCACAACCCCGAGCAAGCCGACCGCGACCAAGCCATCCGCGACCGCCTCGTCGCACAGCTGTCCGAGCGGATCTCAGGCTCCGATGCGCTCACTGCGACGCGGCGCACCGAGCTGCGCGGCGAGCTGCGCACCAAGCCGGGGCTGCACCGCTTCCTGCGGGTCACCAAGGGCGGGCGGCTGCGCGTCGACCAGACCGCCATCAACGCTGAGGCCAAGCTCGACGGCAAGTTCCTGCTGCGCACCTCAGATCCCAGCCTCACGCCTGAGGACGTCGCGCTGGGCTACAAGCAGCTCGCCGAAGTCGAAGCCGGCTGGCGCGACATGACCCACACCCTCGACCTGCGCCCGATCTACCACCGCCTCGAGGACCGCATCCGCGCCCGAGCCTGACAGGCTCCCGTGGAGTCCAGCGCCCGCCGCGCCTTGCCGGCCAACACCCCGGTCTGCGCGGCGACGTCCTTGACCGCCTCGTCGATGCGGTGCGGGCGCTCGGAGTCGTTCAGCCGACGCCGCCAGTACACAAACACCGACGCGTCGAAGCTGTCCTCGTCCAGCCCCATGCCGCAGGCGGCCTTCCACGCAATGTCGCGCGACAGCGCCGCCGCAGCCTGGCGGTCCGACAATCCCTCGAGCTCCTTGAGCACAAACGCCGCCGCGATCACGTCCGCCGGCACCGACGGGCGGCCCCGCCCCGACGGGAACAAGTCAGCGAACATCTCATCGGGAAACACCCGCCGCCGATGCTCAGCGAGGAACGCATACACCGACCCCGCCGGCACCAGATGCCCGCACAACGCCGCCGTGTCCAACAACTCCCGGTCCGCCACGCTTGATCCCAGCATGACCCGCATTCTCGCGCACCCCACCACCGCAACCACGGAACCTCGACGGATTCTTCAGCAGCGCCCTAGTGTCCTGAGTCGGAGATTCGTTGGCAATATTCGGAGAGGGCGTGGAGGATCTCGTCGGCGGTCTTGTGCCACGCGTACGGGCGGGGGTTCTCGTTCCACGTGGCGATCCAGTCGCGGATGTCGGATTCGAGGGCTTGCACCGAGGTGTGGGTGCTGCGCTGCAGCAGTTTGGTGGTCAGCTCGGCGAACCAGCGCTCGACGAGGTTGAGCCAGCTGGCGCCGGTGGGCGTGAAGTGCAGGTGGAAGCGCGGGTGGCGCAGCAGCCAGCGTTGGATCTCTGGGGTCTTGTGGGTGGCGTAGTTGTCCAGCACCAGGTGCACGTCGAGGTGGTCGGGCACCTCGGCGTCGATCTGGTTGAGGAACGTCTTGAACTCGGCGGCGCGGTGGCGGCGGCGGTGCTGGCCGATGACCTTGCCGGTGGCCAGGTCCAAGGCGGCGAACAGGCTGGTGGTGCCGTGGCGGACGTAGTCGTGGGTGGCCCGCTGGGGGGTGCCCGGCAGCAGCGGGAACACCGGCTGGGTGCGGTCGAGCGCCTGGGTCTGGGACTTCTCGTCCACGCACAGCACGACCGCGCGCTCGGGCGGGTCGAGGTAGAGCCCGACGATGTCTCTGACCTTGTCGATGAAGTCGGGGTCGGTGGAGACCTTGAACGTCTCGGTCAGGTGCGGCTTGAGGCCGAACGCGCGCCAGATGCGGCTGACTGCCGTCTGCGACATGCCCGCCGCGGCGGCCATCGACCGCGTCGACCAGTGCGTGGCATCCGGCGGGGCCTCCTCCAAGGTCTTGGTGATCACCCGCTCGACGTCGGCGTCGGTGATCTGGCGGGGCGCGCCCGGCCGCGGCGCATCCGCCAACGCGTCCACACCGCCAGCGACGAACCGTCGCCGCCACTTGCCCACCGTCGCCTCGCTGACGCCCAGCTCGGCGGCGACCTCCCGGTTCGACGCGCCCCTCGCGCACGCCAGCACGATCCGCGAGCGCTGCGCCAACCGCTGCGACGTCTTGGGACGGCGCGCCCACCGCTCGAGCGTCGCCCGGTCCTCATCGGACAGCTCCAACGTGGCCTTTGGCCTGCCACGAGCCGCCATCGCCCATCCTCTCATCGGAGGAAGGGATCGTACCACATTATGCAACGAACTTACGATTCAGGACACTAGGGCGCTGCTGAAGTAGTCGCTTTGAACATCGTTGGTCAGTGGTCGTGGTTGGGTCCGCGACCGCTCTGGTGTGGTTTCGGTGGCGGTCGTTGCGGCCGTCGGTGCGCTTGACGGCCGATGGGAGGCGCCGTCGGCCCGGCGGCGTCGGCTTGTAGGCGTTCTCGAGGGGTATTGGGGTCCTCATCAGGTGGTGGCGGGCATCTGCCAGCCGTGGTCGTAGTGCATGCCGAGGTTGAGCAGGCGTGTGAGGTTGACCGCCGCGACGCGGAGGCTCAAGCCGAGCTGGTTGCGTTTGACGCCGCGGTAGCGGCAGCGTCGGTGTCCGTCTTTCATGAGCCAGGAGATTGACCGCTCGGCCAACGACCGTCGCGGGTAGGTGGCGGCGAACTCGGGGGTGGCCGCTTGAGCGCGGGCGGCGACCAGCTCGCGGTCGTGGCGGCCGATGCGCAGGCTGCGTCCGGATCGGCTGGTGGTGCAGCGGTCCCGCAGCGGACAGCCGTCGCAGCGGCGCCCGAAAGTCGCGTGGCCCTTGGCGCTGATCGCCACGGTGTGGCCGGCCGGGCAGGTGACCGTGCCCGCGTCGTGGCAGACGGCGAAGTCGTCGCGGTCGAAGCCGCCGGGCACTGCGGGACGCAGCGGCAGCGGCTTGATGACCGCGGTGTGCCCGGCCTCGTCGAGGTCGGAGCGGGTGGCCCCGCCGCCGTAGGCGGAGTCGGCCAGCACCTCGACGGGCTCGTCCTCACCCTCGAGCAGTTCGACCGCGACGTCGCCGTCGCCGGTGTTGCCGGGCGTGACGGTGTTGGCGGTCACCAGCCCGGTCTCGGGCTCGCAGGCGATGTGGCCCTTGTAGCCGTCGCGATACGAGGCCCGCGACTTGTGCGCGTGCCGCGACTCGTCATCGACCACCGACACCACGCGGTCCTTGGCCACCGCTCGGGCGATGCGCCACGTGCCGGGCTGCTCGCCAGGTTCGACGTCCTGGCCGGCGATCAGCGCCAGCAACGCCACCGCCCGCTCGGCCTCCTCGTCCAAACCGGTCACGGGCAGACAGTCGATGATCGCGATCGCATCCGCCACCAGCGCCGACACCAGCGCGTCACAAGCGACCTCGTCGTCCCACGCGATGTCAGGCTTGCCGCCATGATCGTAGTCATGCGCGCCGACCACGACCTGGCGGGCCTCGGGCACCAGCCTTCTGACCTTGCGGATCGCGGCCACCAGCTGGGTGACAGTGTCCTGAGTGGCCACCGCATCGTCGAGCACCGTGGAATCCAACGCCCGCCGCGCCTTGCCGGCCAACACCCCAGTCTGCGCAGCGACAGTCTTGACCGCCTCGTCGATGCGGTGCGGGCGCTCGGAGTCGTTCAGCCGACGCCGCCAGTACACAAACACCGACGCGTCGAAGCTGTCCTCGTCCAGCCCCATGCCGCAGGCGGCCTTCCAGGCGATGTCGCGCGACAGCGCCGCCGCGGCCTGGCGGTCCGACAATCCCTCGAGCTCCTTGAGCACAAACGCCGCCGCGATCACGTCCGCCGGCACCGACGGGCGGCCCCGCCCCGACGGGAACAAGTCAGCGAACATCTCATCGGGAAACACCCGCCGCCGATGCTCAGCGAGGAACGCATACACCGACCCCGCCGGCACCAAATGCCCGCACAACGCCGCCGTGTCCAACAACTCCCGGTCCGCCACGCTTGATCCCAGCATGAAGCGCATTCTCGCGCACCCCACCACCAGAACCGCGGAACCTCAACAAATTCTTCAGCAGCGCCCTAGAGCTCGACCGGCTGGACCCAGTCGAAGGTTCGTTCCACGGCGCGACGCCAATCGCGGTACTCACGCGCTCGCCGCTCGGGGTCCATGTCGGGAGTCCAGCGGGCAGCCCGATGCCAATTGTCGCGGAGCCGCCCGAGCTCGGGCCAGTACCCGACCGCGAGTCCGGCCGCGTAGGCGGCACCCAGCGACACGGTCTCCGACATCATCGGCCGCTCGACGGGCACGTCGAGGACGTCGGCGAGGAACTGCATGAGCAGGTTGTTGGCGGTCATGCCGCCGTCGACCTTCAGGGCCTTGAGCGCGATACCCGAGTCGGCGTCCATCGCGTCCACGACGTCGCGCGTCTGCCAACCGGTCGCCTCGAGGATGGCGCGGGCGAGGTGCCCCTTCGTGATGTACGACGTGAGCCCGATGATGAGGCCCCGCGCCTCGCTGCGCCAGTGCGGCGCGAACAGCCCTGAGAACGCGGGGACGATGTAGCACCCGCCGTTGTCCTCGACACTCCGGGCCAGCGTCTCGATCTCGGGGGCGCTGCGGATGATGTCGAGGCGGTCGCGGAACCACTGCACCAGCGACCCGGTGATCGCGATCGAGCCCTCGAGCGCGTAGACGGGCGGGAGGTCCCCGATGCGGTAGCCCACCGTCGTCAGGAGGCCGTGCGTCGAGCCGACCGGCGCACCACCAGTGTTGAGCATGAGGAAGCTGCCCGTGCCGTACGTGCACTTGGCCTCCCCCGGTGTGAAGCAGCACTGCCCGAAGAGCGCGGCCTGCTGGTCACCGAACGCGCCGGCGATCGGCACACCGGGCAGCGCCTCACGGGTGGTGCCGTAGACCTCCGCGTTGGAGCGGATCTCGGGCAGCATCGCTCGCGGGACCCCGAACGCCTCGAGCAGGACGTCGTCCCACTCGAGCGTCTCGAGGTTCATCAGCATCGTGCGGCTGGCGTTCGTCACGTCGGTGATGTGGATCCCGCCGTCGGGTCCCCCCGTCAGGTTCCAGATCAGCCAGCTCTCCATCGTGCCGAAGAGGACCTCCCCGGCCTCGGCCTGTTCGCGCAGCACCGGATCGTGATCGAGGAGCCAGCGCACCTTCGGTGCCGAGAAGTAGGTGGCCAGGGGAAGCCCGCAGCGGTCCCGGAACCGCCCCGGTCCCTCGTCGCCTCCGAGCTCCTCGACGAGCTCATCGGTCCGCGTGTCCTGCCAGTTGATCGCCGGCCCGACCGGTACGCCGTCCCGCCGCCCCCACAGCACCGTGGTCTCGCGCTGGGTGGCGATGCCGATCGCGGCGATCTCGCTGGCGCTCGCACCCACGTCCGCCACGGCCTGGGGAAGGATCCGCTGCACGATCCGCCAGATCTCACTGGCGTCGTGCTCCACCCATCCGGGCCGGGGGAAGTGCTGCTCGTGCTCGCGTTGCGCCACGGACACCAACCGTCCGTCGTGATCGAAGAGGATGCACCGGGTCGAGGACGTTCCCTGGTCGATCGCGACGACGTAGTGCTCTGCCACTGGGGCCCACCTCCGGTCATCGCGCACTGGCCAGTTCCTGGGAGATCGCCCGTGCCGCGTCGTGCACCTGCACCGCCAGCGCCGGGTCCGGTCGTTGTGCACCGTTGCAGAGCAGGGAGAGGGGTCCCGAGATCCCGACCGCGCCCACCACGAGGCCTCCGTTGCCGCGAATGGGGGCGGCGATCCCTGCGTGGCCGGTGGCCAGCTCCTCGACCTCGCCCGCCCAACCCCGCTCCCGGACCAGCTCGAGCGTCCTCGCGACACGGGTCGGGCTGATGATCGTTCGCCACGTGCGGGCTTCAAGATCGTCGTCCGACAGCTTCGCTCGCGCGCCGGGATCGTAAGCCAGCAGCACTTTCCCCAGCGCACAAGCGTGGAGGGGCAGGCGGGAGCCCACCTCGAGCACCTGGACGCTGTCGTCGGGGCGGAAGACGTGGTGGACGACGAGGACCTGCCCGCGCTCGTGGGTGCCGATGCGCACCGACGCCTTGCTCCGCGCCGCCAGCGAGTCGCACCAGTTGATCGCCCTCGACCGCAGTTCGTTGACGTCGAGCGGCGCCGAGTCGAGCTCGAAGAGGCCCCGACCGAGCTCGTACTTACCGCTCGTCGACTCCTGTTCGACGAAGCCGACGTCGCACAGCGTGCGCAGGAGGCCGTGGGCCGTGGGCTTCGGCAGGTCGAGGGCACCCGCGACCTCGCCCAGGCCCAGGCGCGTCGGGCTGGCGGCGAGGACCCGTAGGACCGCCACGGCGCGTTCGATCGACTGGATCCGGCCCGGCATGCGTCACAAGCTCGCACATTCCCGGCGAGCTCGCGTGGGCACGTTCGCGGGATGCGCTGACCGCCCGATCGTGCGTTGGCCGTACACCAGACGGACCCCTCCGTAGATCGTGATTCGACAGTGTCGAACGACCGGATCGGCTGGACGTCACCACCCGGTGTCACGCACCCGACACGTCCGGGCAAGCCGATGGAAACGTGCGCCCCGCAAGCGCGAGGGGGAGCGATCCACGGGGAGCAGCTCCGCGTCGTTGGACCAGCCATCGTGATCCCGAGGACCGTTCGACGATGTCGACCCCAGCCATTGCCTGTCGGTGGCGGTCCTCCGTAGCTTCTCGGCGCCCCATACCGCCGATGCCGGGCCGTCGGGGCAGCGCGGGCCAACGACCCTTCGCGTGAAGGTCCCGAAGCCCCCCTGCGCGTCCGCGGCGGCTGCGCCGAGCACGCCCGGCCGGCACGACCGCGGGACGCGACCGCGTCCCGAGCCCAACGAAGTGTTCGTCGGAATGCGAGGCGTCGACGCACGACGCTCGCTCGAGTCGAGGAGGCGGGTCGTTCATGGAGGTATACGTCGCAGAGATCATCGGCACGGCGATCCTCATCCTGTTGGGTGACGGCGTCGTGGCCAACGTCGTGCTCCGCAAGAACAAAGGCGAAGGCGGCGGCTGGATCGTCATCACCGCCGGCTGGGGATTCGCCGTGGCCATGGCCGTGTACTCGGTGGGCTGGATCTCCGGCGCCCACATCAACCCCGCGGTCACCGTCGGCCAAGCCGTGGCCGGCGTGTTCCCCTGGGTCGACGTCGCCCCCTACCTCATCGCCCAACTCATCGGCGCCATGATCGGCGCGCTGCTGGTGTGGCTGGCCTACCAGAAACACTTCGACGCCACCGAGGACCCCGGCCTCAAGCTCGCGGTGTTCTGCACCGGCCCCGAGATCCGCAACTACGCCTGGAACACCGTCACCGAGGTCATCGGCACGTTCATGCTGGTGTTCGGCATCCTCATGATCGTGGTCTCCGGCGGCGAGTTCCTCACCGGCCAAGCCGGCGACCAACTCGCCCAACAATGGACCCTGGGCACCTGGCCGCTGATCGTGGGCTTCCTGGTGTTCTCCATCGGCCTGTCACTGGGCGGGCCCACCGGCTACGCCATCAACCCCGCCCGCGACCTCGGCCCCCGCATCATGCACGCCCTGCTGCCCATCCCCGGCAAAGGCACCAGCGACTGGGCCTACAGCTGGGTGCCCGTGGTCGGCCCCCTGCTCGGCGCGGTCATCGCCGGCCTGGCCTTCCTGGCCGTCGAACCCCTCTTCATCTAGACCCAGCGTCCCACTGGCCGCCGGGGGATGACCGGGCAGCGACGTCCCCCGGCACCAGAGGCCGTGTGATCGCTGCCACCCGAAACGGTGGACGAGACGACGAGGAGGCGAACGTGGCTGAGTTCGTAGGAGCGATCGACCAGGGCACGACCAGCACGCGGTTCATGTTGTTCAACCACTCGGGCGAGGAGGTCGCCAAGGCCCAGCTCGAGCACGAGCAGATCCTGCCGCAGGCGGGATGGGTCGAGCACGACCCGATCGAGGTCTGGGAGCGCACCCGCACCGTGATCGAGCAGGCGCTGCAGCGCGCGGGATTGACCGGGCGCGACGTCGCGGCGCTCGGGATCACCAACCAGCGCGAGACCACGGTCGTGTGGGATCCCCGAACCGGCCGTCCGTTCGGCAACGCGATCGTGTGGCAGGACACCCGCACCGACCGGATCGCCAGCGCGCTGGAGCGCGAGGGCAAGGGCGAGGTCATCCGCCGCAAGGCGGGCCTTCCGCCCGCGACGTACTTCTCCGGCGGCAAGATCCAGTGGATCCTCGACAACGTCGACGGCGCACGGGAGGCGGCCGAGAGTGGCGAGGCCGTCTTCGGGACCATGGACACCTGGGTGCTGTGGAATCTCTCGGGCGGGACCAACGGCGGGGTCCACGCCACCGACGTCACCAACGCCAGCCGCACCATGCTGATGAACCTCGAGACCCTCGACTGGGACGACGAGCTGCTCGGCTTCTTCGGCATCCCGCGCCGGATGCTCCCGCAGATCCGCCCCAGCGGCTACCACTACGCCGACACCGTCGCCGGCGGGCCGATGGGCGCCGAGGTGCCGATCGCCGGGATGCTCGGCGACCAGCAGGGCGCGACGGTGGGCCAGGTCTGCTTCAGCCCCGGCGAGGGCAAGAACACCTACGGGACCGGCAACTTCTTCCTGCTCAACACCGGCACGGAGGCGGTGCCGTCGGAGTCCGGCCTGCTCACGACAATGGGGTATCAGTTCGCCGGCGGGGAGGCGATCTACTGCCTCGAGGGCGCGATCGCCGTCACCGGGTCGGCGGTGCAGTGGCTGCGCGACCAACTCGGGCTGATCCGCAGCGCCGAGGAGTCCGAGACCCTGGCCAAGCAGGTCGACGACACCGGCAACATGTACTTCGTGCCGGCGTTCAGCGGCCTGTTCGCCCCCTACTGGCGCTCCGATGCCCGGGGGGTCATGGTCGGGCTGTCGCGCTTCCACACCAAGGAGCACGTCGCCCGCGCAGTTCTGGAGTCGATCTGCTACCAGACCAAGGACGTCGCCGAGGCGATGGCCAAGGACTCGGGAGTCGAGCTCGAGTTCCTCAAGGTCGACGGCGGCGCCGTGGTCAACGACACGCTGATGCAGATGCAGGCCGACATCCTCGGCACGCCGGTCGCCCGGCCGCAGGTCGCCGAGACCACGGCCCTCGGCTCCGCCTACGCCGCGGGGCTCGCGACCGGCTTCTGGAACAACCTCGACGAGCTCCGCGAGAACTGGCAGGAGGACAAGCGCTGGCAGCCCCAATGGAGCGCGGACCAGCGCGAGGCCGGTTACGCCGGCTGGAAGAAGGCCGTCGAGCGCACCTTCGACTGGGTCGACGTCGGCTGAGCCGTGTCGAGCGGGACGGTTCGGCCCGCGCCCACACGACCAGGGGCCGCCTCATCGGGGCGGCCCCTGCGTGCGCCGTGCTCGGCCGTGCGCCGCTCGGTGCGTCGCTGGCGACCTCGACGCCGGGTCACCGCCCGCTTTGTCCGGCCTCGTCCCGCTCCTGGCGTTCGAGCCGCAGCCCGATGCTCGCGAGCTGCTCGGCCGGACGGTGGTAGCCGCGCTCCAGGTGGTGGATGCCACGCAGCACGCTCGCTCCGTCAGCAGCGGCCGCGGCGATGACCGACGAGAACCCCGCGCGGACGTCGGGCACCTCCACCTCCGCGCCCCGGAGCTTCGAGGGCCCCCGCACGACCGCGGAGTGCACCGATCCCGTGTCATGGAACCGGCATCCCGGACCGCCGAGGCAGGTGTCGAACAGCTCGATCTCGCAACCCATCTCCTGGAGCGCGGGCACGTAGACGAACCGGTTCTCGTAGACGGTCTCGTGGAGCACCGAGAGACCCTCGGCCTGGGTGAATAGCACCATCAGCGGGGTCTGCCAATCGGTCATGAACCCGGGATGCGTGTCCGTCTCCACCGCCGCAGGACCGAGCCCGTGCGGCGCGGACGCCATGATCCAGTCATCGGTGATCTCGAGGTCCGCCCCCATCCTCGAGAGGGTCGTGATGGCCGTCACGAGGCGATCCTGGGCACAACCCGCGACCTTGACCGAGCCACCGGTCAGTAGACCGGCCACGAGGTAGCTGAACGCCTCGTTGCGGTCCCCGGCCAGAGTGGCGTGTGCCCCACTCAGCCGGTCCACACCCTCGATGATCACGCGCCGATCGGGCATGAACGAGATCCGTGCGCCCATGCGCTGCAACAACAGCGCGAGCTCGACCACCTCGGGCTCGGTCGCCGCGCCCCTGACCACCGTCCGACCCCGAGCGAGCGCACCCGCCAACAGCACGGTCTCCGTCGCCCCGACGCTCGGGTAGGGCAACGCGATCGAGGCCCCTCGCAAGCCCGTGGTACGGGCGCGGATGCCGTCCTCGAGCACGTCGACCTCGGCACCCATCGACCGCAGCGCCGAGATGTGGAAATCGACGGGCCGGGCACCGATCCGGTCGCCGCCGACGAAGGGGACGAACGCCTCCCCCGCGCGGTGCAGCAGCGGGCCGATCAGCAGGATCGGGATGCGGTTGAGCCCCGAGAACGACATCCCGACCGACGGCTCGGGAATCGGCCCGGGAGCCACGGTGATCCGGTCCTCGTCGGTCTCGACCTCGGCACCCAGCGAGCGCAGGATGTCCCGGGTGATCCCGACGTCCCCCACGTCGGGAGCGTTCTCGACGGTGCTCGGTCCGTCGGCCATGAGGGCCGCGACCATGTGCTTGGTCACCGCGTTCTTCGAGCCCCGCACCCGCACCTCTCCGCGTAGCGGATCGCCCGGCTCGATGCGCCATGCGGGTGTCGTCATGGCCCCGGACCCTAACCGACGCGCGGCGCGCGCGTGATCCACGCCGCATCGAGTTGGTATGCAGAGGCATTGCAAGAAGATTCCAAGCCAACATCCACATGAACCTGTGTGGATGGTTGACATGATGCGATGTGGTACGTATCATGTCGAACATGAGTTCAGCAGTCCTGGCGAGCGAGGCGGCGCCTCCCTTCGATGCCCACGCGCGGGGCGTGGGCCACGATGCGCCTGCCGGTGATGCTCGTGCGCGCGCGACGGGGGACGCTCGGGACGACACCGAGGATCGGGACGCGGCGCCCTCTCCGCTCGGGCGCATCCGCGCTGCGATCGCCGAGCTGGCCCGGGACCCGTTGTCGGGCGCGATCAGCGATGCCGAGCTCCTCGCCAGCGTGGAGGAGCTCGTGCAGCTGGAGCGCCAGCTCGCTGCCGAGCGCCTCCGCCGCGTCGCCGAGATCGACCACCGCAGCGCCTACCTCGCCGGCGGCGCCGGATCGACGGTGCGGTGGCTCGCCGACCGACTGGGCCGCACGCGCCCGGAAGCCCTGAAGGAGGTCCGTACGGCGCTCGGGCTGCAGGAGCTTCCCGAGACGCGCGCGCTCCTGGCCGCCGGGGACTGCTCCGAGGGGCACGCGACGGTCGCGGTCGAGGCCTGGCGCGAGCTGCGAAACCAGCCGACGCCCGCCGATGGTGACCAGGGCAGCGGCGCGGGCACCGCCGGACAAGGTGGGGACGGCGGGACCCGCCCGCACACCGCCGGCGATGACGACGACCACGATGGCGCCGGTGAACGCGGCGGTGGTGACCAGGGTGGGGGCGGTGACGGGCGTGGCGACGGCGGCACGGCGGGCGATGACGGGCGTAGCGACGACCGCACGGCGGGCGATGACGGCGCTTCCACGCAGGAGCACGGCGCGAGCGACTCGGGTGAACACGACGCTGGCGCGGCGGACCCTGCGGGCCACAACGGCCAGTCGGAGCAGCCCGACGACGAGCAGGACCGGGAGCACGAACGCGAGCGGGCCCGCGCCGAGCTCGACCGTCTCGCCGGCGAGAACGCGGCCAACGGCGATCGCGCCGAGCTACGTCGGCGGCTCGAACAGTGGCGACAGCAGCTCGACCCGGATCGGCTCGGCGACCGTGACCGCCGCGCCTTCGCCAACCGCGAGCTGTGGATCTCGCAACGTCCCGACGCGGACGGCACCTACCGCTTCGGCGGTCGGGCCGACCCGCACGGTGTCGCCCAGCTCCGGACCGTGCTGGACGCGCTCGCGCGGCCGGCGACAGCCGGGAGCACCGATCCGGCGGTGCAGAACGCGCAGCACGAGGAACAGGGGGCGGGAGGCTCACCAGGCGACGAGCAGGGGCAACCGGATCAGCACGGCGAGGCCACTCGCGACGGTCGCGCATCCCAGGGCTCGCGTGGCAGCACCCGTGACGGTCGCGAGTCCCGGGACTCGCGTGGCAGCACCCGCGACGGCCGCGGCCCCCAGCATCGCGGTGGCGGTCCCCGGCGAGGGGATCCCGACGACCGGGGACACGCGACCGGCGGTGGACGCTCACGCAACCAGCGGCAGTACGACGCGCTCATCGCCCTCGCCCGCCGCACGATCGAAGCGGGTGGCCTACCCGACCTCCTCCACGCCAGCACCCGGGTCCTGCTGCTGACCAGCCCCGAGGCGCTGCACGGGCACCCCGATGCGCAACCCAGCCGGCTGGACGGCGCCGGAGAGATCTCCTCCGAGACCGCTCAGCTCATCTGCTGCGACGCCGAGTTCGCCGCCGTCACCACGCGCAACGGCGAGGTCCTCGACGCCGGCCGAACCCGTCGACAGCCCACCGGCCGCCAACGTGACGCGGTCATCGCCCGCGATCAGGCCTGCATCGGGTGCGGTGCCCGACTCGCGCTGTGCCAGCTGCACCACGTAGCGTGGTGGTACCGCGACCGCGGACCGACCAACGTGGACAACCTCGTGGTGGTGTGCTTCGAGTGCCATTGGCACATCCACCACCACGGCTGGGAGGTCAGCCGCCGACCCGGCGGTACCTACACCCTGGCGCGTCCCGCCCGGCCGCCGACCGGTGATCGCTCGGCCGGCGGTGCCGGCCCGGGCGTCAGCCGGAGGTGAGCGTGCCGTGTCGGTCACGCGAGACTTCCAGGGCAGCGGGGTTGGCCACGCCGGACGCGGGCAAACGCCCGTCCAGGTAGGCCTCCACGTGGGCCACGGTGTCCTCGGCGAACTCGGCGAGGTTGCGGTCGGTCGTCCATCCCACGTGCGGGGTGAGCACGACGTTGTCGAGCGCGCGCAGCGGGCTGTCCGTCGCGAGCGGCTCGTGCGCGTAGACGTCCAGCGCGGCACCGCCGAGGTCGCCGGCGCGCAACAGGGACGCCAGCGCACGCTCGTCGACGATCGCACCGCGCGCGGTGTTGATGAGTACCCCGCGCGGACCGATCCGCCGGAGCCGGTCCTCGCCCAGCAGGCCTCGCGACTCGTCCGACAACTTCAGGTGCATCGACACGATGTCGGCCCGGTCCAGCAGGGCGTCGAGGTCGGGGACGAGCTCGACCCCCGCGGCCTCGGCGCGCTCCGTCGTGAGCGTCGGTCCCCACGCCGCCACGTGCAGGCCGAACCCGGCGGCGGCGCGGGCGACCGCGGAGCCGTGGCGGCCGAGGCCGAGGATCCCGAGCGTGCGCCCGTGGACGCTGCGGCCCAGCGAACGAGGCCACTCGCCGCGTCGCATGGCCGCGTCGAGGGTCGGGATCTCCCGCTCGAGCGCGAACAACAGCCCGAACACCAGCTCGGGCATCAGCGAGGGCTGGGGCGCGGTCTCCCCACCGAGCTTCGGACGACCCGTGGCCATCACGATCCCGTGGCGGGACAAGGCCTCCATGTCCGCGTGATATGCGTGACCGCCGGACTGCGCGACGAACTCCAGCCTCGGCAGCGAGGTGATGAGCTCGGCCGGGAACGGCGTGCGCTCGCGGAGCGCGACGACGATCTCGTACGGAGTGAGCGCCTCGGCCTCGCGACCAGCGGGCAACGGCGCGTCGAACACGTCGAGGTCGACGCGTCCGGCGAGCCGCCGCACGGGTTCCGAGGCAGCGAACACCCCCTCGTAGTCGTCGAGGACAGCGACACGGGGTCGGGCCATGCGGAACTCCTAACCGTCGTAGGGGGTGCCGAAGCGCGCGAGCGCCTCCTCGTCGATCTCGTAGCCGAGCCCCGGGCGGTCCGACAGCACGAGGTCGCCGTCGTACAGCTCGGGACGCCCCGGGTAGAGCGCGTCCCACAGGGGATCGCGGTCCGGGTCCGGGTGCAGCTCGACCGTCATGCCGTTCGGCACCCCGGCGGTGAGGTGCGCGTGGGCCTGCGCCGCGTGGTGCGGGGCGAACGCCACGTTGTGGGCCTCGCACATGCCGGCGATCTTGCGGCCCTCGGTGAAGCCGCCCGCCTTCGTGCAGTCGAAGTTCGCGATCGCGATCCCCGCGCGAATGATGAGGTCGCGCACGCCCTGCTTGGTGTACTCGCTCTCGCCGGAGCAGACGGGGATCGGCACGTACCGCGCCATGTCGGCGATCCCGGCGATGTCGTCGTACCAGCTGACCGGCTCCTCGTACCAATCGACGCCGAGCCCGGCGAAGCCCTTGCCGGCCCGCACGGCCTCCTGCACGTCCCAGCCCTGGCTCGCATCGACCGCGAGGGCGACGTCGGGGCCGATCGCGTCGCGCACGACCTGCGCGCGCTTCACGTCCTCCTCGGGTTCGACCCCGCCGACCTTCAGCTTCACGCGACGGAAGCCGTCGGCGGCGAGGCCCTCGAACTCCTTGGCCAGCTCAGCGTAGGACTCGCCCTCCTCCCGGTAGTACCCCGCGGTCGCGTAGGCTGGCACCCGCGACCTGCAGCCTCCCAGCAACCGCCACGTCGGCAGCCCGGTGAGCTTGCCCAGCAGGTCCCACAGCGCGATGTCGATGCCACCGATCGCCGACATCACCTGGGGACGCCCGGCGCCCTTCGGGTAGCTCGATCCCGAGTTCGCCGCCAGGACGGCGCTGCGGCTCGTCGTGGTCGCGAACATGCGCTGCCAGTGGCGCTCGATGTCGCGGGGGTCCTCACCGACGAGCAACGGACCCAGCTGGGTCTGGATGATCTCGGCGACACGCTCCAGCGGGGTGCCGTGCGCGTGCCCGACGCCGGTCACGCCCTCGTCGGTGTGGACCTTCACGACGACCTCGGTCGCGCGGGCGATCGGGCGCTGCGCGACGAGGAACACGCGCTTCAGCGGGACGTCCACGATGTGGGTCTCCAGGCGGGTGATCGCAACCATGGCGGCTCCTGTCTCGTGGTCGGGTGGGCTGGTCGAGGGTCGACGACCGATGGGTCTCCGGGGAAGGAACGAGCGGTCGGGCAGCGCGGTCCAACTGGACTGACACGACCCTCACTGGCGAGCCCCCGGCAGCGACTCCGCCCTGAGCGGTGGCAGAACCTCCTCGCTCAACAGCGCGAGGGACCGTTGGGCCAGCTCGGCCGGCATCCCGCTCCACTCCGTGCGCAGGACGAAGGCGGCCACGCCGGCCTCGTCGCGCCAGCGCCGCAGCTCGGCGCGGCAGTCCTCGGGCGAACCGACGACGAAGCGCTGGTCGACGAGCTCCTCCACGGGAAGGTCGAGCGTGTCGCCGTCGGGCATGGCCCGGTCCTGCCCCCACGACAGGTACGCGCGGTACTTCTGCCCGAGGTAGGGCGCGCAGGCTCGCCAGGCCTCCTCGCGGGTCTCCGCGCAGTAGACCTCCTTGAGCGCGGGCAACCGCAACGGCTCGTCGGGCTTGCCCGCCTCCGCCCGAGCCGAGCGGAACACCTGCACCTGCCCGGCCACCGTGTCCCGACGTGCGTGCGGGTTGACGATCCAGGCGTCCGCCGCGCGGCCGGCTCGGGCGACCGCACGGTCCGCGTTCGCGCCGAGCCAGATCGGCGGGCGTGGCCGCTGGACGGGCCGGTTCGCCAGGCGGGCGCGGTCGAGCCGGCACCAGGGCAGGTCGGCCGTGACCTCCTCGCCCTCCAGGAGGCGGCGCACGAGATCGAGGTTCGCCTCGAAGCGCCACGCCCGCTCACCGGGCGGGATGCCGAACGCGTCGTACTCGGCCTCGCGGTAGCCGAGAGCGGCGCCGAAGATGAACCGGCCACCCGTGAGCACGTCGAGGGAGGCGACGGTCTCCGCGACCTCGACCGGGTTCTCCAGGGCGAGCAGCAGCACGGCGGTCCCGACGCACAGATCGCCGGTCTCGGCGCTCAGGCGCGCGAGGAACGGGGCGGGCTGGAGCTTGCGGACCCCCTCGAGCAGGTAGTGGTGACCGGTGAACACGCCGTCCCACCCGCGGTCGCGTACGTGCGCGACCATCTCCAGCTGCTCGGCCAGGGCCGCCTGCGGGTCCCGGTCCGGCGGCTGCTGGTGCGACAGGAACAGCGAGAACGTGGCGCGGTCCGCATTGCCGGCGCCATCGGCGTGCCCGGCGGCATCAGGCCACATGGCCGCCCCTTTCCGGCTGAGTGCGCCGCCGCAGCCAGTAGTGCCCGACGAGCATCAGCAGACCGCCGATCACCGCGGAACAGGCGGTCAGCCACCAGGCGAACCCGAGGGACACCCAGTCGACCACGAGCCCGAACCCGAGCGGCCCGACCGCGGCGCCGAAGTAGATGCCGGTCTGCACGATGCCGGTCGCGGCGGCCGGTGCCTGCGCCCGCGCGGACGAGACGGAGAAGTTCAGCAGACCGGGCCACCCCCAACCGAGGGCGTAGCCGAGGAAGGCGCCGAGGACGACCGGCAGCGTCTGCCCGGTCGCGAGCAGCCCGAACGAACCCGCACCGCCGAGCAGGAGCGCTCCCACCGCACCCAGGCGCAGGCGCGTGAACCGGTCCGCGAGCCAGCCCACCGTCACGCGAGCGGACACCCCGATCGCGCTGCTGAGCGCCAGCAGCCAGCCTGCCGCCGCTTCCGAGACGTCGGCGTCGACGTACGTGATGGTGAGGAACCCCGCGAGCGGGTTGGCGGCGAGCGCCGCGAACGCGGCCGCGACCGTGACCACGAGCAAAGGCGCCCTCGCAGGCCCCAAGCGGTCGACCAGCTGCGAGCCGTCGGGCACACGGCGCGGTGCGATCCGCGCGATGTCGTGCGGCACGGTCGCCGCGAGGAGCAGCGCCACCACACCCGCGCCGGCGAACGCCCAACGCCACCCGACCGTGAGCCCGATGGCCGGGACCGCGAGGCCGCCGAGCAGGGACGCGACGGGGATCGCGGACTGCTTGATCCCGAACACCAGCCCGCGGCGACGCTCCCGCACCCCGCGCATCAGGACGAGGTTGGTCGCCGGATGGGCCGCCGCGTTCGCGAGCCCCCCGAAGGCGAGGAACGCCAGCAGGGGGACGATGCCCTGCCCGAACGCCGCGACGCCCAACAGGCTCGTGGCGGCCAGCGTGGCAGCGAGCTGCAGCCCACGGCGGCCACCGACCCGCTCGACGACGCGGCCGAGCGCCACCGATCCCAGGGACCCGGCGACGAAGAACGCCGCGACCCCCGCACCGATGCCGGTGGCGCCGAAGCCGAGATCGGCGCGGATCTGCACGGCCAGGGCGCCGGTGAGCAGCATCGGCAGGGAGGCGCACACCGCGATCGCCAACCCGAGCGCGACGAGCTGCCCGGGGGCGAGCCGCATCTGTTCCGATGTGCCCGGGCCGGCGGGCTGGTCGCCGTCGGGATCGCTCATCGCAGCGCGCGCTCAAGCCGTGCCGCGGCAGCGTCGGGCCCCGTGTGCACCGGCCGGCCCTCGGCCGCGCCGGTGACCGGCCCCGCCGCGCGCGCGAGCGAGTACTGCGCGAGCGCCAAGCCGTCCGCGCCCTCCGCGATCGCCTCGCGGGCCGCGTCGGTCATCGCCTGCTCGAGGCGCTCGTCGTCGCCGGCCTGCGCGGCCGCCATGCCCTCCGGTCGGCACACGGTGGTGACCGTGACCTCCCGACCGGCCTCGCGCCCGAACGCCGCCACCTGTCCGGCCGCGAGCTCGAGCGCCGCGGGCACGGTGCCAAGGATCCCGACGTGTCCGTAGCCGGCGGCCACCACCTCCCGGTACATCGCGTCGTCGGGCTTGTGGATCGGGACCGCGTGCCGGTCCCGGGCCGCGTCGACGACGGGCGCGAAGCCCGAGCAGGCGAGCTGGACCGCGTCGACGCCGTCGTGCAGCAGGTGCTCGATCAAGCGCTCGATGCGCGCGCGCAACGCATCGGTGAGCTCCCCGGCCGCCTGCAGGTCGGTGAGAAGGGAGTCGTCGAGCACATTGCGGACCCCCGCGTCCGGCAGGGCGCGCTCGAGCGCGGCCGACATCGGTTCGAGCGAGAGCGTGGTGGCGTGGATCACGCCGATGGTGCGGCCCATGGCTCCCTCCCAGTCATGTCGCGGCGGCCGGGGTCGGCTGCCGGCGGCGCGCGACGTGCCAGCGCCACGCGATCAGCGCCGCGAGCGCGAACGACACGGCGCCCGAGGACCAGCCGACCGCGTACAGGTCGGTCGTGTCCACCAGGAACCCGAACGTGAGCGGGCTGAAGGAGAAGCCGCCGTAGAACATCGCGAGCACGAGGCCCGAGGCGCGCCCGGTCTTGGACACGTGGGTCTCGCGGATGATCGCGAGCATCCCGACCGTGATCCAGGAGCCCGCGGTCGCCCCGAACAGCAGCGTCCCGGCCCACACGAGCGTCTGGCTGCCCAGCTCGGCGGTCGCGAGGAGGCCGTGCGATACCACGCCGAAGGAAGCGATCAGCACCAACGGCAACTGCGGGGAGGGGAACCGGTCGCCCTGCTGGCCCCACAGGATCCGGCCCGCGATCCCGGTGATGGCCATGCCGCTGATGACGGCCCCCGCCGCGGCGACGGACATGCCGGTGCGCTCGGTGGCGAAGAGCGGTACGTAGGCGCTGACCGATCCGGTGCCGAACCCGATCAGGAACGCGTGCGGGGCCAGCCAGCCGACCAGCGAGCGGACCCCGCCCGCCACCTCGTCCGCGCCCTCACGCAGCTGGGCGCGGGTGCGGTCCGGCGGGATGACGAGGAACGTGGCGGCGAGCCCGAGCACCGCGAGCGCCACGCTGGCACCGAGCACGCTGCGCCACCCGAACGTCACGGCCGCGAACGGGACGACGACCCCGACGAGGAACGCGCCGATCTGGGCACCGGACTTGCTGATGCCCATGATGATCCCTTGGCGCTGCGCGGGGCCGTGCAGCTGGATGAGCTGGTTGCCGACCGGGTTCGACGATCCGCGCACGAAGCCGGCCAGGGCGGCAGCGACGAGCAACCAGACGTACCCCGGGGCCGCCGCCATGCCCGCCCACGACAGCCCCCCGACGAGGAACAACAGGACGAGCACGCGCCTGCCCCCGAGCCAGTCCACCAAGGGCCCCGCGAGCGGCGCGCCCAGTCCCCCGACCACGAAGATGGCCGTGGTCAGCGAGCCGAACTGCGTCCGCGTGAGCCCGAGGTCATCGGTGATGAGCGGCCCCAGCACCCCCAGGGCGAACTGCGTGTACGCGCTGATCGCCATCACGTAGACGAGCGTCACCCCGAAGGCGACCCTCCAGGCGCGCGAGCGCCCCTCGGACGTGCGATCGGACATGTGGCCCTGCGTCCCTTTCGACCCTGCCGTCGCCATGCAGCCACGGAAGGGACATCATATACACAAGGGTCCGAAGCTTCTTCGCCGGCTCAGTCCCGAACCGGGACCCGTGGGCGGGGTGGGGACCCGGCTCGTCCGAGGAGCGACGGCCCGAGCCAGGGAGCAGGCCACCGAGCCGACCCTAGCCAGCCCGGGCCCCCGAGCCGACCCTAGCCAGCCCGGGCCCCCGAGCCGACCCTAGCCAGCCCGGGCCCCCGAGCCGACCCTAGCCAGGCAGGAAGTCCCCGAGCAGATCCTCCAGCAGGTAAGGGGGCCACAACACGTTCACGAGGTTCTCGAGCAACAGCAAGCCGGCCATGACGACCACTACGCCAACGATCGGCACGAACCAGCTCGTCTTCGCGAGCACCCGTAGGAAGAACACGAGGAACACCGCGCTGGCGACGAAGACCCCCGTGATCCAGATCAAGGCCACGTAGCCCACGATCACCGACAGGTAGCCCAGCGCGCGCTTCAGCGCGGCCCGCTCCATCCGGCGACGGGTCTCGTCGTCGATCACCGGGAATGGCGGCTCCTCCGGGGACTCCTCGGCCGGATCGCGCTCGCTCATGGGATCGGCGTCGGCGGTGCTCGTCGCCCCCGGGTTGCGCTCGACCTCGCCCGCCGGCGCCCCGTCGGCGCCTGCCTGGCTCGCTTCCCGAGCGTCCGCCTCATCCTCGTTCCACTGTTGCTCCACCGCCCCCAGCGCGGCGGTCTCCTGCGCGTCCTCCCCCACGGCCGTACCCGTCCGGCGATAGGTCTGGATGTCCGTGACCAGTGCGGCAAGGCCCAGGGCCATACCCATCCCCGCGATGAACAGAGGCATGTACCGGGCCAGCGTCGCGAACTCCCAGGCCTCCCAAGCCACCCACGCGAAGAAGACGATGAGAAAGACGTCGAACGCGAAGCGGAGCTTGGTCGGCATCGGCATGGGGGGCTCCTTGGGCTGGCTCGCGGTCCCGGGATCGGCGGACCGATGCTCAGGTGTCGGTGGCCTCCGCCTCCTCGACCTGTTGCTTCACCTTCCGCTGGCGGAAGATCTGTGACCCGAAGATGACGAACAGTGTGAGCGCCGCGACGATGATGACGATCGGGCGGGTCATCCACTCGTAGTCGTAGCGGCTCATCGAGAGGTGCAGATACCGCTCGGCCGGTTGGGCGAGCACGTAGCCGATGAGCATCGGGGCCCGGGGCCAGCCGACCTGCTTCATGATCCAGCCGACCACCCCGATCACCAGGAAGGCCAGGATGTCGCCCCAGTTCTGGGTCGCCTGATACGCGGCCACCGTCATGATGACCAGCAGGAACGGAGTCAGCTTCTTCGCGGGGATGAGGCTGAGCTTGGCGACCTGCCCGGACAGCGACAGGCTCGCCGCGGTGCCGAGGATGTTCGCCAGTGCAAGGCTCCAGATGATCGAGAGGGTCACGGGCAGGCCGGCGCCGTCCACCATCCCGGGTCCCGGATCCGCCGTGCCGAGCAGGATCAGCCCCCCGAGGAGCATGGCCGTGGTCCCGCTGCCCGGGATACCGAAGAGCAACGTGGGGACGAGCGCGCCGCCCTCCTTCGCGTTGTTCGCGCTCTCGGGGCCGATGACCCCCCGGATGTCGCCATGGCCGAACTGCGAGTTCTCCCGTGACGTCTGGCGGGTCAGCCCGTAGATGAACCAGTCGACGACGCTGCCCCCGATCCCGGGCACGATCCCCATCGCGGTCCCGATGACGGAACTGCGCAGGACGAGCCACTTGTGGCGCACGGCGTCCCGGACCCCGCTGAGGCGACTCCCGCCGAGCTGTTGGGTCTTGGAGATGCTGCGGTTGGACGACACGAGGTCGACCATCTCGGGCAGCGCGAACAGCCCCAACGCCATCACGGCGATCGGGATGCCGTCGTTCAGGTAGAGCATGTCGAAGGTGAAGCGGTACTGCCCCACCTGCGGCGCGAGACCGATGATGCCGATCCACAGCCCCAGGAAGCCCGCAGCCAGTCCCGCTGCGGGCGCACCCTTGGCGAGCACCCCGACCATGCTGAGACCGAGCACCGCGAACATGAAGAGCTCGGGCGAGCCGAGCGCGAGCACGATGGGCCGCGCCACGCCGATGATCGCGAACAGCATGACGGCGCCGATGATCCCGCCGACCATGGAGCAGAAGAAGGCGGCACCGAGGGCTCGGGCCGCCTCACCTTGTCGGGCTAACGGATAGCCGTCCATGATCGTCGCCTGCGATCCGGACGACCCGGGCACACCGAGCAGCACGGACGGGAACGTGTCGCCGGTGTGCACCACCGCGGCCATCCCCATGAGCATCGCGACACCGCTGAACGGGTCCATGCCGAAGACGAACGGCAGGAGGATGGCCATGCCGACGGTGCCACCCAGGCCGGGCAGGACGCCCACGCAGAGGCCGACGGCCGCGCCGACGCTCAGCCAGAGGAGCCGTTCGGGATGGAGCGCGACGAGCAGCGCGTCGTAGCCTGCTTCGAACATCGTCGGCGCCTTTCGGGCAGTGGCTGGTAAGGATCAGCGCCCCGATGACCAGCAGCGTAACCCCGGGGGGCGATGTCGCGGGCTGGCGATTCGAATTTCCGTTGCCGAGGCATCGGCCCCGCCCGGACCGCGGACCCCCGAGGCGACCACGGCCCGAACGGAGTGGGGCCGGGCGCGCAAGTCGCCCGGCCCCGTGGCCCCGCTCGCTACTCGCGCGGGTCCGGGTGGTCGTAGTTCTCGACCAGGAAGTCGAGGACCGTGTTGACGACCTCGTCCTCCCAGGTGATCAGGTCCTCGACCGCCGGCGCCACGTCGTCGCCGGTGGTGAGGTCGTACTGGTCGGTGTCGAGAACCTCCTCGGCCTCCTCCTGGAACTCGGGGTCCTCGGTCATGGCATGGAAGCCCTCGGTGAGGTCCTCGACGGCCTCGTCGGGCGCGTCCTGGTGCAGCCACATCACCTTCTGGAGGCTGAACCCCGCGTTGACGAGCTGCGCGTAAGCATCCGCCATCGGGCCCTCCTCCTCGAGGGGCTGCCCGTGGATCTCCTCGTACACCTCGTGGAACGGCGGCACGCCGTACTCCTCGGAGAACACGGGGTCGTCCACGAGCTCGCCGTCCTCGAACTGCCCGACGCTGAAGAGCGGCACCGCATCACCGGCCTCGATGAGCGGATCCACGTTGTCGGGCACGCTCGCGGTCGTGTCCCAGTTGAGGTCGATCTCGCCGCCTTCGAACGCCGAGCGGGCCGGGCCGCGGCCCTCGTAGCCCATCACGACGTTGACGTCCATGTCGAGCATGTCGTAGGCCAGCAGGAACGGTGCGGCGAGGCTGTCCGGCGTCTGCTCGCCGGCCTCGAAGGTGATCTCGTCGTAACGCTCGATGAAGTCGTCGGTGTCGTCCACCAGCTCGGCGTCGGCATACACCAGGCCGCCGGTCTGGACACCGAACACGCCAACGAGCTCCTCGTAGTCGAGCTCGAGCGCCTCCTCCATGAACACCCAGGGGAAGAAGGACGACCCGGAGCTGAACAGCACCGAGGTGGCCTCCTCGTGATCGCGCTCGAGCGCGAACTGGTTGTTCCCGATGGTCCCGCCGGCTCCGGCGATGTTCACCGGCTGAACCGTGGGGTTGCCCGGGACGTTCTCGGCGAGGAAGGGCGCCATGAAGCGGCCCTGCGTGTCGGTGCCGCCGCCGGCGCCGAACGGCATGATGATCTCGACTTCCTGGTCGTGATAGAAGGCGCCCTCGTCGACGTCCTCCTCGTCGACGTCGGCCTCGGCCTCCTCGGGCTCTTCGTCGTCCTCGTCGTCCGGCTCGTCGTCGTCCGGCTCGTCGTCGTCCGGCTCATCGTCGTCCGGTTCCTCGTCCGGCTCCTCGTCGGGATCGGCGATGTCCTCCGCGTCGTCGGTCTCGCATGCCGCGAGCAGCAGCGCGAGAGCGAAGATCGCCGCGAGGATGACCCGAAGCGAGGGCTTGCGGGACGTTGTGTGGTCGACTCGCATGCGACGTGCACCTTTCATCGTGTTCCCAAGGGCTCCGCGAGGTCCGCGGGCCCCGCCTGGTTCAAGGATCGTGCCGCCGCGGCCGACCCGCGCGGACCGCGAACCGCGTCGGGCCGGCAACGGGCCCCGGCTGACGACCTACCGCGATCGTACGATCGCGTGTATCGACGATATTGCATAGGCGCGACCAGCCGTGTCAACCGCTGGGGTCGGAAGCGAAGCCCCGCATATGCCTGGTTCGCAAGGCCCTGCTTCACGATCAGGAGGCCGGCGGCAGCCAACTCGAGGCGGTGCGCGCCGGTGAACCCGCGCGCCATGCGGGCACCCTGCCACCGACCCGCGAGGGCGAGGCCTTCGTCGACGCGCACCCGTCCTCCCTCGGTCTGGCTCACGGTCGACGGCCGCAGCGTCGGATGAGGCGTTGCCGTCCGCGCAACAGCCGGGGCCGGCGCGTCGGGCCTAGCGCGGCGGAACCCGCTCCAACACCGCCGGTTCGGGGCGGCCCGACCGCCCAGTCGGCAAAGCCGAGCCTGCAACCCTGCAAGGCCGACCCTGCAACACCAACCCTGCAACGACCCTGTAACCTATAGGAGATTGTGAATGGCATGCTGCCGGGCAGTTGCGCCCGCTGTCAACCGCAGCCGCGAGAAAGGCAGGACCGCAGATGCCGCAGGCCTCGATCCCCGCGGTCTTCATGCGCGGGGGGACCAGCAAGGGCGTGTTCGTCCGCGCGCCGGACCTGCCGCCCGCCGGGCCCGAGCGAGACGCGCTCGTCCTCGAGCTGCTCGGCAGCCCGGACCCCATGCAGATCGACGGGCTGGGTGGCGGCATCTCCTCCACCAGTAAGCTCATGGCGGTCGCGCCCAGCACGGAGCCCGGTTGCGACGTGGACTACCTCTTCGCCCAGGCCTCCATCGAGCACGCCGCCGTGGACTACCGGGGCAATTGCGGGAACCTGACGTCGGCGGTGGGCGCCTACGCGATCGACGAAGGGCTCGTCCACGCGCAGGAGCCCGTCACACCGGTCGTGCTGCACAACACGAACACCGGGGTCCGGGTCCGCGCGCGCGTGCCCGTGCGCGACGGCCGTGCCGCCGTCCAGGGCGAGCACCGGATCGCCGGGGTCCCGCGCCCGGGGGCGTGCATCACGAACGAGTACCTCGAGCCGGCCGGCTCGGTGTTCGGGACTCTCCTGCCGACCGGAGCGGCCCTCGACCGGCTCGATACCGACGCAGGACCGGTCGATGCCTCGATCGTCGACGTCGGCAACCCGGTCGTGTTCGTGCGCGCTGCGGACGTCGGCCTGCGCGGCGACGAGCTGCCGGCGGACGTCAACGCCCGGCCCGAGCTCGTCGCGCGCCTCGAGCGCGTTCGCGGCAGCGCCGCGGTCCGCCTCGGGCTGGCGGAGCACCCCGACGAGGCCGCGCGCACGTCGGCGCAGCTGCCGTTGTTGGCACTCGTCGCGCCCCCGGCCTCCTACCGCACCGTGAGCGATGAGCCGATCGCCCGCGACGACATCGACGTCCTCGTGCGCGCCCTGTCGGTACAGAAGCTGCACCACGCGTACCCGATGACCGCCCTGCTGTGCACCGCCGCCGCCGCGCACGTCCCGGACACGATCGTCCACGAGGTCTGCCGGCCGGCCGAGGCGCGCACCGTGCGCGTCGGCCACCCCAAGGGCGTCGCCGACGCCCACCCCGACGTGGATCCCGCCGGCCCGCACGTGACCTCCGTCGCCGTGACCCGCACCGCCCGGCGGCTGATGGCCGGCGAGGTCTACTACCGCCTGCCCGTCCCCGACGCCACGAACGCCACCCCCGCAGCGCAGGAGGTCCGCGAATGAGCCCCCCGCCGAGCCCCGGCCGCGTGCTGCGCGAACGCATCGCCTCCGACGGCATCCTCGTCGCGCCCGGCGCCTACGACGCGATCACCGCACGAGCGATCGAGGCGCACGGCTTCGACGCGGTCTACGTGACGGGAGCCGGCACGGTGAACGCGCAGCTCGGCCTGCCCGACATCAGCCTCGGGACCATGACGGAGATCGTCGACAACGCGCGGCGGATCGCGCAGGGGGTCTCGGTGCCGGTCTTCTGCGATGCCGACACCGGCTACGGCAACGCCGTCAATGTGATGCGCACCGTCCGCGAGTTCGAGCAGGCCGGCGTCGCCGGGATCCACCTCGAGGACCAGGTGACCCCCAAGCGTTGCGGGCACCTCGAGGGCAAGGAGATCGTCGACACCGGCGAGATGGTCGGCAAGATTCGCGCGGCCTGCGAGGCCCGCCGGGACGACGACTTCGTCGTGATCGCCCGCAGCGACGCCGCCGCGGTCGAGGGTGTCGAGGCCTCGGTCGAGCGCTGCCGTGCATACGCGGCCGCGGGTGCGGACGTGATCTTCTCGGAGGCCCTCACGACCGAGGCCGACTTCCGCACGTTCGCGGAGGCCGGGATCGGGGCCCCGTTGCTCGCCAACATGACCGAGTTCGGTAGGACCCCCTACCTCTCGGCCAGCGAGTTCGAGGCCATCGGCTACGACGTCGTGATCTTCCCGATGCTGGCGTTCCGCTCGATGCTGAAGGCCGTCGACGACGCGCTCAGTCACCTGCGCGCGCACGGCACGCAAGCGGACATCCTCGACCGCATGAAGACCCGCGAGGAGCTGTACGAGCTCGTCGACTACCCCTCCTACGACGAGCACGAGCGCCGCTTCGTGCGAGAGGTGGACCTCGGCGGCTAGGCGCGACCGGCCGCCTGCTCTCGCCCTACCCGAGCCACGAGAGGACCGCATGCCCTACCTGTCCGCCGACGCGCTCGCCGGCGTGCTGCGCGAGGTGTACGTGGCGGTCGGCGTGCCGCCCGATGCCGCCGAGGTCGTCGCGAACGCCCAGGTCGAGGCCGACCTTGCCGGCCACGCGTCGCACGGGGTGATGAAGACCGCCGACTACGTCGCGCTCATCGAGCGCGGCCACCTCGTCCCCGACGCGGAGATCGAGCTCGTCGACGACCGGCCGAACAGCGCGGTGATCGACGCGCACTGGGCCCTCGGCTTCGTCGCCACTCAGCAGGCCGTCGACCTGGCGGGCGACAAGGCCGAGCGCCACGGCGTCGCGGCGGTGACGGTGCGCCAGCAGGGCCACATCGGGCGCCTCGGTGCCTACAGCTCGCGCGCCGCCCAGCGAGGACTTATCGGGCTGGTGACGGCCGACTCGGGCCGGGCGCCGAAGTCGGTCGCGCCGTACGGCGGTCGCGGCCGACGGCTGGGCACCAACCCGCTGTCGATCGCCGTGCCGTCGGGCAGCCACGGCCCCATCGTGCTGGACATGGCGACCGCCACCGCGGCCAAGGGGAAACTCACGGTGGCCCGCGACCGGGGGGACACCGTGCCCGAGGGGTGGCTCGTCGACGCCGACGGGCGACCCACCACCGATCCCGGCGCCTACGACGAGGGCGGGGCGCTCCTGCCGCTCGGCGCCGACCAGGCGTACAAGGGCTTCGGGCTCTCCTTCATGATCGAGGTGCTGTCGGGGCTGCTCACCGGCATCGGGTTCGGGACCGATCCCGACGGCATCCACAACGACGGCGTGTTCATCGCCGCCTTCGCGGTCGACGCCTTCCGCGATCAGGGAGCCTTCGAACGCGACGTCGACGACTTCGTCGCGTACCTCAAGCAGACCCCGCTGGCACAGGGCCACGACGAGATCCTCTACCCCGGCGAGTTGGAACACCGGCGGGCCGAGCACTACCACCGGGACGGCATCCCGGTGGGAAGCCACACGCTGGCGCACCTCACGCGTGTGGCCGAGCGCCTCGGGGTGGAAACCCGAGGGCTGACCGTAGCAACGTAGCCCGCCGTCGACGAGGCGGGCTCGCGGACCCGATCGCCGTCCGGCGCCCACCGCGCGAGCGAACCGCAAGGAGCCAGACCATGAGCGAGCCGGCCCCGCACACCCCGCCCCCGAACCCCAGCGACCTGCTCGACCTGTCCGGCCGGGTCGCGCTCGTCACCGGGGGTACCCGCAACATCGGACGACAGATGGCCGAGCTGTTCGCGAGTTGCGGCGCGGCGGTCGGCGTGGTCGGGCAGTCCGACGCCGAGGCCCGTGACGCGACCGTGGCGGGCATCGAGACGCGCGGCGGCCGCGCGGCCGGGGTCCTGGCCGACATCGCGGACCCGCAGGAGGTCACGCGCGCCTGCGACGAGGTCGAGACAGCCCTCGGACCGGTCGACATCCTCGTCAACAGCGCGGCGATCCGGCCCCACGGCGCCATCGAGGAGCTCACCGTCGACGAGTGGGACCACGTCATGGCCCTCAACCTGCGGGCGCCGTTCCTGTTCGGTCAGCTACTGCTCCCGGGCATGAAGGAGCGCGGGTGGGGCCGGATCATCAACGTGGGGGGCCTCACCGCTATCTGGGGGAAGCCGCACCGGGCGCACGTCGCCGCCTCGAAGGGGGGCGTGATGGGGCTCACGATCGCCCTCGCGGCCGAGTCCGCCGAGCAGGGCGTGACCGTGAACTGCATCGTGCCCGGGGTCATCGACACCGAACGGCACACGCCGGAGTGGTATCCCGACCTCGACGACTTCTACCAGCGCCGGATCTCGCGGATCCCGATGGCGCGCCTCGGGGGACCCGACGAGGTCGCCTCGGTCGCGTTGTTCCTGGTGTCGGAGATGTCGAGCTACATGACGGGCCAGACGCTCTACGTGGCCGGCGGCAGCTATCCGATGGTGCGCGGCGCGTAGCCGCGATGGCCTCAGATCCGGGGGAGGCCGTCGCTGGTGCGCGGCGCGTAGCCGCGATGGCCTCAGATCCGCGGGAGGCCGTCGCCGCGGCGCGCCATCAGTTCGCCGAACCGATCGATGCCGACGTTGCCCCCCGACAGCGTCACCCCCACCCGCAGGCCGCGCAGGTCGAGCCTGCCGGCGAGCGCGGCGGCGAGCGCGGACGCGCCGCTCGGCTCGGTCACGACCTTCAGCCGTTCGAACAAGAGCGCCATCGTGTCGATGATCTCCTCGTCGGTGACGAGCAGGACGTCGTCGACGCGCCGGCGGTTGACCTCGAACGTCATCGCGCCCGGGATGTCGCCCTGCTGCCCGTCCGCGATCGTGCGGGGCACCGGTACACGGATCCGCTCCCCGGCCGCGAGCGACCGCTTGGTGATGTCGCGCACCGACGGTTCGACGCCGTGGACAGCCACCTCGGGCAACAGCCCCTTCGCCGCGGTGGAGCACCCCGCGATGAGGCCTCCCCCGCCGACGCAGACGAGCAGCACGTCGAGGTCGCCCACCTCCTCGATGAGCTCCAGCGCGACGGTGCCCTGCCCGGCCATGATCTCGTGATCCTCGTAGGGCGGGACCAAGGTGAGGCCGTGGTCGGCGGCGAGTCGGCGGCCCACCTCCTCGCGGTCCTCGGTGTAGCGGTCGTAGAAGACCACCTCCGCGCCGTACCCGCGGGTCGCGTCGAGCTTGGCCTGGGGGGTGTCCTCGGGCATCACGATCGTCGCCCGCGTGTCGTGCAGCGCGGCGGCCAGCGCCACCGCCTGGGCGTGGTTGCCGGACGAGAACGCGGCGACCCCCCGGGCACGCGCGGCTTCGTCGAGGCTCGCGACCTTGTTGTAGGCGCCGCGGAACTTGAAGGCACCGCCCCGCTGGTCGCACTCGGCCTTCAGGAACAGCGAGGCGCCGGTGAGCTCGTCGAGGGTGCGGGACGTGACCACACGCGTGCGGTGGGCGATCCCCTCCAGCCGCGCGGCGGCGCCGCGCACGTCGGCGAGCTCGATGATCCGGTCGGCAGCGGGGGCGGTCATGGCACTCCTTGCGTCGCGGGATTCTATTTGGTCCCCTTAGTATTCTGGAACGAGTCTACGAGCCACGGGCCAGCGTGGCGGCGACATCGGGGATGCGATGATGACAGCGGCGCACGACGAGCGCGTCATCGGGGTGCTCGGCGGGATGGGGCCGATGGCGACCCTGGAGCTCTACCGGCGGCTCATCGACGCGGTGCCCGCGGCCCGCGACCAGGGCCACCCGCGCGTGATCATCGACTCGAACGCGAAGGTCCCCGACCGCACCGAGGCGCTGCTCCACGACGGCGCGGACCCGCTGCCGTTCCTGCTCGACAGCGCTCGGACCCTGGAGCGGGCCGGGGCCGATCTGCTGATCATGCCCTGCAACACAGCGCACGTCTATGCCGAGGAGATCGCGTCCGCGGCGGGGTTACCGCTGGTGCACATGTTGCAGGAGACCGCAGCGATCGTGCCGGCCGAGCACGCTCCGGTCGGCGTGCTGGCCACGTCGGCGACCACGGCGCTGGGGTTGTACCAGCAGGCGTTCGCGCGCCACGGTCTCGGCGCCCTGACCCCTGAACCGCACGCGCAGGAGCTCGCGATGACCGCCATCGAGCGGGTCAAGGCCGGCGACCTCGCCTCGGCCCTGCCGCCCGCGCGGGAGGCCGCCGAACACCTCGTCGCGCGTGGCGCGGCGAGCCTCGTGCTCGGCTGTACGGAGTTTTCGGTCCTGCTGGCCGGCTCCGACACGGACGACACGCACGACCTGGGGGTGCCGACGATCGACCCGCTCGACGCGCTCGCGGTCGCCGCCCTCGACCGCGCCGGCGTGGTGCACCGAGCCTCGCCGGACCGCGCCCCACCGGCGCGCGATCCGGCGCGTCCGCCCGCCGCGGGCAAGGGACGACCGTGAGCCGCGGGCAAGGAGGGCCAGCCGTGAGTCGCGGGGCCGCGCGCGGGTCGCCGGCCACAGCCCGCGCCGAGTTCCCCGCCACGCGGCAATGGACCTACCTCGACGTCGCCTCGCGCGCACCGATGCCCGACCGCGTCGCGGCCGAGCTCGGCGACTACATCGCGACCTACCAGGCCGAGGGGGTCCCCAAGGGCGAGTGGCTCGACCGGGTCGAGCGGGTCCGGGCCCGCACGGCCCGGCTGCTGCACGCCGACCCGCAGGAGGTCGCCTTCACCAAGAGCACGTCCGACGGGATCAACCAACTCGCGCACGCGCTCGGACTCGGCCCCGGCGACAACGTCGTCGTGTGCCCCGAGATCGAGCACGCGAACAACCTCTACCCGTGGCTGCACCTGCGCGACCGGGGCCTCGAGGTCCGCATGGTCGAAGCGGTCGGCGGGGAGCTCTCGCTCGACCGGGTCGCCGCGGCGGTCGACGCCCGCACACGCGTGCTCGCACTCTCGTCGGTCTCGTTCGTGACCGGTGCGCGGGCGGACCTGGATGCCTGCGGCACGCTGTGCCGCGACCGGGACGTGTTCCTGCTCGTCGACGGCGTGCAGGAGCTCGGCGCCCTGCCGATGGACCCCCGGGCCGCGGGCGTCGACGGCCTCGTCGCCGCGACCCAGAAGATGCTCCTCGGAGCCTACGGCCTCGGCCTCATGTGGTGCCGTTCCGAGCGCATCGAGCAACTCCGCCCGCCGTTCCTGACACGGATGGGCGTGGATTGGGGTGAGGGCCACGAGGCCGATCTAGGCCTCGACTACCGGCTGGCCGACGGCGCGGCGCGCTTCGAGGTCGGCAACCCGAACTTCGCCGGGGTCTTCACCCTCGACGCCGCGCTGAGCCTGCTCGAGGAGGTGGGCCAGCCCGCCATCGCCGACCACGTCCTCGCGCTCGCGCGGCGGCTCATGGACGGGTTGACCGATCGCGGCATCGAGGTCGTGACCCCGACCCGGCCCACAGCGCACGCGGGCATCGTCGTGTTCGACCACCCCCGCGCCGAGCAGCTGCACGCGGCCCTCGAGGAGCGGGGCGTCAAGCTCGCTCTGCGCCGGGGCGCCCTGCGGGCCAGCGTCCACCTGTTCAACGCCGAGGAGGACGTCGACACGCTGCTCGCCCACCTCGACGACCTCGCCCACCTCAGCGACCCGAACGCCCCGACCTCACCCGACGCCCCGCTGTGACCCGACGACCGATCCGACCCGACACCCCGCTGGTACCGACGACCAACCCGACCCGACACCCCGCTGTGACCCGACCAACGGACGAGAGGATCCCGCGATGACGGTCAAGTTCGGCCTCATGCTGTGCAACCAACACCCCGCCGGCGACCCCATGGACGAGCGTTTCGCCGAGCTCACCGAGCAGGTGCAGGTGGCCCGCGACCTCGGCTTCGATCTCATCGCCAGCGGTCACCACTACCTCTCCGAGCCGCTGCAGCTGTTCCAGCCGGTGCCGCTGCTCGCGCGGATCGCGGCGGATGCCGGGGACATGCGGATCGCGAGTTGCGTCTTCCTGGCGGGGCTCACCAACCCGGTCCAGCTCGCCGAGGACGTCGCCACCCTGGACGCGATCACCCGCGGGCGGTTCGTCATGAGCGTCGCGCTCGGCTACCGCGACGTCGAGTTCGACGCGTTCAACGTGCCCAAGGGGGAGCGAACGAAGCGGTTCGTGTCGAACGTCGACACGGCGGTCTCCCTGCTAGAGGGTGAGACGGTCTCGCTCGACGCGCCCCACACCAAGCTCGACGAGGTGCGCATGGGGCTCGACACGATCCAGCAGCCGCGCCCCCCGCTCTGGATGGGCGCCAACAGCGACAAGGCCCTCCGCCGGGCTGCGGAGCGGGCCGAGGCCTGGCTCATCAACCCTCACGGGCGCCTCGACGCGCTGGCGCGCCAGATCAACGAGGTGTACCGCCCGGCTCTGGAGGAACTCGGGAAGCCCTTCCCCTCCGAGATGCCGATCCGCCGGGAGATCTTCGTCTCGGACGACCGCCCCACGGCGATGCGCGAGGCCGCGCCGTGGCTGCTCCCGAAATACCAGACCTACTACCGGCAGTGGGGCCAGCACAAGGCGCTGCCGGCCGACGACGAGTGGGCCGACGAGGCCGAGGAGCTCGTCCGGGACCGGTTCGTGCTCGGCAGTCCGGAGGAGTGCATCGCCGAGATCGACCGCTACCGCGAGGAGCTCGGCGCGACGACGTTCCTGGTGCGCGCGCAGTGGCCGGGCATGCCCCAGGAGGAGGCCCTGGGCAACATCCGCCGCATCGGCGAGACGCTCGTCCCGCACTATCAGCGCGAGGCCGCGGCCGGGCGGTGAACCGACGCGCTGGGACGAGCCGCAGGGCTCGTCTACCGTCCGACGCGGTCGCGCATCGCGGCGGCCGCGCGAGCCGAACGGCGGGCCGCGTCGAACGAGTCGCCCCGCTGGTCGTGCTCCATGGTGAGCCAGCCGCGGTAACCGACGCCATCGAGCGCGTCCGCCACCAGGCCGGTGTCGAGCGCACCGAGTCCCAGGGGCGAACGGTCGGTGTCCCCCAGCTGGACGTGCCACAGGCGCGTCCCCGCGGCCAGAAGCCCGGCGACCATCGACCGCTCCTCCAGGCCCATGTGGAACGTGTCGGGCATCACCCCGATCCGCTGCCAGCCCGCGTCGTCGATCACCTCGACCACCTCGGCGACCGTGCGCAGGTACGGCCCGACCAACCGGCTCTGCGGCTCCAGCACGACCCGCACCCCGGCGCGGGCCGCGGCGGCGTCGATCCGGTCCAGCGCCTCCACGACGGCCCGGCGCCGCTCGGGTTCCTCGACTCCCGGGCTCCCGCGCACCCGCCCGATCGTGACCAGCGCGTCGTGCTCGGCCGCGAGCTCGATCGCGGCCTCGATGCGCGCGATCGCCTCCTCCCGACGCTCCGGCACGGCGACGTCGGCGAGCGTCAGCCCGTCCTCCGCGGCGATCGGTCCGGTACCCACCGCCGCCAGTCTCAGCCGGGATCGGTCGAGCGTGCGCTGCAGCGCCTCCCGGTCCACCTCGCGAGCGTCGCGCACCCACGCCTCCACCCCGTCGTACCCGAGCTCGGCGAGCCGGGGCGCGGCCTCGTCCAGCGGCGCCCGATAGCCCATCGAGCTCGACGCCGCACAGTCGGGTGTCGTCACCGTGTAGGCCAGGAGCCAGGCACCGCCTCCTCCGGGCGCGGAGGGCTCAGCCACCGCGCGGATCCCGGCGATCGGTACGTTCGTGGACAGCGATCAACGCGTGCCTCCTCCACCGCGGCAACCTTCCGACCAGGTCGCCGTGCCCGCCCGGGTATCACGCACGATGGGGCGGGCGTCGGGCGAGTCAGATCAGATAGTTTGCGCCCCGAACCATTTGGGCCCACTATCACTCGGCACCCTACCCAAGTCAGGCCTCGGAGGCGATCGTGAACCGTTGCCGCATCCACCCCGCCACCCCACGCCCCGACGAGAGCGTCGTCTCCCGATTGCGAGAGCTCCCGACGACGATCGTCTCGGACCAGCTCGAGCGCGCCGGCGCGATGCACGGGCTACACCCGATCACGGGCCCGGAGCTCGGGATCCTCGCCGGCCCCGCCTTCACGGTGCGGACCCGCCCGGGCGACAACCTCGCCATCTACAAGGCGATCGACCTGATCGAGCCCGGCGACGTCCTGGTGATCGACGGCGGCGGCGCCACCGATCGCGCCATCGCCGGCGAGATCGTCTGCCTGCACGCGGCGTCGCAGGGCGCGGCCGGCATCGTCGCCGATGGGGTCGTCCGCGACGTCGCGGACATCGCCCGCGGCAGCCTCCCCGTCTACGCCCGCGGCGCGAGCCCACTCGGTCCGTACAAGAGCGGGCCCGGAGAGCTGCGCGGCCCGATCTCGGTCGGTGGGACGGCCGTGCGCCAAGGCGACTTCATCGTCGGGGACCCCGACGGTGTGGTCGTGGCCCGCCCGGACCGTATCGACGACATCTTCGCCGGCGCGCAGGCCCAGCTGGCCAAGGAGGAGCGCTCCATCGCCCAGGCGCGGGCAGGGGAGCTGGACACGAGCTGGCTCGACGCGGCCGTCGACCTCGAGATGGTCGACCACATGCCGTGAGGGGACGTCGTGACCCCCGCGCGTCCCGGGGCGGGCAATGCTGATCGTCCTGTGCGTCGCCGCCGCCCTCGCCGGCGGTGTCGTCGCGCGGCTGCTACGGCTGCCCGGCGGGATGATCGTCGGCGCGATGGTCGGTGCCGCCGCGGCGAGCCTCTGGGTCGGCGGGATCGAGCTGCCCGAGGCCTTCCGCACCGTCGTGCTCACCGCGGTCGGCGTGATGATCGGCTCCCAGGTCACGCGCGAGATGCTGCGGGCGCTGCGACCGGCCCTGCTCCCGGCGGTGGCCTCGGGTGCGCTGCTGATCCTCGCCGGCCTGCTCATCGCCCTCCTGCTGCGAGCACTCGGGATGGCACCCGAGGGCGACGTGCTCGCCACCTCCCCCGGGGCCCTGTCGGTGCTCGCGGGCGCCGCCGCGGAGCAGAACGCCGGGGCGCCGACCGTGGCCCTGTTCCACGTCACCCGCATCGTGCTCATCCTGCTCACCCTGCCGCTGGTGCTGCGGCTGCTGCCGCCCGCGCCGGCGCGCACCGGCGGACCGACCGACGATCCGGACGCCTTCGCCCCTCAACTCGGGGGCCGGACGGGCGATCGCCGGTCGGAGGCGGTCCGGCTCGGGGCCATCGCGGTGGGCGCGATCGCGGGTGGGCAACTGGCACTACTCGCCGACCTCGACGGGGCGTTGATCTTCGGGACGACGGTGGGCGCGGCGATCGTGACCGCGACGTTCCGCTCCACCGCGCAGACCCCGAAGCTCGTGCGGACTGCGGCCCAGGTCGGTCTCGGCTGCATGATCGGGACGCTCATCACGCCCGACACGCTCGTGGCGCTCGGCCAGGCCACGGGTCCCGCCGTGCTCGCCGCGGTGCTGATGCTCCTCGCGGGGGTCGGGGTGGCGTTCCTGCTGCGGGCGATCGGCCACGCCCCGCCGGGGGACGTGCTCGCGACCTCCCCCGGGGCCCTCGAGGCCGTGAGCGCGGCCGCGATCGACCGTGGCGACGGGGTCGTGCAGGTCGCCCTGTTCCACACCGTGCGGCTGCTGCTCGTGATCGGGTCGCTGCCGCTGTTGTTGCAGCTGCTGCCATGAGCCGCCCGGGCAGCTTCCTGTGCATGAGTGAGCACGATCCCGCCCAGGTCCCAGCGCGGGACGCCACTCGGGCGGCTGCGTGTGCCTCACCGAGCACCACCCCGCCCGGACACGAGCCACGTCGATCCAAGGAGGCCGTCATGCGCCTGTCCGTGATCCGCGAGGAGGCCGGCGAACTGGCCGTCCTGCACCACGCCGGGACGATCGTGCCGCTGCGCGCCCTCCCCGCCGACCTCGTCGCCGGGGAGGCGGGCGTTCTCGGCGCGCTCGCCGACCCAGTGAGCCGGGAGGCGCTCACGGTCGCGATCGAGGAGTCCGCCGAGCGGCTCGAGCCACCGGCCGACGAGGAGGCGTGGGGCCGACCGTTCGTGCCCGGGGCGATCGCCGGCGTGGGGCTCAACTACCAGAGCCACGCGGCCGAGATCGGCGCTGCGACGCCACCGGCGCCGGGCTTCTTCACCAAGCTCGCCCGCACGGCGGTGTCGACGGGCTCGACGATCCACCTCCCGCCCGAGAGCGCGAACACCACTGCCGAGGGGGAGCTCGCGCTCGTCGTGGGGCGGCCCTGCTTTCGGGCCTCCCCCGAGGAAGCGCTCGGCCACCTCGCCGGGGTCTGCGCCGTGCTGGACCAGACCGCCGAGGACCAGCTGCAGGTCAACGTGCGCTTCCTCACTCGTTCGAAGAACTACGCGGGGTTCCTCGTCCTGGGTCGGGACCTCGTCACGCTCGACGAGGCGATCGCCGACGGGTCACTGGCCGACCTCGCCGTGACGACCCACCACAACGGCGCGCCGCACCGTTCGGCCCCGATCTCCGACATGGCGTTCTCCCCGGCCGACATCCTCAGCTTCGTGAGCCACGTCTTCCCGTTGGAGCCGGGCGACGTGGTCGCCACCGGCACGCCGGGCGCCGTGGCACTGGCTGACGGCGACACCGTCGCGGGCGAGGTCGCCGGTGTCGGACAGGCCCGCGCGCGGGTGCACCGACCCGAGCCCGCGTCGTACGCCGAGCTGGTGCGCGAACAGATCGCACGCGAGCACGGCGCGGCGACAACCGCACACCGGTGACGGCTGGAGGAGGGCAGAGATGACCGACCGCGAGCACGACTGGGGCGCGGGCCTGCACGACGTCCCCCAAGCCCTGCACACGACCCCCGAGATGCGGCGGATCTTCGAGGGACCCGAGCGTGTGCGACGCATGTTCGCGTTCGAGGCCGCGCTCGCGCGCGCCGAGTCGCGGGCCGGACTGGTCCCTCCCGAGGTCGCCGAGCGCATCGCCTCCGCCGCCGAGGACCCCCGGGATCTCGACCTCACCGGCCTGTCCGAGCAAGCGCGCGTCTCGGGTGTCATCACCGTCCCCGTGATCGCCGCGCTGCGCGAGCGGGTGGACGACGAGGCCCGCCGCTACGTGCACCTCGGCGCGACGAGCCAGGACCTCGTCGACACGGTGATGGTGCTGCAGGCCCGCGAGGCGCTCGGCGTGCTCATCGACGACCTCCTCGCGATCGGCGACGCGTGCGCCGAACTCGCGAGCCGGCACGCCGCCACGCCGATGATCGGCCGCACGCTCATGCAGCAGGCGATCCCGATCACGTTCGGACTCAAGGCCGCGCAGTGGCTGGCCGCGGCGGACGGGCAGGCCCGCCGCCTCGCGGACCTGGTCGACCGCGAGCTCGCGCTGCAGTTCGGCGGCGCGGCCGGGACGCTCGCGTCGCTCGGCGAGGACGGACCGCGCGTCGCCGAACTGCTCGGCGAGGAGCTCGACCTGCCGGTCCCCGACCTGCCGTGGCACAGCGATCGGTCGCGGGTCGCCACCGTGGGCAGCGCGCTCGCCGTGACCGCGGGGGCGATGGCCAAGATCGGCTACGACGTCGTGCTGCTCATGCAGAACGAGGTCGCCGAGGCCGTCGAGGACGCGGCGGGCGGCAAGGGCCGGTCGTCGGCGATGCCGCACAAGCGCAACCCGACCGAGACGCTCGCCACCCTCGCGTCCCAGCGGCTCGCCCACGGGCACGTCACGACGCTGCTCGGCGGGATGACGATCGAGCACGAGCGGTCGGTGGGCAGCTGGCAGACGGAGTGGACGACCGTACCGGCGCTCTTCGAGGTCACCGGCAGCGCCGTCGCCGGCATCCGGGCGACCCTCGCCGGGCTCGACGTCCGCGCCGACCGCATGCGGGCGACGATCGACGCCGCGGGCGGCCTGCCGATGGCCGAGTCTCTCGCCCGCGCCCTCACCCCCGCGCTCGGCGCCGAGGAGGCCCACCACATCGTCTCGGAGTTGAGCGAGCGGGCCGTCGCCGCCGGTGCGCACCTGGCGGATGCCGCCGCCGAGGACACCCGGGTCACCGCCCACCTCCCCGACGAGGCGCTCGCAACGGCCCTGGATCCGCTCTCCTACCGCGGCAGCGCGGACGTGTTCGTCGAGCGGGCCCTCTCGGGGCACCGCCGCACCCGCGAGGCGTTGCGCCGCTCCTAGAACGCCTCGCGCACCACGATTTTATTCGGTACCCTTAGTGTCCACGGGCGGCGCACGGAACGCCCGCCGCGGGGCGCGTCGGCGCCCGCGAGACTCCGGGAGAGGGATGGGGATCACGTGGCCAACGACGACTACGACGTCATCGTGGTGGGAGCGGGCAACGCCGCGCTCGTCGCCGCGCTCTCCGCGCACGAGGCGGGGGCGCGCGTGCTCGTGCTGGAGGCGGCGCCGAAGGAGGAACGCGGCGGCAACAGCCGCTTCGCGGGCGCGATCTTCCGCATCGCCCACGATGGACCGGAGTCGCTGCGGCCCCTGCTCGACCCGGAGTTCGCCCACTGGGTGGACCAGGTCGAGGTCGGCCCCTATCCGGCGGAGGAGTACTACGCCGACGCGCAGGCCACCTCGGGCGGGCGCGCCGACCCGCAGCTCCTCGACCTGCTCATCAGCCGCTCCTACGAGACGGTCGAGTGGATGCGCGACCGCGGCGTCCGCTGGGAGCTCACGGTCGGCAAGCTCGTCGACCCCGACAAGATCGACCCGGACGAGACCTACGTGCTGCCCGCCGGCGGCGCGCTCCGCGTCGTGGACGAGGGCGTGGGGCTCATGACCAACCTCTTCGAGGCAGTCGAGCGCGCCGGCATCGAGGTCTGGTACGAGTCGCCGGCCGACGACCTGCTCACCCAGGGAAACACGGTCACCGGCGTCCGCGTGCGCGGGATCGACCGCGACATCGATCTCCACGGCACGGTCGTGCTGGCCGCCGGAGGGTTCGAGGCCAACCCGGAGATGCGCGAGCGCTACCTCGGCTCGGGCTGGGACCTCGTGAAGGTGCGCGGCACCCGGTTCAACACCGGCACGATGCTGCAGAAGGCACTGGACGCCGGGGCGCAACCGGAGGGCCACTGGGGCGGCTGCCACGCGAGCCCGCTGGACGCCGACGCGCCGAAGGTCGGCGACCTGTCGCTGACCGACAAGATGAGCCGCTACTCGTACCCCTACAGCCTCCTGGTGAACATCGAGGGGCAGCGGTTCGTCGACGAGGGCGAGGACGAGGTCTGGCTCACGTACGCCAAGACCGGCGGCGCGATCCGCCGGCAACCGCAGGCGCTCGCCGCCCAGATCTTCGACCAGAAGACCGTGCACCTGCTCGAGCCGCGTTACGAGACCGGCACACCGGTGGAAGCGGACACGCTGGCCGAGCTCGCCGGCAAGCTCGGGATCCCCGTCCATGCGCTCGAGCAGACCGTGGAGGAGTTCAACGCGGCGACCAAGGACGGCGGATTCGACCCGTTCTCGAAGGACGGGCTGCGTGCCGAGCCGCAGGGCCAGCCGGTGAAGTCGAACTGGGCGGTGCCCCTCGACCAGCCCCCGTACGTCGCCTACCGGGTGACGTGCGGCATCACGTTCACCTACGGCGGCGTTCGCATCGACGAGCAGGCCCGGGTGATCGACACCGCGGGGCGGCCCATGCACGGGCTCTACGCGACCGGCGAGCTGACCGGTGGGTTCTTCTACCACAACTACCCGGCCGGAGCGGGGCTGACCCGGGGCGCGGTGGTGGGCCGCATCGCCGGCGACCAGGCTGCGGCCCACGCCAAGAAATGACGCGGCCCACGCCAAGAAATGACAGGGCGCGCGCTGGCGCAACCCCCGGGCCGGACCGGGTGAACCAACCCCCGGGCCGGACCGGGTGAACCGGCGACGACGGACGGAGTGGCGATGGCCGAGGACCGCACCGTCGAGGGGCGCCTCGGCGATTACGTCGCCACCACGAGCCGGCCGCGTCCCGACGTCGCCCACCACGCGACCCGAGCAGTGGTGGATTGGTTCGCCGCCGCAGCCGTGGGCGGTGACCGGCCCCCCGCCCGCGCGCTGCGAGCCGCCCTCGCCGACGAGCGCACCGGATCGGCCCGGCTCGTCCCGGACGGCGCTCCCGCGGGCACGCGGGCCGCGGCGCTCGTCAACGCGACCGCCGCGCACACCGCCGAGGTCGACGACATCTTCCGCGACGGCGTCTACCACCCCGGCGCGCCGACGATCGCGGCGGCCCTCGCCGTCGCCCAGCGCGACCACGCCGACGGCGCGGCGCTGCTCGACGCCGTCACCACCGGCGTCGAGGTGTCGACACGCGTGGCGGCGGCCGTGCAACCGGCGCACTACCGCTTCTGGCACACCACCGGCACCGTGGGCACCCTCGGGGCCGCGGCCGCAGTCGCGCGCCTCGCCGGTGCCGATGCGACGCAGGCCGAGCACGCGCTCGCGCACGCCACGACCCTGGCTGCGGGTCTGCAGCAGGCCTTCCGCTCCGACGCCATGAGCAAGCCCTTGCACGCCGGCCACGCGGCCGACGCCGGCACGCTCGCGGCGCTCGGCGCACGCGAGGGCCTCACGGGCGCGCCGGGCCTGCTCGCCGGACCGCGCGGGTTCGGTGCGGCGATGAGCGCCGACGTCGACTGGGACGCTGCGCTCGCCGATCTCGGCGAACGCGCGAACATCGAGGCGATCACGTTCAAGAACCACACCGCCTGCGGGCATGCGTTCGCGCCGATCGACGGCGCGCTGGAGTTGCGCGAGCGGGTCGGTGTGCGCGCCGACGACGTGGCCGAGGTCGAGGTCGCGACCTACGGGGCGGCCATCGAGGTCGCCGGCAACCCGCACCCGACGACGCCCTTCGAGGCGCAGTTCTCGATCCCGTTCTGCGTGGCGTCCGCGCTCGAGGGCGGCTCGGTCCGCCTGCGGGCGTTCGAGCCCGACCGCCTCACCGACGAGCGGATCGCCCGGCTGACGGACCGCATCCGACTGCGCACCGATGCCGATCTCGACGCCGCGTTCCCCGGGCGTCGCGGCGCGCGAGTGACGATCACCACCACCGACGGGAGGCAGGAGATGGTCGAACGCACCAGCCGGCGGGGCGACCCGGAGTCCCCGCTCACCGACGTCGAGCTCGGCGACAAGTTCCTCGAGCTGACCGAGCCCGTGATCGGTGCCGACGCGGCCCGAACGGCCCTCGCGACGCTCTGGGAGGTGGCCGGCGTCGCGGACGTCACGGCGCTGCCGCTGGCGGGAGGGCGGCCGTGACCACGCCACGCGTCGGCTTCCTCGGCCTCGGCGAGGCGGGCGCGGCGATCGCGGCCGGGTTCGCGGCCGCGGGCGCATCCGTGCGCGCCTACGACCTCGCGCTCCAGGATCCGGACCGCGCCGACGCCGTCACCGCCCGCGCGGACGCGGCCGGCGTGGAGCTGGCCGACGGCACCGCCGAGCTCCTGTCCGATCGCGACCTCGTGTGCTCGCTGGTCACCTCGGACGTCGCCGTCCGGGTTGCGCAGGACGCGGCGCCGCACCTCGGGGCCGGCCAGGTCTACGCCGATCTCAACTCCACCGAGCCCGCCCAGATGGAGCGCGTCGCCGAACTGCTCGGTCCCAGCGGCGCCGAGTTCGTCGACGGCGCGCTCATGGCTGGGGTGCCGGGCCCCGGGCACCGCGTGCCGGTTCTGATGAGCGGTCCGGGGGCCGAGCGGGCGGCGAGCTGGTGGGCCCAGCTCGGGGGCGAGGTCGACGTGCTGTCGGACGTGGTGGGCGCGGCGTCCGTCGTGAAGCTCGCCCGCAGCCTCGTCGTCAAGGGTCTCGAGTCCCTGTTCTGGGAGTCGGCGATCGTCGCCGAGCGGTACGGCGAGGCGGAGCGGGTCCTCGCCTCGCTCGGGACGACGCTGCCCGGCGAGCAGTGGAACGAGTTCGCGGGCTACCTGATGGGACGCACGGTCCGCCACGGCGAGCGTCGCGCCCACGAGCTCGACGGCGTCGCGCGCATGCTCGAGGCCGCGGGTCTCGATCCGCACATGGCGCGGGCGACGGGGGCCAGGTTGCGCACCGTGGTGGCCGGGCTCGGGCCGGACGCCACCCCCGCATCGCTGCCCGCCGATCCCGCCGGCCTCGCCCGCGCGGCCGACGACGATGCCCCCGCCACCTGACGCGGCCCGCGGCGGCACGCACCCACGGACCGGGGTCGCTTCCACCGGCCGCATGATCGGGTCACGCCGCGCGGTACCAGAGCTCCTCGCCGGCCAGCGCCCGCTGGGCGTTCTCGAACACGGCCTCGGCCTTGCGGTGCACGACGGTCGCCACCCCCGCCGCGCAGTGCGGGGTGATGAGCGCGTTGGGCAGCCCCACCAGCGGGTGGCCCTCGCCGGGCGGCTCGGCGGACAGGACGTCGAGTCCGGCAGCGGCGGGGCGCCCGGCCGCCAGCGCGCGGGCGAGGTCCTCCTCGACGACGAGCCCGCCGCGGGCGGTGTTGACGAGCACCGAGCCGTCACGCATCCGGGCGAGCCGGTCCGCGTGCACGAGCCCGGTGGTCTCGGGCGTCAGGGGGCAGTGCAAGCTGACGACGTCGCTGGCCGCGAAGAGCTCGTCGAGGTCGTCGCACCGCCGGACCCGCCCATCGGGCCATTCGGGGTCGAGGGGCTGCGGTCGCGACCGGTGGACCAGGATCTGCGCCTCGAACGGCAAGAGGCGCCGCGCGACGGCCTGCGCGATGCGCCCGAACCCGACGAGCCCGACGGTCGCGCCCATGAGCCCGAGCGACCGCTGGCGGTAGGTCCACTTCGGCCAGCCGTTCGCGCGGACGCCTTCGGACAGCGCGGTCAGGTGCCGACCGCACGCGAGGGCGAGCATGATCGTGTGCTCGGCCACCGCCTCGGGAGTCCCGACCGGGCAGATGCACACGGGGATGCCCCGGCTGCGCACCGCTTCGAGCTCGAGGCCGTCGAGCCCGACACCCTGACGGTGGATGAGCCGCAGCGCGGGCGCCGCATCGAGGTGCGCGGACGTGAGCGGCACGTCGACGTGCAACAGGATGTCGGCGTTCGCGAGCCGTGCCCGTTGTTCCCCCTCGTCGTGGCGGTCGGTGAGGTACTCGAGTCGCCATCCGGCGGGCAGGTGCTGGCGGTAGATCTCCGCGGCGTCCGAGCCGTCGCTGAACAGCAGGACCGTGACAGGACCGACCGAGGGAGGCTGAGTGCTCATGGGTCATGAATCCTATAGGGCGAGGGGGTCGGCGCGAACCGACGTGACGGCCGACGCCGCTGCTCGTAGGCTCATGTTCGGAGGCACGAGACCGCGGGCACGCGGCGGGCCCGGCAGGCCCCGGCGATGAGGAAGCCGTTGGATCCCCACGACACCGAGCGCCAGGCCGACGAGGGCGTGGGGCTGGCGCTCTTCGAGTTGGCTCCCCGACTGACGCGCCTCGAGAATTCGGTGCTGCGCGAGGTGGACCCTCCGCTGACGTTCCGGCAGTACCGGATCCTGGGGCGCGTCGCCGAGGGCCACACGACCCTGACCGCGCTCGGCAAGCTGGCGACGATCTCGTTGCCCGCGGTGTCCGAGAGCGTCGAGGGGCTCGTCCGCAAGGGGCTGCTCCAACGCACCGCCGACACGCACGACCGGCGGGCGGTGCAGTTGCAGCTCACCACCGAGGGCGAGAAGTCGCTCGAGGACGCGCAACGCCTCCTCGAGGCCGCCGCCCGCGAACTGCTCGCCGGGCTGATGGTCACCGATCATCGCGTCGCCTTCGAGGACGACCTGCGTGAGATCGCCGACCGCGTCACCAGCGCGTTGCTCGCGGCCCGCAAGCCCGGCACGGGGGAGAAGGGCGACGGCTCGCCGTGAGCCCGACCACTGACGAGCGTGCGCCGTGACGGGCGCGAACGACCAACGTTACGAGCGGGCCGATGCCGACGCGCTCGTCTCGTTCGCGACGGCGGCGCTCGAGGCCTGGCACGTCCCGCCGGAGGACGCGGCGATCGTCGCCGACAGCCTCGTCACCGCCGACCTCTGGGGTCACCAGTCGCACGGGGTGATGCGCCTGCCGTGGTACGTCGATCGGCTCCGCAGCGGCGTGATGCGGCCCGTGACCGATCCGACGTGGGTCACCGACTCCGGCGCCGTCGTCGTGCTCGACGGTCACGACGGTGTCGGGCAGGTGCTGGCATATCGCGCCGCCTCGACCGCCATCGCCCGCGCGCGTCGCCACGGCCTCGGGGCGGTGGGGGTGCGCAACTCGAACCACTTCGGCACGGCCGCGTACTACACCCGCCTCGCCCCGCCCGCCGGCTGCATCGGCGTGCTGGTGACCAACGGGAGCCCCGCCATGGCGCCGTGGGGCGGCCGCGAGAAGGTGGTCGGCAACAACCCGTGGTCCATCGCGGCTCCCGCGGGCGCGCACGAGCCCCTGGTCCTCGACATCGCGAACACCGCCGTCGCCCGCGGCAAGATCTACCTCGCCCGTCAACGCGACGAGCCGATCCCCGAGGGTTGGGCCCTCGACCCCGACGGGCGGACGACGACCGATCCGGTGGCCGCCATCGCGGGCACCATCGCCCCGATGGCCGGGCACAAGGGCTACGCGATCTCGGTGATGATGGACGTGCTCGCGGGCGTGCTCACCGGCAGCGGTTTCGGGCCGCAGGTGTCGGGCCCGTACCAGCACGAGCATCCCAGCCGCTGCGGCCACCTGTTCCTCGCCCTCGACGTCGGCTCGTTCCTGCCGGTGGACGAGTTCCACGAGCGGATGGAGCAGCTCGTCGCGCAACTGCGCTCGGCGCCGCTCGCGGAGGGGGCCGACGCGATCCACTACCCCGGGGAGCTCGAGCACCTGGCCGAGCAACGGCACCGACGAGACGGCCTGCCGCTGCCGGCCCGCACCCTCGACGACCTCGGCGCGCTCGGCGAGGAGGCCGGGGTGTCCCTCACTCGCGGCTGATCGCGGCGCGGCTGTCGGTCCCGTCGAGCACCAGCCGTGCCTCGGCGTCCTCGACCCGCTCGATCGCGACCGTCCATTCGTGTGGAGCCATCTGCCGTCCGGCCGACGTCACGCGTCCGGCGCGTCGTCGTCCACTTCGTCTGCTCGCCGGCGGCCGAGGACGTCGCCCTCCAGGTAACGCTTCATGCCCGCATGGCTCGCCTCGAAGCCCAGCGACTCGTAGAACCGGTGCGCGTCGTCGCGGGCGGCGTTCGTCGTGAGCTGGATCAGGTGGCAGCCTTGTGCCCGAGCCTCGTCGATGGCCCACTCGAGCAGGCGGCGCCCAACCCCTTCCCCGCGCCGGCCGGACGCGGTCCGGACCGCCTCGACCTGCGCACGCCACCCGCCACGGAACGCGAGGTGGGGGATGAACGTGAGCTGCAGGGTCCCCACCACCTCACCGGCCTCCTCGACGACCACGAGACGGTTGTGCGGGTCGGCCTCGATGGCCGCGTACGCGTCCCAGTACGCCTCCGGCAGCGGATCGTTCGGGTCCTCGCGCTGCCGTCCGAGCTCGTCGTCGGCGAGCAGCGAGACGATGGCGGGCACGTCCCCCCGTCGCGCGTCGCGGATGTCCATCGCGACGAGGCTACTGTCACCGCTCGGCCGGTGCCGACACGACCCGGGTAGGCTGACCCCGAGCGACCAAGGGTTGGGAATGCGCACCGAACTGACCGGCCGCGCCGCCTCCCCCGGGACGGCGTTCGGCCCCGCCTTCGTCGTCCCGACGCGAGCGGCCCGCGAGGCGCCGGACACCGGCTCCGATCCCGATCGCGAACGCGAGCGCGTCACCAGTGCGCTCCCGCGCGTCGCCGCGGATCTCGAAGGGCTCGCCGACACGGTCGGGGCGGACACGGGGGTCGCGCACTGCGAGATCTTCCGTGCCCACGCCGAGTTCGCCCGCGATCCCGAGCTGCTCCGCCACCTCGACGACGCCATCGCCGAGGGCGCGAGCGCCGAGCAGGCGGTCCGAGCGGCCTTCGGTACCTACCGCGAGCTGCTCGAGCGCTCCCCCAGCGAGAACCTCGCGGCCCGGGCCGCGGACCTCCACGACGTCGCCGAGCAGGCCCTCGACGCCCTCGCCGGGGGCGTCGAACCCCGTGTGCCGACCGCGGCGTGCGTGGTCGTCGCCGACGAGCTCACGCCCTCGCAGACCGTGCGGACCCCCCGCGAGCACGTGCGCGCCATCGCGTGCGCGCAGGGCTCGCCGGTCAGCCACGCCGCGATCCTCGCGCGTTCCCTCGGGATCCCCGCCGTCGTCGGCGTCACCGGCCTCCTCGACGCGGTGGCGCCCGGTGAGGAGGTCTCGGTCGACGGCACGACGGGCCGGGTCACCGTCGCCCCCGACCCCGCGACCCGCGCGCAGATCATCTAGCGCGGCTACCGGACGGCGTCGGCGACGGCGCCGGCGAACGCCCGCGTGCCCGCCTGCCCGCCCATGTCGGCCGTGCGGGTCCCCGCACGCACCGTGGAGGCCACCGCCGCATCGATCCGCGTGGCCGCCTCGCCGAGACGTGTCGTCCCGTGCCGAGCGCCGAGCCACTGCAACAGCATCGCACCGGAGAGGAGCATCGCGATGGGGTTGGCGATGTCGCGGCCCGCGATGTCGGGCGCGGACCCGTGGGCGGCCTGCGCCATCCCGTGACGGGTCGAGACGTTGATCGAGGGCGCGAGGCCGAGTGACCCGACGAGCTCGCCCGCGAGGTCGGACAGGATGTCGCCGAACATGTTCTCGGCAACGATCACGTCGAAGTCGGCGGCTCGTCGGACGAGGTGCGCGGCCATCGCGTCGATGTGGAAGTCGTCGACGACGACGTCCGGGTAGTCCTCGGCGACCTCACGGCAGATGTCGTGGAACATGCCCGTGGTCAGGCGCAGGACGTTCGCCTTGTGCACGACCGTGACGTGCCCGCGACGCTCGCGGGCGAGCTCGAAGGCCTGCCGCGCGATCCGCTCGACCGCGGGGCGGGTGATGATGCCCATGGCCATCGCGACGTCCGGCGTGGGCATGAACTCGCCGGTCCCCGCGTGGGTGTTCCGGTCGGCGTAGAAGCCCTCGGTGTTCTCCCGGGCGATGACAAGGTCCGCTCCCTCGACGACCGCGTCGGCGCCCTCCAGCGACTTCGCCGGACGGATGTTGGCGAAGAGGTCGAAGTGCTTGCGCAGCGCGCCGCTCGGGTTCAGCTGCGAGCGGTGGGGCTCGGGGTACGCGGCACTGTCGTGCGGGCCGAGTAGCCACCCCTCGAGCGCCTCGAGCGCCTCCACCGTCTCCGCGGGCAGCGACGTGCCGTGCGTGTCGATCGCCGCCCGGCCGACCGGCAAACGCACCCACTCGATCCCCGGGCCGCCGACCGCGGCCATGGCCGCGTCGAGGACGTCGGCCGCCGCCGGGACGATCTCGGGGCCGATGCCGTCACCCTCGAGCAATCCCAACCGGTGGGGGCGCGGCGCGTCGTCACGGACCATGCAGGACCTCCGAGGGTCGCGGGTGAAGCGTCAGGGTGCGACGGCCGTCGGACTCACCGGCCGGCCGCGTAGCCCTGCTGGCCCCGCGGATTCGCCCCCGCCTTGAGCGGCGCCGGGTCCCCGGCGGCGGAGACCGCGCTGAGGCGCCCGAGCGACCAGGGATCCTCACGGGTGACGAGGTGCCCTCGGCGCTCGAGCTCCGCGACGGTCTCCTTGGGGAACCGGTCCTCGAGGCTCAGCGCCCCGGGGGAGGCGTCACGGGGGAAGAACGAACTCGGGAAGTGGTCCGAGTGGAACGTGGGCGCGTCGATCGCCTCCTGCAGGTTCATCCCGTGGTGCAGGTGGCGCAGGAAGAACACGAGGCCCCACTGGTCCTGCCGGTCGCCCCCGGGCGTGCCGAACGCGAGGCGCGCCCGCCCGTCGCGTCGCGCGATGCCCGCCGTCAGCGTCGTGCGCGGTCGCTTGCCCCCCTCCAGCGCGTTCGGGTGCTGCGGGTCGAGCCAGAACATCTGCGCGCGCGTGCCCAGTGCGAACCCGAGGCCGGGTACGACCGGTGAGCTCTGCAGCCACCCTCCGCTCGGGGTGGCGGACACCATGTTCCCCTCCGCGTCGACGACGTCGACGTGGCAGGTGTCGCCCGGACTCTCGCCCTCGCTGTCGACGGTCGGCTCGCCGATGCCGAGCGCGTTGCCGGTGCCCTGCGTGGGTGGCAGTTCGGGGGGGAGCACGGGCTCGCGTCCGCCGGGCGCGCCGGGTCGCAGCTCGAGCGAGGCGTCGTCGCCGATGAGCCGGCGCCGCTGGTCCGCGTACGCGGGGTCGAGCAGGTCGTCGGTCGGGACGTCCACGAAGGCGGGATCGCCGTACCAGGCCTCACGGTCGGCGAACGCGAGCTTCGCCGCCTCGACCACGAGGTGCACGAACCCCGGATCGTCCGGCGCGGTCGGATCGAGGTCGAACCCCTCGAGCAACCGCAGCTGCTGCAGGAACACCGGAGCCTGACTCCATGCGTGCGGCTTGTACACGGTCCACCCGTGGTAGTCGACCGAGAGCGGGGTCTCGACCGGCGCCTCGTAGGCCGCGAGGTCCTGCTCGGTCAGCAGGCCGGTGTGCGCCGCACCCGAGGTGTCGACCCGCGGCGTCGAGCGATGGAACTCGACGATCCGCTCGGCGACGAACCCGCGGTAGAAGGCGTCCCGCGCGGCCTGGATCTGGGCCTCCCGGCCGGACCCCGCGGCCTCGGCCTCCTCGAGGATGCGCGTGTAAGTCGCCGCGAGGTCGGTGTTGGCGAACCAGTCGCCCGCTCGGGGCACGCCGTCGGCGAGCCACAGGGCGGCCGACTCGGGCCAGTCCTCGCGGAACTTCGGCGCCACGGCCTCCAGGACGGCGTTGATGCGGGGCAGGATCGGGAACCCGCGCGTCGCGTACTCGATCGCGGGGCTCATCAGGTCCCGCAGCGGCAGCCGACCACGTTCCAGAGCGAGGCGCATCCACGCGTCGAACGCGCCCGGCACGCACGCTGCCAGGGGCCCCGTGCCGGGCACGCGGTCGAGGCCGAGGTCGTGGAAGTGCTCGACCGACGCGGCCGCCGGCGCGACGCCCTGCCCCGCGACGACCTCGACGGCGTCGATCGCGGCGTCGTACACCATGATGGGCACCTCGCCGGCAGGACCATTGAGGTGCGGCTCGACGACCTGCAGCGTGAGCCCCGCGGCCACGGCGGCGTCGAACGCGTTGCCACCCGCCTCGAGCGCGGCCATGCCGACCCCCGACGCCAACCAGTGGGTCGACGACACCATGCCGTGTGTGCCCTGCAACTCCGGACGTGTGGTGATCATGACCTGGATCCCTCGAGGTTCCGTCGGTTCCGCCCAGCGACACGGCATTCAACCGCACCGGCCAATCCTATAGGATGTGGGGGCCACTGCCTAGCTGGCCGTAGGTCTTGTCAAGCATCGTGTACGACATCCTTGGCAGCCCCCGGTGTGCGCGGGGGCTGGCGGGATGCTTGTGTGGCGGTGGGGTGCGAGGTCGGCGGGGCCGTAGGCCCACGCTGATCTATGCGACCTCCACTGAGGGTGGGGTCAGCTGGCTTCGTTCGGGCTCTGAGACGGGTGGAAGGCCGGGCGTCAAGCTAGGAGCGGCGTGACCCGCGAACGAGTCCGCCATAGCCGGTACGACGTCTGATCCGGCCTTCCTGTCCGCGAGCCTCGCACGATCGACCGCGGATGGGAAGGGTCCGGTGTCCTACTCCTTGCTGGCCCAGCAGGCGGGGTCGTACAGCGTCTGGTCGCGGACCATCGCGAAGGCGATCTTGTTCGCCCGGCGGGCCAGGGCGGTGGCGATGATCGCGCCGGGCTTGCCGCGCTCGCGCAGCCCGGCGGCGTAGCGGCGGGCGGCGGGATCTTGGTGCCACAGGCCCACGCCGAGGTCGAGGATCGCCCGGCGCAGCGGCACCGATCCCTCCCGGCTGATGCCGCTGTCACGCCGTCGACCGGCGGACTCGTACTGGGCGGGGTTCAGCCCGGCGGCGCGGTACACCTGCCGGTGCGAGGGCCAGCGTGCCGGGTCGCCGACGCCGGCGGCGTAGCCGGCCGCGCGGACCGCCCCCCAGCCCGGCCCCGACGTCAGCACGCGGTAGCGGGTGGCGGGCACGAGCGCGTCGATGCGCGCGTCGACCTCGGCGAGTTGGCCGTCCAGGCCGTCGAGCAGCGCCAGATCGGCGGCCAGGACCTGACGGGCCACCGCCGCGTCGGGCGTGGGCAGCGCGTCGCGGGCCGCGGCCACGAGGCGCTCGGCCAGCGCCACGCTCACGCGCACGTCGCGGCGCGCCGCGAACGCCCGGAAGCGGGCCACGCCGAGCCGGGCGAGCCGATCGGGGTCTGAGAACTCGGCCGCGACAAGGCGGCCGACCTTGGTGCCCAGCACGCTCGACAGACTCGCGCCCAGCCCGGGAAAGCAGCGGTCCAGCTGACCGGTCAGCTGGTTCTTGACCGCCGAGCGGGCCTGCACCCGCCGGCGGCGATGCGCCGCCCACGCGCTCAGCTCGACCAGCAGCTCATCACCGACGGCCACCTCGTAGCCGCGGCCGGCCAGCAGCAGATCCGCGATCGCGGTCAAGTCGATCGGGTCGGTCTTGGTCCGACCCGTGCCGTTGACCCGCCGCTGGGCTGACACCCACGCCGGGTTGTGCTCCACCAGCTGCCAGTGCCCGGGCAGCACCCTCGAGGCGACCAGCGGCCGGTGGTAGTGCCCGCACGCCTCCACCCCCACCCGCACCAACGCCGTCTCCGCCGGCAGAACCCGCTCGACCCGAGCGACGAACCCCGCCACCCCCGACCGGTCGAGAGCGAACTCGAACGGCGCGGCCAGCCGCCGACCCGAGAAGTCGACCACCATCGCCATCGCCGCCGACTTGCCCACATCCACCGGCACCGCCACCAGCCGATCCAACCCCACGCCGACCGTCCGCGCCGAAAGTTGCTGCGCTCGAATACCATGCATGTGCATCATCAAGCCCACCTCCCGGTGGTGTCAGGAGAACCAGGCGCGACAACGCCCGACCCTCGGAACCTGTGCGGGTCCCTTCTGACACCTCCGGAGGCGAAACCCATGGAACCGCTACCGGCAGGTCATATCAGCCGCGCGACGCTGGCGCGAGGAGCCCGGGGCCTGCGCATGGACGACCGCCACGACGCGGACACGCTTCTCGACTGGTGCCGGACCACGATCGCTGCACGCGCCGGGGCGCTGCGTGCCGAGGCCGACCCGGCCGCCGAACAGGTCGCCGGCTACGACCTCGTCGTGGCCGCGGGCCGCGCCCGGGCCGCGGCAGCCCTGCTCGACGCCGCGACCGACGACACGCCCGCCACCCTCGCGCTCGTGGCCGCGGGGCTCGCCGCCGCCGACCTCACCGGTCGGCCGGCCATCGGGCCGGAGCCACCGCCGGCAGCCGTGCACCATGCGCTGGCGCGCGCCACCGACCCCGTTCGGCTCGACGCCGTGGGCGCCCGGACCCTCGCCGAGGGCGTGCCGCGCCCGCTGGACGAGGACGCCGCGCTGATCCGCGCCGGGGTGCGCGAGCACGCGCGCGACCGGGTCGCGCCGGAGGCCCAGCGGATCCATCGCGAGGACGCCGACGTTCCCGAGTGGCTGATCCGCGAGCTCGCGGACCTCGGGTGCTTCGGCCTGAGCATCCCGGAGGCCTACGGGGGCTCCCTGCCCGACACGGGCGATCGAGGGCACGCCCTGCAGCGGATGCTGGTGGTCACCGAGGAGTTGTCGCGCGCCTCGCTGGGCGCGGCCGGCAGCCTGATCACCCGCCCGGAGATGCTCGCCGGGGCGCTGCTCGAGGGCGGCACCGAGGCGCAGCGGCAGCGGTGGCTGCCGGCGATCGCGGGCGGGGACGCCATGTGCGCGATCGCGGTGACCGAACCCGATCACGGCTCCGACGTCGCGAACCTGACCACCCGCGCACGGCGGGTGGCCGACGCGGGCGGCCCGGACGGGGACTGGGTGCTGGACGGACGCAAGACGTGGTGTACGTTCGCCGGTCGGGCCGACCTGATCCTGTTGCTCGCGCGCACGGGCGCACCCGGGGACCGCCACCGCGGGCTCTCGCTGTTCGTCCTCGAGAAGCCCCCCTACCCGGGTCGTGCGTGGACCCACGAGCAGGCCCGCGGCGGGCGCCTGACCGCGCGCGCGATCCCCACGATCGGCTACCGGGGGATGCACAGCTTCGACCTCGCGATCGACGGGCTCCGGATGCCCGGCGACGCCATCGTCGGCGGGGACGAGGGCGAGGGGCGCGGCTTCTACCTGCAGATGCGGGCGTTCGCGACCGGGCGGTTGCAGACGGTCGCACGAGCGACCGGTGTGATGCAGGCCGCCCTCGACGAGGCCACAGCCTACGTTCGGGACCGGCACGTGTTCGGCGTGCCCCTCGCCGAACAGCCGCTCACCCGCGCGAAGGTCGCCCGCATGGCCGCCGACCTCGCGGCAGCGCGTGCGCTCGGGGACGCGGCGGCGCTGCGCCACGGGAACGCCGACGAGGGCGACCCGGGGGTCGATGCCGCCCTCGCGAAGTCGATGGCGTGCGCCGCCGCGGAGCGGGTCACCCGGGAGGCCCAGCAGCTGCACGGCGGGATGGGCTACGCCGAGGAGTATCCGGTGAGCCGGCTGTTCGTCGATGCTCGCGTCCTCTCGATCTTCGAGGGCGCCGACGAGGTGCTCGCCCTCAAGGTGATCCTGCCCCGGCTCTAGCACCCCGCGGTGGCGCCCGGGTGTCCCGGCTCAGTAGGCGATCGTGACGAGCCGCTCCTCGGTCATCTCGCGGATCGCGTAGCGGGGGCCCTCCTTGCCGGACCCGGAGTCCTTGACGCCGCCGTAGGGCATGAGGTCGATACGGCTGGACGAGGTCTCGTTGATGTGCACCGAACCCATGTGCAGCCGTCCCACGCACTCGAACGCGCGGTGCAGGTCACGCGTGAACACCCCGGCCGCGAGCCCGTAGGGCGTGTCGTTGGCCTCGGCGATCGCCTCGTCGAGGTCCTCGAAGCGCCGGATGACGACGGCGGGCCCGAACAGCTCGCGGCACATCAGCTCGGCGGCGGCGTCGACATCGGTCAGCACGGTCGGGCGCACCACCCGTCCCTCACGGGTGCCGCCCGTGAGCACCCGCGCGCCGCGCTCGGCCGCCCGCTCGATCCACCGCTCGACCCGCTCCGCCTCGGGCTCACTGATCAACGGGCCCACCTCGGTCGCCGGATCGCGCGGGTCCCCGCAGGTGAGTGCCTCCGCGGCCGCGGTGAGCCCCGCCTCGAACGCGTCCGCGACGTCCTCGTGCACGTAGAGCCGCTGCACGCTCGTGCACACCTGGCCGGCTTTGCGGAACGCGGCGTTCGCGCACTTCGCGACCGTGGTGTCGACGTCCGCGTCGGCGCACACGAGCGAGCTCGACAGGCTGCCGAGCTCCAGCTGCGCGCCGCGCAGGCCCACGGTCGCGCGGATGTGACGGCCGACCTCGGTACTGCCGGTGAACGTGTAGTAGCCGATCCGCTCGTCGATCAGCAGCGCCTGACCGGCCTGGCTGCCGGGACCGTGCACCAGTGCGATCAACGACGTGGGCAGGCCGGCCTCCAGCAGGATCTCGACGAGCAGCTCGGCCGTCAGCGGGGTGTACGCCGAGGGCTTGAGCGCGACGGCGTTACCGGCCGCCAGCGCCGGGCCCACCTTGTGGCACACGGTGTTGAGCGGGGAGTTGAACGGCGTGATCGCCGCGACGACCCCCACGGGAACCCGCATCGTGTAGCCGATCCGCCGCTGGACGCCGGGCGCTGCCTCGAGCGGGACCATCTCCCCGGTCAGGCGCGCGGCCTCCTCGCCGGACAGCCGCAGCGTCTCGATCGCGCGGTTGATCTCCCCCTCGGCGTCCCGGTGCGCGAAGCCGGTCTCGTCGACGATCGTGCGTCGCAGTTCGTCGCGTCGGGCACCGACGAGCTCGGCCGCGCGCGACAGCACGGAGAAGCGCTCGCGCGGGCCCAGCCCGGCGGTCGCCTGCCCGCGCACCAGGGCCGCGACCGCCGCGGCCACCTGATCGGCGCTCGCATGGTGCAGCTCGGCCAGCGGCTCCCCGGTGAACTTGTGCTCGACGGTGCCGCGCTCGGCCCCCTCGACCCAGGTCCCATCGATGAACAGTCTGGCGGTGACCATCGGTCTACACCTCGCGGTCGTCGGTGGACGGCAGGACGCGGCGCTTCACGAGGGCTCGATCAGCGCGAGCGGGCGCGCGGGCGCGCCGGTGCCACCGGCGATCTTCAGCGGCGCGAGCAGGAACGTGAACGCACCGAGCCCTCGCCCGGCGAGGCCACGCAGATCCATGACCTCGATGATGTTGATCCCGGCGTCCACGAGCAGTTGGCGGTGCACCGGCAGCGCCCGAACACCGGTCCACGGCTGGATGGCCTCGAAGGAGATCGTTTCCCCGCCGACCACCGAGACCCCCCGGGCGGCGAGCCAGGAGCCCGCGGCCTCCCCGGGTCCCGGGGTCCCGTCACGGTCGCCCCGGAACCGTTCGGGAGCGGCGATGTGCTCGGACCAGCCGGTCCGCAGGAGGACGGCATCGCCCTCGCCGACCGCAGTACCGGCCGCCTCCTCCGCCGCGGCGAGGTCGGCCGGGGTGACCTCCTCGCCGGCAGGGAGCACGTCGACGCCACGAACCCCCGCGACGTCCAGCAGCACGCCCCTGCCCGCGAACGGGGGGAACTCGTCGATGCCCAGTCGCGTGAAGCCGTCGTTGCCAGTCACCTCGGCGGCGTCGAGCCCGCCGTGCAGTCTCCCGTCCTGCGAGATGTGGGCGAGGGCGTCGACGTGCGTGCCGACGTGCCCCCCGGTGACGATGATCTCGTTCGCGGCGGAGCCCCCGTCGTCGCGGACCATGTCACCGTGACGGCGCTGCAGCGCGAACTGGAACGGCGGGTGGTTCGGTGACGCCGGGATCCCGCGACGGAGCGCGTGCGCGAGGTCCACCACCTCGCTACCCGCGACGCGCTGCCACAACGGCGCTGCGGTCATCGCGACACGCTCCTCAGATCTTCGGGACCTTCATAGTCGGGCACCCGAACTATCCAGAACCACGACACGGCTGTCAACCAGTGGTCGCGGGCTCGTCGGCGGACCGCGACGGCGGACAGACCCGATCGACCATCGCGACGGCGGCCTCGGTCAGGGGCTCGGGATCGAACAGCCCGTCGATCTCCGAGACGCCCAGCACCGTGGCGACCTCCGGGTGCGCGTGCAGGGCGTCCCGCAGGTGCCCGCCGTGGTCGGTGGCGCTCCGCGCGGCCGCGGACACGAGGTCGTGGGCTCGCTGGCGCCCGATCCGGTCGGCGAGCACCATCATCGCGCGCTCGCTGAACACCCCGCCGCGGCTCGCGTCGAGGTTCGCGCGCATGCGTCCGCGGTCCACCGTGAGTCCGGCGAACACCTCGGTGGCCAGTTCGAGCATGCGGTGGGTGTGACCGAAGACGCGCGGCAGGTAGTCGACGTCGACGGTGTAGACGGCCTTGTCGCGCTCGTGCAGCGAGCCGAACCCCGAGAGGCCGGTCCGCACGTCGCCCAGGACGAGCTCGCCGAGCGTCCAGATCGCCTCGCAGGTCGCGGGGTTGTGCTTGTGCGGCATCGTGCTCGAACCGACCTTACCGGCGTGGGCGGGCTCGGCGACCTCGCCGACCTCGGTGCGCTGCAGCGCGACGACCTCCGCGGCGGCGCGCTGCACGGCGCCCGCGACCATCGCGACCACGAACGCCAGATGGGCGGCGCGGTCGCGGCTCGTGTGCCACGTGATCAGCGCCTCGCCGAGGTCGAGCTCGTCCGCGAGGGCGGCGCGCACCTCGAGTCCGACCGGTCCGAGCGACGCGAGCGTTCCGGCGGCCCCGCCGAACTGCACGACGAACGTCTCGGTCCGCAGGCTCGCCAAGGTGCGGGCGTGGCGGCGCAGCTCGTCCACCCAGACGGCGACCTTGTAGCCGAACGTGATCGGCACGGCCTGCTGGCCGTGGGTGCGCCCGGCCATCGGCGTCCCGCGGTGGGCGCGGGCGAGTCCCTCGAGGATGTCGATCAGCCGGGCGAGGTCGCGGCTGAGCAGCTCCTCGGCCTCCGCCAGCCGCAGCACGAGCCCCGTGTCGAGGACGTCCTGGGTCGTCGCGCCCCAGTGCACGTACTCGCCGGCCCCGCCCGCGCACCGATCGGCCAGCGCCCGCACGAGCGGCATCACGGGGTGCACGGCGTGACGGATCTCCGCGCGCAGGGCGTCGAGGTCGTACTCGTCGACGCGGGCGCGCGCGGTGATCTGCTCCGCAGCCTCCGAGGGGACGAGCCCCAGCCGCGCCTCCGCGCGGGCGAGGGCGGCCTCCACGTCGAGCCAGGCCTGCACCTCGCGGGCGTCCGTGAAGCAGGCGGCCATCTCGTCGGTCGTGGCCGTCCACGCGATGCTCATGCAGGCTCCTGGACCCGTGCGACGAGGGCTGGCGAAGGTGGAGTCGCGGAAGGCTCGCGTGGGTCAGCTCGCCCCGCGCTCGACGATGTCACGGCGGTGCGCGGCAGCGCTCATGATGTGCTCGCGCATGATCTCCTCCGCTCGGTCTCCGTCCCCGTGCTCGAGGGCGACGATGAGCTGTTCGTGCTGCTCGTTGAACTCGTCGGTGATCGCCGGGTCGTTCATCAACGTGAGGCGGGTGGGGATCATGCGCCACAGGGACTCCGAGTGCTCCGCCACGAGGTCGGAGCCGCTGCGGCAGATGAGCAGGTGCAGCTCGCGGTTCCAGGCTCCGAGCTGCTTGCGGTCCTCGATCGACGACGCGGCCACCGTGCGCTCGTGCAGCTCGCGGGCCCGCGCGAGCTGCTCGTCGGTCATGCGCCCCGCGGCCAGGCGCGCACCGAGCGCTTCGACGGTCGCCCGCAGCTCGTACAAGTCGCCCAGGTGCTCATGGCTGAGCTCGTTGACCGTGGCCCCACGGTGCGGGGAGTAGCTGACCGACCCCTCGGCCTCGAGCAGGCGCAGCGCCTCGCGCACCGGGGTGGGACTCACCCCGAACCGATGGGCGAGGTCCGACTGGCGCAGCGGATCGCCCGGTTGCACCTCGCCGCGGGCGATCTCGGCGCGCAGACGCTCGAGGACGTAAGCCGTCTTGCTCGTGGGCGGGCCGGGGAGCCCGCTCACCAGAGCGTCGTCACTGCTCATGCGTACCCCCGCGGCTACCTGCCACCCTCTCGGCCGGACACGCCGGGAAGCGAGCCGCTCGTCTCGGCGGAAACTGGCGCTCAGTATATCTTGTAGAACCGTATGGCAGCGGTTGCCGGACGGAGCGAGCATCTCCCATCCATCCACCCACCCCAACATCTCCACCCTCTTCACCGAGCTCCCGTTCGAACACCGAGTCGGCGCAGCCGCCGAAGCGGGATTCGACGAGGTGGAGGTCTGGTGGCCCTTCGATCGGCCCGATCCTGGCGACCGCGCGGTGGACACGTTCGTCACCCGGTGTCGGGAGGAAGGGGTCGGCCTGGCCGCCCTCAACCTCGACGGGGGTGACCTCACCGCCGGCGAGCGCGGCCTGGTCTCGCTGCCAGGGGAGGAGAGCCGGTTCCGCGCGAACCTCCCGGTCGCCGTGGAGCTGGCCGAGCGCCTCGGCTGCCGGGTGCTGCACGCGCTGTACGGCAACCGTGTACTCGGCGTCGATCCCGCCGCGCAGGACGAGATCGCGACCGAGCGGCTCACGCTCGCCGCGCGTGCGGCCGAGCGGATCGGGGCGAGGGTCGTGGTCGAGTCGCTCAACCCCACCGACAATCCCCACTATCCCCTGCGCACCGCGACCGACGTGTGCACGGTTCTCGACCGCGTGGCGGCGGCCACGGGCGCCCGGCTCGCCTGGCTGTGCGACCTCTACCACGTCCAGCGCGGCGAGGGCGATCTCATCACCACCATCCGACGGCACGCCGACCGGATCGGTCACGTGCAGGTCGCCGACGCGCCCGGCCGCGGAGAGCCCGGAACGGGCGAGATCGCGTTCGAGCGGGTGCTGCCCGAGTTGACCCGGGCCGGGTACGAGGGGCGGATCGGACTCGAGTACCGTCCGAGCACGACCACCGAGGAGGGCCTCGCGTGGCTGCGTCAGCGCGGCCTCGCGCCCGCCGTGTCGGGCGTGCCGCACGACGAGCAGGAGGAACCGTGACGACCTACGGATTCGTCGGCCTCGGGGTGATGGGTCGCCCGATGGTCCGCAACCTGCTGCGGGCCGGCCACGACGTCATCGTGCACAACCGCTCCCCCGAGCCGGCGCGGACGCTGGCGGCCGAGGGAGCGCGCACCGCCGACGACCCACGGGAGGTCGCCGCCGGCGCAACCCACACCGCCCTGTGCGTGGCCGATCCGGACGCGGTGCGGGCGGTGGCGCTCGACTCGGACGGGCTGCTGGCCGGCGCGCCTGCCGGTGGGGTCATCGTCGACCACAGCACCATCGACCCCGAGACCACCCGCGTGCTCGCGGAGACCGCGTCGGCGCGCGACGTGGCGTGGGTGGACGCGCCGGTGAGCGGCGGCGAACAGGGGGCGATCGACGGGACGCTCACGATGATGGCGGGGGGCGACCCGGCCGCGGTGACCGCCGTTCGCCCGATGCTCGAGGTCAACGGGGCCACCGTGCGCCACGTCGGCCCGGTCGGGACCGGACAGACGGTCAAGGCCGCGAATCAGTTGCTGGTGGGCGGGACGCTCGCCCTGGTGGCGGAGGCCGTGCTGCTGCTCGAGGCCGCCGGCGCCGAGGTGACTCCCGCCCTCGAGGCGCTCGCCGGCGGGCTCGCCGGGAGCGCCGTCCTCGATGCGAAGGGCGCGCGCATGCACGCCCGGGAGTTCGCCCCCGGGGCACGGGTCGACCTGCACCGCAAGGACCTGGGGATCGCGCTGGAGATCGCGCGGGAGCACACGCGGCCCGTGCCGCTCACCGGCCTGGTCGCCCAACTCTTCGACGCCGCGGCCGCACGGGGTCACGGGGGTGACGATCACGCGGGCGTGCTGCGCGCGCTGGAGGCGCTCGGCCCGCCCGGGGGCACGGACGCTGAGCCTCAGGCGTCGGCGGCCCCCACCTCGAACGCGTCGAGGAACCGGCCGACGGCGACGTAGTAGGCCGCTGTGGCGGCGACCTCCACGAGGACGCGTCGGTCGAGCGTCGCGCTGGCTCTGTCGAACACGGCGTCGTCGACGGTCCCTGTGGCCACCGCCTCCGCGAACGCGAGCACCGCCTCGTCCCCGGCATCGAACCCGGCATCACGCCACTGCGGCAGGGCGGCGAGCTGCTCCGGCGCCACCCCCGCTCGCTCCGCCAACGGGGCATGGTTGGCCCATTCGTAGTCCGCGTCGAACAGGGCCGCGACGAGACAGGTCACGAGCTCGCGGGTGCGCTCGTCGAGGGAGGTCTCCCACCGGATGGCGGTGCCGAGACCGCACCAGGCCGCCGCCACGTTCCCGGCGTGCAGCAACGTCCGGTACAGCGTCGAGATCCGTCCCGTGCGCAACTCGCGGATGCGCGCCACCGCCTCCGCATCGGCGTCCGGACCATCGACGGGCGCGGGTGGGATCCTCATGCTGGGTCCTTTCCTGCCGGGATGCGGACGGGCCCCCCGACCGCATCCGGAAGGCTAGCGGAAAAGCTATGGGGCCCGTACTATTTTGTGGGCGGCTCCCACGAGCGCTCGCCCGGCCCCGATCCGTCGGACGTGAGGAGAACCATGGCAACCACGACCACCCCCACCGCCCTCGTGATGGCGGGCAGCAAGGGCCTCGGCTACGCGAGCGCGGAGGCGCTGGGCCGCAGCGGCCACACCGTCGCGCTCTGCGGACGGGACAGCGACGCGCTCGGCGCCGCCGCGAGGCAACTCGAGGAGGCCGGCATCGAGGCGCTGCCGGTGACCGCGGACGTCGCGGACCCCGACGCGCTCTCGCAGCTGTTCGCTCGGGTCGACGACGCGCTCGGGCGGCTGGACGTGCTCGTCGCGAACGCGGGCGGCCCCCCGGCGGGGAACTTCGACGACCTCGACGACGCTGCGTGGGAACGGGCCTTCGAGCTCACGTTCATGAGCGCGGTGCGGTCCATCCGCCACGCCCTGCCGCGGTTCCGTGCCGTGGGCGGTGGCCGGGTGATCGTGATCGGCTCGTCGAGCGTGCGGCGCCCGATCCCGGGGCTGACGAGCTCCAACGCGATGCGGCCCGGCCTCGCCGGGCTCGTGAAGTCCCTCGCCACCGAGTTGGGCCCCGAGGGCATCACCGTGAACATGGTGTCGCCGGGGCGGATCGAGACCGAGCGCACACGGACGCTCGACGCCGCCGCGGCCGAGCGGGAGGGCAGCACCTCCGAGGACATCCGCGCGCGCACGGTCGCCGGCATCCCGATGGGACGGATGGGCGAGCCGCACGAGCTCGGTGCCATGGTCGCCCACCTGGCCAGCCCCGCGTCGGCCTACGTGACGGGGCAGAGCATCCTCGTCGACGGAGGGCTCGCTCCCACCCTCCCCTGAGGAGATCGAAATGCGGCTCGGACGGTTCCAGCTGGGTGTGAGGACGAGGGACGGCGAGGGCGTCGGCTTCGACCCGGCGCTCATCGCGCTGTCGCTCGCGATCACGATCGTGTGCACGCTGCCGCTCTGGCTCACGGGCGCGCTCGCCGTGCAGATGCGTGCCGAACTCGGCTTCTCGATCGTCGCGCTCGGTGGCGCCGTCGCGGTGTTCCGCGTCGCGGGCGCCGCCTCGTCCGTGCCGCTGGGACGCCTCGCCGATCGGCTCGGCCCCGTTCCTGCCCTGCGCATCGCGGCGGGCATGGCGGCGGCCTCGGGTCTGGGCATCGCCGCGTTCGCACACGACTGGCTCGTGCTCGTCGCGTTCCTCGCGCTCTCGGGCGCCTCCAACGTGCTCGGGCAGACCGCGGCGAACCTCACGCTCGTCCGCACCGTCCGGGCCGGACGACAGGGAATCGCGTTCGGGGTCAAGCAGTCGGCGCTGCCGGCCGGCTCCCTCGTCGCTGGCCTCGCGGTCCCGCTCCTCGCGCTGACCATCGGATGGCGCTGGGCGTTCGTGCTGGCCGCGGTCCTGGCGCTCGCGGTCGCGGCCGTGGTCCCCGCCAACCGTACGGAGCGGTACGGCACGTCCAGCGGCGCGAGCAACCGCGTCTACGGCCGCCGCCCGCTGGTACTCCTCGCCCTCGGGTTGTTCTTCGGCATGGGGGCGGCCGGTTCGCTCACGACCTACATCGTCGAGAGCGCCACCGTTTTCGGCTTCGCCGAGGCGGCGGCCGGCCTGCTGCTCACCTTCGGCAGCGCGCTGTCGATCGGGGCGCGGCTGATCGCCGGCGCGCGGGCGGACCAACGCGGCGGCCGCCACCTGCACGCGGTCGGGCTGATGCTGCTCGCCGGATCGGTCGGCTACGTGCTCATCGCGGTGGGCACGCCCGCCGCGGTCCTCGTCGGCGCCGCGCTCGCGTTCCCGTTCGCGTGGGGCTTCAACGGCGTGTTCTGGCTGGCGATCGTGCGGCTCAACCAGGCGACTCCGGCCAGCGCCACCGGCCTGCTCATGCCCGGCGGCATGCTGGGAGGCGTCGCCGGGCCGCTCACCTTCGGTCTCCTGGTCGACACGTTCTCCTATCAGGCCGCCTGGCTCACTGCCGGCGGATGGGGCCTGCTGGCCGGGCTCTGCATGTTGCTCGGGCGCTGGCTCCTGCGCATCGACCTCGGCGCGAGCGACGCGGCCGGGGCCCCGCGCCCCGCGGCCGGGACCACGAGCTGATCGGCACGGGGGCGGCACGGACCCCGGTTACAGGCTCACCAATCTCCTATAGGATCTCGCGGCCGGAGCGTCCGTGTCGGCCCCGAACGGAGAAGGCATGCAACCGTCAACTGCGCTGATCGGGTGCAAACCCGACCGCGATCCCCGCCCGCTGCTCGCGCTCGCGCGCTGGGTCGTCGAGCCCCCGGCAACGCTGCATCTGGTGTCCGCGGTCCGGGTCGACACCGAGGAGAACCAGCGGCAACGCCTCGACGGGGTCCAGCGCCACCTCCAACCGATCGCCGATGAGCTCGAGCGGGAGGGGTTCTCGGCGCCGATCCAGGTCGGCATGGTGGCCGTCTCCCCGGGCAGCGACTTGGTCCGCACCGCAGAGCAGCGCGCAGCCGACTTCATCGTGATCGGCCTCACCAAGCGGTCCCGAGTGGGCAAGGCGCTCATGGGCAGCGAAGCGCAGCGGGTCCTGTTGAGCGCGCCATGTCCGGTGCTGTGCGCCAACTCCGGCTGGGTGGAGCAGGCGTCCACCGCCTGACCCCGCGCGCCCTGAGACCGTGCGATCCGGACGCGACACGCGCGGCCGTGCCGGGCCGTCGGGCCAAGACGGCCGCCTGCCCACCGCCGAGCGACCAGCGGGCACCGACGGGCGCTGCCCACCGCCGAGCGACCAGCGGGCACCGACGGGCGCTGCCCACCGCCGAGCGACCAGCGGGCACCGACGGGCGCTGCCCACCGCCGAGCGACCAGCGGGCACGGACGGGCGCTGCCCACCGCCGAGCGACCAGCGGGCCTAGCCGTCGGGCTCCCCGCCGAGTTCGGCCACGACCCGCTCGGCGACACGGTCGGCCGCGTCACGGGCGCTGGTCTCGCTGTCCGCCTCGACCATCACGCGCACGAGGGGCTCGGTCCCCGAGGCGCGGACGAGCACGCGGCCACGCCCGTCCAGCGCGGCCTCCTCGTCGCGAACCGCGCCCCAGACCCCCTCGGCGGCACCGAGGCGGTCGCGGTCGACACCGCGGACGTTGACGAGCACCTGCGGCAGCTGCTCCATCACCGTGGCGAGCTCCGAGAGCTTGCAGCCGGTCTCCGTCATGGTCGTGAGCAGCCGCACGGCCGAGAGGATGCCGTCCCCCGTGGTGGCCTGATCGGCGAAGATGAGGTGGCCGGACGGCTCCCCGCCCAGCAGGTGACCGCCTCGGCGCATCGCCTCGAGCACGAACCGATCGCCGACCTTGGTCTCCTCGACCGCGATGCCCTCCCGCTGCATCGCGAGCTTGAAACCGAGGTTGGTCATGACCGTGGTCACGACCGTGTCCAGGCCGCGCTCCGCCCGCAGCCGGGTCGCGAAGATCGCGAGCAGTTGGTCGCCGTCGACGACCCTCCCGGCCTCGTCGACCGCGATCAAGCGGTCGGCGTCGCCGTCGTGGGCGAGTCCCAGGTCGGCGCCCCGCCGGCGGACGGCCTCCCGCAGCGGCTCGGGATGCGTCGAGCCGCAGCCCGCGTTGATGTTGCGACCGTTCGGTTCGGCGTGGATGGCCTCGACGTTCGCGCCCAACGCAGCCAGCACCTGGGGCGCGAGGTCGCTCGCGGCCCCGTTCGCGCAGTCCACGACGACCTCGAGTCCGTCGGCGCGCACGCCCGCGGACGCGGCGACCAGATGGTCGCGGTAGGGCGCGAGCACGTCCACCGGACGTTCCACGCGGCCGAGGTCGACACCGGTCGGGCGGTCCACGCGCTCGCCCTCGAGCAGCTCCTCCACCCGCCGCTCCTGCGCGTCGTTCAGCTTGTAGCCGTCCGCGCCGAAGAACTTGATGCCGTTGTCACCGACGGGGTTGTGGCTGGCGCTGATCACGGCCCCGGCGTCGGCCCTCGTCTCGAGCGTGAGATACGCGACCCCGGGGGTGGGCACCACCCCGAGCTCGGTGACGTCGCCCCCGGCGGAGGCGAGGCCGCTGGCCAACGCCGCCTGGATCATGTCGCCGCTGGCCCGCGGGTCGAGGCCGATGAGCACACGCGGCCGGTCGATCCCACGTTCCCGCAGCGTGCCCACCAAGGCGCGGCCCAGCGCGAGCGCGAGCTCCGGCGTCAGCTCGGTGTTCGCGACGCCGCGGATCCCGTCGGTACCGAAGAGCTTGCCCACGGGCACTGACCGTCGGCTAGCGCTTCGAGTACTGCGGAGCCTTGCGGGCCTTCTTGAGGCCGTACTTCTTGCGCTCGACCTCGCGGGCGTCGCGCGTCAACAGCCCCGCCTGCTTGAGGCTGGGCCGCCAATCCGGATCCTCGCCCTCGAGGGCCCGGGCGATCCCCAACCGCAGTGCCCCGGCCTGACCCGCCGTGCCGCCACCGCGAATGTTCGCGACGACATCGAACCGCTCCTCGGCCTCGGTGACCTGGAACGGCTCACGCACGGTGCCCTGGTGCGCCTCGACGGGGAAGTACTCCTCGAGCGAGCGCCCGTTGATCTCGAACCGGCCGGTGCCGGGGCGCAGGCGCACGCGCGCGACCGCGCTCTTGCGGCGGCCGGTGAAGATCTTGTCCGCCATCTCACGTTCCTTTCGGCGACAGCTGCCGCGCGTCGACTAGAGGTGCTCGGGCAGCGGCTGCGGCTGCTGCGCCTCGTGGGGGTGATCGGGTGCCGCGTACACCTTCAAGCGCTTCAGTTGCGCGCGACCCGGGGTCGTGCGCGGCAGCATGCCCTTGACGGCACCGCGCAGCAGGTCCTCGGGCTTGGTTTCGAGGACACGCCCGAACGGCAGCGACACCAAGCCGCCCGGGTAGCCCGTGTGGCGGTGCCGCATCGACTGCTCGGCCTTGTGGCCGGTCAGCTCGACCCGATCGGCGTTGACGACGATGACGAAGTCGCCGACATCGGCGTGGGGCGCGTAGATCGGCTTGTGCTTGCCGCGCAGGACGTGGGCGAGCCGCGACGCGAGACGACCTAGCACCTCGCCGTCCGCGTCGACGACGTACCAGGCGCGCTCGATGTCGGTGGGGCGGGGCGAGTACGTGCGCATCGTGAAGGCTCGAATGCTCGTGTTGGACGGATCGGACTGGACTGCTCGTGCCGGCGAACGGCGGGTGGTGGTATCGACCACTCGGCGGGCCGAGCCTCCGCGCAGCCGGCGGTGCGGTCACCCGGCCCGACGGCGCGCAGCCCGGACCGGCCCGGGTCGGCGCTGCGATTGCGCGCACGACGACGGCACCGCGCCGCACCGACCCACTACAGTACGCGCCCGCGCGACGGCGGTCAACTTCACCCTGGTGAGGTCCGGCGGCCACCATAGGAGACCCCCTCGAGCACGAGCCCGTGTGGGGGGGCGACCTGGCCGACGACCTGGCGGTCCCGGGCGGCCAGTGCCTCGGCGACCCAATCGGCCCCGCGCGCGCCGCGCCCGACGCGCAGCAGGCACCCGGCGATCGAGCGCACCATTTGATGGCAGAACGCCGGCCCGGCGACATGCAGCTCCACCAGGCCGCGAGGACGCCGCCGGACCCGCAGCGCGTCGACCCGGCGGACGAGGTGTTGGTCCCCGCGGCGGCGGCAGAACGAGGCGAAGTCGTGCTCGCCGATCAGATGCCGGCCTCCCGCGTTCATGGCCGCCACGTCGAGCGCCGGGGGGCCGACGTGCCAGACGGCGATCCGGTCGAGCGGGTCCAGGGCGGGGCCGTCGCACAACCAGTACCGGTAGCGCCGCTCGGTCGCCGAGAAGCGCGCGTCGAAGGTGGCGGGGACCACGCGCACGCGCCAGATCGTGATCTCCGGACCCAGCATCCGATCGAGGGCCCGCCGGGCGCGTTCCACGTCGCCGAGCAGGCGGGCGTCGGTGGGGACGTCGACGTGCACGGTCTGCGCCCGAGCGTGCACACCCGCGTCGGTGCGCCCCGCCACGGTGATCGAGACCGGCCCGGCGAGCCGCTCGAGCGCGGCGGCCAACTCGCCTTCGACGGTGCGGTGTCCGTCCTGTGCCGCGAAGCCGTGGAACCCCGAACCGTCGTACGCGAGGTCGATGCGCACGCGCCGGTACGGGGCCGCTCGTGCCGCCAGGGTCAGCCCTTGGACTCGTCCTCGTCGTCGCCGACGGACTGCTCGGAGGCGTCGGCCTCCTCGGCCTCTACCCCTTCGACGTTCTCGTCGGTCGGGTCGCCCACGGCTGACTCGTCAACGGGGGCCTCGGCTTCTTCGGCATCGGCCTCGGGCTCCTCCGCGGTGGCCGTGGCGGCCGCCGCGGGCGCGGCCCGGGCTCCCCCGGTCGCCTCCTCACGCCGCGACCGGCGCAGGCTCCAGCGGCGCCCGCCCCCTCGCGCACGCTCTCGCCGCTGTCGCCGTCGCTGTCGGCGACCAGCTCGATCAGCGCCATCGGTGCGGCATCCCCCTTGCGGGGCCCCAGCTTCAGGACGCGCGTGTAGCCACCGGGACGCTCGGCGTTGGCCGGCCCGACCTCGTCGAACAGGCGCGCCAGCACCTCCTCGTCCTCGATGACACGGTTCGCGCGCCGACGGGCGTGCAGGTCACCACGCTTGCCGAGCGTGATCATCTTCTCGGCGAGGGGCTGGACGTGCTTCGCCCGTGCCTGCGTCGTGCGGATCCGCCCGTGGCGGATCAGCTCGGTGGTCAGGTTGGCCATCATGTGCTTGTGGTGGCCGGGGCTACCGCCGAAGCGGGGCCCCTTCTTGGGCGTCGGCATGGTCGTGCTCCCTCGTGCGTGCAGGCTCGTGGCGAGTGACGGGCGGTGCGGGCAGCCGTACGGGCTAGCCGCCGTAGTCGGAGAGCGAGAGCCCCATCTCGGCCAGCTTCTGCTTGACCTCCTCGATGGACTTCTGCCCGAAGTTGCGGATGTCGAGCAGGTCCTGCTCGCTCTTCTGGACCAGCTCACCGACGGTCGCGACGCCCTCGCGCTTCAGGCAGTTGTAGCTGCGCACCGACAGGTCCAGGTCCTCGATCGGCAGCATGAGGTTGGGGGACTGGGGTCCGGCAGCAGCGGTGTCGGCGCCGATGGACAGGCCGCCGGGGCCCGACTCCTCGAACCCGCTGAAGAGCCCGAAGAGGTCCTGCAGCGTCGATCCGGCCGACGCGAGGGTCTCCGGGGGACTGACCGAGCCGTCGGTCTCCACGTCGAGCAGCAGCCGGTCGTAGTTGGTCATCTGCTCGACACGGGTGGCTTCCACACGGTAAGTCACGCGGCGCACCGGCGAGTAGATCGAGTCGACAGGGATCACGCCGATCGGCTGGTCGGGGCGCTTGTTGCGCTCTGCCGACACGTAGCCGCGGCCCTGCTCGACGGTCAGGTACATCTCGACGCGTCCCTTGCGGTTGAGCGTCGCGATGTGATGATCGCGGTTGAGGATCTCGACCTCGCTCGGCGCGGTGATGAAGTCCGCGGTGATCTCGCCGGGACCCTCACCCCCGAGGAAGATCTCGACCGGCTCCTCGGAGTGGCAGCGCAGCACGAGATCCTTGACGTTCAGGATGATGTCGGTGACATCCTCCTTGACGCCGTCGATCGAGCTGAACTCGTGCAAGACCCCCTCGATGCGCACGCTCGTCACCGCGGCGCCCGGGATGGACGACAGCAGGGTGCGGCGCAGGCTGTTGCCGAGCGTGTAGCCGAAGCCTGGCTCGAGAGGTTCGATCGCGAACACGCTGCGCACGCCCTCGACGAGGGGTTCCTCGGTGATACCGGGTCGCTGAACGGTCAGCACGGGCCTCGGGCCTCCTCCTGACGGCGCGGGTAGGAGCGGCGGTCCGTGGCACGCCGGCCTCGGACCGTCGCTCGACTACTTCGAGTAGAGCTCGACGATGAGCTGTTCCTGCACGGGCGTGTCGATCTGGCTGCGCTCCGGCGTGTCGAGCACGGTGATCTGCAGCTTCGACTGGTCGGTGGACAGCCACCCCGGGATCGTCTTCGTGCCGATGATCTCGAGCGCGCCCAGGACGGCCTGGATGTCCCGCGACTTCTCCTTGATGGTGATGACGTCGCCGGCCTTCACCAGATAGGACGGGATGTTCACGACCCGACCGTTCACGAGCACGTGACGGTGGCGGACGACCTGCCGCGCTTCGTCCCGGCTGCGGGCGAGAGCGCCCCGGTAGACGACGTTGTCGAGTCGGCGCTCCAGGAACACCAGCAGCGCCTCACCGGTACGTCCGCGGTAGCGGCTGGCTTCCTCGTAGTAGTTGCGGAACTGCTTCTCGAGAACCCCGTAGATGCGCCGCGCCTTCTGCTTCTCGCGCAGCTGCAGCAGGTACTCGCTCTCGCGGATGCGCCCCCGGCCGTGCTCTCCCGGCGGGTAGGGGCGCTTCTCGATCGCGCACTTGGGACCCTCGCAGCGGGTGCCCTTGAGATAGAGCTTCTGCCGTTCGCGTCGGCAGAGCTTGCAGTCCGGTCCGGTGTAGCGAGCCATGGAACCCCTCGTGGTGGCGTGTGTCGAAAGCGGCGCGTCAGACGCGGCGGCGCTTCGGTGGCCGGCAGCCGTTGTGCGGGATCGGGGTCACGTCCTTGATGACCGCGACCTCGAGCCCGTTCGCGGCGAGCGAACGAATCGCGGTCTCGCGCCCCGAGCCGGGGCCCGACACGAACACGTCGATCTTGCGCATGCCGAACTCCCCCGCGCGCTTCGCGGCCTGCTCGGCCGCCAGTTGCGCAGCGAACGGGGTCGACTTGCGGCTGCCCTTGAAGCCGGCGTTGCCGGCCGTGGACCAGGTCAGCACGTGACCCTGCTGGTCGGTGATCGTCACGATCGTGTTGTTGAACGAACTCTTGACGTGGGCCTGCCCGTAGGCGACCTGGCGGCGATCCTTCTTCTTCTGGCGCCGCTCGCTGGACTTGCGCTGCTGAGCCATCGTCTCCTCAGTGCTTCCGCTTCTTCTGCTTGCCCGCGCCGCCGACGGTGGCCTTGCGGCCCTTCCGGGTACGCGCATTCGTGTGCGTGCGCTGGCCGTTGACCGGCAGGGCCCGGCGGTGCCGAATGCCCTGGTAGGAATTGATCTCGACCTTGCGCTTGATGTTCTGCTGCACCTCGCGGCGCAGGTCACCCTCGACCTGGAAGGCCCCGTCGATGATGTCCCGCAGCGCCTTGACCTGCCCGTCGTCCAGGTCGCGCACACGGGTGAGCGGGTCGATTCCGGCCTGCACGACGATCTGGCGCGCCGTCGGGTGGCCGATGCCGTAGATGTAGGTCAGGCCGACCTCGAGACGCTTCTCGCGCGGGAGGTCGACACCGGCGATGCGGGCCATACGCTCGCTCTCCTAGGTGCGGTGGGCTCGGGTGACGACTTGGTGCGGTGGGCTCGGGTGACGAGGGTGGCGGATCGGCGCGAACAGCGGACCGGTCCTAGCCCTGCCGCTGCTTGTGGCGGGGGTTCGAGCAGATCACCATGATCCGCCCGTGCCGGCGGATGATCCGGCACCGGTCACACTGGCGCTTCACCGAGGGCTGGACCTTCACGGCTTCTACCCTTGTCGTCGAACGGTTCTGGTGGACTCGGTCAGCGGTCGGCGCGAGGCGCCGCGATCCCAGGTGCGCGGCCTCAGACCGTGGCTCCGAGACCGGGTTGTCCGTCGAGGCTGGCACCTGCCCCACTGACGCCCTGCGGCTGGGACCATCGGCCGCAACGGCTCTCAAGACAACACGAACGGCCCAATAAGGCGGCAACATGTGGATGCCGCCCAGGGCCGACCTCAGACTCTAGCATCAGGCGCTACTGGCGTCCACGACGAGTTCGCGTCCGGGCACGCGGTCGGGCTCGTCGAGCGGGTACGTCGGTTCGTCGCGGCGTGCGGTCAGCACACGCGGGCCGTCGTCGGTGACCGCGACCGTGTGTTCCCAGTGGGCTGACAGCGCCCGATCGGCGGTGACGACGGTCCAGTCGTCCTCGAGCACCTCCGTGTCCGCGGTCCCGAGGTTGAACATCGGCTCGATCGCGATGACGAGGCCGCGCACGAGTTTGGGCCCCCGTCCGGCTCGCCCGTAGTTCGGGACCTGGGGCTCCTCGTGGAGTGCTCGGCCGAGGCCGTGGCCGACGTACTCCTTGACGACGCCGTACGCACGCGATTGGGACTGCGCCTCGACCGCGGCGGAGATGTCGCCGATCCGGTTGCCGACGAGCGCGGCCTGCAGGCCTGCCCACAGGGCGGCGCGGGTTCGGGCCACGAGCTCGCGGACCTCGGGAGGGGCAGCATCCTCGCCGCCCACGATCCAGGTAACGGCGGTGTCGCTGTGGTACCCGTCGACGATCGCGCCGGTGTCGAGCTTGACGAGGTCGCCGGCCTGCAGGATCACGTCGGACCGGGGGATCCCGTGCACGATCTGCTCGTTGACCGAGGTGCAGACGGACCCGGGGAAGCCCCGGTAGCCCTTGAACGAGGGTTGCGCACCGGCCCCGACGATCTCGCGCTCGGCGATGGCGTCCAGGTCCCCGGTCGACATGCCCGGCTCGAGGGCGTCACGCATCGCCTCGTGCGCCCGGGCGGCGACGGCCCCGGCACGAGCCATGGCCTCGATCTCCTGGGCGGACTTGCGGACGATCATCGGGGCGCCTTTCGGCTGGTCGGTGCGGGCCACTCCCCGCAGCTGGCGGAGGCGTTGGCGCGGTGTGCGGATCACGCCCCCTTGAGGCCTTGTAGCACCTTCTCGGCCCGCTCGCGCACCTCTTCGACGGTGCCGACGGCGTCGATGTCGCGCACGAGCCCGCGCTCGGCGTAGAAGTCCTCGAGCGGCGCGGTCTTCGAGCGGTACTCCACCAGGCGCTTGCGGATCACCTCGGCGTCGTCGTCGCTGCGGTGCTCCGCCTCGCGTCGGGCCTCGAGGCGGGCGAGCAACTCCTCCTCGGGGACCACGAAGCGTAGGACGGCGTCCAGCGGCGTGTCCCGCTCCTGCAGCAGGAGTTCGAGGGCCTCGGCCTGCGCCGTCGTGCGCGGATAGCCGTCCAGCAGGAAGCCCGGGGCCGCGTCGGGCTGGGCGAGGCGATCCTCGACCATCCGGTTGACGACGTCGTCGGGGACGAGCTCGCCGCGGTCCATGTAGGCCGTCGCCTCCAGCCCGAGCTGGGTCTCCTGCCCGACGTTCGCACGGAAGATGTCGCCCGTCGAGACGTGTGGGATCCCGTGATCGCGAGCGATCAGCTCGGCCTGTGTGCCTTTGCCCGCCCCCGGGGGGCCGAGAAGGACCAGTCGCACGATGTCTCCTCTTCTGTGTCGGCCGAACGACGACCGAGTCGTGGGTCGGCCCGGACGGCGCCCGACCCTGCTCGAGTACGTCGGGCGCGGGCCGAACGAGCGGACCGGCCGCTGCTAGCTGCGGATGAAACCCTCGTAGTCGCGCTGCAGGAGCTGGCTCTCGATCTGGCGCATCGTGTTCAACCCCACCCCGACCACGATGAGCAGCATCGCCCCGCCGAAGGGGAACGGCAGGCCCGCCGCCGCGGCGACGATCAGCGGCAGGACCGCGATGATCGAAAGGTAGATCGACCCGGCGCTCGTGATGCGGGTGAGCACGTAGTCGAGGTAGTCGGCCGTCGGCTTGCCCGGGCGGATCCCGGGGATGAAACCGCCGTACTTCTTCATGTTGTCGGCCACGTCCTGCGGGTTGAACGTGATCGCCGTGTAGAAGAAGGCGAAGAACATCGTCATCCCGAAGTACACCGCGATGAACCAGAAGCTCGGGTTCTCGGGGTTGAGGTGGCGCTCGACGAACTGCGTGAACGCGGGGTTGTCGATCAGCCCGGTGGTGAGCGACGGGATGAAGAGGATGGAGGAGGCGAAGATGATCGGGATGACGCCCGACTGGTTCACCTTGAGCGGGATGTAGGTCTGGCTGCCCCCGTAGGTGCGCCGTCCGACCTGCCGCTTGGCGTACTCGACCGGGATCCGCCGCTGGCCCAGCTCGACGAAGACGACGGCGACGATCAGCAGCAACCCCACGGCCACGGCGACCGCGAACACCATCTCACCGGCGGCCTGCAGGATCGCGTTGCCCTGGTTGGGGATCTCGGAGACGATCGCCGAGAAGATGATGAGGCTCATCCCGTTGCCGACCCCGCGCTGGCTGATGAGCTCGCCCAGGTACATGATGAGCGCGGTGCCGGCCGTCATCGTGAGGATCATCAGGGCCCGCAGCGGGATCGAGTCCTCGGGGATGAGCGTGATGCCGGCGGGCAACTGACCGAAGCCGAGCAGGTTGCCCTGCCCGATCATGACGATCAGCCCGGTGGACTGCACGAGCGCGAGCGCCACCGTGAGGTAGCGCGTCCACTGGTTGATCTTCTTCTGCCCGGTCTCGCCCTCCTTCTTCCACTCCTCGACCTTCGGGATCACGACCGTGAGCAACTGCATGATGATGCTCGCCGTGATGTAGGGCATGATCCCCAGGGCGAACACCGACAGCTGGTTGAACGCGCCGCCGCTGAACAGGTTCACCAGCTGGCCGGGTCCCTCGGCCTGTGCGCCCGCGAGGAACCCCTGCAGGGTCGCGAAGTCGACGCCCGGGGTCGGGATGTGCGCCCCCAGGCGGTAGACCGCGATGATCGCGATCGTGAAGAAGATCTTGCCCCGAAGGTCGGGGATCTTGAAGGCGTTGGCGAACGCGCGAAGCATGGGGTTTCCTCTGAGCGGGCGACTACCTGCGGCCGGTGGCCTCGCGGGACAGCTGCTCGGCCGAGCCGCCGGCCTCGTCGATCTTGCGGCGGGCGCTGCCGCTGAACGCGTGCGCGCGCACCGTCAGCGCGCGCGAGAGCTCCCCGTCCCCCAGCACCTTCACGGGGGCGTCGCCCTTGCGGACCAGCCCCGCTGCGTGCAGCTCGTCGGGGCCGACGGAGGTGCCGTCCGCGAACGCGCGCTCCAGCTCGCCCACGTTGACGGTCCGGTACTCGACACGATTCGGGTTCGTGAACCCGCCGATCTTGGGCAGGCGGCGCTGCAGCGGTAGCTGCCCGCCCTCGAAGCCGGCGGGCACCTGGCCGCGCGCCTTCGTGCCCTTCATCCCACGGCCGGCGGTCTTGCCCTTCCCGGCCGACTCGCCGCGCCCCTTGCGGGTGCGTGACTTGCGGGATCCCGGCGCGGGCTTCAAGTGGTGGATCTTCATCGGTCTGCCTCTTCGGCGTCCTCGGTGGTGTCAGCGGTGTCGTCCGCCTCGGCGTTCTCATCGTCGGCCGGCTCGTCGAGGTCGGCCTCCTCGAGTTGCTCGGGCACGGGGTCGACGTCGCCTTCGGACTCGGTCTCTGTCAGCGCGGCCTCCTCAGCCGCCGCGATCTCGGCCGCCTCGTCGTCGGCAACGGACTGGCCGGCGGGCGGGTTCCCGACCCCCTTCGGCTCCTGACCCGGCTCGAGGTCGAGGACCTCGCCCTCGCCCGGGTAGCGCACCTCGACGAGGTGAGCGACCTTCGCGAGCATCCCGCGTACCTCCGGCCGGTCGGGCCGGGTGACGGTCTGGTGCCGGCGGCGCAGGCCCAGCGCACGCAACGTGCGACGCTGCCCCTCCTGCTGCCCGCTCGTCGAGCGGACCTGGGTGACCTCGAGCTCACGCATCGGTCGGCGCCTTCATGTTCTCGAGCATCTTGCGGGGCAGGATCTCCTCCAGCTCCACGTCACGCAGCCGAGCGACCTCCTCGGGCCAACGCAGCGACTTGAGCGCGCTGACCGTGGCGCCGACCACGTTGAGGGCGTTGGCCGTGCCCATCGACTTCGCGAGCACGTCACCGATCCCGGCGGACTCGAGCACGGCGCGCATCGGCCCGCCCGCGATGACACCGGTCCCGGGCGCGGCAGGCTTCAGCACGACCCAGCCCGCATCGTCGCGGGCAGTGACCTCGTGGACGATCGTGCGCTGGATCATCGGAACCTTGAACAGGTTCTTCTTGCCCTCCTCGACGCCCTTCTGGATCGCCGCGGGGACTTCCTTGGCCTTGCCGTAGCCGACGCCGACGGTGCCTTCACCGTCGCCGACCACGACGAGCGCCGTGAAGGAGAAGCGGCGGCCGCCCTTGACGACCTTGGCCACGCGGTTGATCGCGACGACCTTCTCCTCGTAGGGGCTGCGCTCTTCCTCGCGCCCCCGACCGCGGCCGCCGCGGCCTCCGCGTCCACCTGCTGCTGCCATGGTTGCTCCCTGACCTTGATCTCCGGTTGTTGCGTGGTCGCTGGCTGGGTCGTGTGACGGGTGATGCCCGACCGCGCTCGGGGCGCGGCCGGGCTGGCGGCTAGAACTGCAGACCGGCTTCGCGGGCGCCGTCGGCCAGGGCCGCGATACGCCCGTGGTAGCGGTTGCCGCCACGGTCGAACACGACCTCGCCGATGCCGGCCTCGCTCGCACGCCGGCCGACCAGCTCGCCGACGGCCCGCGCGGCGCCAACCTTGCCGTCGCCCTCCGCTGCGACGCCGTCCTCGAGACTGTTCGCTGCCACGATCGTACGGCCCTCGCCGTCGTCGATCACCTGCGCGTAGATCGCACGGTTGGACCGGTAGACGTTGAGGCGTGGCCGCTCGGCCGTGCCCTGGATCTTGCCGCGGACACGCCGGTGTCGGCGCTCTCGTGCGCGGCGTTTGTCGGTCGTGTTCGTCATCACTGCCTCCTCGTCCGCGGCCGCCGGCCTCGTGCGGCACCGGCGGGTGCGCGGGACGCGAACGATCGAGCGGTCGGTCCTCGGGGGGACGGACGGGTCAGCCGGCGGCCTTGCCGGACTTGCGCCGGACTTCCTCACCGGCGTAGCGGATCCCCTTGCCCTTGTACGGCTCCGGCCTGCGTATTTTGCGGATGTCGGCGGCGACCTGGCCGACCCGCTGCTTGTCGGCTCCCGACACCACGATCTGGGTGGGGCTGGGGACCTCGAGGTCGATCCCGTCGGGCGCCTCGACGTCGACCGAGTGGCTGTAGCCGACCTGGATCTGCACCCCGCTGCCTCGCTTCTGCGCGCGGTAGCCGACGCCCACGATCTGCAACTCACGGCGCCAACCCTCGTGCACACCGTGCACCATGTTCGCGATGAGGGCGCGGGTGAGGCCGTGGCGCGCACGGCTCTCCTGCGAGTCGTCCGGGCGCTCGATGTCGACGCGACCGTCGACGACCTCGATCGACATCCCCGGGTCGACGTGCTGGGACAGCGTACCCTTGGGGCCGTCCACGGTGACCTCCCCCTGGCCGACGGTCACGTCGACCCCGTCGGGGAGGGTGATCGGCTCCTTGCCGATGCGGCTCATGATGCTTCGCTCCTCTCGCGTCACAGACATCGCCCACGGATCCGGGCCTTCCGCCCGTGACCGCACTGCTACCAGACGTAGGCCATTACCTCCCCGCCGATGCCCTGCTTGCGGGCCTCGCGGTCGGTCATCAAGCCCCGGGAGGTCGAGATCAGCGCGATCCCGAGCCCGCCCAGCACACGCGGCACCTCGTCGCGTTGGCAGTACACGCGCAGGCCCGGCTTCGACACCCGGCGGATGCCGTTGATGGCCTTCTCCCGTTGGGATGAGTACTTCAGCGCCAGCCGCAGCGTCGCCTGTGGCTTCGTCGGGTCCACCGCGAAGTCGCGGAGGTATCCCTCACGCTTGAGGATGTCCGCGATCGCCGCCTTCACCTTCGAGGAGGGCATGGAGATCTCCTCGCGGTAGGCGACGTTCGCGTTGCGGATACGCGTGAGCATGTCCGCGATCGGGTCGGTCATCGTCATCGTGCATCGCTCCTCGAGGGGTTGCGGGGACCGGCGGCGGGGCATCCGCTCGATGCCTCGGGACGCCCGGCCCCGTACTTCCCGTTGTCTGTGTGCGGTCGCGGGCGGTGCGCTCCCTACCAGCTCGCCTTGCGCACCCCCGGGAGCTCGCCCTTGTGCGCGAGGTCCCGGAAGCAGACGCGGCAGAGCATGAACTTGCGATAGACGCTGCGCGAGCGCCCACAGCGGCTGCAGCGCGTGTGCGCGCGCACCCGGAACTTCGGGGGGCGCGACGCCTGCGCGATGTTCGACTTCTTTGCCATTGACGGCTCCTGCTCGGATCACGGTTGCGGCGCGGCGGTAACGGTGGCCCCGCGCGGGGCCGACCTAGGAGGTCCGGTCGCTGAACGGGAACCCGTAGGCCACGAGCAGCGCGCGGCCGTGCTCGTTGTTGGTGGCACTGGTGACGATCGTGATGTCCATGCCGCGGACCCGGTCGATCGCGTCGTAGTCGATCTCCGGGAAGATGAGCTGTTCGGTCACGCCGAACGTGTAGTTGCCCTGCCCGTCGAAGCTGCGCGCCGGCAGCCCGCGGAAGTCGCGGATGCGCGGCAGCGCGACGGACAGCAGGCGGTCGAAGAAGTCCCACATGCGGTCGCCGCGCAGGGTGACCTTCGCGCCGATCGGCATGCCCTTGCGCACGCGGAAGCCGGCGATCGACTTGCGCGCGGTGGTCGCCACGGGCTTCTGCCCGGTGATCGTGGCGAGGTCGCGCATGGCACCCTCGAGCGCCCGCGCGTCCTGCACCGCCTCCCCGATGCCCATGTTCACGGTGATCTTCTCGAGCCGCGGCACCTGCATCACGTTGTCGAGGCCCAGCTGCGACTGCAGCTGATCGCGTAGCTCGTCGTGATACCGCTGCTTGAGCCGCGGCACGTAGTTGGTGGTCTCAGTGGTCGACATGGCGCTGGCTCCTAGAACGTCGCGTCGCAGGCGCGGCAATTGCGGTGCTTGACGCCGTCGACGAACTTGGCGCCGACGCGTGTCGCCTCCCCGCACTCCTCGCAGATCGGGAGCACGTTCGACGCCGGCAGCGGCGCTTCCTCGTGGACGATCCCCCCCTCGGTGGTCCCCGTGCGCGAACGCTGGATGGGGGTGTGCTTGGTCTGCACGTTCACGCCCTCGACCATGACACGGCCGTCGCTCGGCCAGACGCGCACGACCCGGCCGGTCGTGCCGCGGTCCTTGCCGGTGATGACCTTCACTCGGTCGTCCTTCTTGATGCGCTGCATAGCGTTCTCCTGCTCCCCATCGCCCATGACCCGGAGCGGGCCGGGCACTCTCCGGTGGCGGTGACTACAGCACCTCGGGCGCGAGCGACACGATCCGCATGAACCGCCGCTGCCGCAGCTCCCGTGCCACGGGGCCGAAGATGCGGGTGCCGCGCGGCGCGCCGGTGTTGTTCACGAGCACGCAGGCGTTGTCGTCGAAGCGGATGTAGGTGCCGTCGTTGCGTCGGCGCTCCTTGCGGGTGCGCACGACGACCGCGTGGACGACGTCGCCGCGCTTCACCCCGGCGGCGGGGATCGCCTGCTTGACCGTCGCGACGATCTCGTCGCCGAGCGAGGCGTACCGCCGCCCGGATCCCCCGAGCACACGGACGCACAACACCTCGCGGGCGCCCGTGTTGTCGGCGACCCGCAACCTCGATTCCTGCTGGATCATCGGTTCGCTCTTCCTGCTCGTTCGCGGTGAACTTCGCTGTCACGCGGCGCGTCCGGCGCCGCGCGCTCCTTCCTTCGGCCGCGCGCTGCGCGGCGCGGCCCAGTTGGGTCGGCGCGCCTACTTGGCGCGCTCGAGGACCCCGACGAGCCGCCAGCGCTTGCGCTTCGACAACGGGCGCGTCTCGGAGATCCGCACACGATCGCCCTCGCGAGCGTCGTTGTCCTCGTCGTGGGCGTGGAACTTCTCGCTCTTCTTGATGATCTTGTGGTAGAGCGGGTGAGTGGTGCGACGCTCGACGAGCACGACGACGGTCTTGTCCATCTTGTCGCTCACGACGATGCCCTGCCGCACTTTCCGCTCGTTGAGCGGTCGCTCCGGCTCCGGAGCGGTCTCGGTGCTCACGCTGGTCCTCCTCAGGGGTCGTTCTCGGGATCGGGGTCGGGCGCGCGGACGCCCGGACGCGCGGGCCGGCTACGCGTCGGAACGGGCGGCCGACAGCTCCCGTTCGCGCTGCACGGTCAGGACACGCGCGATGTCGCGGCGGACCTGCTGCAACCGACGCGGGTTGTCGAGCTGGCCGGTCGCCATCTGGAAGCGCAGGTTGAACAGCTCCTCCTTCAGCTCGTCGTGCTGCTCGACGAGCTCCTCATCGGAGAGCTCCCGGAGCTCCTGTGCGTTCATGGTGTCGGTCTCCTCTCGGGCTCGCGCCGGGCGGGCCGCGTCGCGCCGGTGACAAAGCGGGACGCCGGCCGACGCGGTGTTCGGCGACCCGCGTGTTGGCCTACTCGCTCTCGCGTGCGACGAACCTGGTACGGACGGGCAGCTTGTGCCCCGCGAGGCGCATCGCCTCGCGAGCGGTCTCGTGGTTCACGCCGGAGAGCTCGAACATGATCCGCCCCGGCTTGACCACCGCGACCCAGCCCTCGGGCGAGCCCTTGCCCGAGCCCATGCGGGTCTCGGCCGGCTTCTTCGTGTACGCCTTGTGCGGGAAGATCGTGATCCAGACCTTCCCCTGTCGCTTGATGTACCGGGTCATGGCGATACGGGCCGCCTCGATCTGACGGTTCGTGATCCAGCCCGGGTCGAGCGTCTGCAGCCCGTAGTCGCCGAACGCGATCTCGGTGTGCCCCTTCGACAGGCCGCGGGTGCGGCCACGGTGCTGCTTGCGGTAGTAGACCTTCCTGGGGGCTAGCATCGCCGTTGCTCCTCGTTCGCTCGGGGGGCGCGCTACGCGCGGCCCTCGTCCTCGTCGCCGGTGTCGGCCTCGGGGTTCGGCTCGACCGCTTCGGGGTTCGGCTCGATGGCCTCGGGATTCGGCTCGATGGCCTCGTCCTCATCGGCGTCAGCACCCTCGGTCTCACGCGGCACCGTCACGTCGGGACGTGCCTCGGGCACCACATCGAGGTTCTCCGCGGCGGCCTCGGCCTCGGTGGCCTGCTCGCCCACCGCTTCCCCGGACGGCTTGTCGGGGTCGACGACCGGCTCGGCGGCCGCTCCCGTGGGGTCACCCGGCTCCTGCCCGAAGCCTTCGGTGGCTGCCGAGCTGTCGGCCGCCGGGGTGGCATGCCCCGGCGGCACCGCGTCCTCGGGCGCGGGCGAGCCCGGGCGGACCGCCTCCTGCGGGGGGTACTGATCGGGCTGGTTGGTCGGCTCGGTCGGCGTGTCCGCCTTGCGACGCTTCGGACGCGACGGACGCACCGGCTCCTGGCCTTGCTCCGGCAGGATCTCGCCCTTGTAGATCCAGACCTTCACACCGATGCGACCGTAGGTCGTGCGTGCCTCGTCGAACCCGTAGTCGATGTCGGCGCGCAGCGTGTGCAGGGGCACCTGGCCCTCGCGGTACCACTCGGTGCGGCTCATCTCCGCGCCGCCGAGGCGCCCGGAGCACTGCACCCGCACGCCCTTGGCGCCGGCCTTCATCGCGTTCTGGGTGGCGCGCCGCATCGCACGACGGAAGCTGACACGCCCGCGCAACTGCTCGGCGACGTTGTGGGCGGTGACCTGCGCGTCGAGCTCGGGAGTCTTGATCTCCTTGATGTTGAGCTTGATCGACTTGCCGGTCATCTTCTCCAGCTCGCCACGGATGGCATCGGCCTCTGCGCCGCGCCGTCCGATGACGATGCCCGGCCGCGCGGACCACACGTCCACGGTGATGCGCTCCCGGGTGCGTTCGATGATGATCTGGCTCACGCCGGAGTGACGGACCCGCTCGCTGATGTAGCGGCGGATCCGCTCGTCCTCCGCGACGTAGCTCGCGTAGTCGGCATCCGCGAACCAACGGGACGTGTGGTCCTTGATGACGCCGAGCCGGAACCCGTACGGGTGGATCTTCTGGCCCACTTCGATCTCCTCTGCGGCCTACGCGCTGCCGGCGTCGTCGCCGTCGGACTGGCTGGACTCGTGCTCGCCCTCACCGGCGGCCGCCCCCGTCGCGGCGGCTGCCGCCGCCTTGGAGGCGCCCTTGCCCCGTGACGGGGCGGGCTCCTCGTCCTCGCCGTCGGTGAGGACCACGGTGAGGTGGGTGGTGCGCTTGCGGATCCGCGTCGCGCGCCCCATCGCGCGCGGCCGGAACCGCCGCAGGACGGGGCCCTCCTCGACCACGATCCGCTCGATCACGAGGTCCTCGGGATCGAGCTCGTGGTTGTTCTCCGCGTTGGCGGCGGCCGAGTCCAAGGTCTTGCGGACATCTCGCGCCGCGCCCTTGGTCTCGAGGTCGAGGACGGCGCGGGCCTCCTCGACGCCGAGCCCACGCAGATCGCGCGTGATCTGGCGCACCTTCGGTGGCGCGACCCGCGCGTAGCGGAGCGTGGCCTTCGCCTGCATCGTGACTCCTTGCCTGGTTCTTTCCCAGCAATCGTTGTCCCGGGCCGGACGAACCGGCTCCGAGGGTCTACCGGCGCTTGCCTCGGACCTGCTGCTTCTCCCCCGCTCCGCGCCACTTGATGGCGCGCGTGGGCGCGAACTCACCGAGCTTGTGCCCGACCATCGACTCGCTGATGAACACCGGCACGTGCTTCCGGCCGTCGTGCACCGCGATCGTGTGGCCGACCATCTCGGGCGAGATCTCCGAGCGGCGCGACCAGGTCTTGATGACGCGCTTCTCGTTCTTGCGGTTGAGCTCGTCGACCTTCTTCTCGAGATGCAGATCGACGAACGGACCCTTCTTGACGCTGCGCGGCATGGCGTGTCAGCCCTTTCTGCCCTAGCGACGACGGCGCTTGCCGCGCCGGCGGATGATGTCGGCGTCGGACGCCTTCTTGGCCTTGCGGGTGCGGCCCTCGGGCTTGCCCTTGGGGTTTGTGGGGTGCCGCCCACCCGAGCTCTTGCCCTCGCCGCCACCGAGCGGGTGGTCGGCCGGGTTCATCGCGACACCCCGGGTCGTCGGCCGCTGGTTCTTCCACCGGCTGCGGCCGGCCTTGCCGACCTGCACGAGCTCGTGCTCCGCGTTGCCCACCGAGCCGACGGTGGCCCGGCAATCCGCGAGGACCAGGCGGACCTCACCGGAGGGCAGACGCACCGCGGCCTTCTTGCCCTCCTTGGCGAGCAACTGCACGCGGTTACCCGCGCTGCGCCCGAGCTTTGCGCCACCCCCGGGACGCAACTCGACGGCGTGCACGGTCGTTCCGACCGGGATGTTGCGCAGGGGCAACGCGTTGCCGGCGCGGATGTCCGCACCCTCGCCGGATTCGACCCATTGGCCGACCTTGAGACGGTCGGGCGCCAGGATGTAGCGCTTCTCGCCGTCCACATAGTTCAGCAGGGCGATGCGCGCCGACCGGTTCGGGTCGTACTCGATGCTCGCGACCCTGGCGGGCACGCCGTCCTTGGTGCGGCGGAAGTCGATCTCGCGCAGCTTGCGCTTGTGCCCACCACCCTGGTGGCGCGTCGTGATGCGCCCGTGGGTGTTGCGCCCCGCACGCTTCGGGTTCGGCTTGGTGAGCGACTTCTCCGGTTCGCCGCGAGTGACCTCGGCGAAGTCCGGCGTGCTCATCCCGCGCCGTCCGGCGGTGATCGGCTTCTCTCTGCGAATCGCCATCGTCTCAGCCTTCGTGTGCTTGCTCGGGGTGGTCGTCCGCGCCGACGGCTAGAGGCCGGCGTCGAAGATGTCGATCTCGTCGCCGTCGGCGAGGATCACGATCGCGCGCTTGGTGTCCTTGCGTCGGCCCTCGGTGAACCGGAAGCGCTTGCGCTTGCCCTTGCGGTTCAAGGTGTTCACCTTGGCGACCGACACGTCCCAGATCTCCTCGACGGCCTGCTTGATCTCGGTCTTGTTCGCCTCGGGGTGCACGAGGAACGTGTAGCGGCCCTCGTCGAGCAGCTCGTAGCTCTTCTCGCTCACCACCGGGGCGATGATGACGTCGCGCGCGTTCCTCACTGGTCGTCACCCCCGCATCCGCGTCGTCCCCGGTCGCGGTCGCGCGCTGCCCGGTGCCGATCAACGCCAGGGCGTCCTCCTGCACGACGACGACGTCGCTACGCAGCACGTCGTACGTGTTCAGCTGGTCGACCATCAACACGTGCACGTTGGGCAGGTTGTCGAAGCTCTTCTCCACCCCCACGTGCCGGCCTGCCAGCACGAGCAGGACCTTCGCGTCCTCGATCCCGGCACCGGAGAGGAAGGCCCGCGCGGCCTTCGTCCGCGGGACCTCGGGAGCGAGTCCGCGCACGACCTTGAGGGCCTCCTCGCCCGCACGGTCGGAGAGCGCGCCGGCCAGCGCCTTGCGCTTGACCTTCTTGTTGACCCGCTGCCCGTGGTTCTGCTGGCCGGTGGGGCCGTGCGCGACACCGCCGCCGACCCACTGGGGCGCCCGGATGGACCCCTGGCGGGCACGCCCGGTCCCCTTCTGGCGCCAGGGCTTGCGGCCACCGCCGCGCCGCTCGCCGCGCGTCTTCGTCTTCGCGGTGTCGCGCCGCGCGTTCGCGAGCTGCGCGGTCACCACCTGGTGCATGACCGGCACGTTCGGCTCGACCCCGAACCACTCGGGCGCGAGGTCGACCGTGTCGACGACCGCGCCCTGCTCGTCGAGGACTTCGGCCTGCACCTCGGTCGTCGCGTGCTGGGCCATCACTCGTCACCTCCCTCGGCGCCCGCGGGGCTCGGCCGCTTGGCGGCGTCACGGATGTCCAGCAGGCCGCCGTTCGGCCCGGGCACGCTCCCACGGATCAGCAGCAGGTTGCGCTCGGGATCGACCCGCACGAGCTCGAGGCTCTGCACCGTCACGCGCTCGGCACCCATGCGGCCGGCCATGCGCTTACCGGGGAAGACCCGCGACGGCGTCGCGGCGCCTCCGATGGCGCCGGGCGCCCGGTGGGTCTTGTGGGCACCGTGGCTGGCGCGCTGACCCCCGAAGCCGTGGCGCTTCATCACGCCGGCGAAACCCTTGCCCTTGCTCGTGCCGGCGACATCGACGTGCTGCCCGTCGACGAACTGGGCCACGGTGACCACGTCGCCGGGCTGGTACTCGCCCTCGAGCGGCAACTCCACCAGGTGCTCGGTGGGCTCGACGCCCGCCGCGGCGAAGTGTCCGGCCACGGGCTTCGTGGGGTTGTCGTCGGTGCCGTACCCCAGCTGCACGGCGTGGTAGCCGTCCCGCTCGGGCGTGCGGACCTGCACGACGGGGCACGGCCCCGCGCGCACGACCGTGACCGGGATGACGTGGGCGTCATCGTCGAACACCTGCGTCATCCCGACCTTCGTGCCGAGAATCCCTCGTGCAACCATCGTCTGCTCGCCTCGCGTCCTGTTCGATGTCCGGGTTGGTGCTGCTACGGCGGTACGCCGACGTCCCCACCACGGGGGTGTCGTGGCGCACCCCGGCGCCGATGGCCGGCGGCGCCGTTCGGCGTGTGGTCAGAGCTTGATCTCGATGTCGACGCCCGCCGGGAGGTCGAGCCGCATCAGCGAGTCGACGGTCTTCTGGGTCGGGTCGTGGATATCGATGAGCCGCTTGTGGGTGCGCATCTCGAAGTGCTCGCGCGAGTCCTTGTACTTGTGCGGCGAGCGGATCACGCAGAACATGTTCTTCTCGGTGGGCAGGGGTACGGGTCCGGTGATGCGGGCGCCGGTGCGCTCGACCGTGTCGACGATCTTGCGCGCCGAGGCGTCGATGACCTCGTGGTCGTAGGCCTTCAGGCGGATGCGGATCTTCTGGTCTGCCATTCCTCAGCCTTCTGCGTGCTCGCGTCGCGGGGTGTGGTGGTCCGTGTGCGCTGGTCGTGGCTCGTGGGCTGGCGGGGAGTGCCCCCGCGAGGCGTGTGGCGTGTCGCGGGGGTGGTGGCAGCGGCGGATGAGGCTCGGACGCGCCGCGGGTGGCGCCGCGGCCGCCGGGTCGAGAGCCCACCAGCCCCCGACCCGACAGCCGCGCTCACTTGAGGATCTTGGTCACACGACCCGCACCGACGGTCTTGCCGCCCTCACGAATCGCGAACTGCAACCCCTCCTCCATCGCGATCGGGCTGATCAACTCCACCGTCATCTCGGTGTTGTCGCCCGGCATCACCATCTCGGTGCCCTCCGGCAACGTCACCGTGCCGGTCACATCCGTGGTCCGGAAGTAGAACTGCGGCCGATAGTTGTTGAAGAACGGCGTGTGCCGGCCACCCTCGTCCTTGGACAGGATGTACACCTGCGCCTCGAAGTTCGTGTGCGGCGTGATGCTGCCCGGCTTGGCCAACACCTGCCCGCGCTCGACCTCCTCCTTCTTCGTGCCGCGCAACAACACACCAATGTTGTCGCCCGCACGCCCCTCGTCCAACAACTTGCGGAACATCTCCACACCCGTGGCCGTGGTCTTGCGCGTCTCACCCAACCCGACGATCTCGACCTCCCCGCCGGGCTTGACCACGCCCTGCTCCACACGACCGGTCACCACCGTGCCGCGACCAGTGATGCTGAACACATCCTCCACCGGCATCAAGAACGGCTTGTCCACATCCCGAGCCGGCTCCTCGAAGTACCCATCGACCTCGCCCATCAACTCCAAGACCCGGGCCTCCTGGCCCTCATCGCCCTCCAGAGCCTGCAACGCCGAACCCTTCACCACCGGAGTGCCCTCACCATCGAACTCATAGGCCTCCAGCAGCTCGCGGACCTCCATCTCCACCAGCTCGAGCAACTCCTCATCATCGACCATGTCGGCCTTGTTGAGGAACACCACCAACCGCGGCACCCCCACCTGACGCGCCAACAACACGTGCTCACGCGTCTGCGGCATCGGGCCATCCGCCGCACTGACCACCAGAATCGCCCCATCCATCTGCGCCGCACCCGTAATCATGTTCTTCACATAATCCGCGTGCCCCGGCGCATCCACATGCGCATAATGACGATTCTCGGTCTCATACTCCACATGCGCGACGTTGATCGTGATACCGCGCTCGCGCTCCTCCGGCGCCTTGTCAATATCCTCGAACGGCGTGAACGCGACATCCGGATTGTGCTTATGCAACACATTCGTGATCGCCGCCGTCAACGTCGTCTTCCCATGATCGACATGCCCGATCGTGCCGATATTCATATGCGGCTTCGACCGCTCGAACTTCTCCTTGCTCATCTCGGTGGCTCCTCTGAACGCTCGTCTGCGCTGTCCGGTGCCCGCCCGCGAAGACATCCTTGGCGGGGGTGTGATCAGATCCCTACTCGCCGCGAACCTTCGCGACGATCTCCTGCGCGAGCGACGACGGGACCTCTTCGTACCTGCTGAACTGCATCGTGTAGGTGGCCCGTCCCTGAGTCTTCGACCTCAGATCCGTGGCGTAGCCGAACATCTCGGCGAGCGGGACGGTCGCCCGGATGACCTTCGAGTTGCCGCGGTCGCTCATCTCGTCGACCCGGCCGCGTCGGCCGTTCAGGTCTCCGATGACGTCGCCCATGTAGTCCTCGGGCGTGACGACCTCGACGTCCATGACCGGTTCGAGCAGTGCGACACCGGCCTTGTGCGCGGCCTCCTTGAACGCCATCGACCCGGCGATCTTGAACGCCATCTCGCTGGAGTCGACATCGTGGAAGCTGCCGTCCTTGAGCCGCAGACGGCAATCGACCAGCGGGTAGCCCGCGAGGATGCCGCCCTCCATCGCCTCACGCGCGCCCTCGTCCACCGACGGGATGTACTCCCGGGGGATCGCGCCTCCGCGGATCTCGTCGCTGAACTCGTAGCCGCCGACCTCACCGGTGGGGTTACCGAACTCGTCGACGATCTCGCGCGGGTTCTCGGCGTTCTTGCCGGTGGGCTCGAGGTCGATGACGACCTCGGCGAACTGGCCGGCGCCGCCGGTCTGGCGCTTGAAGCGCAGTTGGTGGCCGTGCACGGGCTTCTTGATGGTCTCGCGGTACGCGACCTGGGGGCGACCGACGTTCGCGTCGACCTTGAACTCGCGCAGCAGTCGATCGACGATGACCTCGAGGTGCAGCTCGCCCATGCCGCCGACGATGGTCTGGCCCGTCTCCTCGTCCGTGTGGACGCTGAAGGTCGGGTCCTCCTCGGAGAGCTTCTGCAGGGCGCTCCCGAGCTTCTGCTGATCGGCCTTGGTCTTGGGCTCGATCGCGATGTGGATGACCGGGTCCTCGAATTCCATCGACTCGAGGATGACGGGGTGCTGCGGGTCGCTGAGGGTGTCGCCGGTCCCGGTCTGCTTGAGCCCGACCGCCGCGACGATGTGGCCGCAGAACGCCTGGTCGCGGTCCTCGCGGTGGTTGGCGTGCATCTGCAGGATGCGGCCGATGCGCTCCTTCTTCTCCTTCGTCGTGTTGACGACGGACTGGCCCTGGTTCAGCACGCCCGAATAGATACGGAAGTAGGTGAGCTTGCCGACGTACGGGTCGCTCATGACCTTGAAGGCGAGCGCGCTGAACGGCTCGTCCTCGGTCGGCTTGCGCTCGATCGGCTCGCCGGTCTTCGCGTCGACACCCTTCACGGGCGGCACGTCCTCGGGGCTCGGCAGGTACCGGACGACCCCGTCCAGCAGGAGTTGCACACCCTTGTTCTTGAACGCCGACCCGCAGAAGACCGGGGTGAGCGTGCCCTCGATCGTCGCCTTGCGGATCCCGGCGATCAGCTCGTCCCGGGTCATCTCCTCGTCGGCGAGGTACTTCTCGAGGAGCCGGTCGTCGGTCTCGCTCACCGCCTCGATCAAGGCGGCCCGGTACTCCTGGGCGCGGTCCACGAGCTCGTCGGGGATCGGCACGTCGTTGAACGTCGAGCCGTAGTCGTCCCCGGTGCCCTCCCAGATGCGGGCGTCCATGTCGACGAGATCGACCACGCCGACGAAGTCGCTCTCGGCGCCGACGGGGATCTGCACCGCGACGGCGTTGGCACCCAGGCGCTCGTGCAGTGTGCCGAGCGAGTAGAAGAAGTCCGCACCGACACGGTCCATCTTGTTGATGAAGCAGACGCGGGGCACGCCGTACTTGTCGGCCTGGCGCCACACGGTCTCGGACTGCGGCTCGACCCCGCTGACGGCATCGAACACGGCCACCGCGCCATCGAGGATCCGCAGGCTGCGCTCCACCTCGACGGTGAAGTCGACGTGGCCCGGCGTGTCGATGATGTTGATCTCGTGCCCGTCCCAGGCGCAGGTGGTCGCCGCGGACGTGATGGTGATCCCGCGCTCCTGCTCCTGCGGCATCCAGTCCATGACCGCCGCGCCCTCGTGCACCTCGCCGATCTTGTAGTTCCGGCCGGTGTAGTACAGGATGCGCTCGGTCGTCGTGGTCTTGCCCGCGTCGATGTGGGCCATGATCCCGATGTTGCGGGTCAGGCCGAGCGGGTGATCACGCTTCGCCATATACCGATCGTCCTCTCGGGTGTTCGTTGCACGTGCGGGTGCGGCGCGGTCGCCGCTACCAGCGGTAGTGGGCGAACGCCTTGTTGGCTTCCGCCATCTTGTGCGTGTCTTCCTTGCGCTTGACCGACGCACCGCCGTTGTTGCTCGCGTCGAGGAGCTCGTTGGCGAGCCGGTCCGCCATCGAGTGCTCGCGGCGCTGCCTCGAGTAGGTCGACAGCCACCGCAGCGCCAGCGTCGTGCCCCGGCCCTGCCGTACCTCGATCGGCACCTGGTAGGTGGCGCCGCCCACGCGTCGGCTCTTGACCTCGAGCACCGGCTTGGTGTTCTCGATCGCCTTCTTGAACGTCGCGACCGGGTCGGTGCCGGTGCGCTGCTCGACGCGCTCGAACGCGTCGTAGACGATCCCCTCGGCCTTCGAGCGCTTGCCGTCCTGCATCACCTTGTTGATGAGCTGGGTGACGAGGACGCTCTGGAACTTGGGGTCCGGGTCGAGCTTGCGCTCGGGAGCGGGGCCCTTCCGCGGCATCGCTAGCCCTCCCTCTTCGCGCCGTACTTCGACCGTGCCTGCTTGCGGCCCCGGACAGCGGCCGCGTCGAGGGCCGAGCGCACGACCTTGTAGCGCACGCCCGGCAGATCCTTCACCCGGCCGCCACGCACGAGCACGATGGAGTGCTCCTGCAGGTTGTGGCCCTCGCCGGGGATGTAAGCCGTGACCTCGATGCCCGAGGTGAGCCGGACACGGCACACCTTGCGCAGTGCCGAGTTGGGCTTCTTCGGCGTCGTCGTGTAGACGCGCGTGCAGACACCTCGGCGCTGAGGGGAACCCTTCAGTGCCGGGGTCGTCGCCTTCTCGGCGCGCTGCTTGCGTCCCTTGCGGACGAGTTGCTGGATGGTTGGCATGGCGTCTGGACCGCCTCCGGTCTGTGCTGGCAGGGCGCTGATCGCACACCCCCGGTCAGCCCCCGCTCAGGGGGTCGTCGATCCGGGGCCGTGCAGGCACGGGTCCGAGCGGTCGGTCGCGTCCCGTGCCCGATCGTTGTCGTCCGCCCGCATGGTGCGGGCACCCCGATCCACGGGGCCGGGCGTTTCGGTTGGTGCTCACCCCGCAGTACCCCTCATCGGGCTGCGTGGTGCGGCCGACAGCGGCGGCGCACGCGCCAGCTCGCTGCACCGGGGCTGGACCCCGGTTCGGCCTTCGAACGAGTCGATGGCGTGAATCGAGGGCGCCCGGGAACGAGCCGAGCGCCACCACGACCGCCAAGCCTATGGGTGGCGCGAGGCGATGTCAACTTGGGACCGGCGGAACCTCCGCCGGCGGGGCGACGTCCTACGCGCCTCGACGATCACCCGCCCCGTCGCGGCGGGAACCCGACATCGACGAGGAGCCCCTCATGCGCCGCACCGCGCTCGGCACGATGCTCACCCTCGGGCTCCTGCTGGCCGCGTGCGGGAGCGACGACCGCGCGGACCCGCAGACCGATGACGGCTGGGAGCCGGACGATGCCCCACTCGTGGAGGTGGAGGGCACCGTCATCGTTGCCGACGGGGCCGAACCGCAGGTCTGCGCGGTGGTTCGCGAGTCGCTGCCGCCCCAGTGCGGTGCCGGGGTCGGCATCGAGGGACTCGATCCCGACGACCTCGACGGCCTCGACGGTGCCGGCCGCGACGGGGGCGTGCTCTGGGGCGCGGCGCGGCTCACCGGTACCTTCGACGGGGAGCGGCTTACCCTGACCGAAGCTCCCGCGGCGGTCTCGGGTGAGCCCGCAGGGACGAGCACGACGGGTGGACCGATCGAGGGCGCAGTCGCCGAGGCGCGCGACGCGGTCCTCGACCTGGCCGACGAGCGGGACGCGACGGTCCTCGGCTATCGCGCCGTCGGCGACGCCTTGGAGGTGACGGTCGTCGACCCGCGCGGTCCGCTGGCCGCAGCGGTGCGCGAGGAGTTCGACGACGGGGACGTGCGGGTCGTCATCGACGGGTGGCTCACCCACCGCGACGAGTGACCGACCGCCGTCGGCCCCGCCAACAGGGGCGGGGCCGACGGTGGGACGTGCGTGCTCGACGGGGCAGCCTCGCTAGTAGCTCTCCTCGCCCATGGTCCACCCCTCGTCGGCCTCGTAGTACTCGTCGTACCCGTCGGCGCCGAACTGCTCGATGAGGTCGGCGGGCACGACCTGCTCGGGCACCTCGGTCGGCAGGGGCCGCACCCCTCGGTAGCGCCGCAGTCCGGTGCCGGCGGGGATGAGCTTCCCGATGATCACGTTCTCCTTCAGCCCGATGAGGGAGTCCTTCTTCCCCTCGATCGCGGCCTCGGTGAGCACGCGGGTGGTCTCCTGGAACGAGGCCGCGGACAGCCACGACTCGGTCGCCAGCGACGCCTTGGTGATGCCCATGAGCACCTGACGACCGTTGCCGGGTTGCCCGCCCTCGTCGAGGACCCTGCGGTTCGCGTCGGCGAACTGCGTGCGGTCCACGAGCTCTCCCGGCAGGAAGGGCGTGTCGCCCGGCTCGACGACGTTCACCCGGCGCAGCATCTGACGGACGATCAGCTCGATGTGCTTGTCGTGGATCGACACGCCCTGCGAGCCGTAGACCTCCTGCACCTCGCCGACGAGCAGGCGCTGGGTCTCGCGGGCGCCGAGCACCTCGAGCATCTCGTGGGGATCGATCGAGCCCCCGGTCAGCATCTCGCCGACCTTGATCTCCTGACCGTCCGAGACGAGCAGGCGCTGACGGTTCGGCACCGTCACCGTCATCTTGGCGTCCTCGTCGTCGCCCTCGACGGTGACCTTCACGCCCCGATCGGTCTCCTCGAAGCTCACGACGCCGGAGTTGTGGGCGATCTCGGCCTTCCCCTTCGGGCTGCGGGCCTCGAACAGCTCCACCACACGGGGCAGACCCTGGGTGATGTCCTCCCCGCTCGCGACCCCGCCGGTGTGGAAGGTCCGCATCGTCAGCTGCGTGCCGGGCTCGCCGATCGACTGGGCGGCGATGATGCCGACCGCCTCGCCGACCTGCACGAGCTGGCCCTCGGCGAGCGCGCGGCCATAGCACAGCACGCACACGCCTTCGGGGGTGTCGCAGGTGAGCACGGTCCGGACCGTGACGCTCTTCTCCGCGTCGCTGGTCGCCCGGTGCTCCAGCGCCTCGCCGGTCTCGGGGTGCTCCCCGCGGACGAGGACGCGGCGCAGCAGCCGGATCTCGGCGTCGGTGAGCTCGGTGCCGGCCGGCATGAGCACGTCCTCGGTGCCCGGATAGTGCACGTCCTTGCCGAGCACCCGCCCGAACAGTGCCTGGCTGTCGCGCTCGCCGACGACGACCGGCATGCCGCGGCGGGTCCCGCAGTCGTCCTCGCGGACGATCAGGTCCTGCGCGATGTCGACCAGCCGGCGGGTGAGGTAGCCCGAGTCGGCGGTGCGCAGTGCCGTGTCGGCCAGGCCCTTCCGAGCCCCGTGCGTCGAGATGAAGTACTCGAGCACGGACAGCCCCTCACGGAAGTTCGACTTGATGGGGCGTTCGATGATCTCGCCGCGCGGGTTCGACACGAGGCCCTTCATCGCGGCGAGCTGCCGGATCTGGGTCATCGACCCGCGGGCCCCGGAGTTCGCCATCATGAACACCGGGTTCAGGCGGTCGAAGTTCGCCTCCATCTTGTCGGCGACGAGGTTGGTCGCCTCCGTCCAGATGTCCCGCAGCTCCTGCTTGCGCTCCTCGTCGGTGATGATGCCCTTGCGGAACTGCTTCTCGACGTCGAGCGCCTTCTCGTCGTGCTCGGCGAGGATCTCCTGCTTCTCGGGGGGCGCCTCGACGTCCGCGATCGACACGGTGACGCCGGCCCTGGTCGCGTAGCGGAAGCCGAGATCCTTGAGCCGGTCGAGCACCTGGGCGGTCACGGCACGCGTGTAGTTGTCCGCGCAGCGGTTGACGAGCTCACCGGCCTCCTTCTTGCCGATCAGCCGGTTCTCGAAGGGCATGTCCTCCGGCAGCGCCTCGTTGAGGATCACGCGGCCGGGCGTGGTGAGGATGCGGACCCCGCGGGCCGAGCGCACGACGCCGGGCGTGAGCTCCTCGGCGTCGTCCGGAAGTTCGTCGTCGAGGTTGTCCTCGACCCGCACGGCCTGGTTACGCAGGCGCACGAGGACCCACTGCTGCAACTCCACCTCGTGCAGGTCGAGGGACATCTCGACCTCACCGGGGTTCGAGAACGACGGCAGGAACGTCTCGCCGGCCTTGGCCGAGGCCACCAGGCCGTTCTGCGGGGCCGCCCCGGTCTCGTCCGCGTCCTTGGCAAAGGTGAGGTAGTAACTGCCCAGCACCATGTCCTGCGAGGGCGTCGCCAGCGGGCGCCCGTGGGCCGGCGAGAGGATGTTGTTCGACGACATCATGAGCACCCGGGCCTCGGCCTGGGCCTCGCTGGACAGCGGCAGGTGCACCGCCATCTGGTCCCCGTCGAAGTCGGCGTTGAACGCCGCGCAGACGAGCGGGTGGATCTGGATGGCCTTGCCCTCGACGAGGACCGGCTCGAAGGCCTGGATGCCGAGGCGGTGCAACGTCGGCGCGCGGTTGAGCATCACCGGGTGGTCGGCGATGACCTCCTCGAGCACGTCCCAGACCTGCGGACGGGCCCGCTCGACCATGCGCTTGGCCGACTTGATGTTCTGCGCGTAGTTGAGGTCGACCAGCCGCTTCATCACGAACGGCTTGAACAGCTCGAGCGCCATCTGCTTCGGCAGGCCACACTGGTGCAGCTCGAGCTGCGGACCGACGACGATCACCGACCGGCCGGAGTAGTCGACGCGCTTGCCGAGCAGGTTCTGGCGGAACCGGCCCTGCTTGCCCTTGAGCATGTCGCTGAGCGACTTGAGAGGACGGTTGCCCGGCCCGGTGACCGGCCGGCCGCGACGCCCGTTGTCGAACAGGGCGTCCACCGCCTCCTGCAGCATCCGCTTCTCGTTGTTCACGATGATCTCGGGCGCACCGAGGTCGAGGAGCCGCTTGAGGCGGTTGTTGCGGTTGATGACGCGGCGGTAGAGGTCGTTCAGGTCGCTCGTCGCAAAGCGGCCCCCGTCGAGCTGCACCATCGGGCGCAGATCCGGCGGGATGACCGGGACGGCCTTGAGGACCATCGCGGTCGGGTCGTTGCCCGTCTGGCGGAAGGCCTCGACGACCTTGAGCCGCTTGACCGCGCGGGTGGCCTTCTGGCTGCGGGCCTTGCGGGCGCCGCTGCGCAACTTCTCCGACTCGGCGCCGAGCACCTCGCGCAGCTCGGCGGCCTCCTGGTCGAAGTCGAGCGTCCCGAGCAGGTCGCGGATCGCCTCGGCGCCCATGCCGCCCTTGAAGTACTCCCCGAAGCGGAAGTACAGCTCACGGTAGAGCAGCTCGTCGGTGATGAGCTGCTTGGGCTCGAGCGACTTGAAGGTCTCCATGACCTCCTCGAGCCGCGCGACCTCCTGCTCGGTCGACTCCTGGACGTCCTTGATCTGCTTCTCGTACTCGCGACGCTTCTTGCGGACCTGGTCCGACTTCGCGCCCTGCTCCTCGAGCTCGGCGAGCTCGTTCTCGAGGTCCTTGAGCAGCTGCTCGCGATCGACCTCGAGCTGCTGCTCCATCTGCTTCTTCTCGTTGGCGACCTCGGCCTCGAGCGTCGGCAGGTCCTCGTGGCGCTGCCCGTCGTCGACCGACGTGATCAGGTAGGCCGCGAAGTAGATGACCTTCTCGAGGTCCTTCGGCGGCAGGTCGAGCAGGTAGCCCAGCCGGCTCGGCACGCCCTTGAAGTACCAGATGTGCGTCACCGGCGCGGCGAGTTCGATGTGGCCCATGCGCTCGCGGCGCACCTTCGAGCGGGTCACCTCGACGCCGCAGCGCTCGCAGATGATGCCCTTGAAGCGGACCCGCTTGTACTTGCCGCAGTAGCACTCCCAGTCCCGGGTGGGACCGAAGATCTTCTCGCAGAAGAGCCCGTCCTTCTCCGGCTTGAGCGTACGGTAGTTGATCGTCTCCGGCTTCTTCACCTCGCCGTTCGACCACATGCGGACCTGGTGCTCGGTGGCGAGGCCGATGCGCAGCTCGTCGAAGTTGTTGACGTCGAGCATTCTCAGAGGCTCCTCTGTGGGTCGACGGCCGGGCGCGCCGGCGCGGCGGCGCGCGGCGGTCGTGCAGCGGGGCGTGCGCGGTGCGTGGTCGGGTTCCCGGCCACCTAGGACTGACTCCCGATCTGGAACTCGTCGGAGTAGCGCTCGGGCCGCGAGAGGTCGATGCCGAGCTCCTCCGCGGCGCGGAACGCGTCGTCGTCGGACTCGCGGAACTCGATCTCCTGCCCTTCGGCGCTGAGCACCTCGACGTTCAGGCAGAGCGACTGCATCTCCTTGACGAGCACCTTGAAGCTCTCGGGGATGCCCGGTTCGGGGATGTTGTCGCCCTTGACGATCGCCTCGTAGACCTTGACTCGCCCGAGCACGTCGTCGGACTTCACGGTGAGCAGCTCCTGCAGGGCGTACGAGGCCCCGTAGGCCTCCAGCGCCCAGACCTCCATCTCACCGAAGCGCTGCCCGCCGAACTGTGCCTTCCCGCCCAGCGGCTGCTGGGTGATCATCGAGTAGGGCCCGGTCGAGCGGGCGTGGATCTTGTCGTCCACGAGGTGCAAGAGCTTCAGGATGTACATGTAGCCGACCGTGATCGGCTGGTCGACCGGCTCACCGGTCCGCCCGTCGATCAGGCGGGCCTTGCCGTCGCCGCCCACCTGCCGGTCGCCGTCCTGGTTCGGCTGCGTGTGGGCGAGCAGGTCGCCGAGCTCACGCTCGCGGCACCCGTCGAAGACGGGGGTCGCGAGCCGCTCGCCGCCCCGGCTCTCGAGCAGCTCCTCGTTCCAGCCGACGTCGTCGAACCACTCGGGCTTCGAGTCGAAGCTCCACCCGTTGGCGGCCACCCACCCGAGGTGCGTCTCGAGGACCTGGCCGACGTTCATGCGGCTCGGGACGCCCAGCGGGTTCAGGATGATCTCGACGGGCGTGCCGTCGGGCAGGAAGGGCATGTCCTCCTCGGGCAGCACCTTCGCGATGACGCCCTTGTTCCCGTGCCGCCCGGCGAGCTTGTCGCCGTCGGAGATCTTGCGCTTCTGCGCGACGTACACGCGCACGAGCTCGTTGACGCCCGGCGGCATCTCGTCCCCCGCCTCGCGGCTGAACGTCCGAACGCCGATGACGCGGCCGGACTCGCCGTGGGGGACCTTGAGGCTCGTGTCGCGCACCTCGCGGGCCTTCTCGCCGAAGATCGCCCGCAGCAGCCGCTCCTCCGGCGTGAGCTCGGTCTCGCCCTTGGGGGTGACCTTGCCGACGAGGATGTCGCCCGGGCTCACCTCAGCGCCGATGCGAATGATCCCGCGCTCGTCGAGGTTGCCGAGGACCTCCTCACCGACGTTGGGGATGTCGCGCGTGATCTCCTCGGCCCCGAGCTTGGTGTCGCGCGCATCGATCTCGTACTCCTCGATGTGGATCGACGTCATGACGTCGTCCTTCACGAGTCGCTCGGAGATGATGACGGCGTCCTCGAAGTTGAAGCCCTCCCAGGACATGAAGGCGCACATCAGGTTGGCGCCGAGCGCGATCTCGCCGTAGTCGGTGCACGGCCCGTCGGCCACGACCTGGCCGGCGACGACCTCGTCGCCCTCGTCGACCAGCGGCTTCTGGCTGTAGCAGGTGCCCTGGTTCGTCCGCTCGAACTTGCGCAGGAAGTGCTTCTCGAGCCGGCCGTCGGTGGTCTTGGAGATGATCCGGTCCGCGGCGACCTCGACGATGATCCCGTCGTTCTCGACCACGATCACGTCGCCGGCGTCGCGGGCGCTCTTGCCCTCGAGGCCGGTACCGACGTAGGGCGCCTGCGACTTCACCAGCGGCACCGCCTGGCGCTGCATGTTGGTCCCCATGAGCGCGCGGTTAGCGTCGTCGTGCTCGAGGAACGGGATCATCGCCGCGGCGACCGAGACGGTCTGCCGCGGGCTGACGTCCATGTAGTCGACCTCTTCGGGCAGGACCTCGCGGACCTCCCCGTCCCGGGCACGGCAGAGCACCAGCGGGTTCGTGAAGTGCCCGTTGTTGTCGAGCGGCGCGTTCGCCTGCGCGATGACGTTGCGGTCCTCCTCGTCCGCGGTGAGGAAGTCGATGCGGTCAGTGACGGTCCCGTCCTCGACCTTGCGGTAGGGGGTCTCCACGAACCCGAACGGGTTGATCCGCGCGTACGTCGCCAGCGAACCGATCAGGCCGATGTTGGGACCCTCGGGCGTCTCGATGGGGCACATGCGTCCGTAGTGCGACGGGTGCACGTCGCGGACCTCGAACCCGGCCCGCTCGCGGGACAGCCCACCCGGACCCAGCGCGGACAAGCGCCGCTTGTGGGTGAGGCCGGACAGCGGATTCGTCTGGTCCATGAACTGGCTGAGCTGACTGGCCCCGAAGAACTCCTTGATCGAGGCGACCACCGGTCGGATGTTGATGAGCGTCTGCGGCGTGATCGCCTCGACGTCCTGGGTGGTCATACGCTCGCGGACGACCCGCTCCATCCGGGACAGCCCGATGCGGACCTGGTTCTGGATCAACTCGCCGACGCTGCGCAGGCGGCGGTTGCCGAAGTGGTCGATGTCGTCGTGGTCGTAGGTCCGGTCCTCCTCGCCCGACTTCGACAGGTTCACCATGTAGCTCATCGTCGCGAGCACGTCCTGCTTGGTGAGCGTGTGCGACTTGAGCGGTGCACGGTCCTCGCCGGAGACGGCCACCTCACCGATGCCCGTGCGCTGTCCCTCGGCCTCCTGCAGCGGTTCGGGCACGCCGTGGTCGTCGACGAGCCAGCTGGCTTCGTCGACGTCGGCGAGGCCGAGCCGCACGAGCTCCTCGCCGAGCTTCTTGTTGGCCTTGTAGCGGCCGACCTTGGCGAGGTCGTAGCGCTTGGGGTTGAAGAAGAGGTTGATCAGCAACCCGCCCGCGGACTCCGCGGTCGGCGGCTCACCGGGCCGCAGCTTGCGGTAGATGTCCTGCAGCGCCTCGTCGGGCGTCTGGAGCACATCCTTCTCCAGCGTCGCCCTGATGCCCTCGTCGTGATCGAAGAAGTCGAGGATCTCCTCGTCGGTCACCGGGGTGTCGAGCCGCTCGCGGTCGGCGAGCTCGTACTCACCCGACTCGGGGTTCCACACCAGACCCTTCAGCGCCCGGTACAGCACGGTGATGTGCTGCTTGCGCTTGCGGTCGACGCGCACGCCGACCATGCCCCGCTTGTCGATCTCGAACTCCAGCCAGGCGCCGCGCGACGGGATGATCTTGCACCCGTGCAGGAGCTGACCGGTCGACTTGTCGAAGGTGCGGTCGAAGTACACCCCGGGGCTGCGGACGAGCTGGCTGACGACGATCCGCTCGGTCCCGTTGATGATGAACGTGCCCTGGTCGGTCATCATCGGGAAGTCGCCCATGAACACGGTCTGCGACTTGATCTCGCCCGTGGACCGGTTCACGAACTCGGCGGTGACGAACAGCGGCGCCGCGTACGTGAGGTCCTTCGTCTTGCACTCCTCGACGGTGTTCTTGGGCTCGTCGAAGCGGTGCTCGGAGAACGACAGCGCCATCTGTCCGGTGAAGTCCTCGATGGGGCTGATCTCGCTCAGGACCTCCCCCAGGCCCTCCTCGGTCAGCCACTCGAAGGAACTGCGCTGGATCGCGACGAGGTCGAGATCCTCGATGGGCAGCGGTTCCGAGATCTTCGAGAACGAGTGCCGCGGCGGGTCGCTCGCGCGAGCGGCCGCGGAACGCGCGGGCGTAACGTCGTGCTCCACAGAGGTCGACAATGCTCGCTCCTCACACTGCGCGGTGAACGCACTGAACGCCGAACGTCGGCGACGCTCGGCGAGGGCCGCGGCCAACCGCGGTCGCGGGTGGGTGGCCGCTCACGGCCTCCGCCGGTCGCGACGGAGACCGGCGGTCCGGGCGCTGCTGGCCCGGGAGGAAAGGATGGTGTTGTGCGGTCGGGTGCCCCGCCGTAGCCGCTTGACCGTCGGCTGAGCGGTTCGACACGCGGAATGCACGGCGATCGAGACACGAACAGGCAGTGTAGCGCATGGCTACACTGCTGACTGCGATCCGTGATCGACGCGGAATGTGGACCGGCACGCAACTCCTCGTGCGCGTGTTCCGCTCGTCGGCCCCGTAAGGATGCCGATCCGCGGGATGGGTGTCAACAAGGGCATTCGGGACGGGCCGCAGCTCCGGGACACTGCCGGGGACCACGGATCGGCGACCGTGGCCCGGTCAACCCGTCCGGAGCGGCGCTCGCCGTCGCGGGCGCGACACCGTGACGGCGCCGCGGACCGCGGTGGCTGCTACTTGAGCTCGACCGAGCCGCCGGCGGCCTCGATGGCCTCCTTGGCCTGGTCGGCTTGCTCCCTGGTGACACCTTCGAGGACCGGCTTCGGCGTCGAGTCGACGAGCTCCTTGGCCTCCTTCAGCCCGAGGTTGGTGACCCCCCGGACCTCCTTGATGACCTGGATCTTCTTGTCGCCCGGGTCGGAGAGGACGACGTCGAAGGCCGTCTGCTCCTCCTCGGCCTCCGCCTCATCGCCGCCGCCGGCGGCCGCCGGGGCGGCCACGGCCGCGGGTGCCGCGGCGCTGACGTCGAACTCCTCCTCGAACTTCTTCACGAACTCGCTGAGCTCGAGGAGGGTCATCTCCTTGAACTGCTCGAGCAGGTCGTCGGTGGAAAGCTTCGCCATGGTGCTGCTCCTCGGTTCAGGTCCCGGACGCGCGCGGCGGACCGGGGACGGTCTGTCGGGTGATCGGGTGCGGGCCGTGGCCGTCGGGCCCGCGCGACGGCATCGACCTACGTCTGCTGCGCGGGGTCCTCGCCGGTCTCGGCGGCCTCGGCTTCGTCGGCGCCGTCGCCGGCCTCGGCTTGGTCACCGGTTTCCTCAGCGGCCCCGGATTCGGCGCTCGCCTCGGTCGCCTCCTCGGGCTCGGCGGCCTCGGGCTCGGCGGCCTCGGGCTCGGCGTCCTCGGAACCGGCGGCCTCGGAACCGGCCGACTCGGCCTGCGTGAGAGCGCCCCCGTCATCGGGCGTCTTGTCCTGCAACGCGCCGAGCACACGAGCGAGCTTCTCGAGGTTCGCGTTCGCGAGCCGTGCGGGCTGGGCGAGGACCGTGCCGAGCATCACGGCGATCCTGCCGAGCAACTCCTCGCGGGACTCGAGGTCGGCGAGACGCGCCGCGTCGTTGGCGTCGAGCAGCTTGCCGTCGAGGACCCCGGCCTTGATCTGCAGGCCGGGGTGACTCTTCGAGAACCGCTTGAGGACCTTGGCGGCCGCGACGGGGTCACCGGCGCAGAAGGTGATGGCGGTCGGGCCCACGAGCACGTCGTCCGGGATGTCCACGCCGGCTTCGCGCACCGCGCGCCGCGTGAGGGTGTTCTTGACGACGCGGTACTCCGCGTCGGTCTCACGCAACTGCCGCCGCAGCTCCGCGGTCGCCGCCACCGAAAGACCGCGGTAGTCGGTCAGCACGGTCGCGTTGGACTGCTCCAGCCACTCGGCGATCTCGGCGACCTGCGCCACCTTCTCGGGGCGGGCCTCCTCGTTCGTCGCCATCGACGCTCCTCTCGGGTGTTTATGCGCGGGTGCGCGCGAGCCGAAGCGCCTGGGGTCAGGAGCGGCGCGGAGTCAGCACGGGCCCACGCGAGCCCGAGGGCGTCGCGAAGTCACCTGCGCTGGTCGACCGGCAGTGCCGGCTCCTTCGCCGCGTGGGACGCGGGACCGAGCGGTCTTCGGCTCAACGGGTAACGGTACGGCTGCCGCGGGGTGGCCGCAACTCGCGGCCGAGCCCCTAGGCGGCGACGGACTCCTCCTCCTGGGGCTGGTACGAGACGCGGACGATGCCGGGATCCACCGGCACCGAGGGGCCCTGGGCGGTCGACACGTGGATGGACCGCAGGTAGCGCCCCTTGGCGGCGCTCGGACGCTGCCGGACCAACTCGTCGATCACCGCGCCGTAGTTCTCCACCAGCTGGCGGACCTCGAAGCTCGCCTTGCCGATGGGAAGGTGCACGTTGCCCTGGCGGTCGGTGCGGTACTCGACCTTGCCGGCCTTGATCTCGCTGACCGCGGTGGCGACGTCGGTGGTGACCGTGCCGCTCTTCGGGTTCGGCATCAGCCCGCGAGGGCCGAGCGTCTTCCCGTAGCGACCGATCTTGCCCATCTGATCCGGGGTGGCGATCACCGCATCGACGTCGAGCTCACCGGACTCGATGAGCTCGGTCACCCGCTCGGCGCCGACGATGTCGGCGCCGGCGCTCTCAGCCGCCGTCGCCGCGTCGCCCTCGGCGAACACCGCGACCCGGGCCTCCTTGCCGACTCCGTGCGGCAGGGGGACCGACCCCCGCAGCATCTGGTCGGCCTTGCGGGGGTCGACCCCGAGGCGGACCGCGAGCTCGACGGTCGGGTCGTAGTTGACGGTGACGGTCTCCTGGACGAGGCGCATCGCCTCGGTCGGACGGTAGCGGCGGTCGCGATCGATCTTCGCCGCAGCCGCCTGGTAGCGCTTGCCGCGCTTGGCCATGATGATCCTCCTCGTGGTACCGGCGGGCGCGCCGGTCGCCCGGCTCGCCCTCCCACGTCGCGGACGGACTAGTCCTGGACCTTGAGCCCCATCGAACGGGCGGTGCCCTCGACGATCTTCACCGCGCCATCGACGTCGTTGGCGTTCAGGTCGGGGTACTTGCGCTCGGCGATCTCGCGGATCGTCTCCCGTCTGACCGTGCCGGCGCCCGCCCGACCCGGCTCCTGGGAGCCCTTCTCGATGCTCGCGGCCTTGAGCAACAGCTTCGAGGCGGGCGGGGTCTTCGTGACGAACGTGAAGCTGCGGTCCTCGTAGACCGTGATCTCCACGGGGATCACGTCGCCCTGCTGGTCGGCCGTGCGCTCGTTGTAGGACTTGCAGAACTCCATGATGTTCACGCCGTGCTGGCCCAGGGCGGGGCCCACCGGCGGCGCCGGCGTGGCCTGGCCGGCGGGAATCTGCAGCTTGATGAGGCCTGCGACCTTCTTCGCCATGTTCTCTCCTCGGTGTGGTGCGCGCGGACGCCGCGGCTCGGACGTCCTCCCACGGTTTCTGTGCTGCTTCGGGGCCGAGCGACCTTCGCCCGGGGGCGTCGTCGCCCGACTAGAGCTTGGCGACCTGCTCGAAGGTGAGCTCGACTGGTGTCTCGCGGCCGAAGATCGAGACGAGCACCTTGAGCTTCGTCGCGTCGGCGTTGATCTCGCTGATCGTCCCGGTGAAGTCCGCGAACGGGCCGCTGGTGACCCGCACGTTCTCGCCCTCCTCGAACTCGATCGAGGGCGGGACCGCCTTCTCCTCCTCGTCGGGCTCGGCCAGGATCCGCTCGACCTCGCGCAACGACAGCGGCACGGGCTTGGTGCCCGGCGGGCCCACGAACCCGGTGACCGCGGGCGTGTTGCGGACCACGTACCAGGAGTCGTCGTCGAGGTCCATGCGCACGAGGACGTACCCCGGGAAGACCTTGCGCTTGACCTGCTGCTTCTTGCCACCCTTGATCTCGACGGCGTCCTCGGTCGGGATGATCACCTCGAAGATCCGGTCCTCCATGTTCATGGACTGGATCCGGTTCTCGAGGTTCGCCTTCACGCGCTGCTCGTAGCCGGAGTAGGTGTGGACGACGTAGTAGTCGCCCGTCTGGCGCATGAAGTCCCGACGGTCGGGCATGCGAGGCCGCGCGGGGGCGGCCTCCTCCGCCGGAGCTTCCTCCTCGGCGGGCACGGTGTCGCCGTCCGGCACCGGCGCGGGCGCCTCCTCGGTGTCGGTCCCGGCGCTGCCCTCCTCGGTGACGCCCAGGGCACGGCTGACGTCCTCGAGGCTCGGACCGTCGCCACCGTCGGCCCCAGCGGCCTCCAGCAACTCGTCGAGGTCGTCGGTGTCGTCCTCCACGGCGTCACGTGCCTCGGGCGCCTCGGTCGCATCGGCCATGGCCTCCGCGACGAGTGCCTCGATCTCGGGATCGCCCTCCTCGTAGTCCACCGGCGTCTCGGCCTCGCCGCGTGCACGCGGGTCATCCGCCGCGCCCTGCGACGAGTCCTCGCCGAGTTCCTCGTCGGCTGCAGCGTCGGCGTGCTCCTGGTCGCTCTGAGGGTCGCTCATCCGAACACCCACACCGCGAACTGACTGAAGACCTGGTCGATGCCGAAGATGTAGATCGTGAGGATGGCGACCGCGAACAGCACGACCATGCTGTACTGGCCGAGCTCGCGGCGGTTCGGCCAATGGACGCGGCGCAGCTCGCTGCGGACCTCGCGCACGAACTGCGGGGGGCTGGTCCGCGGCTTGTCATCGGACCGACCCGCGCCGCCGGAGCCGCCGGAGCCGCCCGAACCTCCGCTCGGGCCGCCGGAGCCGCCCTCACCGGAGCCGCGACCGCCCGAGCCGCCGGCCTCGGCGTCGATGTCGCCACTGGCCTGGCGGCGCTCGATGCGCTCGCGCTCTCGTCTCGACTCGCGGCTCACTGCTTGCTCCTCGCGGCGTTCAGCGATCCCCCAGGGCGATCTCGGGGCGGTAGGGCACGCGGTGACCGCGTGCGTGGCGCAGGGGCGGAGGGAATCGAACCCCCGACCTTCGGTTTTGGAGACCGATGCTCTGCCAATTGAGCTACGCCCCTCTGGCAGCCTGTCATCGACAGCCCGAGATGGGCGCAACGACAGCGCAGCGGACAGTATAGGCAGGCACCCGACGTGCCGGCAACGCACGGCCGGTTTCGTTGCCCGACCCTTCGGCCGGTGGACCGACCCCCACCCTGACCGACCCCGGGCGGCGGATCAGTCGCTCAACCGCACGACCGCGCGCGAGCCCTTCGCGTCGACCACCCTCGCACCGTCCTCGGTCTCCGCCCACACCGCGACGGTCGCGGCCCCCCCGTCGTGGTCGACCTCGGTGACCTCGCCGCCGACTCGCAGCGTCGCGCCCACCGGGCACGGCGCCCGGAAGGAGGCCGAGAGGTGGGCAACGTGTTCGGGCCCGCCCGCCCACGCCGTGACGGCGCTGGACACCAGCCCCATCGACAGCATGCCGTGGCCGATGACCCCCCCGGTCGGGCTGACCTGGGCGGCGAACTCGGGATCCCAGTGCAGGCGGTTGAAGTCACCGCTCGCCCCGGCGTACCGGATGAGCATGTCCTGGTCGATGACGTGCTCGACAACGGGCAACTGGTCGCCGACCTCGACGGTCTCCCGCGCGGGCATCAACCGCCCTCCTTGAAGAAGATGATCGTGCTCTGACTGCGCACGACCGGCGCGCCGGTGTCCCGTTCCACGCATTCGACCCGCATCGTGAGGATGTCCATCCTCCCGCGATCACGCATGTCGGCGATCTGCGGGGTACACCTCAGCCAGTCCCCGACACGCAGGGCGCGCGTGAAGTCGTACTCCTGGGCCCCGTGCACGAGGTTCCAGTGGGCACCGAGCTCGGGGTCGCCGATCAGCAGCGGCGCGGCGGCCCCGCTGAAGCAGGCGGCGAACGTCGGGGGCACCGGGACCTGCTCGGGCGGGATCTCGCTGGGGTCCGCGGTGTACACCGGGTCGGTCGAGCCGGTCGCCAGCGCGTACTCACACACCTTCGGGCGCGTGATCTCGTAGGTGTAGGCGGGGTAGACGTGCCCATTGCGGTCGTAGTTCAGCGCGATGGCCCCCTCCGTTCGTCCTCGTTGCTTCCGAGGCCGCGGTCCTCCCGCCGTTGGCCCCCGCGAGAGCGCCGGGTGCGCGCGAGAGCGCCGGGTGCGCGCGAACACCGCCGACCCGGCGTGTCACGCGCGCGGCGTCACTCCTGCTGCTGACCCTGCTGCTGGCGTTCCTTCTTCGACTTCGGCGAGAAGGTCATGGTGATGAAGCGCCCCTCCATCTGCGAGCGCGAGTCCACGTTCGCCACGTCGCTGATCTCCTCGGCGAAGCGGTCGAGGACCCGGGCGCCCATCTCGGGTCGCCGGAGCTCCCGTCGACGGAACATGATCTGCACGCGCACGGAGTGCCCGTCCTCGAGGAACTGGCGCGCGTGGCGCACCTTCGTCTCGAAGTCGTGGTCGTCGATCTTCGGGCGCAGCCGGATCGACTTCTGACCGCCACCCTTCTGCTGCTTGCGCTGCTCGCGCTCCGCCCGCTCCTGCTCGTACTGGTGCTTGCCGTAGTCCATGACCTTGGCAACCGGCGGGCTTGCGTTCGGCGCGACCTCGACCAGATCCATGCCGAGTTCCTCGGCGGCGTCGATTGCGATCTTCAGGGGCACGACGCCCACCTGTTTGCCCTCGGGTCCGACGAGGCGGACCTCCTTCGAACGGATCTCGGCGTTGATTGCGGGTCGGTCAGCCAATGGTCCTCCCGGGTCGTCGGTCGCGCGGCACACCTCTGCGCGCTCGCTGCACCATGGTGACCCGGATTCGGGCCGATGCAAGAGGCAGTCGTCGCTCCGCCCGGCGCGGCCGGCCCTCGGGACCGGCGCGCCGGCGCGACTACTTGGTCTCGCGGTGGGGGCGGTGCTGTTTGCAGCGGGGGCAGTGCTTGCGCATCTCGAGCCGCTCGCGCTGCTTGTGGCGGTTCTTGGTCGTCGTGTAGTTGCGCTCGCGACACTCGGTACAGGCAAGCGTCACGTGGGGACGGGTGTCGCTTTTCGGCATGTCGGGCCTTCCCTGCTCTCGTGTTCGTCGGCAGCGCGCTCGCGCCGCGGGTGGCGCCGCGGCCGCCGGGTCGAGAGCCCACCAGCCCCCGACCCGACAGCCGCGCTCACTTGAGGATCTTGGTCACACGACCCGCACCGACGGTCTTGCCGCCCTCACGAATCGCGAACTGCAACCCCTCCTCCATCGCGATCGGGCTGATCAACTCCACCGTCATCTCGGTGTTGTCGCCCGGCATCACCATCTCGGTGCCCTCCGGCAACGTCACCGTGCCGGTCACATCCGTGGTCCGGAAGTAGAACTGCGGCCGATAGTTGTTGAAGAACGGCGTGTGCCGGCCACCCTCGTCCTTGGACAGGATGTACACCTGCGCCTCGAAGTTCGTGTGCGGCGTGATGCTGCCCGGCTTGGCCAACACCTGCCCGCGCTCGACCTCCTCCTTCTTCGTGCCGCGCAACAACACACCAATGTTGTCGCCCGCACGCCCCTCGTCCAACAACTTGCGGAACATCTCCACACCCGTGGCCGTGGTCTTGCGCGTCTCACCCAACCCGACGATCTCGACCTCCCCGCCGGGCTTGACCACGCCCTGCTCCACACGACCGGTCACCACCGTGCCGCGACCAGTGATGCTGAACACATCCTCCACCGGCATCAAGAACGGCTTGTCCACATCCCGAGCCGGCTCCTCGAAGTACCCATCGACCTCGCCCATCAACTCCAGGACCCGGGCCTCCTGGCCCTCATCGCCCTCCAGAGCCTGCAACGCCGAACCCTTCACCACCGGAGTGCCCTCACCATCGAACTCATAGGCCTCCAGCAGCTCGCGGACCTCCATCTCCACCAGCTCGAGCAACTCCTCATCATCGACCATGTCGGCCTTGTTGAGGAACACCACCAACCGCGGCACCCCCACCTGACGCGCCAACAACACGTGCTCACGCGTCTGCGGCATCGGGCCATCCGCCGCACTGACCACCAGAATCGCCCCATCCATCTGCGCCGCACCCGTAATCATGTTCTTCACATAATCCGCGTGCCCCGGCGCATCCACATGCGCATAATGACGATTCTCGGTCTCATACTCCACATGCGCGACGTTGATCGTGATACCGCGCTCGCGCTCCTCCGGCGCCTTGTCAATATCCTCGAACGGCGTGAACGCGACATCCGGATTGTGCTTATGCAACACATTCGTGATCGCCGCCGTCAACGTCGTCTTCCCATGATCGACATGCCCGATCGTGCCGATATTCATATGCGGCTTCGACCGCTCGAACTTCTCCTTGCTCATGGGTCGTGGTCCTCTCGAGGTTTCGGGGCAAGGGTCGGGTGCGGGTGTGTCGTCCCGGCCTCCGCGCTCGCCGCGGTGGGGGTGGCACGACGCACGCGACCAGGGACCCGGGTGCGGGTCCCTGGCGGAGCGCCCAGGTGCAGTTGCGGGCGTCGTGGCGGCGGGTGGATTCGAACCACCGACTACTCGATTATGAGCCGAGTGCTCTGCCCCTGAGCTACGCCGCCGGCACGGCGGTCGCCCGCGGGCGACCGCGCCACCGGGAGCCTACCCATCGAACCAGTCGGATGTGTACTCGCGCGGTGACTCGAGCCCCCCAGCGGAATCGAACCGCTGACCTACTCCTTACCATGGAGTCGCTCTGCCGACTGAGCTAGGGGGGCGAGCCCCCGACAGTATGGAATGGGGCCCCATGCCCTGCAACCTGGGCCGCATAGGCTGGAGAGGTGATGGACGCTCAGGAGCCCCCTCCCACCGCCGAGGCCGCCGACGCACCGGCCGGTCCACCTTCGCTGCCGGATGCCGATCCCGGCACCGGTGACGGGATCCCCGAGCTCGTCCCACTCGACCCACGCGTGCGCAAGGTGTGGTGGCTGACCGGGTTCATCTTCGTGCTCCAAGGGGTGATCGTGGCCGGGGTCGTCGACCTGCTCGCGCCGCTGCCCACCCCGACCGGCCTCCTCACGGGCGCGGTCCTGGCCGGGGGGACCGCGCTGGCGATCGTGCTACCCATCATCCGCTACCGCCGGTGGGGGTACGCGCTGCGCGAACGCGACCTGTGGATCCGCCACGGCGTCTTCTGGCGCAACGTGAGCGTCATCCCCTACGCCCGGCTGCAGTTCGTCGACACGCGGGCCGGGCCCCTGGACCGACTGTTCGGGCTTGCCCAGCTCGTGGTGCACACGGCGGCACTCGGCACGAGCGGCCAGTTGCCGGGACTGGACTCGGCCGAGGCCGAACGCCTGCGCGAGCGCCTGGCGTCCGTCGAAGCCGACATCCTCGCGGTCTGACGTGAGCCGTCCAACCCCGACCCCACCAGGGGGAGACCCCGCGGGCGCGTCGACCCGGCGGAGCGCAGGCTCCGGACCGACCGTGTGGCCGCAGGTCCCGACGCCCCCGGCGCAGGCCGTGCTGCGCGGACGCCAACGCCTGCACATCGGCGCGCTGGGCGTGTGGGCCTTGTCGAGCGCGGGCCCGATCATCCTGTTGATCATCGCCGGGACCGTCGCCCCGGCCTTCGCGGCGATCGTGATCGTCGGGGCGCTCGTCTCCTCGGGGGTCCGATGGTGGCGGTTCACCTGGCACATCGACGCGGAGTCGCTCGTCATCGAGCAAGGACTCCTCCAGCGCCAACGTCGGGTCATCCCCCGCGAGCGGATCCAGTCGGTCGAGCGGATCCGTCGGCTGCGTCACCGCCTCTTCGGCGTCGTGGAGCTGCGCGTCGAGTCGGTGGGGGGCGGCACGACCGAGGGCCAACTCGACGCGCTCGATCCGGAGATCGCGGACCTCGTGCGCACCGAACTCGTCGGGCGCCCCAGCACGCCGCGCCCCGCCGCGTCCGCCGACACCGACGCCGACGACCAGGGGGGCGATGACGAACTCGTGCGCATGCGGCCCGGCGACCTCGTGCTCGCGGGCCTGACCGGGGGCCGTGTCGGTGTCGTCGCGGCCCTGCTCGGCTTCGCCTCCCAGCTGTTCGCCGAGCAGATCGACCCGGTGGTCGAGCAGGTCACCCAGTTCTTCGGTGCGCAGGGCTGGGTGGGGATCGTGATGGCGGTCGGGGGGTTCCTCCTCGCGGTGTTCGTCCTCTCGGTCGTTGCGACGGTCTTCGCCTACTGGGACTTCCGGCTCAGCGCCGCCGACCGGCGGCTGCACACCACACGGGGCCTGCTGGAGCAGCGTTCGGGCACGATCCCGCTGTACCGCCTGCAGTCCCTGCGGGTCGAGGAGAACCTGCTGCGACGCCCCCTCGGACGAGCCACCGTGAAGGTCGAGGTCGCCGGACGCGCCGCCGGCGAGGCCAGCGACACGAGCACGGTGTTGCCGATCGGCACCCGGCAAGAGGCCTTCGCGCTCGTCGATCGCATCACCGGGCGGGACGACGTGGCCGGCGTCGAGCTCACACCGGCCCCGATCGGTGCGCGACACCGCCGCGACGTCCGGGCCGCGTTGGCAACGCTGGCGGCGACGGTCGGCCTGCTCGTGTGGCAGGGCCCGGCGGGTGTGGCGGGGCTGGCACTCGCCGTGCCGTTCGCGCTGCTCGGTCGCTCGTCCTATCGCGCGCTGGGACGCGCCCGCCTGCCGCAGGCGATCGTCGCCCGCTCCGGTGTGTTCGTCCGCACGACCCATGTGACGCCCGAGCGCTCGCTCCAGGGCATCGCGCTGTCGGCGACGCCGTTCCAGCGCCGTCGTCGCCTCGCGACACTGGAGCTGCACATCGCGCGCTCGCCCGGCGGCGGAGACGATCCCGCGCTGATCGACATCGCCGTCGACGAGGGCAGGCGCGAGCTCGTGCGCCTGGCCGAGGTGGCGGACGCCGCCGCCCGACGCCCCCGCACCATCGACGGGCGCATCATGCGCGCCGAGACAACCGAGGACCACTCGGCGGTCCATGATCTCCTGGCAGCGGCGTTCGGGCGGGACGCCGAGGCCGAGCTCGTCGAGTCGCTCCGCACGGGGTCCGACACCGAGTCGGTCCACTCCCTCGTCGTCGAGGAGGACGGCGAAGTCGTCGCACACGCGCTCCTGGTCCCGATCGGGCTCGGGCCCAGCGCGACAGCCCCACCCGGGGTGCCGCCACCTGACGGCCGCGTGCTCGCGGTGGCCCCCATCGCCGTGCGCCCCGACCGCCAACGCCAGGGCATCGGCGGTCGGCTGGTCAAGCGCGCGACGAACATCGCGGCAGCGTTCGGGGCGCACCGGATCGTCGCCGCCGGCCCGGTGGACTTCCTGGAGCAGTTCGGGTTCGAGGAGCCCGGACCGCTCGGCCTCGAGCTGGGCACCCGGGACGACGGCGCGACGGCGTGGGGCGGGCGCTGGCTCGCGCGGAGCCTGCCCGCGGATGACGGCACCGCGCGAGGGGCTGTGCGGCTGCCCGAGTCGCTCGCGCACCTGCACTCGGTCGTGGCGTCGCCGGGGTCACAGTCGCAGCGGTCACACGAGAACGCCGCCGGAGAGGATCCGGCGGCACCTGGGGTGGTGGGTGAAGGATTCGAACCTTCGTAGGCATAAGCCGGCGGATTTACAGTCCGCTCCCTTTGGCCGCTCGGGCAACCCACCAGGACGTCGGAATGCTAGGCCCGGCCCGCACCCCCCGCAACCAGGGCGGGCCCGCGCGAGAGCTCGTCACTATCCTGCCGTGAAGGACTCGCGGACATCGGCATGGAGAAGGAGTCGCGCATGGCCGAGAACAGCTTCGACGTGGTCGCCGAGACCGACCGTCAGGAGGTCGACAACGCGATCAACCAGGCCGCCAAGGAGGTCGGGCAGCGCTTCGATTTCAAGGGCGCGAATGCCGAGATCGCCTGGTCGGGCGACGGCATCGCGATCACCACGAACTCCGAGGACCGCGTCGATGCCGCCCTCGACGTGCTCAAGGACAAGCTCGTGAAGCGCAAGGTGAGCCTCAAGTCGCTCGACCACGACCGACCGCAGCCCGCCGCGAAAGGCACGTACCGCCTCGACATCGGCCTCGTCGAGGGCATCCCCCAGGACAAGGCCAAGGCGATGGTCAAGCAGATCAAGGCGAGCAAGCTGAAGGTGACGCCCAGCATCCAGGGCGATCAGTTGCGCATCTCGAGCAAGTCGAAGGACGCGCTCCAGGAGTGCCAGACGCTGTTGCGCAACAACGACCAGGACCTGCCGATCAAGTTCACCAACTACAACTGACGATGCCGGCCCGTGGGTTCCCCACGGGCCGGCATCGTCCGTGTCCGCTTCGAGCACGCGGCGAGCTACGCCATCTGGCCCATGCGGCGAGCGAGCTGTTCCAGGTTGCGCACGCGGTCCTCGGTCTTGGGGTGCGTGCGGAAGGCGTTGCCCAGGCCGCCACGAACCGCGCCACCGAAGGGCGCCGAGATGTAGAGGCTCGAGAACGCGTTGTTCGGCTGCTCCGCCGGCGTGCCGCCGACCCCGCGCCGGGCGAGCTCCTTGCCGCCGGCCTCGAGCTTCCGGAGCGCGCTCGCCAGCGCCAGGGGCTTGCCGGACAGGTCCGCGCCGCTCGTGTCGGCCTGCGTCTCGCGGCTGCGGGTGACCGCGAACTGGATGAGGATCGCCGCGATCGGCGCGAGCAGGATCATCGCGATCTGCGCGATCGGGTTCGCGTCCTCGTCGCCTCCGAAGAACAACGCGAAGCGGCTGAGCGCGGTGATCGCCGTCGCGATCGTCGCCGCGATCGACCCGATCAGGATGTCGCGGTTGTAGACGTGGCTGAGCTCAGCCACCCACCTCCGGCGGGATTTGATAATCTCGCACGTCCATGGTCCGGTCCTCGCCGCCGGCCGCACGGCCTCGCGACGTCCCGCCGTGACACTCGGTGCCCGGCCGCCGAGGCCACACTCACGCACGCAGAGAGCCGAGCTCCACGAGCGCACCACCCGCCGCTCCAGACCGACACACCCCAGCAGGGGCGAGACCCCAGCCGGGCCGACACCCGAAGGTGATGCTCATGAAATGGCCAGCGGACCGCATGGAGAGCCAGCGCGGGAAGGGCTTCGGGATGTACCCCCGTGCCGCCGCGCTCGAGCGCGAGGGCGCCGACGTCATCCACCTCGAGGTCGGTCGCCCCGCCTTCGACACCCCTGTCGACATCAAGGAGGCGGCCAAGCAGGCCCTCGACGCAGGCATCGTCCACTACGGGGACCTGCAGGGGACCGAGCGCCTACGCCAGGCACTCGCGCGCAAGCTGAGCGAGTTCAACGGTCTGCCCGCCGGACCGGAGAACGTCCTCGTGACGACCGGGTTGACCCAGGCGTCGTTCGCGACGTTCATGGCCGCGCTCGACCCCGGCGACGAGGTCCTGGTGCTCGAACCGCGTTACCCGCAACATCCCCCGAAGATCGCGCTCACCGGCGCGACGGTGGTCCCCGTCCCACTCGACCCCGAACGCGGATACCGGGTGGACCCCGAACGGGTGGAGGCCGCGATCACGCCGCGAACGAAGATGCTGGTGCTCGTCAACCCGGCCAACCCGGTCGGCACGGTGTTCACCCGCGACGAACTCGCCGTGCTCGCCGACATCGCGATCCGCCGCGACCTCCTCGTCGTCACCGACGAGGTCTACGAGTACATCACCTACGACGGTCGGCAGCACACGAGCATCGCCGCGCTGCCGGGCATGTGGGAGCGCACGGTCAGCCTCTTCGCGTTCACCAAGGCCTACGCGATGGACGGCTGGCGTCTGGGTTACGCGGTCGCGCCCACCGAGCTCCTCGGGGACATTCACCGCATCGCCATGAACGAGACCACGCACCCCAACGTCTTCGCCCAGGAGGGCGCAGTCGCGGCGGTCGAGGGCGACCAGCAGCCCCGGCACGACATGGTCGCCGAGGATCGCCGCTGCCGGGACCTCGTGTACGAGCGCCTCAACGCGATGCCCGGCGTGCGCTGCCACCTCCCCGAGGGCTCCATCTACGCCTTCCCCGACGTCTCCGGGCTCGGGCAACCGGACCCGGAGTTCGCCGAGCAGCTCCTGCACGAGGCCCACGTGGCGACCGAGCCGGGCAGCTCGTACGGTGCGATGGGGCAGGGCCATCTTCGGGTCTGCTTCGGGTCGGAGCCCTACGCCCGCCTCGAGGAGGCCATGGACCGGATGGCGAAGTACGTCCAGTCGGTCGCGCCCGCGCACGACTGACCATTCCCGGGGGACCGCCGATGCGCCGCCGCTTCCTGCAGCTCGACGTGTTCTCGCCGGTGCCGTACCTCGGGAACCCGCTGGCGGTCGTCGTCGACGCCGAGGGGCTCGACACCGACGACATGCGGCGGATCGCGCGGTGGACCAACCTGTCGGAGACGGTGTTCCTCCTGCCCCCGGACGCGCCCGGTGCGGACTACCGTGTGCGGATCTTCAACCTCGGCAGCGAGCTGCCGTTCGCGGGCCACCCGACGCTCGGCGCGTGCCGCGCGTGGCTCGAGTCGGGGGGTCGGCCGCGCGACGCCGACGCGGTCGTCCAGGAATGCGGGGCGGGGCTGGTCACCGTGCGTCGGACCGACGCCGAGCTCGCGTTCGCCGCGCCGCCGCTGAAGCGGTCGGGGCCGGTCGACGAGGCGCTGGTGGCCGACCTCGCGGCGGTGCTGCGCCTCGACCCGGCCGACATCGTCGACGCGCAATGGGTCGACAACGGACCAGGGTGGGTCGCGGTCCTGCTCGGCACCGCTGACGAGGTGCTCGCCGTCGAGCCGGACGCCTCCGCGGTCGCGGAGACGCCGTCGGACATCGGCATCGTGGGTCCGTACCCCCCGGACTCGCCATTCGCGTTCGAGGTGCGCGCGCTGTTCGCCGACGGAGAGGGGAACCTGCGGGAGGACCCGGTCACCGGCAGCCTGAACGCCTCGCTCGGACAGTGGTTGCTGGCCTCCGGGCGCGCGACCGCCCCGTACACCGCGAGCCAGGGCACGCGGATGCACCGCGCTGGTCGTCCCCGCATCGATGCGGACGCCGACGGGTCCGTCTGGGTCGGCGGCCCGACCCACGTCTGCGTCGACGGGGCGATCGAGGCGTAGACGCGCATCCGGCCGCGTCGGGCGCGCGTCTAACCGATCCCGATCAGCAGCACGCCCAAGATCGCGAGCCCGACGCCGACACGCTGCGCACTCGCGAGCCGTTCGGCGAGCACGACTCGGGCGAGCACCACGGTCACTGCGGGATAGAGCGACGTGAGCACGGCCACGAGCGCCAGCAATCCGGTCCTGGCGGCGAAGAGGAAGCTGGTCATCGCCCCGACGCTCAACAGCCCGATCACCACGGCCAGCGGGACCACCTTCGCCGGCAGGCGCACCCTTCGGCGTCCGAGACCCGCAGCGACGGCCACCACGAGGAGACTCGCTGCCTGCGCCGCCAGGATCGGCCAGAGGTCGCCCTGGCCGCCTGCCTGGTCCAAGGACACGAAGACGAGCGCGAACCCGCTGCCCGCCCCCAAGCCGTACAGCGTCGCGCCGCCCGGGCGAAGCTCGGCGACGATCGCGCGCGGCGTGATCCGCTCGCCGGAGGGTGCCGAGACCAGCGCGATCGCGACGATGCCCAGCAGCACGCCGCTCGCGGCGAGGGCGGACGGGCGCTCGCCCAGCGCGACGCCCACCAGGGCCGGGAGCGCCGACGATCCGATCGCGCTCACGGGCGCGACGACGCTCATCCGCCCGAGCACCATCCCGCGGTAGAGCAGCAGGACGCCGCCCGAACCACCGAGGCCCGCCATCCCGCCCCACAGCAACTCGTCAACGGCCGGCGCGCCCGTGGCCAGCAGTGGGGCCAGCCCCAGGAGCACGAGGACCGCCGTGAACCGGGCCGCCAGCACCACCCCGAACACCCCGCCGGCCCGACGCGAGGCCAGCCCGCCGAGGAAGTCGGAGGTCCCGTAGCAACCCGCTGCGAGGAGTCCCAACCCGACCGTCAACGTAAACCCGCTCCTCCGATTGATTCTCGTCGCCACGCGTGGTCGGCGAGCCCTTCAGGGCATCGGCGACCCCTCGTCGCACGGACACGACTTTGGCATCCTATATATGCTCAAACCATTCGTCGGGGCGGCTGACCGGAGGGCTGGTGGTCACCCCGCGCCACGCCATGCGCGACGTCGAGAGAAGGAGCCAACCATGAGACGCCTGCTGTTGCTCGCCCTTGCGCTGCTGCTGCTCGTCGCGGCCTGTGCGGAGGAGGAGGCCGCCGAGGAGCCCGACGACGACGTGGCCGAAGAGGACGAGGAGCCCACGGACGACCTCGACGACGAGGACGACGAACCCGACGAGGACCCGGACGACGAGCCCGACGACGAGTCCGAGGACGACGCCGACGAGCCCGACGAGGACTTCGACCCGGTCACGTGGACCTGGAACGTGAGCGAGACCGGCGAACGGGACTCCGCGTTCGGGATGACCGCGGAGTACTTCGCCGAGGAGCTCGAGGCGCGGACGGACGGGCAGATCACGCTCGACCTGCACTTCGGCGGGGCGCTCGGCTACGAGGCCGGCGAGATGATCGAGGTGATCGGAGAGGGCTTCGTCGACGGCGGCGACATCTCGCTGCCTCACAACGCGGGGGCGGAGCCCCTCGCCCAGTTCGGCGCGCTGCCCTTCCTGCACGAGGGCTACGACGAGCACTGGGAGTGGCTCGACGAACTCTACGTGCCGGAGATGCAGGAACACCTCACCGACGATTGGGGGGTCATGCCGGTCGGCACGTTCACCTTCGGTCAGGAGTACCTGCTCTGGGACGAGCAGCTCGAGGACGTGGAGCAGCTCGAGGGCGCCGAGTTCCGCGTCCTCAGCCCCGTGCACGGGGAGTTCTGGGAGCAGCTGGGGGTCTCGCCGCTCTACCTGCCCGTCGAGGACCTCGCCACCGCCATGGAGCGCGGCCAGATGGACGGGATGCCGAACAGCAACCCGCTCATCAGTCAGCTCGAGGCCTGGGAGCACTACGAATACCGCGGTGTGCTGGGCTCGGTGATCGGCTCGTCGCTCTACGGCATCAACCAGGAGTCGTTCGAGGCCCTGCCCGACGACCTGCAGGACACCGTCGTGGAGGTCGCGCAGGAGGCGACCGAGCACGGCCGCGAACGGCTCCTCGAGGAGGACGAGGAGGCCGAGCAGCGCTTCGACGAGGAGGGCATGACCACCTACGAGGTCCCCGACGAGACGATCGCCGAGATGCGGGACCAGGGCGAGGAGGCCTGGTGGTCCTGGGCGGAGGAGACCGGGGACGAGGCCGTCGACCTCCTCGAGGCGACGCTCGACATGCAGGACTGACCCACTCGACGCCGGGGCGGGGTCGGTGCCATCGCCCCCGCCCCACGCGAGGACGCATCGATGACCGAACCCGAGCCGTCACCCACCGAGGCCCCGCTGCCCAGCGAGCGGGTGGCGCTGCTGCGCGCTCTGTCCGGCCTCTCGGTGGTCGCCGCGGTCGTGGCGGCCGCCCTCCTCCTGGCCGCGATCGGTTTGGTCGCCACCGACATGCTCTGGCGCAACCTGCTGAATCGCTCGATCGCCGGCACGACGGAGATGTCCTCGTGGCTCATGGCCGCGATCGGGTGGCTGGCTCTCAGCTACACGCTGCGCTGCGATGGCCACATCCAGGTGCGGATCCTCGCGGACCGCCTCCCGCCCCGGGCCCGACACGGGCTCTCGGTCGTGATCAGCACTCTTGCGCTCGGGTTCATGGCCGTCCTGGTGTGGGCCATGTTCGATCGCTGGGAGTACTTCCGGGACACGGGGCAGACCGGCGTCGAGACCGGCTACCCGACGTGGTGGCTCTACACGGTCGTCCTGACCGGCGCGGCGCTGTTCGCCCTGCAGTTCGCGGTCCGGCTGATCGACGACGTCGCCCGATGGCATCGGGCACGGCACTACTCGGTGGGCGCCTCGTGATCGCCGGTCGAGGCGTGCCCGGACCCACGCCGCCGCTTGTCGGGGGGCGACGACCGTCGTGGCGGGTCCGCGGAAGGAGGCCCCGTGGGTGAGATCGCGTTGCCGGGGCTGTTCATCCTCGCGGCGCTGCTGCTCGTCCTCGCGTCGAAGTTCTGGTTGGGCATCGGGCTCACCGTGGTGGGCGTCCTCACGGGGCTGATCTTCACCGACGTGCCGGTCTGGGACATCGTCACCCGGCTGCAGTTCTCCGAGAGCGTCAGCCACACCCTGCTCGCCATCCCGATGTTCGTCTTCATGGGCCAGGCGCTGACGAAGTCCGGGGTGGTCGAGCGGCTCTTCACCGGCCTGACCCCCTGGCTGGCCCGGTTCCCTGGAAAGCTGCTGCAGTCCAACGTGCTGGCGTGCACGATGATCTCGGCGACCACCGGCAGCACGGTGGCCACCTGCGCCACCGTCGGCAGCACCGCGGTTCCCGAGCTCCGGCGCCGCGGCTACGCGCCGGGGCCGGTCGTGGGCTCGATCGGCGGGGCGTCCCTCGGCATGCTCATCCCACCGAGCCTGTACTTCATCCTGTTCGGGCTCATGACGGGCACCTCGATCAGCCGCCTCTACATCGCCGGCCTGTTGCCGGCGCTGCTGATCCAGCTGCTCTTCATGACGTTCATCGGCTCGATCGCGCTGGCCAGGCCCGGCCTCGTGCCGGCCGAGCGGGAGCCGGTGACCCCGCGGGCGCTGCTCGCGAGCATCCCGAGCATGGGGCCGGTGGTGCTGCTCGCCGCGGCGGTGCTGGGTTCGATCTACTTCGGGATCGCGACCGTCACCGAGGCTGCCGCGGTGGGCGTCATCGGCGCGCTCGCGCTGATGGTCGCGTTCCGGACCTTCACGATCAGCGCGCTCAATGAGGCACTGCGCGAGACCATCCGGATCACCGGCATGATCATGCTCGTGTTCATGGGCGCGACCGTGATCGCCAACTTCATCGGCTACCTGCAGATCCCCGCTCACCTCGCCACGGCGATCGAGGCCGCCGACCTCGCGCCTGTCGTCGTGCTGGCGGCGATCGTCGTGCTGTACCTGTTCCTCGGGACGTTCCTCGAGGGGCTCTCGATGATGCTCCTCACGCTGCCGATCGTGTTCCCGATCGTGACGAACCTCGGCTACGACCCCATCTGGTTCGCCGTGGTGCTCGCGATCCTCATCGAGATCTCGCAGCTCACCCCGCCTCTCGGGTTCAACCTGTACGTGCTCGAGGGCGCGACCGGCCTGCCCATCGAGACCGTGATGCGCTGGCAGGTCCCCTTCGTGGGCCTCATGCTCCTGGCCATCGTGATCCTGTTCGTCTTCCCGCAGATCGCCACGTGGCTGCCCGAGGTGATGAGATGACCTGGGGGGATTCGCCGCCGCCCCAGCGCGACGCGCGTTCGGTCGTGGGTCTCGTCGTTCCGGCCTCCAACGCGGTCATCGAGGAGGACGTCCGACGCCACCTCGGGGGTGGGACCGGGGTCCTCGCCGCGCGGGTGGGAGGGGGACACGAGCTCGACGCCGAACTCCTGAGCCGCATGGCCGAGGAGGCCGAGGTGGAGGTCGCGAAGCTCGTCGAGGCGCGGCCCGGCGCCATCGCCTACGGATGCACGTCCGGGAGCTTCTTCGGCGGGACGACGTACGAGCACGAGCTCCGCGAGCGCCTGGCGGTCGCGGCGGCCGGAATCCCCCTGGTGACGGCCGCAGGAGCGGTGACCGAAGCCCTGCGCGCGACCGGCGCCCTCCGGGTCGGCTTCGCCTCCCCCTATCCCGCCGAGGTGCACGCGCGCGGTTGCGAGCACGTGACCGTTCAGGGGTTCAGCCTCGCCGGCGACGCCTGCCTGGGGATCGCCGACAACCATGTGATCGCGGGGCTACCCGACGAGGACCTGATCGCGTTGGTCGGCCGGGTGGGCGCGTCCGCGGACGCGGTACTGCTGAGCTGCACCGGGTTGCCGACCGCGGACCGGATCGTGCAGCTCGAGGCGGCCGCGGGCGTGCCGGTCGTGACGAGCAACCGGGCGCTCGCCGAGGCCCTGCGGACACGCCTTGCCGAGGGAGGAGTCGTACCGTGACCGCTGACGATCCCGCCTACGCCCCGACGCTCGAGTCGCCGCTGCGCGTCCTCGTGCTCGGCAGCGCCGAGCCCTCCTGGTACACCGCCGACGACACGCTGCGACAGGAGCGGGTCGTGCCGGCGCTCACCGCGTGCTTCGCGCGGTGGCAGGAGTGGGGCGCGGACCTGCTCGCGACCTTCGACGACGACCTGCTGATGGTGGGCAACCCCCGCAGTCGCGACACCAGCTTCTACCTGCTCTACGAGGTCGACGACCTCGAGCTCGTGACCGCGATGCTCAACCTCCCCCGCCAGGAGCTCGAGGGCGTCCGTCTCGACCGGTACTTCCGGTTCGAGGCCCTGCTGGGCCGACGCTTCTTCCCCGCCGAGTGAAGGTGTTTCCGTGCAACTGCACCACGCTACGGGTGCTGATAGCGTGACACGACAGGGTCCGGCATCACAGAGTGTTTCAGATCCGAACGATCCATCTCGTTGGAGGTCTCGCCTGAGGTGTCAGGCCTCCACAGCAAATCCATGTCCATTTGGGGGTTAACATGCCATACTCGCGGAGGGTACTGCTTGCCTTGAGCGGCGTCGTCGTCGCGCTCGGCGTGGGCGCATGCGCGACCGAGGGCGCCGAGGATACTCCGGCCGACGACGCGGAGGCCGACACGGTCACCGAGATCTCCTACGCGACGTCGTTCGGCACGTTCGGGCGCGACGCCTACGTCTACGTCGCCGACGCACACGGCCACTTCGAGGACGCCGGCCTCGAAGTGGACATCGTCCCCGGTGGAGGGTCCGTCGACAACGCACAGCTCATCGCCCAGGGCCAACTGGAGTTCGCACCGATCGATTTCGCGTCCACGGCGATCGTCCGGGCCAACGAGGAGGTGCCCGTGAAGATCGTGAGCTTCGTGCACCAGGACGCGTTGACGGCCATCCTCGCCCCGGAGGGCGCCGGGATCGAGGAGCCGGGCGAGCTCGAGGGCCGGACCCTCGCCGGAGCCCCGGCGGGTGCCGACACCCTGCTGTTCGGTCCCTACGCGGACGCGGCCGGATTCGATGGCGACGCCGTCGACTTCCGCCCCACCGAGCCTCCACAGCTGCCGCAGATCCTGGCCGGTGGAGAGGCGGACGCGGTGCAGCAGTTCGTGGTGGGCATCCCGCTGTTCGAGCAGGCCACGGATGACGACATCGTCGCCTTCCCCTACGCCGACCACATCCCCGACCTCCCCGGTCTCGGCATCGCTGCCAGCGACGACCTCATCGAGGAGGATCCCGAGCTGATCACCAGGTTCGTCACCGCCCTCAACCACGGCCTCCAGGAGGCCCTGGACGACCCGGAGGAGGCTGCGACGGTCATGGAGGAGCGGGTCGACGAAGTGGATGTCGACATCGCCGCCCGAGAGCTCGAGATCATGCGCGACTACGTCGTGACCGACTACACCGAGGAGCACGGTCTCGGACACATCGACGAGTCACGCCTCGAATCGCTGCTGGACACGGCCGAGGAGGCCTTCGAACTGGAGCAACCGGTGTCCCTGGACGAGGTCTACGAGCCGTTGGCACCCTGAGCTCCTGAGCGCGTCAGACCCGCTTCGGCGAGAAGAAGAGAACGGGACGTCCGCGTGGAACACTCGACGGCGCTGCTCCGACTCCAAGGGGTGTCCAAGACCTTCGGCCCCGGGACCGCCGGGGCGGTCGACGCGCTCCACGGAATCGACCTCGATGTCGGCCGGCACGAGTTCGTGTCGCTGGTCGGGCGCTCTGGCTGCGGCAAGTCCACCTTGCTGCGGCTCATCGCCGGACTGATCCCCCCGACGGCGGGGACGGTGTCCGTCGCCGACGAGGTCGTCACGGGGCCGCGCGAGGACGTCGGCCTCATGTTCCAGCGCCCGGCGCTGTTCCCCTGGCGGACCGTCCTCGAGAACGTCCTCTTCCCGGTCGAGATCCTCGGCGGCACGTCCGACGCACACCTCGACCGGGCCCGCGCCCTGCTCGACATGGTCGGCTTGGGCGGCTTCGAGCATCGGCGGCCGAAGGCGCTCTCCGGGGGGATGCAGCAACGCGCTGCCCTGTGTCGCGCGCTCGTGCACGATCCGGACATCCTCCTCATGGACGAACCGTTCGCCGCGCTGGATGCCCTGACGCGCGAAGAGCTCAGCCAGGAGCTGCAACGGATCTGGCTGGAGACGACGAAGACGATCGTCCTCGTGACGCACAGCATCACCGAGGCGGTCACGCTGTCCGACCGCGTGGTCACGCTGACCCCTCGCCCCGGGCGCATAGGATCCGTCCAGCCGATCGACGCGTCCAGACCGCGCTCCGAGAACTCTCCTGAGCTCGCCGATCACGCGGAACGCGTGCGCCGAGAGCTGATCGGCGACCCGGTCCCGCCGGACGAGCAATCGACGTCAAGGCCCGACCGTGAGTGAGCGGACACCGGTGCTGACGACCGGCGCAGCGGGAGGCCGCGCCCGGGAACGACTGGGCGCGGGGATGGCCCCCGTTGCGTTGCTGGTCGGATTGATCCTGCTGTGGGAACTCCTCGTCCGCGTACTGGGCGTCCGGGAGTTCACGCTCCCCGCGCCCACCTCCATCGCCGCCACGTTGCTGGAGGACGCCGAGAGCCTCACTGGGCACTTCCTGACCACCCTCGGCCAGACACTCCTCGGCTACGCGGCAGCCATCGTGCTGGGGGTCCCGCTCGCGTTCCTGATCGCCTACTCGAGGATCGCGGAGCGAACCCTGTACCCGCTGCTCGTCACCGCACAATCCGTCCCGAAGGTGGCGATCGCGCCCATCCTGGTGATGTGGCTCGGGTTCGGGATCCTGCCCAAGGTGATCCTCATCATCCTGATCTGCATCTTCCCGATCGTGGTGTCGTGCGCAGCCGGCCTCAAATCCACCGACGAGGAGTTCATCGAGCTCAGCCGCTCGCTCAAGGCGTCCGAATGGCAGATCTTCCGCAAGGTGCGCTTCCCCTCCGCCCTGCCCCAGACGTTCGTGGGCCTGAAGGTCGCGATGACCCTCGCCGTGATCGGGGCGGTCGTGGGTGAGTTCAGCGGCGCTGACGCGGGCCTCGGGTTCGTCGTCATCATCGCTGGCGGAACGGCGAACACCTCACTGGCCTTCGCGTCCATCCTGCTGCTCAGCGCGATGAGCGTCGCGCTGTTCTACGGGCTCGTTGCACTCGAACGACTCCTCGTCCCGTGGGCATCGACCACCGGCGACTGACGGCCCCCGGGACCACCCACTTCCGACCAGGTGAACGGTCGGCCACGCACAAGGAGTGCCCTCCATGGCCCGTCGGTCCGCGCTCGGCGAGCCGCACCCGCTGCGGTTCGACCCCCTGAGCCCCGAACAGCTGGAGAACCCCTACGGGATCTACGAACAACTCCGGGACGAGGCGCCCGTCTTCTACGCCGAGCCGTTCGATCTCTGGGTGATCAGCCGCTACGAGGACGTCCTCGCCGCAGCGAGGGACCACGAGACCTTCTCGTCGCGGCACGCGGTGCGATCCTCGATGGCGACGCCGCCGCCCGAGGTCGAGGCGGTGCTCGCCGAGGGCTACCCACAGCTGGGGACGCTCACCGACAGCGACGAGCCCTACCACCGGCGCCTCCGCGGGCTCGTGAACCAGGCGTTCACGCCCAAGCGCGTCGCGATGCTGGAGCCACGCCTCGACCAACTCGCCGAGGAGCTCATCGCCGGATTCGCCAGCGACGGTGAGGCCGAGCTCATCGACCGTTTCGCCTGGCCGTACCCGCTCGCAGGGATCGCCGACATGCTCGGCCTGAACCGTGCGGACCTCGAGGACCTCCACCTGTGGAGCTACCACTGGCTCAAGCTGATCCAGGCCACCGACCCGGTCGAGGACCAGGTCGCCTACGCCGAGAGCTTCGTCGCGCTGCAGCGGTTGGTGATGCGGGAGCTCGAAGCGCGGCAGGAGCAGCCCACCGAGGACCTCATGTCCGCCCTGCTCGAGGCTCGGCTCGAGGGCGAGCGACCCCTCTCGCTGGAGGAAGCCCTCTGGGTTCCGCTCAACCTCATCATCGCCGGACACGTGACGGTGACGCGCGCGATCGGCAACTCCCTGCTGCTCCTCTTCCAGAACCCCCGGCTGCGCGAGACGCTCGAGGCCGACCTGGAACAGCGGATGCCCGCGGCCGTGGAGGAGTTCCTGCGGCTCGAGTCCCCCGCGCAGGGCCTGTTCCGCACCACCACCAGGCAGGTCGAGGTCGACGGGGTCACGCTCCCCGCCGGCGCCCGGGTGATGCTGCACTACGGCTCGGCGAATCGGGACCCCCGCCGCTACGAGGATCCCGACGAGGCCGACCTCGAGCGCGCGGGTGTCCGCAAGCACCTCGCGTTCGGCACGGGGATCCACGTCTGCATCGGCGCGCCCCTGGCGCGCCTGGAACTGCGGATCGCCTTGACGAAGCTCCTGCGGCGCCTGCCCGGCCCGCGCCTGGCCGGCGAGCCCGAACGCGACACGATCTTCTTCGCCCGCGGCCTCAGCAGGTTGCCGGTGGCATGGGAGCCCGACGGGTAGCGAGGAGCCCATCGCCCGGGGTTCGCCCCCCGTGCCAGGGCAATCCCGGAGACCCGGCGTGCGCGTCGGTCAACGCGGCAGCAAGCCGTAGACCCTGGTCGGGCTGCCCGAGCCTCCCTCGATCTTGAGCGGCGCGGCGGCCAGGGTCGTGCCGGTCGCGGGGAGCCGATCGAGGTTCGCGAGCTGGGTCAGCCCCAGCTTGCCCGCACCGTGCATGTAGTGGTGCACGGGAAAGACGGGATCGAGCTCGAAGGCCTGCCCCGCATCGGTGCCGACGGTCTCGACGCCGATCCCGATGATGCCGCTCTCCTCGGCCAGCCACCGGGCGCACTCCGCTTGGATGCCGGGGGTGTGCGCGCCGCTCTCGTCCGCGTTCAGGAACTGTTCCTGGTCCTGGGCGTACCGGCTCCAACCGGTCCGGTACAGCAGCCAACCGCCCTCCGGCAGCGGGCCGTGCTCCGCCTCGAACGCGCGCACGTCCTCGAGCCCCAGCAGGTAGTCGGGATCGGCAGCCGCCTCGTCGGTGCGGTCGATCACGACCGCCGGTGCGACGAGTTGCCGCAGCGGGATCTCGTCGACCGGGCGACCCCCCTGCCCCGAGACCCAGTGGTTGGGCGCGTCGAGGTGGGTCCCGACGTGCTCGCCGCACTCGAACCAGTTCCAGTAGGAGACGGGTCCGCGTTCGTCGTAACGGCTGATCTCGTGCAGTCGGAACGGGGGGGTGTTCGCGAACGGCTCGGGCAGTTGGATGGTCGGCGTCGTCTCGGTCAGCGGCTGCGCCAGATCCACGACGGTGAGGGCCCCGAGACCGGGGAGGTCGATCGCTTCGGTTGACACGGTGGGCTCCTTCGACATGGGGGTTCGCTCCCCGCCCGCGACGAACGGTCAGAGCATGAGCTCGGGCAACCAGAGGGCGATGCCGGGTACGAGGATGAGCAGCGCGATGGCGACGACGTCCGCGAGCACGAACGGCACGGCCGCGAGGTAGACGTCGGTGAGCTTGACCCCGCGCGGTGCGACGCCCTTCATCACGAACAGGCTCATCCCGAACGGCGGTGTCGTGAGCGCGATCTGCAGGTTGATGAGCATGATGATCCCGAACCAGACCGGGTGCCAGCCCATCGCCTCCACGACCGGCATGAAGAACGGCAGCGTCACGAGCATGATCGAGATCTGCTCGAGGAACAGCCCCAGCAGCACGACGGCGACCTGCATCAGGATCAGGGTCACGATCGGGCCCGCGTCGACGTCGAGCAGCGCGCCGATCACGCCGGACGTCGCGCCGCTGAAGCTCATGATGCGGCTGTAGACGTCGGAGCCGGCCAGGATGAAGAAGATGACCGCCGACACCTTCGCACTGCCGACCAGCGCCGACCACATCGTGGCGCGGCCCAATCGGCGGTAGGCCGCCGCGAGGACGACCGAGCCCACCGCCCCGGCCGCCGCCGACTCGGTCGGGGTCGCGACTCCGAAGAAGATCAGGCCCAGGACCAGCGCGATCAGCAGGGCCAGCGGGGCGACGTCGACCAACAACGAGGGAGGGGCATCGGGCGTCTCGTGGTCGCGGGTCGCCTCCTGGTCCCCCGACCGCTCGACGCGGCCCTCCACCGTCGCCCCCTCGGTCGCCCCCTCGGTCGCCACCACCGGCGCCGAGCGACGCGATCGTCGGCCCGCCAGCCAACTCCAGCCGATGAGGACGATCGCGTAGTTCACCGCCATCAGCAGCCCGGGGAGCAGACCCCCGATGAGCAAGGGCCCGATCGCCACGCCCGCTGTCGCCCCCCACACGACCGCCAGCGCGCTCGGGGGGATGATCATCGCCAGGCCACCGGAGGCGAGGATCGAGCCCATCCCGTAACGCACCCCGTAGCCCTCGCGCAGCATCTGGGGGAGGAAGGCCTTGCCCAGCAACGCGGTGTTCGCGAGCGTCGATCCCGACAGGATGCCGAACAGGGTGCCCCCCGCGGTGGTGACGAGCCCCAGCCGGCCGGGGAGTCTGCCCATGCTGCGCTCCACCGCGCTCAAGGCGCGGCTCGCCAGGCCCGAGGCCATGAGCACCTCGCCCATGAGGATGAACAGCGGGACCGGCGACAGCACGAACGTGGACAAGCCCCCCTGCACGCTCAGCACCAGCTGGCGCGTTCCCGCGTCCCAGCCGAACAGCCAGACGACCCCCACGAGGTTCACGCCCAGCAGCGCGATGGCCACGGGGACGCGCAGCAGCAGGAGGATGATCAGGGCACCGAGGAAGGCGGCGAGCAGGAGGGGCCACTCCACCGCTACCCCTGGGTGTCCGGATCCGCGGCGGAGCCGGTCGAGCCGGCCCACCCGGTCGAGCCCGGCCGCACGGCGCGAGCCAGGCGTTTCCCGTGCTCGATCGCGAGGAGCCCGAGGCCGACGGGCATGATCGCGAGCACCAACCAGCGCGGGATGCGCAGGATGCCGCTGACGCGCGTCCCATCGGCGAGGTTCTCGGCGGTGATCGCCACCGCTGCGACGAAGGCGGCGGCGAGCACGAGCAGGGAGATGGTCTCGGCGATCAGGGTGAGAACGCGCTGGACCCGCTGCGGCAGCACCTCACCGAGCAGCTCCATCCTGACGTGACCGTCCTCGCGCCCCACCAACGCGATCGCAGCAAACGTGATGACGACGAGGCTGTACTCGGCGATCTCGAAGGTCCACCCGATGGGCTCCCCGGCGAAGTGACGGGAGAGCACCGCGACCGTGATGCTGACCGCGAGCCAGGCGAGGATGATCGCCCCGACGGCGGTGAGGGCCCGCTCGACGGTCTCGAGCGGGCCCCACGGGCTCCGCAGGCCCATGGCTCCCCTCTCTGGCACGCGTCTTTGGGCGCGGCCCGCGCTTACTCGCCCTCGATCTCCTCGATGAGCTCGCGGAACTCCTCGGCCTCCGGGGCCTGTTCGATCGCGTCCTCCCAGCCGGCCCGATCGGCGGCCTCGAGGAAGGCCTCGGCCTCGTCGTCGGGCAGCTCGATGATCTCCATGCCCGCCGCCTCGCGTTCGGCGACCTCCTCCTCGAGGGACTCCTCGTAGAAGTCGGGGATCTCGCGCTCAGTCTCCTCCATCGCGTCGGTCATGGCCTCCCGGGTCCGCTCGTCGAGGCCCTCCCACACATCGATGTTCACGATCACGCCGACGTCCAGCTCGTAGAAGCCGGGCCGCAGCTCGTACTCGGTGACCTCCTCCCAGCCGCGGTCGGTGACACCGGTCGCCGGCCAGCCGAACGCGTCGACGGCGCCACGCTCCAACGCGGTGTAGACCTCGTCGGGGGCCATGGAGACCGCGGAACCGTCGAGCTCCTGCACCAACGGTTCGTAGACCGGGGACACGCGCACCCGCAAGCCGCTCAGGTCGGCGGACTCGATCGGCTCGTTCGAGTACAGGAAGAACGGCGTGTTCGCCTTCGTCTTGCCGAGGTAGTGCGCGTTGAGGTGTTCGCGGTGCTGCTCCCGGTAGAGGTCGTAGATGCCGTGCTCGCGCTCCTCCTCGGGCAGGAAGGGCGTGAGCTTCATGGCGTGTGCGAACGGCATGTTCTGCGTGTAGTAGGTTGCCGCCACGACGGACATGTCGACCGCACCGTCCCGGACCGCCTCACCCTGTTGATCGTTCGGGAAGGTCTCGGGGCCGCCCCGGTACTCCAGCTCGATCCAGGGGGCCTCCTCCTCCAGGCGCTCGGCGAACTGCCAGAACCCCTGGACCTCGTCCGAGTCATCCTCCCACGCGGTCACGAACTCGAGGGTCACCTCCTCGGGCTCGTCGCCGTCCTCGTCGGCTTCGTCCTCGGGATCGTCAGCGTCCTCGTCGGGTTCGTCGGCGTCGCCGTCGGCAGGATCGTCGGCGGCGTCGTCGTCGTCGTCGTCGGGCTCGTCCTCGGGTTCCTCGACGTCATCGTCGGGCTCGTCGACGGCGTCGTCGGGTTCGTCCTCGGCGCACGCCGCGAGCGCGAGCGCGAGGGCGAGAAGCCCCACGACGAGCAGCGCCGCGCGAGGGCGACGTGGGATCCGCGGGTGTGCGGGGGTCCTGGTCGTGTGCATGTGGCCTCAGCCTCCTACTTCCGGGACCTCGCACAGCCCTCCGACCGGCGCCAAGTTCCCGGGTCGCCGGTCGGAGAGCTCGGTCCGAATGCCTCGGTTCGCCGGGCGGTGCCTGACCGATCACGATCAAGTGTTCAATATTTGATCACTTCGGTCAACGACTTTCGCGCGGCCACTCTCCGAGCAGACCCTCGGTGACACGTCACGCCCGGCGCCCGCGAGCGCGCCGAGGCATCCAGGGGGAGCCCGCGCACGGACTACGCGCCGGCACTCGCCCACAGCCACCCGTCGCCGGGCCGGTCGCGCCAGCGCAGTCGCACCCGTGAGCCCTGATGCACCCCCACGTCGAGGCGCGTCAGGAAGAGGGGGCCGTCGTCCAGGGCGACCGCGCCGACCCGGTAGGGGGCTTCGTCCGCGAACTCCGGCGCGACGCCGCGATGCACGGTCGTCGCGGCACGGACGAGCCCCGTGCCTGGCACGCTCACGAGCCTCCAGCGTCCCTCCCCGCACACGGGGCAGACGACCGTCGGGGGCCAGGACCAGGCCTGGCAACCGGCGCAGGCCGGGAACCGCGGCGGCCCCTCGCGCGCGGCGGTGAGCCAGCGCTCGCGCAGCGTGTCGAGCGAGGCGATCTCCTCGGAGCGGCGACTCATGGCACCACCCGGCTCACGGGATCGTCTCCAGCATCATCGCGCTCACCGACAACGGCGCGCCGTACCGGACCATGCCGAGCCCGCTCACCAGACCGCGGCGCGCTCCCGGCACCTGTCGGGTGCCCGCCGTGCCGAGCAGCTGTCGAGCCGCCTCGACGACGGGCACGTACCCGCCGGCGGCGCCGGCCTGCCCGCACGCGAGCATGCCGCCGCCGGTGTTCAGCGCCGGGGGCGCGGCGACACCGAGATCGTGGTTGCGCAGCCACGCGGAGGCCCCACCGGGCGCGCAGAACCCGAGTTCCTCGAGCTGCCAGAGCACCATGAAGGGATAGTCGTCGTAGAGCTCGAGCACGTCGAGGTCGTCGTGGATCATCCCGGCCGCATCGAAGAGGTCGTCGACGAACCCGCGCCAGCCCAGCTCGCGCGGCGGCCACTCGGGCGCCGCGCCGTGGGCCTCCGCGCCCGCCAGCACCCGAACCCCGCGCGGTCGTGACGACCGCCGCCGGCTGACCTTCTGCACCACCACCGCGCTGGCGCCCGACCCCGGGCGCACGCAGTCGAGAAGGTGCAGCGGCGTGGCGACCGGCGGCGCGCCGAGGTAGTCGAACAGCGCGATCGGGTCACCGAACACCGCGTTCGGATTCATCGCGCCGTGACGGCGCTGGAGCACCGAGACCACGCCCATGTCGGCGCGGGTGAGCCCGTGCGCCCGCAGGTAGTGGTCGGCGAGCAGCGCGAACGTGACGTTCGCGGGCTCGGCCCCGATCGGGGTCAGCCAATCGCGGGTGTCCGCGCTGAAGCGCTTGCCGAGGTCGACGAGGGCGGGCCCGTCGAGCGCGTCGCCGGCGACGCAGAGGACGACGTCGGCGTCGCCGGCCTCGACCGCGCGCGCGGCCGCGAGCACCGCCGCGACCCCGCTCGCGCCCCCCGGGTCCTGGGGGGCGAGCCACCGTGGCTGCAACCCGAGGCGGGTCGCGACGTGCACCGCCCCATCCGGCCCGAGGGTGAACCCCCCGAGCGCGAGGCCGTCGACGTCCTCCCATGCGACGCCGGCACGGCCGACCGCACCGCGCGCGGCCTCACCGAGCAGCTCGATCGTCTGCCGGGTCTCGCCGCGCACGCGGACCGGCAACTCGGCGAGCCCGGTGATGCCCGCCCGATCGAACCGCCGCACCCGCATCCCCGTCACGTCCCGTCGCTCAGCCGCGCCGGATCTCGACGCCCGCCGCCTCGCGGTCGAACGTCCCGGTGGCCGCGCCCTGTTCGCGCAGCGCGGCCTTGCGCACCTTCCCGTTCGGCGTGCGGGGGAGGTCGCCGACGACCGCGATGTAGCGCGGCACCGCGAAGTGCGCGAGACGGTCGGCGCACCACCGCACGATGTCCTCGCCCGATGGCTGCTCGCCCGGCTGCGGCACCACGTGGACCATGACCTCCTCCTCGCCGAGCTCGGACGGTACCCCGATGCAGGCCGCCTCGGCGACCGCCGGGTGGTTCGCGACGACCGCCTCGACCTCGAAACTGGAGATGTTCTCCCCCCGTCGGCGGATCGCGTCCTTCATCCGGTCGAGGTAGCGCAGCGCGCCGTCGTCGTCGCGCACCACGCGGTCCTGGGTGTGGAACCAGAGGTTGGCCCACGCCTCGGCCGTCGCCTCCGGCCGGCGCCAGTAGCCCTGACACATGCTGTGCGGCTCCCGCGGCCGCACCACCAGCTCACCGGGCTCGCCGTCGGAGACCTCGATGTCCTCGTCGTCGACGACACGCGCCTCGAAGTCGTCGAGCACCCACCCCATGCGCCCCGGGCGGGTGGCTTCCGGGAGCGAGGAGACGACGAGGTTCAGCTCGGTCATGCCGAAGCCGTCGACGAGGTCGAACCCGAAGCGCTCCCGGAAGCGTTCGAAGATGTCCGGCGGGGTGGCGGGCGCGAGGGCCACCCGTAGATCGTGCTCGCGGTCCCGCTCGCTCGGTTCCTGCTTCCAGAGGATCGTGAGCATCGCGCCGAGCAGATAGGTGACCGTGGCCTCTGCCTCCCGGGCCTCGGCGATGAATCGCGACGCGGAGAACCCGCGCCGGAACGTGTAGGAGGCGCCGACCCCGATCGCCTGCAGGTACGCCCCGAGCGCGTTGATGTGGTAGAGCGGCAGGGTCGTGTAGAGGTGGTCGGACGGCCGCAGCCGGAGGTACTCGGCCGTCAGCACCCCCCACCAGAAGAACTGGCCCGCGGGGCAGACCACTCCCTTGGAGGGCCCGGTCGTCCCGGACGTGTAGAGCACCCCGGTGGGGTGGCTGGGCGGGTGACCGGCGGAGAGCTCGCGCGTGGACGGCCGCGGTGGCGTGGCGCCATCGAGCTCCCAGGTCCCCTCCCCCAGCACGAGCAGTTCGGGTGGGTCGGAGAACCCGGTCAGCACCTCACGGACCTGGTCGTGGGTGCCCTGCTCGCACAGGACCAGCGTGGGCGCGGCATCCTCGAGCTGGTGGCGCAGCTGCTCGCCGCGCAGGAAGGGGTTGACCGGGACGTAGATCGCCCCGGCGAACGCGCAGCCGAGGAACAGGTCGAGCAGTTCGACCCGGTTCTCGCTCACGACCACGACCCGCTCGCCCTCGCCCACCGCGCGAGCCTCGAGCCAGGCGACCACCCCGGCCACCTGCCGGTGGGTCTCCCCGTACGTTCGGTCGGCCGGCCCCCGCAGGAGCGGGTCGTCGGCCCGATCGCGGAACTGCCGCACGACGAGTTCCTGCACGGTGCGGTCGCGCGGGCTCAGCGCGCGCAGGGGGTGCGCCCCCGGCGCGGCGATCGTCGGCTCGCTCATGCGTTCCCCGATGCGCTCGATCGGCTAGGTTTGATGAATCATACGAAGCGTCCGGTCGCACTCAAGCTCGACGCGTCCGGCCGCGGCCCCCAGTGGACCGCCTGAACGGCCGGTGCGCTAGCCTGCACCCGAGAGGTGGCGACGTGGCAGCAACGATTCGGTGTCGACCAGCGAAGCGGTTGGGGGCCTGTCATGATCGAGTTCCCGTTCGAGCGGGAGCGTTCGAGCTTTCCCATCTTGAGCGAACGCAGCCAGCTCACGAGCTGTTCGCAAAGCGCGCTGGCCAGACCCGTCGAGGCAGCCGTTCAGCGGTACCTCACGCACTGGCGCGAGGACGGCATGGCGTGGGTGGCCTGGATGGACGGGGTCGAGGCGTCGCGGAGGGCCTTCGCCACGCTAATCGGCGCCGAACCCGACGAGGTCGCGGTGGTTTCCTCGGTCAGCCACGCGGTCGCCGCACTGGGCACCACGCTGGACTACCCCTCGGACCGCCCGGACGTCGTCACGACCGAGATGGATTTCCCCACGGTGGGGCACTCGTGGCTCCCCCAGGAACAGGGAGGTGCTCGGATCCGGTTCGTCCCCTGGGACGGGGGTCCGTTGCGCGTGGAGGCCCTGGAGCCGCACGTGTCGAGGAGCACGCGGGTGCTCTCGATCCCGCACCAGAGCTACTACAACGGCGCGCGGGCCGACCTGGTAGAGGTGGCGGCGCTGGCGCAGGAGCACGGGACCCTCCTGCTCGTGGACGCCTACCAGTCACTCGGCACGTGCCGCGTCGACGTCCGTGCGCTCGGAATCGATGCGCTGGTGGCCGGGGCCCAGAAGTACCTGCTCGGGATGCCTGGCATCGCCTTCCTCTACCTGCGCCGCGAACTCGCCGAGCGTCTGTCGCCCCGGGTGACCGGATGGTTCGGTCAGGGCAACCCCTTCGCGTTCGACATCCACGGCGGCGACCCGGCGCCCGGCGCCCGGCGCTTCGACGCCGGCACGCCACCGATGGTCAACGGCGCGGCAGCCGCCGCGGGGCTCGACCTGCTCCTCACGGTCGGCATCGACAGGATCGAGACCTACCTACGCGAGCTCACGGGGTTCGGTCTCCAGCAGGCCCGGGAACGTGGGCTCGAGCTCGCGACACCGGACCAGCCGGATCGGGTGGGCCCGAACGTCGCGGTACGCGTGGGCGATGCCAACGCCGTCGCCGAGCGGCTGGCTGGACAGGACATCATCGTCTCCCCGCGCCGCGATGTGGTGCGGATCGCGCCCCACTTCTACACACGCCCCACCGAACTGACCGACGCGCTGGACGCGGTGGCCGACATCGTTGCCGCCGGCCCTCCCCAGGAGCGTGCCCCCGCGCCCTGAGCGCCCGTGCGAGCGACACCGACCACTGCGCCGGCACGAAACCGCTCGACGCCCACCGCGGCGACCCTCCGCCGAGCTCGAGGCTGGGAAACCACACGGGCCGGTTCGAGGCTTTCGAATCACCTGGCGATGTGATCTAATATCGAATGATCACAGCCCTCCAGCCTGGAGCGACGAACCCCATGGTGGACCGCGCGCAGTTCTACACGAGCCCGCTCAACGCCCAGGTGCTCGGCGATGCCGTCGGCCGGAGGATCGGGATCTACGACACGACGCTGCGGGACGGAGAGCAGAGCGTCGGCGTGGTGTTCGACCCCGAGGACAAGGTGCGCATCGCCCACGCGCTCGACCGGCTCGGGGTGCCGCGGATCGAGGCGAGCTTCCCGCGTGTGTCACCGCGCGACGAGGAGGCGATCCGCCTGCTGGTCCAGGAGGACCTCGACGCGCAGCTGTGGGGCTTCGGGCGCGCGGTCCCCGCCGACATCGAGTTGCTCGCGGGGCTCGGGCTGCCCGCCACCATCATCGAGGCGCCGGTCAGCCACACCAAGCTCGCCGCGTACGGGGTCGAGCCCGAGAAGATGCTCGAGCGGATCCGTACGGCGGTGCAGGCCGGGGTCGAGAGCGGCATGCGCGTGTGCTTCTTCGGCGTCGACGGGTCGCGCGCGCATATGGACCACCTCCGCGCGTCCTACGAGGCCGCGCTCGAGGGTGGGGCCGAGGAGATCGCGGTGGTCGACACCATCGGCGTGCTGGCGCCCGAGGCGGTCCGCCACCTCGTCGGCTCGGTCCGGGGATGGGTGGGTCCCGACATCCCGATCCACTGGCACGGGCACAACGACTTCGGGCTGGCCACGGCGGGAGCGGTCGCCGCCGTCGACGGCGGGGCCAACTGGATCCAGGCGACGATCAACGGGATCGGCGAGCGCGCCGGCAACGCGAACATCGCCGAGATCGCGCTCGCGTTCGAGGGCCTGTACGAGCACCAGACGGGCCTGCGCCTCGATCGCCTGCGCGAGACGTCCCAGCTCGTGGCGGAGCTCGCCGGCCACGGCTACGAGCCGTGGAAGTCGGTGGTGGGCGACAACCTGTTCATCCGCGAGAGCGGCGCGGTGGCGATGCAGTTCCACGAGCCCGAGGCCGTCGAGCCCTACGCCGCCGACCTCGTCGGAGCCGAGCGCAAGATCGTGCTCGGCAAGAAGAGCGGCGCGGTCAGCCTCGACATCAAGGCCGAGGAGCTCGGACTCGACCTCGACGGACTCGACCAGATGGCGCTCCTGCAGGAGGTCAAGCGCTTGAGCGAGGATCACCGCCGCACGATCACCGACGCCGAGTTCGTCGAGCTCGTGAAGCGCGCGCAGAACGGGTAGCCACCCGCTCCGAGCGACGTCACGACGAGCGGGCACCGCGTCGCGGAGCCACCGCAACGCGTCCCGGCGGTCAGCGCATGTGCAACCCGCCGTTGATGTCCAGCGTCGCGCCGGTGATGTAGCCGGCGTCCTCCGAGGCGAGGAAGGCCGCGAGCGCGCCGACCTCCTCGGGGCGCCCGACCCGCCCGACCGGGATCTTGTCGGCCAGTGACTCGATCGCGTCGTCACCGAGCCCTTGCAGGAGGGGACTGTCGATCGCCGCCGGCGCGAGCGCGTTGACGGTCACGCCGGATCCGGCGAGCTCCTGCGCCACGATCTTGGTCAGCACGAGGATCCCGGCCTTCGACGCCGCGTAGTGCGCACCCATCACCGCGCCGCCCTGCTGGCCGGCGATCGAGGAGAGGTTGATGATGCGGCCCCATCCCCCCTCGCGCATGAGCGGACCGGCGAGCTGACAGCCGAGGAACACGCTGCGCAGGTTCACCCCGAGCACGTGATCCCACTCCTCGGGCTCGATCGCCCAGAAACTCCGCATCACCGAGGCGGCCGCGTTGTTGACGAGCACGTCCACGCGCCGCCAGCGCGCGCCGACCTCGTCCAGCGCGTGCGCGAACGCCTCCCGATCGCCCACGTCGGCGGACACGGCCATGGTCGCCTGCTCGGACGGATCGAGCTCGTGCGCGGCGGCCTTCGCGGCGTCGGCATCGAGATCCACGAGCGCGACCCGGTGTCCGGAGTCCTGCAAGGAGGCCGCGATCGCCTTGCCGAGGCCCTGCCCGGCGCCGGTCACGACGGCGACGCGGGGCTCGTCGGGTGTCTGGCTCTGGGTCATGACCCCTCCTTGGCTCGTGCTCCCCCCAGATCATGACGGTTGGCGAGCAGACGCGGAAGGCCGCCTTCGGCGACCCGGCGCGAACGAACCCCCGGGGGTCTCTGCCTTCCGGGGGTCTCGCCCCCGGGGGTCTCGTCTCGCCCGGGGTCTAGGCCTCGCCGCTGCCCACCAGCTCGTCGGTGTGCGGCCGGCTGCCGTGGCCGGACTCGTCGGGCGGGATCTCCGGCTTCAATTGCACGCCGAGGCTCGTCGCGCCGAGCATGCGCTGGGTGTCGACGTTGTTGTACGGCATGATCGGGCCGGCCAGGCTGTCGCGGAGCATGCGCTCGAACGGGAACCGCTTCATGTAGGCCGGGCCCCCGACGACGTCGACGAGACGCTGCATGATCTGCAGCCCGTTGTTCGCGCACACGGCCTTCGACAGCGAGGTGCGGGCGAGGCCCTCCTGCACGGAGTACTTGTCGAACAGGTCCCCGGACATCACCTCCTGCGCGTGCCGGTAGAGCATCGCCCGCGCCGACTCCTGCAACAGCTCCACCTCCCCGAAGATGTGCTGGACGACCGGGTCGGTCTCTCGGCCGCGCTGGAGGACCATCTGCCGGGCCCACTCGATCCCGCCGCCGGCGATGCCGATGTAGACGGCCCCGAACGTCGCGATCCCGCGGGCGAACGCCGTCTTCAGGACCGTCGCGTCGAAGTGCCCGACGGGCATCGAGTGCACGACGTCCTCGTCCGGCACGAACAGATCCGTGAACACGAGGTCGTTGCTCTGGGTCCCGCGCATGCCGAGGGTGTCCCAGGTCTGCTTGATCTCGACGGCCTCCTCGCCCATCGCCGTGCGCATCAGCAGCACCCGCGGCCCGTGCTCGTGGTCCTCGGTGCGCGCCGTGAACGAGAAGTGCGTCGCGACCGCCGAGTTGGTCCCGAAGATCTTCCGGCCGTTCACGCGGTAGCCCCCGTCCGCGCGCTCGGCGGTGACGGTCGAGTCCGTGAGGTCGTTGCCGACGCCCCGCTCGGAGGTGATCGACGCCCAGACGATCTCATCGCGGGCCACCGCCCGCAGGAACTCCTCGAGTTTGGGGTTGCCCGTCTCGCGCCAAATCGCGGCCCACTGCCCCACCGGGGACACGTGCATGTTCACCGCGAGCGCCGTGGCGCCGTCGCCCATCGCGAGACGCTCTTGCGCGAGCAGGAGCTCGTGGAAGTCGGCGCCGTACCCACCGAGCTCCTCGGGCACCGTGAGGCGCAGGTACCCGGTCTCGCGCATGTCCTCGTAGTTCTCCACCGGGAAGCGGTTCTCCCGGTCGGGACCGTCGGCACGCTCCGCGAACGTGTCGGCGAGCCGGCCCGCCAGCTCGACGATCTCCCGTTGCCGATCCGTGAGGCAGTGCTGCATTGCTACCACCTTCCTCGCCGTCGTGGGCACGGTCACCACCGAGCGCGCCGACCCCCGGGACACCGAGCCGGAGCGTTGGGCGGATCACGAACGACGACTCGGGTGCACGAGTTCGGGTGCACGAGGGTTGATACTTGATACTACCTAGGGTTAGTGACACCATAGCCGACCTCGCACCCGCGCTGTCAAGGGGCGAGCGGGGCCGCGCCACCCGTCCCGAGTACGGCACCGGTCCACCGCCCGAGCGGCGCCGGCGACACGAGGCGGCCATGGACGACACGATCACGGAGCGGCTCGTCGAACTCGGCCTCACACGCAACGAGGCCCGGGCCTACCTCTCGCTGCTGCGCCACGGCCGCCGATCCGCCGCCGAGGTCGCCGAGGCGGCCGGAATCCCCCGCCCGAAGGTGTACGAGGCGCTGAACGCGCTCGAGCGGCGCGGGTTCGTGCGGTCCGGGGGTCAGCGGGTCCGGGCGTTCGAGGCCGTGCACAGCGAGGTGGCCCTGCCCGAGTGGGTGAGCCGACGCGACCAGGAGCGCAAGCTCGAAGCCGAGCGAGAGCAGCGCCTGGCCGACGAGCTCTCCGCGACCCTGCCGAGCCCACCCGAGCCCACCCCGGCGCCCGCGCACACCGAACTCATCGATGTCACGGAGGGCCGGGAGGAGACCGCCGGCCTGTACGAGGACCTCGTGGCGCGCACGAACCGTACCGTCGACGTCTCGTACGCGGGCTTCGGCGTACGCCCCCGGGAGCGGTGGGCCGACGCCGAGCGCGGCGCCCTCGACCGCGGCGTGCGCGTGCGTGTCCTCTTCGCCCCTGAGCTCCTCGACGATCCCGCGCGCTGGAGACCCGTCGAGGAGGCGGGAGGCGCGGTGCGGATCTCGGCGACGTTCCCCCTGAAGCTCGCGATCCGCGACGGCGAGGAGGCACTCGTCGTGCTGCTCAGCGAGGCGCGGGACGGTGGTGAGGGCGTTCGCACGGTCGCGATCCGCCACCCGGATCTCGTGGCCCCGTTGCAGTTGTTGTTCCAGCAGGAGTGGCGGCGCGCCCGCGCCGTCGACACGTCCCCCGACACGGCACAGGAGGAGTAACGATGTCCGACGACCAGCAGAGCTACCGCGACAAGGGCCCAGCGCTGCGGGTGCTCTTCTGCATCGGCGTGCAGCAGCCGCTGTTCGAGGAGCCGGCCGCCAAGATCCCCGAGCTGATCCCCCAGATCGCCGACGCCTTCGCCGACCTCGGTGGGCGCTTCGGGATCACGGTCCTCGGCACGATGGACGACGACGAGCTCATGGTCGGCTCGTCGCCCACGTGGCCCTGGACGGCGTACATCCTGGCCGACGCCCCGTCGCTGGAGGCCGTCACCGGCGTCTGCAACATCGTCCGCGACGGGGAGATCGACGAGTACCGCCTGTGGCGCTACCTGAAGATCGAGGCCCGCGTCGGGCGTCAGCTGTTCTTCGGCAACGAGTGAGAGGGCCCCGCTCGAGCCTCAGCGGGTCGCTTCCGCCCGACGTGCGATCTCGGCACCGAGGATCTCCAAGGCGTCTTCGGGTCGCGGGCCGAGGATCCCGGAGAACGACACCGCGTCGAAGCCGGCCGCCTCGAGCCGACCGAGCCCGCGACGCAGGTCGTCGGCGTCGCCCGCGGCCATGAACCGATCGATGGTCTGCTCGCTGATCGTCGCGAGCGCGTCGCGGTCCCCGTGAACCGTGGCGTCGCGGGCGGCCTGCACCTCGACGTCGGGGATCTCGTAGAACGACAGCAGCGGACCCAACTCCGGCAGGAACGTGGCGAGCACCTCCCGCGCCCGGGCTCGCGCGCGCTCACGGTCGGCGTCGAGGCACGTCCAGTTCTCGAGCACGACCTCCACCGCCGAGGGGTCACGACCGGCCTCCCGCGCCCCCTCGGCGATCCACTCGCGCGCCCGGGACATGTACGCGGGGTCCCACTGCGCCGCGGCTCGCACGCCGTCGGCGATCGCGCCGGCGCGGCGGCAGCCCTTCGGTCCGAAGACCCCGAGTGAGATCGGCACGCGCCGGCGCGTCCCGAACTTCAACCCGTGACCCGGTCCGAGCGCGAACACCTCCCCCTGCCACGGGGTGTCGTCGCCCTCGAGCAGCATCCGGCACACGTGCACGGCCTCGGTGAGCCCCTGCAGCGAGCCGCGGTGACGCTCGCCGATCAGGGAGTAGAGCGACCCGCGTCCAAGGCCGAGCGTCGCACGACCCCCGACACCTCGTCGAGGTGCGCGCAGTTCGTCGCGATCACGGCCGGGTGCTGCACGAACGGGTGCGTGACGTTCGGCCCGACGCGCACGTGCTCGGTGGCCCGCGCGATGTCGCAGAGCACGGGCCACACGGGTCGGCGCATCAAGGTGTCGTGGAAGGTGACGTCCTCGAGCCCGAGCGCCTCCGCTCGGCTCGCTAGCGCCGGGAACTGCTCGAGCTCGAGGGTGCCGTGCAGCTGCAGCCCGAACCGCATCAGGCCCGCCCGTGCAGACGGCCGCGAACCGTGCGGTGGTGCGGAGTGAACCGGGTCACGCCGACGGCTCCTCACCACCTACGGTGCCGCCCGACGCGGGGTCGGCGGGCTTGGCCGCCAGCACCGAGCAGGGCGCCGCGAGGATGACGTCCTGCAGGTTGCTGCCGAGCAGCAGCTTGCCGACCCGGGAGCGCTTGCGCACCCCGACCACGATCAGATCGGCCTCGGCGCGCGTCGCGTAGTCCACGAGCGCTGCACCGGCGCTGTCGCGGTCGTCGCGCACCACCTCGCCGCGAGCGTCGAGACCGTCGTCGACGAGCCTTGCGACGAGCTCGTCGAGCCGCTCGGCCGCCGCCGCGACCCCCTCCTCCCGATCCCGGGCCTGCGAGGCGTGCTCGCCGACGCTCGTCGTGTCGCACACGACCACGTGCAGCCGGGCGCCGTGCGCGCGGGCCTGCGCCGTCGCCTCGTCGAGCGCCCGCTGACCGTGTGGGGTGTCGACGTAGCCGAGCACGATGTCCATGGGATCTCCGATCGCACCGTGCGGATCCACCACGGACCCGCCGACGCCCGCGCCACGCTCACCGACCCTCGGGCCAGCGGTAGATGTCGCGCTCGACGAGGTACTCGATCTGCCGGTCGGTCACCTGTGCCTTGTAATCCGCGTGGTCGTACGGCTCACGATCGAGGTAGAGGTTCTTCGGATACACGGGCTGGTCGTAGATCAGCCGGTACTGCTCGGTGGTGAGATCCTTCATCCAGTTGTTCATCTGGGCCCGCGTGCGGAAGTCCCGGAGCGCCTCGACGTCGATCTGTCCGGCGATGTAGGTCGAACCCGCGCCGTAGTCCTGCTGGCCCACGACCCGGCCCTTGTAGTCGCACATCATCGACCGCCCGCCGAACGTGTCGATCGGCAGCTCGTCCTCGGCGTGCAGGTAGTAGGTCCCCATGTTCGGCGCGAGGACGTAGAAGTTGTTGTCGAGCGCCCGCGCCCGGTTCTGGACCTCGAACAGCTCGTTGCCGGTGTGCGGGTGCGGGTACGACGCGCGGTAGACCACCTCGGCCCCGTTCATCGCGAGGCCGCGCGCGTTCTCGGGGTAGGAGCCCTCGTTGGCCATCATGACGCCGAGGCGGCCGATGTCGGTGTCGACAACCGGGTAGAAGGCGTCGAGCGTCTCGCCGTAGAGCTCGACCCACCGGTCCCACACGTTGTGCGGGGTCACCGAGTGCTCCACCGGCAGCAGCGGTACCACCTTGTAGTGGATGAGGATCAACTCGCCCTGCGGGTCGAGGACGAACCCGGCGTTGAAGAAGCGGCCGGGGAACTCCGGGTGGCGGACCTTCGCCTGGGCCATGAGGTACACGCCCCACTTGCGCGCGAGGTCGCCGAGGAACTCGGTCTCCTTGCCCGGCAGGTCGATCGCGCACTCCCGGGCGAAGGTCTCGTGGTGCAGATCGAGGACCTCGTCGTTGAAGCCCTGCAGGGCGCCCTCCGGCACGATGACGAGGCGGACCGGCAGGTCCATGCTCGACAGCCACGAGGCCGCGGTGACGAGCTCGGCGAGGTGATCGAGGTTGCGCTGGATGTCGTCGCGGGTCCTGATCCCCCGCACCGTGGGGATCAGGCCGACCGCGGAGTAGGGCTGGATCATCGCTGTCTCCTCCTCGACGTCGGGGGATGGGTGCTAGAGCGCGAAGAGCGCGATGCCCGGGAAGGCGATCAGCAACGCGATCACGAGCACGTAGGAGAGCATGAACGGCAGGACGCCCCGGAAGACCTCCACCACGCCCAGGTCGGGGTCCAGGGAGCTCACGATGTACACGTTGACCCCGACCGGCGGGGTGACCGCCCCCAGGCTCGTCACGAGCGTGATGAGCAGGGTGAACCAGATCGGGTTGAAGTCGAGCGCGAGCGCGAGCGGGAAGAAGATCGGGATCGTCGCGACGAGGAAGCCCAGCGCATCCATGATCAGGCCGCCGATCAGGTAGATCAGCAACACCATCAGCAGCATCCACAGGGGATCGACGGCGACGTCCGCCGCCCACTCGGCCAACTCGAACGGCAGGCGCGTCACGGTCAGGAAGCGGCTGATCACGACCGCGCCGGCGAGCAGGAGGATCACCATCGCCGAGATCCGCAGCGTCTCGAGCGTGGCCAGCTTGATCTGCTCCCAGTTCAGGTTCCGGCGCGCGAACCCGATCACGAACGCCCCGAAGGCGCCGATGGCGCCCGACTCGGTGGGGGTAAACCAGCCCAGGTACAAGCCCCCGATCACGAGCGCGAACAGCACGAGCGTCTCGATGACACCACCGAGCGAGCCGAGCCGCTGTCCCCAGGAGGCCTTCTCGCTCGGCGGTCCCAGCTCGGGGCGCAGGCGGCACAGGACGACGACGGTCAGGAGCAGCATGATCGTGAGCATGATCCCGGGGGCGATCGCGGCGACGAACAGCCGTCCGATGGACAGCTCGGCCTGGATGGCGATCACGATCAGGACCACGCTCGGGGGGATGACCACGCCGAGGGTCCCGCCCATCGCGACGCTGCTGCTCGCGAGGGAGCGCGCGTAGCCGTAGCGACGCATCTCCGGCAGCGCCACCGTGCCCATCGTCGCCGTGGTGGCGGTGTTCGAGCCGGAGACCATCGCGAAGCCCATGCTCGCGAGGATCGTCGTGGCGGCGACCCCGCCGGGCAGGTGGCCGAGCCAGTTGTAGGCGGTCTCGTACAGCCGCTGGGTGATGCCCGAGCGGTAGGCGACCTGCCCCATGAGTACGAACATCGGGATGACGCTGAGGCTGAACGCCGAGAGCTGGTTCCACACGTCGGCGCTGATCAACTGGAGCGCCGCATCCGGTGTGAGCACGACCATGGCGCCCACGAACCCGACGATCATCATCGCGAACGCGACGGGCATGCGCAGCAGCATCAACGCGAGCATCGCGACGACGCCGATGCCCGCGATCGCGAGATCGCTCATTCCCGTCCTTCCGACCCGTCGTCGTCGGCCATGTCCGTGGCCGTCCCCGTCCACCCCGTCCGATCGCCCTCACGACGCGGAACCATCGCCTCCCGCCCGTGCCGAAGGAGATCAGCGAACAGCGCGAGGACGAACCCGGCGAACCCGACAGCCACGGCGAACGTGAACGGATAGAAGGGGACGCGCAGCACGTCCGAGAGGCTCCCCACGTCGCGCAGGTGCAGGCCGTGCTCGACGAGCTGCCAGGTGACGATGACGAAGAACCCCGTGGCCACCCCGGTCATCACGGCGCGCAGGACGGCCTGGATGCGGAGGGGCATCAACCGGGTCAGCACGTCGATGTCGACGTGGCCGCGCCGGGTCTGCGTGTAGCCGACCGCGAGACCGTTCGTGAGGGCGGCCAGCCACCCCACGAGCTCGAACGAGCCCGCGATCGGCGCGCCCGCGAACCGCAGGACCATGTTCACGACCGTGAGCAGCATGATCGACAGCACCGCGATGGCCGCCAGCGTCGCCAGCGCACCGTTCGCGCGGCGGCTCACCCGGTCGACCCGCTCGTCGAGTCCTCCCCGTGCCGCCGCCTCGCTGCTCATCGCCCCCCTCCATGGCGTGCCGCGGCACGGAGCACCTCGAGGTCCTCGGCGCCGATCGAGGCGGCGCTCCGCCCTTCCGTCCAGGGATCGACCCCGAGGGACGGGGCCGCGAGCGTCAGCAGGGCCTCGCTGACAGGCATCGGCTGGCCCGCGGCGCGCCCCCACGAGGCGGTCAGGACGAGCCCGCAGAGCAGGTCCTCGGTCACGTAGCGGTGACGTGGGTGCAGCCGTTCCCGCCACAGGCCGCTCTCGACGAGACGCCGCTTCGCGTCGCTGCCGTACATCCCCTGGGGCGATTCGTCGTAGTGCGTGCGGATGGGCCAGTGCTCACCGGGGAGGTTCAGGGTGCGCCGCAGCGCGATGCGCTCCTCGTCGACCGCGAGGATCGTGCGGACCACGCCCTCGGACGTCCCGGCCGCATGGATGTCGAACGCGTCCCCGAGCGACTCGATCGCGCCGAGATTCTGCACGATCAGCGGCGGGTGCAGCACCGGCCCCCAGTTGCACAGCGCCGCGTCCCACCCGTCGCTGACGCGAACGGCCGACGGGTAGGCGGCCGCGAACGCCTCGTGGGCCGCGTCCGCGGCCGGCCCCTCCCCGGGGATCGAACCGGTCGGCAGCCGGGTCGCGACGACCGGGATCGACACCTCGCCGGGGGCGGTCACGCGCGCGAGGTACGGCAGCGTCCCGGTCTCGAGGAACGTGACCCCGGGCCGCCGCTGCGCTCCCAACCAGGAGCCGAACGTGCCCGGCGTGAAGGCGACCGCCTGCCCGTCCCGGAGGGCGGGCGCGAGCCGGTCGAGCAGCGGCGGTTGCGCGTCGGCCGGCAGCGGCGCGACGACGAGATCGGCGTCCTCGACGGCCTCGGCGAGGACGTCGGTGCACCGTTCGACGGTGATCTCGCCCTCGCCGAGGATCCCCGTGTAGCGGAGGCACCCGTCGGGGGGGAAGGCCCCCGCGTCGCGACGCCACCACGCGACGCGATAGCCCTTGAGTTGCAGGTCGACCACGGCGGCATGCGCCCCGTTGCCGCCGCCGAGCACCGCGACCACGCTCAACGGTCGCGTCCGGATCCCGCCGGTTCCGCTCGCTCAGCACCGGAGCGAGGGGGCGTCCGCGGTGGTGTCCCCACTCGCCCCTCCTGACGTCGTGGCCGTCGATCGTCCCACGGTGGCGGGCGGGCTGCGGGCGGATCAGCCCGCAACCCGCCCGGGCTATCCGTGCTCCTCGGCGTGCTCGTCGCGGAGCTCGAGCATGCGCTCGTGGAACTCGTCGCCCGGGAGCCCCGCGTCCTCGGCCTCGTCGAGCCACGCTTCGGTGATCGGCTCCATGAGCTCGTCCCAGCGCTCGGCCTCGTCCTCGTCGAGCTCGACGATCTCGTGGCCGTGCTCCTGATCGGCCCACTCGAGCGCGCCCTCGACGTTGTCGGTGTCGTGGTAGTTGCCGGTCCACTCCGCCATCTCGGGGCCGAGCCCGTCGATGGCCTCCTGGACGTCGGCGGGCAGGCCCTCGTACTGGTCGAGGTCCATGACCGCAGCGAAGGAGTTCACCACCGTCGGGTGATCGACCGTGTAGCCGAGGTTCTCGGCGAGCGCGAAGTCCTCCAGGGTCTCGCGGGAGGTGAGCACCCCCTCGATGACCCCGGTCTCGACCGCCTCCGGGACCTCCGGCATCGGCATGCCGGTCCCGCTCGCGCCGAACGCCTCCAGGACCGGGATGCCGCTCCCGGTCGCCCGCATGTCCGTGCCCTCGACGTCCTCGACGCCCTCGACGCGGTCGATGGTCATGAGATGCGCGGGCTCGGTGGTGAACGCCGTGAGCACCTTGAAGTCGTCGTAGAGCTCGTCGGGCTCGAACTCCTCGAGGAGATCCCAGAGGGTCACGCTCGCCACCGTCGCGTTCGGGAATCCGACCGGCAGGGCGATGCCCGACATGAGCGGGAACTGTCCCGTGTCGTAGCCGGGCGAGCCGAGGCCCATGTCCGCGGTCCCCTGCTGCACGCCGGAGTAGATGTCCCCGGCCTCGAGCAGGGTTCCGCCGAAGAACATGTCCACCTCGACGTCGGTCTCGGTCCGCTCCTGCAGCCGCTCCGCCCACTCCTGCATCTGGACCGCGGGGAACGTGCCCTCGGGCGCGAAGAACGCGTAGGTGAGCTCGACGCTCTCGGCCGCCTCGTCCGGCTCGTCGTCCGGCTCGTCGTCCGGCTCGTCGTCGGGCTCCTCGTCGGGTTCGTCGTCCGGCTCGTCCTCCGCGTCGCCGGCGGCTTCGTCGGGCTCGTCCTCGGCGCACGCAGCAGCGGCGAGGGCCAGCACGGCCATCAGCGCGAGGAGCCACAGCACGGTGGGTCTGCGCATGTCCAGTCCTTCCCTGTCGGCCGGCGATCCCTCCGGCCACGGATTCCCGCGTGGCAAGTGATTGGATCTTTGATCAAACGGGTTGTCAAGGTTCGACGGGCAGAAACCCCGCACCGATCGCCCCGTACCCGCCCCAGCGATGTCGTCGGGACGACCCCCGACCTCCCTGGGGACCTTGACGCCGCCGCGATGCCGTCTACCGTCCGTCCTGCTGCACGGTCGGCGTCGAGAGGGCGGGCTCGAGCGCTTCTCCCGCGGCCGTGGCCGGTCCGTCCCGAGTGAGAGGAACCCCCGTGGAGCGTGAGCAGATCGACCCGTGGATGTGGCAGGAACCGTACGGCTTCAGCCACGCCTGGCGTGTGCGCGGTGCCGACGAGATCGTCTTCGTCTCCGGGCAGGCGAGCGTCGACGCCGACGGGCAGGTCCAGCACCCCGACGACGTCGCGGCGCAGACGCGGCTCACGTACGAGAACCTGCAGACCGTGCTGGCACGGTCGGGTGCCAGCCTGCAGGACGTCGTGAAACAGACCGTCTACCTCGTCGGGACCGAGCACCTCGGGGAGTTCGGGCAGGTCGCCGCCGAGTTCCTCCAGGGGCACCGTCCGGCGCAGACGGTCGTCGGATGCGAGGCGCTCGCCCTGCCGGGGATGCGGGTGGAGGTCGAGGTCATCGCCGTCCGCTGAGCACGGCCGGCGCCGGGCACACGGCCGGCGCCAGGCACACGGCCGGCACCGGGCACACGGCCGGCACCGGGCACACGGCCGGCACCGGGGACGCCCGGTCGCCGATCACCGCCGACGGCGCGTCCGTGAGCGGGTCAGCTGCTGGCCGAGCAGATGGCCCGATCCCGCACCGACGCCCGCGCCCGGCCAGGTGGCCGCCCCGCAGAGGTAGAGCCCGTCGATGGGCGTGCGATAGCGGCTCCACCCGGGCACGGGTCGCAGGAAGAAGTGCTGCATGAGGTGGTGGCTGCCGGCGAGCGAGTCCCCTCCGACCAGGTTCGGGTCGGCCGCCTCGAGGTCGGCCGGCGACCACGCCGAGCGTGCGCGGACCTTGTCGCGGGTGCCCGGGGCGTGCGCCTCGATCAGGTCGAGGATCCGGTCGGCGTACGGCTCCTTGGCCTCGTCCCAGGAGCGCGCCTCGATCTCGCCCGCCGCGTCCCCGTGGATGGCGCTCGGGACCTGACGCACCTGGACCCACAGCACGTGCTCGCCGTCGGGGGCCCGGGTCGGATCGACCGCCGTGGGCTGGCCCACGACGAGTGTCGGGTGCTCGGGCAGCCGTCCCGCCACCGCTCGGACGTAGGCGAGGTCCATGTCCTCGAGGTAGCCGGCGACGTGGATGTACGCGTAGTCCCGGGCCTCCGCGCTCGCCGACCAGTCCGGCAGGTCGGACATCGCGAGGTGGAGCATGAACGTCGCCGGGCCGTGGCGGAACGCCCGGACCCGTCGTTCGAACTCGTCCGGCACCTGCGCCGGCGGGATCAGCTGCCCGAACAGCGCCTGCGGCGTCACGTTGCCGATCACGGCCCGGCGCGCCCTCAGGCGCTCGCCACCGACCAACTGCACCCCGAGGGCACGGCCCCCGTCGACCATGACCCGGTCCACCGGCGCGCCACAGCGAACCTCGCCCCCCTTCTCCTCCAGTAGCCCGACCATCGCGGCGATGAGGGTGCCCGCCCCGCCGCGGCCGAGCGCCATCCCGTTGGCGGCGGACGCCTGCGACTCGAGGAAGGGGAACAGCGCGCCCCCGGACATGCTCGGAGGGAAATCCAGGTGCATGCCCCAGGCCGCGCAGAGTGCCTGCACCTCGGGGGAGACGAAGTGCTCCTCGAACAGCTCCCGGGGTGACTGTGCCAGCAGGCGGGCGAGGTCCAGGGGCCACCGCCGACCGAGTGCCCGCGTGCCGCGCAGCAGCCCGCGCACCGCAGCCACGGAGGGCAACGGCACCCCCAGCAGCGGGAAGAGGTGCGGCGCGATCGCGGCGAAGCGTGCGTGCAGCGCTTCCCACGCCTCCGCGTCGTCGGGATCCACCTGCGCGAGGCTCGCCCGCGTGGCCTCCGGGTCCTGCTCGACGCCGAGGAACCGCCCGTCGGGGAACACGGACCCGTAGGCCCGCTGGGCCGTCACGACCGAGAAACCGTGGCGTGCGAGATCGTCGCCGAACTCTGCGAAGAACGCCGACCCCATGAACAGATTGAGGTTCGCGGCGAACAGGTCGTGGCGGTACCCGGGGAGCGTGACCTCCTCGGTCCGAATCGCGCCACCCGGCGACTCGTTGCGCTCGCAGACCACCACGTCCCAGCCCGCGCGGGCGAGCACGATGGCCGACGCCAAGCCGTTGTGCCCGGCACCGATGACGACCGCGTCCGCGTCGGCGTTCATGCCGCCTCCCTCGCCGTCCGGCGTCGTCGTCGGCCCGCCGCGGTGTCCGGGCGGCGGGGCCACGGCAGTTCGCGGCCTCCGGTGATGCCCTGGGGCCGCAGGATCAGCATCCCGGCCATGACCCCGGCCACGATCAGCGGGCGCGTACCGGTCGGCAGCGTCACCTCGAACAACCCGAACGACAACCCGGTCTCGGCCTCCCCCAGGAACTGGTTCAGGAAGCTGATGACGCCGGTCCCGGCGACGGCCGCCCACAGGCTGCCCGTTCCCCCGACGACGAGCATCGCGAGGGTCACGAACGTGAGGTCGAGCGCCACCTGCTCCGTGCTGATGCTCCCGAGCAGGTGGGCCAGCTGCGCGCCGGCGAATCCGGCGATGACCCCGCTCAGCGTGAAGGCGCGAACCCGCTCGAGGTAGATGTTGACTCCGGTCGCCCGCGCGGCGTTGTGGTCCTCGCGCGCCGCGCGCAGCCGGCGCCCGAACCGGCTGCGCTGGTAGGCGAACGCGATCACCATCGCTACGAGGGCCCCGCCAGCCGCCACCGCGAGGCCGGTGTGCTGCGGGATGCCGGTCATGGTCCGCACGCCCGGCCCCACGCTCTCCCAGTTGCGCAGCACGTTCAGGGTGATCATCAGCACGCCGAACGTCGCGATCCCCGCCGCGAGCCCGGAGAGGCGCATGAGCGGCAACGCCACCAGGAAGGCCATGATCCCGCCCACCGCGGCCGCGGCCAGCAGGGCCACCGGCGGCGACACGCGCGCCTCGGCGAGGACCGGCAACAGGTCGGGCATGAACGCCTGCTTCTGGGGCGGCGCGATCGTCAACAGACCCGCCGTGAACGCGCCGACCGCGACGAAGCTGACGTGGCCGAACGACACCACGCCGGAGTTGCCGACGAACACGTAGAGCCCGACCACGATGGTGAGCAACACGAACGCGAACCGCATCTGGAACTGGAGCCCGCTCGACAGGCCCAGCGATCCCACGGCGGCGACGACGACGAGCGACGCCGGCCCCAGCAACGGCCAGAGTGCCTGCACCCGTGCCCGCATCAGACGCGCTCCGCCATCGCGTCGCGGCGCGCGAACAGCCCCTGGGGCCGCAGCACCAAGAGGGCGATCACCGCCAGGAACAGCCACGAGGTGAGGAACACCCGCGTGTCGGTCGGCAGCGTGTTGCCGAGGACGGAGTTGATGACTCCGATGAGGAAGCCGCCGAGGGCGCCGCTCACCAACCGGTCGAGGCCGCCGACCACGACGCCGATGAGCCCGACGATCGTGACCTGGAAGCCGAAGTCCGGTGTGACCGTGGGTCGCTGCACGACGAGGATCACCGCGACCGCGGCCGCGAGGACCGCGGCGATCACGAACGCGGTGCGAATGACGTGGTTCGCGTTCACCCCCAACAGCCGGGCCGTCTCGAAGTCCGCGGCGGCCGCGCGCATCTGCAGGCCCGTGCTCGTACGGGTCAGGAAGAGCCCGGTGGCGGTGAGGAGCACCGCCCCGAGCACCGCGGTCACGACGGTGAGCAGGCGCAAGCGCAGGTCCCCGGCGAGAACGGGCGCGTCGAGGATCGGGAGCACCTGCACACCTCGCCCCTGCGCGGTGAACAGCAGGCGGGACAGTGCTTGCAGGAAGTACGCGATGGCGAACGTGAGGACGAGCATCGTCGCCGGGCTCGCGTCCCGCACCGGCCGGAAGGCGACGCGCTCGAGCACCAACGCGAGGCCGAGCACCACCAGCAACAACACGAGCAAGCGCGCCCCGGTCGCCCATGCCGCGGTCAGCGTGAGGCTGTACGCACCCGCGGTGAGCAGCTCCCCGTGCGCGAGGTTGATGAGGCGCATCACCCCGAACACGAGCGCGAGCCCGGTGGCCACGAGTGCGTAGAGCATCCCGAGGCTGATCGCGTCGATGGCGAGCTGGAGATAAGTCATGCGCCGAAGTACGCCTCCGCCATTCGTTCCGTCGCCGCGGCGTCCTCCGGCCCCAGCGTGAGCCGCATCTCCCCGCCGGCGAGGACCTCGGTCCGGTCGGCGAAGGCGACCGTCCGCTGGGCCCGCTGCTCCACGATCAGGATGGTCCGCCCGTCGGCGCGGATCGCCTCCAGGGCGGCGAACACGTCTTCGACGAGCGCGGGCGCGAGGCCCAGCGACGGCTCGTCGAGCAGGAGAAGGTCCGGCTGGGACAAGAGCGCGCGGGCGATCGCGAGCATCTGCTGCTGACCGCCGGACAGGATCCCGGCCTTGCGCTGGCGGAAGTCGCGCAGCACCGGGAACAGCTCGTGCACGCGGGCGAGGTCGTCGTCCGCCCCGCCCGCGTCGCGCCGTCCGAGCAGGCCGAGCCGCAGGTTCTCGTCGACGGTGATCTGGCCGAAGACCCGCCGTCCCTCCGGCACCAGCGCCACCCCCGAGCGCGTGATCCGCTCGGTGGGGCGACCCACGAGGGAGTCCCCACGCAGCCGGACATCGCCCGCGGCGGGGGCGACGAGGCCCATGACGGTGTGCAGGAGGGTGGACTTGCCCGCGCCGTTCGGGCCGATGAGCCCGACGACCTCCCCCTCCTCGACCCGCAGTGTGACCCCGTGGAGCGCTCGCACCGAGCCGTAGCGCACGTCGAGCCCGTCGATCGCGAGCATCCTCAGCCCCTCGGACCGTGATCGGTGGCGAGCCCGAGGTAGGCGGCGGCCACCTGGTCGTCGCCGCGGATCGTCGCGGGGTCGCCCTCGGCGATCACCACGCCCTGGTCGAGCACGACGATCCGGTCGCAGAGCGCGAGGATCATCGCGACGTTGTGCTCGATCAACAGCACCCCGGTCCCGCTGGCGCCCATCGCCCGGATCGCGTCCTCGAAGGCCGGCACCTCGGCCTCGTTCAGGCCGGCCGCGGGCTCGTCGAGCAGCACGTAGCGCGGCTCGGTCGCGAGCGCGCGGGCCATCCCGAGCCGGCGTTCCTGGCCCGGCGGCAGGACGCCCGCCGACGCAGTGGGCTGATCCGCGAGCCCGAACCGCGCGAGGAGCTCGTCGGCGCGAGCGCGCGCGGCCCGCGGCGACGCCCCGACCCCCAACGCGCTGGCCTCGATGTTCTCCCGCACCGTGAGACCCGCGAAGAGGTGCCCGTGCTGGAAGGTACGGGCGAGCCCGAGCCTCGCGCGGCGGTGCGCCCGCAGGCGCGTCACCCCGCGGCCGTTCAGCCAGATCGCACCCCGGTCCGGCCCGTCGAAGCCGGTCAGGATGTTGACCAGCGTCGTCTTGCCAGCCCCGTTCGGCCCGATGAGCCCGAGCACCTCGCCCGGGCGCACCTCGAGGTTCACGCCCTGCAGGACCGCGATCCCCTCGAAGGCGCGGTGGATGTCGACCGCGCGCAGGGTCCCCGGCTCCGGTTCGCCGGGCGCCCCGCGCTCCCCTGCGTCGGTCACGGCCGGCCCCACGGTCTGACGCTGGTCCTCACTCCGGCATGGGCGGCGACTCGGCCGTCCGCAGCTCGCGCACGGAGTACTCCCCGTCCTGGACCTCCATGATCCGGAAGGGCCGGTCGGTGAGGATGTGCACGTCCTCGGTGAACGTGATCGGCCCCGAGACCGACTCGAACCCGTCGAAGGCGAGGAACTCGTCGGCGAGCGCCTCCCCGTCGGTGGTGCCCGCGCGCTCGACCGCCTCGGCGATCGCCTGGACCGCGGACGCCCCGGTGACGAACCCTCCGGTGGCCGGCGGCTCGCCCGTGCGGTCCTCGAAGGCCGCGATCAGCTCGTTCACCTCGTCCTCGGGATCGTCGCCGAAGACGGACACGAAGGTCGCGTAGTGGTAGTCGCTCAGGTCGGGCACGGCGTCGATCCAGAAGTCGCCGTCCCCGGACCACGGGGCGAGCAGGGGCTGGTCGACGCCCGTGGCGCGCAGCTGCGCGAGATAGCTCGGCAGGTCCGGTGGGAAGCTGCAGAGCAGCACCGCGTCGCTGTCCCCCCCGGCCACCGAGCCCGTGACCTGCTCGACGGTCCCGTCGCCCTGGGTGAAGCTCTCCTCGAGCACGATCTCGCCGCCGTGCTCCTCGTAGCGCTCGGTGAACCCGCGGCAGACGTTCTGGAAGTAGAGGATCGCGTCGTCGGTGACGGTGATCGTCTCCTCCCACCCTTCGTCCATGGCGAGCTCGGCGAGCGCGGCGCCCTCGGCAAAGCTCGCGTTCCCGAACGTGAACGCGAGCCGGCCCAGGTCGCCCTCGAAGCCGGAGGGGCCGAAGATCGGGTCGCCGATGCAGGGCGCGATCGTGAGCAGCCCCTCGTTCAAGGCCTCCTGCGCCGCCGGCACCGACCAGTCGAAGTCGCAGGTCACGAACAGCACGTCCGCGCCCTCGTCGATGAGGTCGAGCGCGGCCGACTGGGTGCGCTCCGGGTCGAGCTGGGTGTCGATCGCCGTGAGCTCGATCTCCCGTCCGTTCACACCGCCGTCCTCGTTGATCCGCTCGGCGGCGATCTCCGCGGCGACCCACGCCGGCTCGTCGAACGGGGCCATGTCGTTCGACTGGTCGATCGCACCACCGATCAGGATGGGATCGTCCCCGTCCGCCTCGTCCGCCTCGTCCCCGTCCGCCTCGTCCGCCTCGTCCGCCTCGTCCGCCTCGTCCCCGTCCGCCTCGGCGGCATCGGGATCGTCGTCGTCATCGTCCGTGTCGTCGTCCTCGGCCGCATCCGCCTCCTCGACGGCATCGTCCTCGACGGCATCGTCCGCGTCGTCCGCGCAGGCCGCGAGCAGCAACGCCGCCCCGCCGATCAGCACTAGCAGCCATCCGACCCGCTTGGCGCCCATGACATCGCCCTCCCCATCGAAGTGTGGGTCAGGGCGACTCCGCCGTTCCCGCCCCGATCCCTCGAGTGCAACATTATCAAAGATCAGACACAAGGGAACACTGGATTACGATCCTTGTCGGAGCGGCGTCAGGTCGACCCGGGCACGGCGTACGGAGGGAGGGCCGCAGCCGTCCGAGCGCGACGGTCCGACGCCCGACAGGTCGCCCACCCCGACCCGGTCCGGGATCACTCCAGGAGCGGACGCAGCGGCTGGCCCATCTGCTCCGGACCGATCGCGGTGTACCCTCCGTCGACCGCCAGATCCGTGCCGGTGATGAACGAGGCGCGGTCCGAGGCGAGGAACACCACGGCCTCGGCGACCTCCTCCGGGTCACCGATCCGGCCGGTCAGGAAGAGGTGCTCGCCGACCCCGTCGGCCATGGCGCGGTCGCCACCCGTCATCTCCTGGATCGGGTTGCTCCAGATCCAGCCCGGCGACACGGAGTTTACGCGCACGCCGCGGTCGGACAGCTTCAACGCCTCGTTGCGTGTCACCCCGAGGATGGCCGCCTTCGTCGCCGAGTAGACGTAGAACAGCGGCTGGGCGCGCTTCCCGCTGATCGACGCGAGGTTGACGACCGCGCCCCCGCCCGCGGCCGCCATGTGCGGGGCCACCCGGGCGGTCAGGAGTGCGCCCGAGACGAGGTTCACGTCGAGGGCGCGCAGCCAGTCCTCGCGGGTCGTCTCGAGCGCGTTGTCGAGGTAGGTCGCGGCGCCGTTCACCAGCACGTCGATCCCACCGAGACGCGTGACGGTCTCGTCGACGAGCTGATCGAGCTGGTCGTCCGCGGTCACATCCACGTGCCGGAACACGACCCGCTCGGGGTCGAGGCGCGAGGCCTCCCGACGTCCCGCCTCCTCGTCGATGTCGGCCAGGACGACCGTCGCGCCCTCGCGCACCATGGCCGCGACGATCGTGGCCCCGATCAGTGTGGCCCCTCCCGTCACGATCGCCCGCTTGCCGTCGAGATCACCCATCCGTTCCTCCGTTCGCCGAGCCGACACGCGGGCCGTGGTGCCCGCGCCGTGGTGCCCGCTACGTGCCGGGGTGTCCCGCCTCACGGCCGAGCCGTTGGCGTATCTGCCCGCGCGCGATGCCCGCCCGACCTCGCAGCAGCGGCCACAGCGTGGAGCCGTGCGCCTCCCGGACCGCGGCCTTGGCGCGCTCGGGGTCGTAGAACGCGTCGGTGAGTCGCGCGGGGTCGTCGAAGTTGTTGCAGAACGCGCGGGCGACCTCGTCCTGGGGCGTCCACTCCTCGGGTGAGCCCCCGCTGCCGTACTGGGCGATCAGGACCGCCTTTCCCGCCGCGGTCAGGGGCTCCAGCAGCGCCGCGTTGAACCGCTCCGTGTGCCGGCCGTGCCGCTGCCAGAACCGGTCGAAGGTGTCCCGCATCCAGTCGGACCCGAACGGCCCCCCGCCCCGCTCGACGATCGCGTCGACCACGGTCCGGGCCATCTTGTTCCCGTTGTTCGCGCCCTGCCCTCCGATCGGGTCGAGGGTGTGCGCGGTGTCGCCCACCGCCATGACCGTGCGGCCGGAGGGCAGGGTCCCCACCACGTCGCGCACCTCCGGGACGAAGGTGCCCCGAAGCCACGAGTTCTCGTCGCACGGGCGGGCGTCGCGGACCCACTCGGCGTCCCACGGCGCCATCTCGGCCATCACCTGCTGGGCCACGCGCAGGGCCTCGTCGGCCGAGGAGACCTCGCGGAACCGGTCCACGGGCCCGCCCTCCTTCGCCTCGAACACCAGGCTCCACGAGGGCTCGAGGTCCTTCGAGAGCCACGGCACCCAGAACATCTCCCCGTGCGGAGCGAAGAAGTTGAACTTCACCGGCGTGCGCCCCGGGAGGTACGGGAACTCCATCGCGGGACCCGTGACGTTGACCATCGCGAGGTAGCGCTGCGGGGTGGCGTAGGTGCTGCGCGCCTCGTCCCGTGGGAACAACCGCTGGGTCTCCCCCTTGCCGGCGGCCACCAGCACGAGGTCGTACTGGGCGGCGAGCTCGTCGAGGCGCTCCACGGTGACGGTCTCGAGCTCGACCTTGCCACCGCGGGCCTCCAGGTCCTCGAGCCATCGGGCGCTCTGCAGCCGCAGGTCGATCGCGAGGTAGTGGTGATCGAGCCGGCCGACCAGCGTGACCAGCGTGTTGCGGAGCGTGGGGTTGAAGTGCAGGTGGATCCCATCGCCCTTGGGAGCGATGTTCTCCCAATGGTCGAGGCCCAACTCCCGCTCGAACTCCAGGGCGCTGTGGAATCGGGCGGCGGTGCCCGTCGGGCGGGCGCGTTCGAGGAAGTCCTCGGGGGTCTTGTCCGAGTACAGCGTCACCTCGTACCCGGCGCGCAGGAGCCCGTGAGCCGCCAGCAGCCCCGCTTGTCCCGCGCCGACGACCGCGATCTGCCCGTTCCCGCTCATGGCGAGGCCCTCCTCCCCTGGGGCCGGCCGCGGTGCGCCCGGCCCGATCGCCCGTTGCGACCCGACGCTTCGGGTCGCTGCGAACGTACGCCGGGGCGGGGCCACTCAACATCCCGCGCGACGCCGGTCCCGTCGACACCCCCCGAACGGGGGGGGTCACCATCCACGGGCCGTTGACGGAGACGGTCCGGGATGATCTAATCAAATATCATACATGTGGGTTCACGTATCGCCCACCGAGCACCCACTGGAGCCCACCGGGAGCCCGAGATGGCCGAACGCGAAGCCGATGACATCCTCGATCCGATGGCGGGTTCCGTCGACGGGGGTGACGTCGCCTGGGCACGGCTCGCCCACTTCGCCCCGGCGCTCACCCGCGAGTCGACCGTGAAGGGAGTGGGCGCGGCCTTCCTTCGCGGAGCCGGCGCCCTGGTGCCGAGCGCGGCCCAGGGGCTGTACCTGTTCGATCCCGGCACGCTGGTGGTCGAGCACACCGCAGTGCGGGGGGTCAGCGACTACGTCCTCGCCGTCTACGAGGAGCGTGGGCGGGCCGTCGACCCGATGCTGCACTACCTGGTCGACGAGCGGCGACCGACGTCGAGCGCCACGCTCCTGAGCGAGCCGGAGTGGCTCGCCAACCCGATGTACGAGATCTGCCAGCTCCAGCGCTTCGAGCACAAGATCGAGGCGCCCGTCGTGGCGCAGGCGCGCGTCGTCGGCTCGCTGCACTTCGCGTTCCACGCGCATCACCCCTCGGTGACGCGCGAGCTGATCGAGTTCGCCGGGGCCATCGGACTCGTGGTCGGTGGTGCGCTCGAGTCCGTGGCGCGCACTGCCGACCTCGCCCGCGAGCGCGATTGGCTGCGTACCGGCGTGGAACTGTGCGACGAGCCGCTCGTCCTCACCGACCTCGGGGGTGGGGAACGACGGGTCAACCGGGCCGCCCGCGAGCTGCTGGAGCGGTTGGAGGCCGCGGACCCGGGATTCTCCCTCGACGCCGCGCTCGCGTCCGACGGCGCGAGGGACGGCGAGATCACCGCTCGACGAACGGTGCGCCTCCCTGCCGGCGAAGGGGTCCTCCGGCTGCGCTCGGTCCGCGACGCCGACGACCCGAACCTGATGGCGACCACGCTGGCGTTGGAGGAGCCCACCCGACCCACCCTGCCCGCGGCCGTGGCGAGTGCCCTGACGCCGCGGGAGCGGGAGGTCGCACAGCTGATCGCGGCCGGTGCCAGCAACGACGCCATCGCCGCCGAGTTGTTCCTGAGCCCCTACACGGTCAAGGAGCACACCGGCAGCGTGTACCGCAAGACCGGCACGATCTCCCGGGTCGACCTGACCCGCCGCGTACTCGCGGGCTAGCGCTCGTCGGCGGGACCGGGACCCGCGCAGACCTCCGCCGTCAGGCCTCCGTGCCGTCGAACGTCGTGATCGGCACGCCGGAGAGCGCCTCCCCGCCGTCCCGGCCGACCCGGAAGGTCTCCTGCATGTAGAGGCAGGACTGCCCGTCGGTCGAGATCACGTGGGGGTGGATCGAGATGATCATGTTCTCGCGCAGGACCGTGGACTCCTCGCCCTCGCCGATCCGGGGGAACTCGATCATCGTCGTGCCGATCGAGTGGCCCGTGACGTGGCCCAACGGATACCCCTCGTCCTCGAGCGGCTCGGCGACCGCGCGATGGACGTCCTGGGCCGTCGCCCCGTCGCGGAGCGTCCGGGTCGCCGCCTCGAAGCACGCGTGGTACGCGTCAAACATGCGGCGGGACTCCGCGCTCAGCTCGCCCCGGATGAGGGGACGGGCGAACTCCGTCCAGTATCCGCCCGGCCCGGCGATCTCCAGCGAGTAGAGCAGCAGGTCGTCGGGCTCCACCGGCCGCTGGTGATCGGGGATCTTGAACTCGGGCTCGGCGGAGCCGCCCCGACCCGACAACACCATGTTCATCGTCCGCCGGCCCGTGCCACGCTCGACGAACAGCGCCTCCGCGGCCGCCATGAGCTCCGACTCGGTGCGGCCCGGCTCGTAGGCCCGCACGAGCGCCCAGAAGCCCTCCTCGTTGATCGCGAGGCTGTCGCGGACCAGTTCGAGCTCCTCGTCGCTCTTCACCGCGCGGGCGGTGTCGAACTCCTGATCGAACGGGACGAGCTCGACGTCCCCGGCACTCAGCGCGCGGTAGTCGCGCACGGGCATGACGAAGTCGAGGCCGTACACCCCGATCCGGCGCCAACCCCGCTTCTCGGCCTCCTCGCGGATCCAGTCGCCGGGGACCTGGGGGAACTCCTGGCGCTCGATCCAGGGCTCCGCGTGCACCCCGACCCACCGGGCCTCCGCGGGGAACAACGAGACCGGTTCGCCGTCGAGCGGCAGGACGACGTAGGTGTAGCGGTGCACGATCCGGAAGCCCGAGACGTACCGGATCCCGCCCTCGAAGCCGGTGTACTCCGTCCCGGTCACGACGAGCGCGTCGACGCCCGCGTGCTCCATGGCCTCGCGCAGCTTGCGGTAGCGGCGCTCGATCTCGGCGGTGCTCGGCATGGTGACCCTCCTCAGCGTGGTTGCGTCCATGAGCGCTCGAGCCCTTGCACGAGCGCCCAGACGGCACGGTTCATCGGCGTGGGGACCCCGCCCTCGTCACCGAAGCGGGAGATCCCGCCGTTCAGCGCGTCCACCTCGGTCGCGCGCTCGGCGAGCACGTCCTGCAACATGCTGGCCTGGTGCTCGTAGGCGACCTCCGCGGCGTGGTCGATCAGCTCGTCGGGATCGCTGTCGAGCTCGATCCCGAGCGCCTCGGCGACGGCGCGCCCCTCGGCGACCAGCGCACTCGCGAGCTCCCTCGTCGCGGGGAGCTCGCAGAGGCGCCCGTGCGTGAGGCCCGTGAGCGCGCCGAGCGGGTTCGTCGCGGCGTTGAAAATGACCTTCGTCCACTGGGCGCCGCGCGCATCGGTCATCGCGAGCGCGTCCAGCTGCGCGCGGTTCAGGGCATCCGCGAGGGCCTCGACCTCGTCCATGCGCGCGGGCTGGTCCTCGAACGGGCCGACCCACACCTTGCCCCCGGTGTCCATCGCGACGTGCCCGGGCTCGAGGATCCGTCCGGCCGGGAACGTCGTGCCGCGGATCACCCGGGCGACGTGACCGGCGATGACCTCCTCGTTGCCGACCCCGTTCTGGACCGAGCAGACCGCGCCGTCGGCGAAGCTCGCGGCGACGGCGCGGATCGCCGGCTCGGTGACGTAGGACTTCGTCGCCACGATGCCGAGATCGCATGGCGGCAGCTCGTCGGCGTGGCCGGTGGCCCGCGGCCAGCCCGTGAGGTCCCGCTGGCCCGACAGGCGCAGGCCGTGCGCGTTGATCGCGTCGACGTGGGCGGTGTCGACGTCGTAGGCCCAGACCTCCGCGTCCTCGAGTTGGGCGAGGTGGGCGGCGAAGATGCTGCCGACCGCCCCGCAGCCGATCACGGCGATCCGCACGGGTGCTCCTCTCGTGGGTCAGTCGTCGTAGGTCCGGTCACGCGCTTTCACGAGGCGGTAGAGCGCCCGCGTGAGCGGGACCGGCACCCCGTGGCGGTCGGCCTCACGGACGAGCGAGCCGGCGATGAAATCGACCTCGGTCGCCTGTCCGGCCCGCACGTCGGCCAGCATCGACGGCACGTGCGCGTACGCCTCGTTGCCGGTCTGGCCGACGCTGACCGCGCGCACGTTCATCTCCCAGGGGTCCTCGTAGAGCTCGACGCCCGCGGCCTCGGCGACGGCCTTGCCCTCGGCAACGAGGTCACTCAGGAGGTGGCCGAGGTCGGTGTCGCGCTCGCGGCGGGCGAAGACCCCGACGTGCGGCAGGTCCGTGACCGCCGCGACGCAGTTCACGGCCGTGTTGAAGAGGAGCTTCGACCACTGCGCCGGCCGCAGGTCCGCGAAGACCTCGGCGCGCAGCCCGCCGGCCACGAAGAGCTCCCCGATCGCGGCGGCCACCTCGTAGGAGGTCCCGGTCCCGTGGTACGGGCCCATCCAGGTGGCGGTGTCGAGCTCGTACTCCACGTGCACGTCCGAGTGGCGCACCCCGCTCATGAACGTCACGCCCGACACGATCGGCCACGATCCGTGCTCGCCCACGACCTCCTCCGCGCCCATCCCGTTCTGGAGGGTCAGCACCGTGGCATCGGGCGCGCGCCCCTCGAACGCGGCGATCGCCTCGCGCAGCTGGGTCACCTTGCACGCGACGATCACGAGGTCCGCGGCGGGCAGGTCGGCCGCGCGGTGCGAGGCCCGGATCGGGACGTGGCGCTCGGTCTTGCCCGACACCCGCAGGCCCTGCTCGGTCAATGCCGCAGCCTGGTTCTCGCGCCGTGTCAGCACCGACACGTCGGCGAGTTGGGCGAGATGGCCGGCGCAGAGGCTGCCGATCGCCCCGCTGCCGATGACGCAGACCGACTCGATGCGCATGCTCACCGCCGGAAGTCGTCGGGGGCGGGGCAGAGGCGCTCGCAGCCGTCGGCGGTCACGAGGAAGTTGTCCTCGAGGCGCAGCCCCCCGCCGCCGTCCCAGTAGCAGCCGGGCTCGATCGCGAGGACCATCCCCTCCTCCATCGTGGCGTCGACCGCCTGGTGCGCCCAGGGGGGCTCGTGCGCCCGAGCGCCGACCCCGTGGCAGACGAAGTGGCTGGGCTCGGTGTGGCCCGCCTCGGTGATCCGCGCGCGGATGAGCCGATCCACCTCCCCCAACGGCGCCCCGGGGTGGACGTGGTCGCGCGTCACCTCGTCCATGATCCCCAGGAGGTCGTCGAGGAGGCGCTCGTAGGCCGGCGTGAGGGGGCCGGGACACGCGTTCTTCGTGAGGTCGTTCCAGTACCCGTCCGCGCAGACCCAGATCTCCAGCAGGGTGGGTTGGTCGGGCTGGATGGGCCGGTTGCCCGTGGCGGTGAACGTGCTGATGCCCGGCCCGGACCAGGCGAGCGTGAAAGCGCGCGCCATCTCGACCGTGCCCTCGAACCCGATCCCCTCGGAGTGCACGAACGCCTCGTACATCCCCCCCACGTCCGGTTCACGCTGGTCGGCGGAGATGCGCTCGCGCACGTGGTCGACCGCCAACCCCGCGAGGCGGTTCGTGCGCCGGAGCCGCTCGATCTCCTGGGGGGTCTTGCGCATCCGCGCCCGCACGAGCAACGGCGTGGCGTCCGCGAGCTCGCCGGTCGCGGCCTCGAGGCGGTCGTAGCGGTCCTTCCAGGGCACCGTCGGCTCGCCGACCATGCGATCCGCACCCTGTGTACCGCCGGAGAGCTCGGCGCCGACCCGGCGGTCGAGGCCGCGCTCGGCCAGGACCTCGAGGGCCAGATCGAGCGCGCGCACGTGCGGCGGCCGCGGGTCGCCGGGGTCGTAGCCCGCGAAGTAGCGCACGTCGTCGACCCACGCGTTGCGTGCCACGTTCTCGGCCTGGGGCTCCACGGCGATCAGCGTCGGTTCGCCCTCGCGGGGGAAGACGAGGACCTCCCAGCCCTTCATCGTCCAGTAGTTGCCGAGGTACACGACGTTGTCGGGGGCGCTGCAGACGAGGGCGTCGACATCCTCGTCGGCCATGCGCGAGCGGACCCGGCTGAGCCGTTCCTCGTCCCGTGGGTACTCCATCTGCCGGCCCCTTGTCTCGTGAGGCTTCCGCCCCGGGTCGCCCGTCAGCGCGGCGGGGCGCTGTACGCGTCCTCCCAGCCGATGACCTGGTTGCGCAGGATCCCGACCCGCTCGATGTCGCACTCCACGACGTCGCCGGGCTTCAGGTAGTTCGCCTGGGGATCGTCGCTGAACGCCGCGACCCCCGAGACCGTGCCGGTCGAGAGGATGTCGCCGGCGCTGTAGCCGAGCGCGGAGTAGTGGGCGATGATCTGCGGCACCGAGACCCACATGTTGCTGGAGTGCGACTGCTGGCGCGGCTCCCCGTTGACCCGCAGCTCCATGCGCAGGTCGTGCGGGTCGCCGACCTCGTCGGGGGTCACGATCCAGGGGCCCACCGGGCAGAACGTATCGATCGCCTTGCAGAAGCTGAACACGCCCGAGCGCATCTCGTTTCGCTGGATGTCCCGAGCCGTGATGTCGTTGAATAGTACATATCCACCAATGTAGTCACGAGCGGCGTCGGCGTCGAAGTGCTTGCCCGCCTTCTTGATGACCACGCAGAGCTCCAGCTCGTAGTCGAGCTCGCTCGTGAGGTGCGGCGGGTAGACGATCGGGTCGTCCGGGCCGATGATCGCGTCGGTGTTCTGGAAGAACACGATCCACGGCGCGATCTCGTGCGACCAGTCCGCCTTCTGCGACTCCTCCTCGTGCTCGCGGAAGTTGCCGGCGGTGTGGAAGAACTTCTTCGGCACGATCGGCGCCTCGAGGTCGGCCGCGTCGAGCGCCGTGCCGTCGCCCCGTGCCGCCTTGGCGGAGGCGATCGCGCGGTCGTAGTCCTCGAACACCGCGCGCATGTCCGGGTAGTCGAGCGGGACGATCCCCTCGCCCCGCACCACGCCCGGTCGGGCGGTACCGGCGGCGTCGCGGTAGGTCACCAGCTTCATGTCTGCACCCCACAGAACTCCATCGCGGTCACGGCGTACGACGTGGCGATCCGGACGAGGCTGTCGATCGGCACGCTCTCCCCTTCGGGCCCCGGCAGGGCACTGGAGATCGGTCCGTAGTTGAAGGCGGCGACGCCGTACCGGGAGAGCGTCGACGCGTCCGAGGCCCATCGCACGTAGTCGTGCTCGGGCGCCTGCCCGTACGCGGTCTCGTGGCCGACCTCGGCCGCGCGCACGATCGGGTGATCGGACGCGATCTCGGCCCCCGGGGCGGTGACGAAGACCTCCCAGTCGATTTCGTGCTCTGGATGGCGATCGCGGAGCGCGGCGACGAGCCCCGCGACCTCGCGCTGCGCGTCGAGCATCGGCATCGTCGGAGGCACCCGCAGGTCGAGGAACAGGTCGGTCCGATGGGGGGTGCGGCTCACCCGCCAGGGGAAACCGCCGCGCATCGACCCGAGGTTCACCACGCCCGGCAGCCCCTGGTAACTGGCGCGCTCCTCCCAGGTCGGCGCCCACTCGAGCACACCCTGTACGACGTCCTGCATCCGGACGATCGAGTTCTCGTGCTGGCGGCCGTGGCTGAAGGCGGTGTGGAAGAACGGGCCCTGGGTGGAGATGCGCACCCACATGCTGCCGAAATGGCCGAGCACGAGGCGCTCCTCGGAGGGCTCGCCGAGGATGCACGCGTCGGCGAGGACCCCGCTCGTGACGAGGTGGCGTGTCCCGCAGCCGTAGCCGCGGTAGTCCGCACCCACGTAGTCCTCGCCCCAGGCCCGCCACTGGGTCTTCTCGATCTCGCCCGCGACGGCGGCGATCACGAGGTCGCCGGCCAGTTCCACGTCGGCGTCGCGCAGCGCTCGGGCCGCTTCGACGTAGCACGCCACCGCGCCCTTCATGTTCATGATCCCGAGGCCGAGGATCGTCTCGTCCCGGATCAGCGACGACGGCTTGAAGCCCGGCCCGGTGAGCCACGGCTCGTCGCCACGGTAAGAGGTGTCGAGGTGCCCGTTGAACATCAACGAGGGCCCGTCGCTCCCCCCGCGCCGCCGCCCGACCGCGTTCGCACGGCCCGGCTCGACCTCCTGCAGGCCCACATCGAGCCCGGCGTCGGCCAGCTCCGTGGCCATGAACTCCGCCGCGGCTTGCTCGTGACCCGTCGGGCTCGGGATGTCGACCAGTCCCGTGGCGGTCGCCTTGAGCCGGTCGCGGTCGACGCACTGCCTGACGTCGGCCAGTGACGTCATACGGGCTCCCCCTGCCCGACGTGGGGCAGGACCTGCTCGCCGAACATCCGGAGCTGACGGTTGCGGTCCTCGCCCCACAGCTCGAGCATGATGTGGCTGCAGCCGGCCTCGCGGTACTCGCGGATCCGCTCGATGCACTCCGCCGGGGTCCCCGCGATCGCCTTGGTCTTGTCGAGGACCTCGTCGGTCACGGCCTCCTTCGCGGCGAGGCGGCCCCCCTCCTCCATCGCGTCGGCGACCGGGCGGATCTCCTCCTGGGTGAGCTCGGCCTTGTCGAGCAGCACGTCGGCCGAGCCCTGGATGTTCTGGACCTTGTTCGCGAGGTACATGCCGGCGATCTCCCGCGCCCCCTCGCGGCCACGGGCCGGGTCCTCGTCGATGCTCGCGACGATCGTGCATCCGATGTCGACGTCGCCGGGGTCCCGGCCGGCCCGCTCGGCGCCGATGCGCACGTTCTCGGCGGCGTACCGCACGAACGCGGGTGTCGTGATGCTCGGCGTCAAGAGGCCCGCGGCCACCTCCCCGGCACTCTGCTGCATCTTCGGCCCGGTGCCCGCCATGTAGAGCGGCACGGGCCAGTCCGGCGCCTCCGCGTCCGCCTTGAGGGCCGGCGCGCGCGCCGTCCACTCCTTGCCGACGAGGTCGACCGCCTCACCGGCCAGGACGGCGCGGATGATCTCGAGGCTCTCCAGCAGGTTCGTCCGCGGGCGCGCGGGCCGTTCGTCCTCGATGCCCGCGGCCTTCATGAAGATCTTGGAGGCCCCCAGCCCGACCATGAAGCGGCCGGGTCCGGCAGCCTCCTGGGCGACGCGCGCCTCCATCGCCACCTGCAGGGGGTGGCGGGTGTACGGGGAGATGATCCCCCACGCGACCGCCAGACGCTCGGTCTCACGGGCGAGGATCGGCGCGAGGGCGGTCGCCGAGCGCGCCTCCATCGAGTGCTTGCGCCACCACGGGTACGCCTCGGCGAGCCACATGGTGTCGAAGCCTGCTCGATCCATGGTCTGCGCGTGCTGGATGATCTCCGGCAGCGGTTCCATGGTGAGTTGCATGACGCCGATTCGGAACGGCAGTGCCACGGGGCCACCTCCACGGGTCGCTCGAGCGGGGCAGGAGAATATGATATTTGCACAAACCTCACCAGTCGCGAGCGGCGGGTCCGGCACGGCGGACCGCGCAGCCGTGAACGATCAGGCGCTCACGTCCGAGGCGCCGGAGGCGCCCTCCTCCTCGAGCGTCTCGAGGGCGGCGTCGATCGTTCGCGTCAGGTGCTCGTGCAGTGCCGCGGCCGCGGCATCGGGGTCACCCTGCAGGCACGCGTTGGTCAACGCGTGGTGCTCCTGGAGGATCTGGGCGCGCTCGCGCTTGGGCAGCGACAGCCGTTGGTAGCGCTCGGCGTTGTCCCACAGCATGGGGATCAGCCGCAGCAGCCACTTCGAGTCGCTGTAGCCGTAGATCGCCATGTGCAGCCGGCGGTGGAGGTCGCGAGCGCGCGGGTCCTCGGCCTCGAACGCCGCCGCGTAGTCGGTGAGCAGCTGCTGGAGATCCCGGGTCCGTTCGGTGCTCATGCGCTCGGCGGCCATGCGCACGGCCATGGTCTCGAGCTCGACGCGGATCGCGTAGGTCTCCTGCAGGTCCTCGGGGGACATCGGCGCGACGAGGGCGCCGCGGTGCGGGCGCCGCTCGACGAGGCCGCTGTGCTCGAGGTAGCGCAGCGCTTCGCGGATCGGGACCGAGCTCATCTCCAGGCGATCGATGAGCTCGCGTAACCGCAGCGAGCTCCCGGGCTCCAGCTCGCACGAGATGATCGCCGCGCGGAGCTTCTGCAGCGCCGCGTCGGCGAGGGTGCGGGGTTCATCGAGATATTGCGCGTCAGAGCTCATGGTGTCCTGATCGCTGGGTGCTCATGGGGTTCGCAGGATGACGGAACAGGCTAGCCGATCCGCTGGGCACTCGGGGTGTCGGGACCCGAGGGCCCAGCCTGTGACAGCGACGGGCGCGCTACGTGTCGGGGCGGGGGCACGCTCACCCCTGCCTGAAGTGGGGCATCACCGTCCGCGCGAACAGTTCCTGGGCCTTGAGGGCCTGCCAGTGCTCGATCCCCCCCGGGTTCACGGTGATCGCGACCTCGGTCAGCCCCTCGCAGACGTCACGGACCGCCTGGATGCGCTCCCCCACGTCGTCGGGAGTGCCCACCCACACGATGTCGTCCTCGATCATCTTCTCGTAGGGGGTCTCGGCCAATCCCTCGAGGATACCCGACGCGTAGAAGCCGTAGCTCGCCTTCATCAGGGTCTCGTCATCGGGTCGTTCGTACTCGGTCAGCGGGGAGGCGTTGCCGGCGAGGAAGCCGCGCATCGCCTCCCGCGCCTCGGCGTGGGCCTTGTCGCGATCCTCGTCGATGTAGCAGGCGTGGATCCAGACGATGTCGGGCTCGTTGCCGTACACCGCGCACTTCTCGCGATAGAGGTCGAGCTGATCGCGCAGTGCCGCGTACGGCAGCAGCGGCGGCACCACGACCGCCCACCCGTGCCGGGCGGCCATCTCGTAGGTGTGGTCGCTCGTCCCGCCGAGGAACACGCGGAACTTGCGCTCCGGCGGGGGCACGACCTGCGCGTCCTCGATCTGGTAGTACTCGCCGTGGAACGAGAAGCGCGGTTCCTCGAGCGCCTTCGCGAACAGCTCCAGGGACTCCTGGTAGCGGGGCACGGACTCCTCGTCCATCGGCAGCCCGGCCTTCGGCGGCATCCAGCCGTGTCCGCGCCCGACGCCGAACTCGTACCGGCCGTCGAGCACGAGGTCAGCGAAGGCGATCTGCGAGGCGAGCGCGACCGGGTTGTAGAAGGGCAGGGGGTGCAGCAACGTGCGGAAGTTGATGCGCTGGGTGCGCTGCGCGGCGGCACCGAACAGGGCGAACGGGTTGGTCGACATCGAGAACTTCGGGAAGAAGTAGTGCTCGACGACCGCGTACGCGTCGTAGCCGAGCGTGTCCGCGTGCGCGATCTGCTCGAGGGTCTCGTCGACCTGCCGACGCCAGGTCTTCCCGGGCCAGTGCTGCAACTCGCTGTACAGGCTGAACTTCATCGTGTGCCCTCCTCCTCCGGGGCCCCGTCCGGGGCCCGTCCGATCGCCGTCACAGCAACTGCCCCGCGGCCAGGTAGCCCGAGACCCCACCGAGCCCCGGCCCGGGATGGGTCGAGGCACCGATGTGGTGGAGCCCCTTGACCGGGGTTTCGTGGTTCTTCGTCCTTCCCATCGGTCGCCACAGGAAGAACTGGTCGAGCGTGCAGGCCCCGCTGTAGGGATCGCCACCGACCAGGTTCGGGTTCAGGGCCTCGAGATCGGCCGGCGAGTACACCCGCCGCCCCTCGACCTGGTCGTCCAGCCCGGGGAGGTGCCGCGCGAGTCGCTGCTGGATCCGGTCGGCGTAGGCCTCGCGCAGCTCCTCGGTCCAGGCGCCGTCGGCCGGCGCCGACAGCTCGCCAGCGGCATCGCCGGTGACGACCGAGGGGAGCTCCTGCAACTGGATCCAGAGGATCCACTTGCCCTCCGGGGCCCGCGACGGATCCACCGCCGTCGGCTGCCCCACCACGACGGTCGCCTCCGCCGGCAGCAAGCCCCGTTGCGCCTCGTTGACCGCGCGGCTCACCCCGTCCATGCCCGACGTCAGATGCACCATCGGCACGTCCGCGAGCGCCGGATCCGGCCAGTTCGGCGGCCCGCTCAGCGCGAAGTGGATCTGCATGTCGGCGCGGCCGTAGCGATAAGCGCTCGCGTCGCGAGCGACGTGGTGGGGCACGTGCTCGGACTCCAGGAGCCGCCCGTAGAGCTGGGTCGGCGTCACGTTGCAGAACACGGCGTCGGCGTCCAGCTGCTCCCCGTCGATGAGGCGCACGCCGCTCGCCCGACCCTGGCGGACGACGATGCGCTCGACCTCGGCGCCGGTGCGCAGCTCCCCGCCGTGGTCCTCGATCAGCTGGCGGAACGCGGCCACCGTGTTCGCGCTGCCGCCGCGGACGACCGGCAACCCCGCCAGCTCCAGGCTGGCGGTGATGACCCGCGCCATGACGCCGGAGTAGGCGTCGTCCGGCCCGAGTCCCGCGTGGAGCACCCAGGGTGCGAGGAGCGCGCGTGTGAGATCGGAGGCGAACGCCCGCTCCAGCCACGCCCGGGACGTCTCGAGCGAGCGCCCGAGGAACGAGGCGGTCTCCCTCGTTCCCTGCTTGCGCACCTCGGAGGCGACCAGCCGCGAGGCCCGCCAGCTCATGGGCTCACTGCCGAGGAAGCCGAAGACGAGCCCGCTGTCCTCCTCCAGGAATCGGTCGAGCTCGTCGGCGTAGCGCTGCCCCTCACCGTCGGCGACGGCCCCCAGCCGCTGGACGTTGGCTCGACGATCGGTCGACAGGACCGTCCACTGCCCGTCCTCGGTCAGCACCGCGGTGGGCGTGTCCGTGTTGAGGAGCTCCAGCCCGCGCGCCTCGAGTTCCGGCCCGAGCTCCGCGTACGCCGGCGACGTGACGAACAGCGGGTACCAACCCGACAGCACGTCGTGGCGGAACCCGGGGAAGAGCTCCTCGGTGCGGATGCAGCCACCGAGCTCCTCGTTGCGCTCGAGCACCGTCACCCGATGGCCCCCGCGTGCCAATCGGGCCGCGCAGACGAGCGAGTTGATCCCGCTGCCGACGACGATCACATCGCGAGCCGCCATCCCGCTCCTCCTTCTCGAACTCGAGGCTCCCTGCGCGCTCGCGACCGACCTGCCCCCGGGAAGGTGGTCGCTCACCGGGCCGTGCGAGCTGCGGTGCGGACGCCTCCGAGCCACAAGGACTATAGGAGCCCCCCCGGACCCGGGGAAGGGGTTTGAGCATTTATGATCTCGTAGGGCATGGGTGTGCCCCGGGCCGGGCGTCGTACCGTCACGCCGCCGCGAGCTCCTCGGAGGCCGCGGTGAAGAACTCGTCGAGGATGCCGTCCGCCTTCTGGCGGACGGTCGACGAGCCCATGGTGGCGATGGTGCCGAGGACGCTGTACTTGCCCGACACGGCGATCGTCGTGCCGCTGGGCTGCTCCTCCAGGGCCATGGTGGCCTCCACGCGGATGCTGGACCCGCCCTTGCGGTCCTTGCCCTTGCCGGTGAAGCGGATGAAGCGGTGCTCCTCGACGTCGGTGACGTCCACGTCGATGTCCGCGTAGACGGAGAACGGACCGAACTGGTCCGCCAGGACGACGGTGTACTTCGCGAGGTACTCGTGCTCACGCACCTCGTCGGCGATCGTGACCCACCCCGCGACGCGCTCGACGTCGGTGAGCACCGCCCAGCACCGGTCGGCGGGGCTCCCGACCTGGATGTCGCGCTCGAAGGTTGACGATGGCATGACGCCTCCTGCGTTCTACTCGCGGCGGTCGGCGCGTCGACGAGCCACCTCGTCGACGCGCCGACCGCCGTTCGTCACCGGATGGGGCCTACTTGGACGCGACACGGATCCCGCGATTGCCCCCGGTGCGCGCGGTGCGCAGGAGCCCGAGGACCCGCTCCGGAGGGTTGTGCGAGTCGTGCACGATCGGGGCTCCGGACCCCAGTGCGTCCTGGATCGCACTGCAGAGGGCGTGCAGTGGGGCACCGCCACCCTCGCCCATGCCCTTGGCACCCGTGCCCGTGAAGGGGGAGGGCGATTCGATCGCCTGGGTCTTGATCGGCGGGATGTCGTCGGCCCTCGCGACGTTGTAGTGCAGGAAGTTGGCGGTCATGAGCTGACCGTCCTCGTCGTACTCCATCGTCTCCTGGAGCGCGGCCGCGATGCCGTGCGACGCGGCCCCGTGCACCTGACCTTCGACCAGCTTCGGGTTTAGCCGCGTGCCGCAGTCGTCGACGACGGAGTAGTCGAGGATCTCGACCTCGCCCGTCTCCTCGTCGACCTCGACGACGGCCACGTGCGTCTGCGTCGCGTAGGTCAGCGTGAGGTTGCCGTACTTCCGCTCGATGTCGGGCACCTCGAACGGCGGGTAGTAGACGTGTCGGCACACGAGCGAGACGCGCTCGCGCACCTCGGGCGGGAGCTCGGCCGGGCTCGCGAAGAGCAGCCCGGCCGCGCCGATGAACGGCAGCGCCCGCTCGGGATCGCCACGCACCTGCGCCATGCCGTCCGCCAGCTCGATCTCGTCCGCCGGCGCCCCGAGCACGGCCGAGGCGATGTCGCTGATCTCATCGCGCAGCTTCTCGGTCGCGCCGATCACCGCGTTGATGCCCGTGACGGCGAACTGGCTGGCGTAGGTGCCGGAGAACCCCACGTAGGTGCTGTGGGACTTGTTGAAGCCCGCGTGCACCCGGATCTGGTCGGGCGACAGACCCAGGATGTCCGCGGCGACCTGTGCGGCCGTGGTCTCGTGGCCCTGCCCCTGGGGGGTGGTGCCGAGCTGGAGCGCGACCTCGCCGTAGAGGTCGAGCTTCGCGGTCGCGGCCTCGCCCTGCCCGGAGAACGGCAGGTTCGGGTTGAGCATCCGCGACTGGCCGAAGTTGTTCGTGCCGGAGTCGAGGGTCGTCCCGATCCCGATGCCGATCCGCTTGCCGGTGCCGGCCGCCTCCCGCTGGCGTTCCCGCCACTTCGGGTAGTCGGCGCCCTCGAGCGCGAGATCCAGCGCGCGGGGCAGGTCCCCGGAGTCGTAGATGCACCCGTTGGGGGTGGTGTACGGGTAGTCCTCGGGCTGGACGTAGTTGTGCTTGCGGAGCTCGACGGGGTCGAACCCGAGCTCGTGGGCCACCGTGTCGACGATGCGCTCGGTCAGCCAGATGTGCTGCATGCGCGAGTACCCGCGGTTCGGCACCGCTGGCGCCTTGTTCGTCACGCACTCGGTGTAGTCGACGTTGATGTGCTTGAACCGGTACGGGCCCGGCAGGACCTGGGACCAGATGACCGCCCCGAGCGGCTCGTAGTGCAGGTACGCCCCGGCGTCGTCGTACGCGCGCGCCTTGAAGCCGAGGATCGTGCCGTCCTCCATGATCGGGACCTGGACGTCGAGGAACGTCCGCTCGTTGCCGTGCCCACCGGACTGGTGATGCTCGGTGCGGAACTCCGTCCACTTGACGGGCCGGCCGGCCTTCCGCGACAGCAGCGCGAGGACGCCGATGTGCACGTAGGTGTTGATCTTGATTCCGAACCCGCCGCCGATGTCCTGCGACGCGAAGTTCAGCTGGTCGATGCCCACCCGCAGCGAGGGGGCGATCACGAGCGCCGCGAACGTGGGGAACTGGTTGTTCGACACGATGTCGATCACGTCGGTTCCCTGGTCCCAGTCCACGAGCACCCCGAAGCACTCGAGCGGGGTCGACGAGAACCGGTGGAAGTGCAGCCGGTCGATCGTGACGACGTGGTCGGCGGACTCCAGCGCCCAATCGATGTCGCCGTAGTCGTACTCGCCCTTCCACGCCACGTTGTCGCCGAGGCTCTCGTGCAGGACCGGGGAGGTGGGCTCGGCGGCCTCCACGACGTCGGTCACGGGCGGCAGTGGCTCGTAGTCGACCTCGACGAGCTCCGCGGCGTCCTGGGCGACCTCGGCGGATTCGGCGAGGACGACCGCGACGGCGTCGCCCTGGTACCGGGCCTTGCCGACGGCGAGGAGGTACTCCTCCACCTGCGACCCGTCCTCCTTGGGCGCGAACTGGAACAGCGGGTCGGTCTGCTCGGCGACCTCCACGCCGGTGAGGATCGTGATGACCCCCGGCAACTGCTCCGCCCGGGTGGTGTCGATCGACCGGATCTCGGCGTGGGCGAACGGGGAGCGCACGAAGGCGGCGTGCCCCATGTTGTGCATGCCGCGGTCGTCGACGAAGGCGCTCTTGCCCGTCAGGAGCCGCTGGTCCTCCTTACGGGACAGGCTCTGCCCGGTCCAGCCGCCGGTCTTCTCGGTGCGCTCGGTCGGCGCGGTCGGTGCGCTCATCGCGAACCCCCTTCCTGGGCGGCTGCCTGCACGGCCTCGACGATGTTCACATAGCCGGTGCAACGGCACACGTTGCCGTGCAACCCCGCTCGGACCTCCTCCGCCGTCGGCTGCGGGTTGTGTTGCAGGAGGTTCCGAGAACTCATCAACATGCCCGGTGTGCAGTAACCACACTGCAGCGCGTGGTGTTCGCGGAACGCCTGCTGCAGGGTGTTCAGCTCACCGTCCTCGGTCAGTGACTCGACCGTCTCGATCTCGTCCCCCCTGGTCTGCACCGCGAGCACCATGCAGCTCTTCACGGTCTCTCCGTTACGGGAGACCGTGCAGGCCCCGCAGTGGCCGGTGTCGCACCCGACCTTCGGCCCCCGCAGCCGCAGATCCTCGCGGAGGAAGTGGATCAGGAGTCGCCGAGCGGGGATCTCCCGGCTGACGACCTCGCCATTGACGGTGAGCGTGACCTCGTGCGTCGTGTCCTTCTCGATCTCCACGTCACTCGCCTCCATTGATCGCTTGCAGCACCGCACGACGAGCCACGACCGGCGCGATCTCGGCCCGGTACGCGGCGGACGCGTCGGCATCACTCGGGAACTCGACGCCCTCCGCGACACCCGCCGTCGCCGAGCTCACCGCCTCCTCGGTCGCGGGCGCGCCGCGAAGGTCGTCCTCGACTGCCGGACGACGTGTCGGCACCGACAGGCAGCCGAGCACCACCGTCGCGTCGGCGATTCGGTCCCCCTCGACCCGAACGGTGGCCACCGCCCGCACCGCCGCCTCGTTGATCTCGACCTCCTCGTAGCCGACGCGGGCGCCACCGAGCGGCGGCAGCTCGATGCTGCGCAGGATCTCGCCCGAGCGGAGGTCGCTCCAGAACGCCCCCAGGAAGAACTCCTCGGGTGTCGCCCGCCGCTCCCCCTCGGGGCCGACGAGGTTCAGGGTGGCGCCCACGGCCGCGACGTACGGGGGGAAATCGTTGATCGGGTCGTTGTGGCAGATGTTGCCGCCGAACGTTCCTTGGTTGCGAACCTGGACGTCGACCGTGCCGGAGGCGACCTCGCACAGTTTGGGCTGCACCCGCTTGAGATCGGGGGAGCGGGCGAGTTCGGCGTACGTCACGCCGGCGCCGATCTCGACCGACCCGTCCTCCCGAACGTCGATGAACTGGAGCTCGGGCAGGCGGCTGATGTCGACGAGCAGGTCCAGCTGCGCCGCGCGCAGCTTCAGCAGTGCCAGCAGACTCTGCCCGCCTGCCAGTGGCCGTGCCGAGGGCTCCTCGCCGAGGACGCGGACCGCCTCCGCCAGGCTGTCCGGCCGACAGTAGTCAATTGGGGCCATCAACATGCCCGTCCCTCCCTTTCCCCGACCATCCGCCGGGAGACAGCGCAACGACCACCCCTACCGCGGGCAACCGTCGCACACGCGAATCGACTGAACGACCTCTGCCGCATTGCCACCCACCGAGAACCAGCCCGCGGGGCCGGCATCAGCTGCACTCCGCGGGCCGGCCGGCGAACGCCACCACTTGGTCACCGACGAGGGCCAGTTGCTCGCTCACGGCCTCGTCGACGCACGCGCCGTTGGCGAACGGCTCCTGGGAGCGGTTGACGGCCGCGCCGTACGGCGTCGGCCACCCGCGCAGGGCGTGGGCGATGTCCCTGAGCGCACACATCGTCATGACCGCCGCCTGCCACCCCTGCGCCACTGCGATGCAGCCCACCGCCCGTCCCTCGAGGTAGCAGGGCTCGGCGTCCCGGAGGTCCTCGATGTAGTCCAGGGCGTTCTTCACGAGCCCCGACACCGTGCCGTGATACCCGGGGCTGGCGATGATCAGACCGTCCGCCTCGGCGACGGCCTCGACGAGCTGCCGCGCCTCGGGGACGCGCTCCGGGTCGCCGGGATCGTAGAACGGCAGGCGCAACTGCGGCCCGGTGATCCGATCGATGCCCGCCCCGGCGCGCCGACTCGACTCAAGGGCGGTGCTCAGCGCGACCTCGGTCGTCGAGCCGGGCTGTGGCCCGCCACCGATCCCGAGGACCTTCATGGGCTCGCCTCACTCTGAGTACCCCGCTGTCCGTCGCTGCGAACCGTCGCCGCAACGGCGGGACCATAGCAAGAGGTCAAGATTTGATCAATGATGGAAGGGACGTTCCGCCTCGTGCACACAACGCAGCCGACGAGGCGGCGCCCCGCCCTGCAGAGCGCCGCCTTCCTGGAGGACAGACGATGAGCACCAGCACCGGCCACGAGCTCGACCCCCGCGACCCCGTCGACCTCGACGCGAGCCTCACCGACGAGGAGCGGGAGATCCGCGACACCGTACGACGCTTCGTCGCCGAACGGGTGCTGCCCGACATCGGCGAGCGCTACGAGCAGGCCACCTTCGACTCGAGCATCGCCACCGAGCTCGGGTCGATGGGCGTCCTCGGCATGCACCTCGACGGCTACGGCTGCCCCGGCATGAGCGCGACCAGCTACGGCGTCGTCTGCGCGGAGCTCGAGTACGGCGACAGCGGCGTCCGTTCGTTCGCGAGCGTGCAGGGGTCGCTGGCGATGAAAGCGATCCACGCGTTCGGCAGCGAGGACCAGAAGCACCAGTGGCTGCCCCCGATGGCCGCCGGCGAGAAGATCGGCTGTTTCGGGCTCACCGAGCCCGACGCGGGCAGCAACCCGGCGCAGATGCGCACCACCGCGCGCCGCGACGGTGACGACTGGGTCCTCGACGGCACCAAGATGTGGATCACCAACGGCTGCTTGTCCGACGTGGCGGTAGTCTGGGCACGCACCGACGACGGGATCCGGGGCTTCCTCGTCGACACCGCCACCGAGGGGTTCGAGAGCCGGCCCATGACGCACAAGCTCTCGTTGCGGGCATCGGTCACGAGCGAGCTGCACCTCGACGGCTGCCGCGTCCCGGACTCGGCCCGTTTGCCCGAGGCGGCGGGCCTGCGGGCGCCGTTGGCCTGCCTGGCCGAGGCGCGCTTTGGGATCATCTGGGGCACCACCGGTGCGGCCCGCGCCTGCTACGAGGCCGCGCTCGACTACGCCACGACCCGCGAGCAGTTCGGCAAGCCGATCGCGGGTTTCCAGCTCACCCAACGCAAGCTCGTCGAGATGGCCGTCGACCTCGGCCGGGCACAACTGCTCGCGCTGCACCTCGGACGCCGCAAGGACGAGCGCGGCCTCGCCGCCGAGGAGGTCTCGATCGGCAAGCTCGCCAACGGCCGCACTGCGATCGAGATCGCCCGGACCGCGCGCGGCGTCCTCGGGGCCAGCGGCATCAGCCTCGAGTACCCGGTGATCCGCCACATGACCAACCTGGAGTCGGTCATCACCTACGAGGGCACCGAGGAGATCCACACCCTCGCGATCGGGCGCGCTCTGACCGGCGAGAACGCGATCACCTGACCGTCCCGCGGGCACCGCAGCGGGAGCACGACGGCACGGGTCCGCGGCGGCTCGGGCGATCCCGGTGCGAGATCGAACGGCACCGCCATGAACGTCCGCACATCTCAGACACTTTGATCATCGATAGATCATCAGGCTCTTGACGCCGGTGCAATCCCCGAGAACCGTGTGCATCACACGGGCCGCTCGTGTCCCGGGTCGTCCTGCTGATGGACGGCCGCCGCTCGCGGGGGCGGCGCTGCTGCCCCCGGATGGAAGGGGACTGCAATGACCGAGCAACAGTCGGCAGAGCCACGTCTGCGCTTCTATGGGGGCGTCCCGGCGCTCTTCATCCCGTTCGCGGTGATGCTCGTCGGCATCCTCTGGCTCGGGTTCACCGGGCTCGCATTCCCCGAGGCCTTCTGGCCGATGGTCCTCGCGGGACTCTTCGTCGGGCTCCTGCTCGCTCGTAGCAAGCAGGCCTACGTCGACGCCCTGGTCTCGGGTGTCGGCTCCCACATGCTCGCCGTCATCCTCCTGGCCTGGTTCCTCGCCGGCATTCTTGGCACCCTGCTGAGCCAGACGGGGCTCATCGAGGGACTCGTCTGGCTGTCCCTGACCATCGGCGTCGCGGCGGCCTGGTTCCCGCTCGTCACCTTCTTCGCGTCGGCGATCCTGTCCGTCTCGACCGGCACGTCGATCGGGACGATCCTCGCGATCACGCCCGTGCTCTTCCCCGCCGGCTTCGAGGTCGGCGCCGACCCGCTCCTGCTCCTGGGCGCGATCATCGGCGGCGCCTTCGTCGGCGACAACATCGCGCCCATCTCCGACACGACGATCGTCTCCGCCTACTCCCAGGGGACCGACATCCGGAAGGTCGTGCGCTCCCGTCTCAAGTACGCGGGTGTGGCCGCGGGGATCACGGTGCTGCTCTACATCGGGTTCGCCCTCGGTGGGACGACCGGGGCGCAGCCCCCGACCGAGGCCGAGGTCGGCCCGACGGGCCTCATCATGCTGTTGGCGCCAGCCTGCTGATATTCCTCATGGTGCGCGGGTTCCACTTCGTCGTGTCGCTACTGTACGCATCGGCCTTCGGGCTGGCCCTCGGCCTGGCCACCGGCCTGCTCTCCTTCGGCGACGTCCTGACCATCGATGGGGACGAGTTCGTCGCGAGCGGCGTGATCGTCGACGGGGTCGGGGGGCTCGTCGGAATCGCCGTCTTCACGATCTTCCTCATGGGCCTCATCGGCACGTTCGAGCACGGAGGCCTCATCGAGTGGCTCATGGAGCGCTCGCAGCGCTTCGCACGATCGGTGCGCAGCGCGGAGGTCTCGATCGTGGTCCTCGCCCTGGCGGTGAACGCGCTCACCACGGCCGGCACCCCGACGATGGTGATGCTGGGGTCGTTCGTCCGGCGCCTGGGGCATCGTTTCCGGCTCCAGCCCTGGCGCCGCGGCAACCTGCTGGACGCGTGCTCGACGACCATCATCGGGTTCCTGCCATACAGCGTGGCCGTGCTCATCCCCTTCGCGCTCGTGCAGGACACCGTGGCCGGTGCGGGACTCGAGGGCTTCAACCCGGTGGGGCTCGTACCGTTCGTCTTCTACTGCTGGGCCCTGATGATCGTCATCATCGTCGCCGCAATCACCGGGTGGGGCCGGGAGTACATGGATGAGGAGACCTGGGAGTCCGAGGGCGAGGAGCTCGCCGCCACGAGCGACTAGGTCCGACGCTGGCAACCGACGCCCGCTCGGTGGGCCGCTACCTCGACCATGCGTGCCTCGGCCCGCCGAGTGAGGCGACCGTACGAGCGGTCGAGGAGGCGGTCCGTGCGTTGCGCACGACCCCGAGCCCCGGGACCGACCGCACGATCGCCGCCCTGCGCGAGACCGAGCGCGCGCGCGAGCGTGTGGCCGCCCTCTTGGAGGCACACCCCGAGGACGTTTCGCTGGTGGACAGCACGACCCACGGCCTCGGGGTCATCGCCGCCGGGATGACGCTGCATCCCGGCGACAACGTGGTCGTCCCCGACATGGACTTCATGAGCGCCACGCTGGTGTGGCGGCCGGCCGAGGCCGAGCGTGGGATCGAACTGCGTCCCGTGCCGTCGGAGCAGGGCGTGGCCTCCGTCGATGCCTTCGCCCACACGATCGACGAGCGCACCCGCGCGGTGGTGGTGAGCGTCGTGCAGGAGATCAGCGGCTACCGAGTGGACCTCGAGGCGCTCGGCACCATGCTGGAGGGTCGGGACACCGTCCTGCTCGTGGACGGGATCCAGGAGGCGGGGGCATTGCGCCGCGACCTCGCGAACCGACCCGTCGACGCCTACATCGCGGGCGGCCACAAGTGGCTCAGCAGCCCGTACGGCATGGGCTTCGCCTGGACCCATCCCCGACTCCGGGACCGCCACCGGTCCTCGTACCTGGGCTACACGAACGTGGAGGAGCCCGCCCCGGGATGGGGGCGGTACCTGCAGGACCGCCACCGCACGGCGTTCGATCGCCACGCGGCGCGCAGCTCGGGCGGGCTGCTGGAATCGGGAGGGACACCCGACTGGATCGGAGCGGTCGGCCTGCGAGCCGCGGTGGACGAGCTGCTCGCACGGGGCCCGGCAGACGTGGAACGACACGTGCTCGCGCTCGCGAGCCAACTCCGCACGGGGCTGGCTCGGATCGGCCTCGGCGAGCGGATCGCGGGCTCGGGCGACCCGATGACCCACTCGGGGATCGTGACCTTCGGTCTCCCGGGCGGCGAGATCCGCGAGCGTCAGCTCTACGACGAACTGACCCGCTCGGGGATCTACGTCTCCTTGCGGGCCATCGCCGGCACCGGAGGCATCCGGGTCTCGCCCCACGCCACGAACACCGCGGACGACATCGACGCGCTACTCGAGGTCGTGCGCGAGTACCGACGGCGTGACCGTCCGGGCTGAGCCCCCCGGGGTCGGCCCGCACAGCGTGCTCATGGCACGCCGGTGGGTTCCTCGGCGAGCAGGGCCTCGGCCGCGTCCTCCTCGAACCACCAGGGGTGATAGTCGGGCGGGTGGTCGAAGCCGTTGACGATCCGATGGGCGAGGTCTCCACGCTCCTGCGCCGCGCCGAGCAGCTTCTGCAGGTGCGGCTCGGGCGGCTTGAGCAGCGTGTTCGTCCAGTCGACGACGTACTGCACGTACTCCCAGAAGGCCTCGAAGGTGGCCTGCATCCATTCGGGGTCGAAGGGCTCGTTCCCGCGGGCGAGGATCGACCGGTAGTACACGTCCGCGCACTTCGCCGCGTTGTTGGAGCCCTGCCCGGTGATCGGGTCGTTGAGCACCACCGCGTCGGCCATCCCCACGACGTGGGCACCCGAGGGCAGCTGCGCCACCGGCTTGCGGATCGTCGGCGGGAAACGTCCGGCCAGGATCCCCTGATCGTCGGTGAGGCGCACGTCCCGACAGCGCTCGGCCTCCCACGGCATGAACTCCTCGAAGATCCAGAGGCTGCGCTCGAGGTGTTCCTCGGGCGTGGACACGTCGTGCCAGCAATCCATCGGGCCGCCAGGGACACCCTCGAACACGAGGATGTCGCACGGGCCGGTGGTCGTGAGGGCGGGGAAGGTGAAGTGCTCCCCGACGCCGGGCACGATGCTGAAGGCCACCGCGGTGAACGTGGGGCGCGGAGCCATCCCGTGGAGGTACGTGAGCGCGAGCGCCCGCTGCGGCGCGGAGAACTCCGAGCGCTCCTCGTCACGTTCGAAGAGCTTGCCGATCTCGCCCTTGCCGCTGGCCACGATCACGAGGTCGTTGGCCTCCGCCAGCTCCTCCAGCTCGGCGACGCCGGCCTCGACGAAACGCAGATCGCCCCCCATACGCTGGAACTCGTGCATCCAGCCCGGCATCTTCACGCGCTGATCCACCGACTGGCCGGGGCGATCCAGCCGGGCCTCCCAGTCGATCGCCTTGCCACCCTGGCCATCGGCGATCGCGAGGGCGATCCCCTCCGTGTACGGGCAGTCGTCCTCCCAGAAGTTCAGCCCCAGCTTGCGCTCGGTCTCCAGCGACTGGTCGAACATGAACTGGCTCGACAGCACGCGCCCGTTCCACAGCTGGTTCGGGGTGCGGTCGGACAGCATGGTCACCTCGCAGCCCTGCTGCAGCAGCCCAAGGCCGACCTGCAGCCCCGCCTGTCCGGCGCCGACGATGGCGATGGATCGCATGCGTGCCTCCTCTGGGTGGGTGTCGTGGGTTGCGCTACTTCTCGAGCTTCGGGATGGCCGGAGCGGCCTGCTCGGGCCCCATGGCGGTGTAACCGCCGTCCACGGGCAGGTCCGCGCCGGTGATGAACGACGCGTCGTCGGAGCACAGGAACAGCACCCCGGCTGCGACCTCCTCGGGGTCACCGACGCGGCCGAGCAGGTGGAAGGGCGCTGCGACGGCGTCGGTGTGCTCGCGATCGTCGCCGGACAGCTGATGCATGACCTGCGACCACGTCCAACCCGGGGAGACGCTGTTCACGCGGATGCCGTCGTCGACGAGGTCCATCGCCATCGAACGCGTGACCTGCACCATGGCCGCCTTCGTCGCCGGATAGAGCCACCGGCCCGTCTGAGCGACCTTCGCGCTGATCGACCCGAAGTTGACGACCGCCCCACCGCCCAATGCGAGGTGGGGGCGCGCTCCCTTGACCAGCATCACCGCGCCCACGAGGTTCACGTCGTAGCTCGTGAGCCAGTCCTCGCGCGTGGACTCGAGGCCGTCGTCGACGTAGACGCACGCGAGGTTCACGAGGAAGTCGAGGCCGCCGTACGTGTCGACCGCCTCCCGCACGCACGCGGCGACGTCCCGATCGGACCGCACGTCGGTGCGCACGAACCTCACCGCGTCACCGAACTCGCCCGCGACGCGGCTGCCGCCCTCCTCGTCGACGTCCGCGATCACCACCCGCGTGCCCGCCGCGTGGAAGGCGCGAACGACGGCCGCGCCGATGATGGTCGCCCCGCCGGTCACGATCGCGGTCTTGCCCTCCAGGCCTCGCATGCTCCCTCCTCGGTCGTGGTTCATCTCCGCGCTCCGACGGGCGACCGTCCGGCGCGCCGGGTGGTCATCCGTCGGCGCGGGGGCCGGCCACCGCCGACCCCGAACGCGACCCTGACCAGCCCGACGCGCGAGTCGAGTCCGAGCTTGCGGTAGATCTGCTTGAGATAGCCCTTCACGGTGTGGGGGCTCAGCACGAGGCGCTCGGCGATCTCGTGGTCGTGTAGCCCGTCCACGACGAGCCGGACCACGTCGCGTTCGCGCGCGGTCAAGCCCGCGGCCACCTCGCCCGGCAGTTCGGGCGTGCGGTCCTCCGTGCCCTCGTACACGGCGAGGAACGACACGATCACCGACGGGTCCACCGGATCGACGATCGTGCGCACGACGACCCGCAGTGCGGCGCCGTCCGGACCGGTGAGCTGCCCTTCGGCCGTGCGGACACTGCTGTCGACCGCCCGGGCCTCCGCCATCAGGTCCTCGAGCCATCCGGCAGGTGCGAGGGCATCGATCCGCTCGAGCGCCTCGCGCGCCGCCGCATTGCTGTGCCGGTCCCCGCTCGCGAGGTCGGTCACGATCACGGCCCGGTCGCACACGTCGAGCGCGGCCGCCAGCGTGTGGCGCTGTCGCGCCGTGCGCTCGTAGGCGCGCAGGGACGCGAGGCTCAGGCCGACGATGCGCCCCAGCGAGTCCGCGATCGCGAGCGAGCCGTGCCGCCCGTACTGGGGCTCCTCCCGATCCCCGAAGTTGAGGGTCCCGACGACGTGGTTGCCGTCGATCAGGGGAACCTGCAGCAGCGTGGTCATGTCGTGGAGGGCGAACACCTCGTCCCAGACCGGCAGGCCCCGCCACGCGTGCTCGCTCATGAGCGCCCGGTTGAGTGCCGGCTCACCACTCGTCACCGCGGTCTCGAACACCGGGTCCTGAAAGCGGCCGCGGTCCTCGTAGCGGCTCAGGAAGTAGTCGCTCACACCTCTGGCCGCCAACGATGCGGGCCGGTGACGCCCGTCCTCGAACACGTAGACGCCGTGCGCGCGGAACGGAAGGACCCGGGCCACGCCGTCGAGGTAAGTGCGCTCCAGCTCGGCGACGTCGGCCGCCTCCCCCAGCTCGCGGCCCAGACGGCTCAGCTCACCGAGCAGATCGACGTCGACGGCGAGCCCGTGGCTGGCGGTCGGCATCGGCCGCACCTCCGTGGATGGTGCGCAGGGGAAGTGGACATCGGCGGGATCAGCTCACGACGCGGAGCGAGCCACCTGCGGCGCCTGCTCGGACACGAACGCGCCGAACGTCCCGCGGCAGAAGGCGAGCGGCTCCTCGTCGCCGGCCTCGAACCCGTGCACGGCCCCGACAACCACGTCGTGGTCGCCGACCTCCATGCGGGTGTCCACGTCGCAGCGCAGGACGGCGACCGCCCCGACGACGGGCAGGAAGCCGGCACGTTCCTGGTGCACGTGCTCCCACGGGAACGGCACGTGCGGCCTGGCGAAGGCGAGCGCGGTCTCCTCCTGCCCGTTCGCGAGGACACTGATGGTGAGGCGCTCGGTGTCGCGGACCGCGGCCAGGGTCCGACTCCCGTGGGCGAGGCACACCAGTACCCGCATCGGATCGAGCGAGACGGACGTGAACGAATTGACCGTCATGCCGGCGGCATCGTCTCCGTGCCGCGCGGTCACGACCGTCACCCCGGTCGGGAACGTCCCCATGCAGTCACGGAACGCGCGGTCCTGCTGGTCCACCGCCGATGGCGACCGGCTCATCGTCGACCCTCCAAGGACGTTGACGGATCGGGGTCGAGCTCCGCATCGAGGACCCAACCCCGAGGTGACGGTACGAAGGGCGAACGTGCCATGTCATCCCCTCGGACGGTTGTGGTCATCGCCCCCCTCGATCGAGGGGTCAGCGATCACCTCCCTGCACCGAGATCTTTTATCAAGTATGACAGTAGATTCGGCCCCTCCGAAGGAACGCGACGAAGCGCGGCGAGGCGCCCGGTCAGACCAGGCGGTCGACGGCGTAGTCGGCCAGCGCCAACAACCCGCGTCCGGTGACGAGGTCGCTGTCGGCGCCCTCGGCGGTCGCGGTGAACTCGGGCAGCTCGGTCAGCGCCATCACCGCCCTGCGGGCCTCGAGGCGCGCCTCGTCGCGCGCCCGTTCCATCGCGGGGCTGCCCCGCAGGTGCCGCAGGGCCCGCGCGAGCGCCTCGTCGACCTCGGCCGCGGTGGGGCCGTCGTCCTCGTCGGGCTCCGCCGCGGCGACATCGACGAGCCGCGCGAGCTCGCCGGTCGGGTCGTCCTCCAGGGCCAGCAGGACCGGCATCGTCTTGACGCCCTCGCGCAGGTCCGTCCCGGGCGACTTCCCGGCCTCCTCCTCGTCGCCGACGATGTCGAGCACGTCGTCGGCGAGCTGGAACGAGAGACCCAGGTGCCACCCGTAGGTGGTGAGCACCTCGACGGCCTCGCGCGGCTGCCCGGACAGCAGGGCGCCGAGCCGGCAGCTGGACGCGATGAGCGACGCGGTCTTCTCGCCGAGGACCGCCCGGTAGTGCGCGGTGTCCGCAGCGACCGTGGGCATGCCGTGATCCTGGCCGCTCGCGGAGCCCTGGACCTCGCGGATCTGGCCCGTGCACAGGTCCGCGATGGTGCGGGCCATCACCTTCGTGACCTCCACCCCGAGCTCCGCGGAGAGCTCCGACGCGCGCGCGAGCAGGAAGTCCCCCGTGAGGATCGCGGTCGTGTTCGACCACTTCACGTGCGCCGCGTCGGCGCCCCGGCGCACGTCCGCCGCATCGATGACGTCGTCGTGGTAGAGCGTCGACAGGTGGACGAGCTCGACGATGGCACCCGCGTCGACGAGGTCGCGCGCCGTGGGCTCCACGCCACCGTGCAGCCCCGCCAGCAGGACGAGCATCGGCCGGAACCGCTTGCCGCCGGCGTCGATCAGGTAGCGCGAAGTCTCCTCGACCAGTGCCAGGTCGGCGCGGACGAGCTCCCGCAGCCGGGTCTCGACGAGTTCGAGGCCGGGGGCCAGGTCGACGCCCTCCTCGGCGCCACGCTCGGCGAGCTCGTCGAGCGCGCCCTGTGCCACGCCGCCCTGGGGGATCGCCACGAGGCCTACCCGATCCCTGCGATGAGCGTCGCCTGGCCGGCGACGTCGACGAGTACCGTCGGCAGGATCCCGAGGACGACCACGGCGGCGCTCGTCGCCGTGAGAGCGGTCGTGGTCCCCAGTGTCGTCTGCAGGGGCAGCTCCGCCAGCTCCTCGGGCTCGTCCTCCATGAACATCGCCCGGATGACGCGCACGTAGAAGTAGGCGGCGATGACGCTCGAGACGACGCCGATGACGACGAGCGTCCACTGCCCGCCGGCGACACCGGCCCGGAAGACGGCCAACTTGCCCATGAAACCGGCGGTACCGGGGATGCCCGCGAGCGAGAGCAGGAACAGCGCCAGCATCCCCGCCGGCACCGGATAGCGCTTGCCGAACCCGCGCAGGTCCGCGATCGAGATCGCCTTGCGCTGGCGCTGCTCGAGCATGGCGAGCACGCCGAACGCCCCGAGCGACATGATCGCGTAGGCCAGCAGGTAGAACAGCACGCCGCTCACGCCGTCACGGTTGACCGCGACGATCCCGATCAGAGCGTAGCCGGCGTGCGCGACCGCCGAGTAGGCGAGCATGCGCTTCACGTCGTCCTGCACGACCGCCAGGACGGCCCCGACGATCATCGTGAGCGCCGCGAGCGTCCAGAGCACCGGCACCCACGACCACTCGAGCCCGGCGAACGCACCGGAGAACAGCCGCAGGAACGCCGCGAACGCGGCCGCCTTCGTGGCCGCCGCCATGAACCCGGTCACCGGCGTCGGGGCGCCCTGATACACGTCGGGCGTCCACATGTGGAACGGCACGAGCGCGGTCTTGAACGCGAGCCCCACGATGAGGAAGGCGAGCGCGGCGAGCGTGAGCCCCGTCGGCGCATCGGCGGCGCTCATCGCCGCGCCGACGGCGGCGACGTTGGTCGATCCCGCGACGCCGTAGGCCAGCGCGATCCCGTACAGCAGGATCGCGCTGGAGAACGCACCGAGCAGGAAGTACTTGAACGCCCCCTCCTGGCTGCGCAGGTCCCGCTTCGCGAAGCCGGTCATGATGTAGAGCGCGAGCGACAGGATCTCGATCGAGATGAACACCATGATGAGGTCCTGCGCGGACGCGAGGAGGTTCATCCCGACGGCGGCGAAGATCAGCAGCGGGTAGTACTCGCCGCGATGCATGCGCCGGTCCTCGAGGTACTGGTACCCCAGTGGGATCGCGATCAGCGCCGCGAGGCACACGGTGATGCGTGTGAACAGGGCGATGCCGTCCACCGCGATCGTGTCGGCGAGCACCTGCTCCGGCTGCAGTTCCGACCCCAGCAGCCGACCCTCGGCGGACGTCACGATCCACTGCCACGCGATTACGCCGAGCGTCGCGGTGAGCCCGAGCGCGCTCAGCACCGCCGACAGGACGCGCGGGCGCAGGCGGAACAGCACCGTCAACCCGAGCACGACGAGTGCCGCGACGGCGAGCAGTGAGGGTCCGACGATCTGCTCGGTCAGCACGAACCACGTGGCCGCCGCCGCGACCGTGAGCACGAATCCGAGGCTCCCGACGCGCACGCGCGTCTCGCCGGCGGTCTCGAGCAGCAGCACGATGATGCCCGCCCCGAAGAGGACGAGCTCCGGCGACAGCGCCCCCCAAGGGATCTCGGGGATCTGGGGCGCGACCTGGGCGAGCGTCGCCTGGATCACTGGTCTGCCTCCTCATCGGCCCCGTCGACCTCGTCGGCCACCGCGGGCTCGTGGGCGTCCGCCGCGGTGGCTTCCTGCACGTCGACGACGATGGCCTCGACGCTGGGGGTCACGCGGTCGTACATCGGCTGGGGGTAGAGGCCGATCCCGACCATCAGCAGGATCAGCGGCACCATGATGCCGATCTCGCGAGGCTTGAGGTCGGTCATCTTCGCCGCGAGCCCCTCGACCGGACCGTGGAACATCCGCTGGTAGGCCCAGAGCAGGTACAGCGCCGCGAAGATGACGCCAAACGCGGCGAGGACCGCCGCCCACGGGACGGACTGGAAGGTGCCCAGCAGGATCGGGAACTCGCCGACGAACCCGTTGAGACCCGGCAGCGCGACCGAGCTCATCGCGGTCACGAGGAACAGCCCCCCGAACACCGGCGTCGCGGACATCAGTCCCGAGTAGTCGGCGATCATGCGGGAGTGGGTCCGCTCGTACATGAACCCGACGAGCAGGAACAGGGCCCCGGTGGTGAGCCCGTGGTTGATCATCTGGACCACGCTGCCGGCCGCCCCGGTGACGTCGAGCGCGAAGATGCCGAGCACCACGAACCCGAGGTGCGCCACAGACGAGTACGCGACCAGCTTCTTGATGTCGGCCTGCACCATCGCGACGAGCGCCCCGTAGATCACGGCGATCACCCCGAGCACGAGGATGGGGGGCGCGAGCGTCGTGGTCGCCTCGGGGAAGTAGGGCAGGCTGAACCGCAGAAACCCGTACCCGCCGATCTTCAGCAACACGGCCGCCAGGATCACGCTGCCGACCGTCGGCGCCTCGGTGTGGGCGTCCGGCAGCCACGTGTGCACCGGGAAGACCGGCACCTTGATCCCGAACGCGGCGAAGAACGCGAGGAACAGCCACGTCTGCTCGACCGTGGTGAGCTCGACCTGGCGGATGACGTCGTAGTCGAAGCTCTGCGCCCCCGCCGCGAAGTAGAGGTAGAGGATCGCGACGAGCATGAGCAGCCCGCCGATCAGCGTGTACAGGAAGAACTTCAGCGCTGCGTAGCGGCGGTTCTTGCCACCCCAGATCCCGATCAGCGCGTACATCGGCACGAGCATGATCTCGAAGAAGACGTAGAAGAGGATCAGGTCGAGCGCCACGAACACGCCGACCATCGCGGCCTGCAACGCGAGCAGCGAGCCGAAGAACCCCTTCACGCCCTCGACCTGGTCCCACGCCGCGAGGATCGCCAGCGGCATGATCAGGGTGGTGAGCAGCACCAGGAACAGGCTCACCCCGTCGACGCCGAGCCGGTAGGTGACCCCCCACTGGGGGATCCACTGGGCAGTCTCCTCGAGTTGAAAGCCCGGCTCGCCGACGCTGAACCATCCGAGCAGGAGGAGGCTGGCCACGAACGTGATCACCGTGCCGGCGAGCGCCATGCCCCGGATCACGTCGCGCCGGTCCCCCGGCACCGCCGCGATCAGCGCGGCGAAGATCGCCGGCAGGACGATCAGCAGGGTCAGCAGTGGGAAGTCCATCGGTTACGCCCCCTGCCCGAAGAAGAAGCCACCGGCGAACAGGACCGCCACCAGGATCGTCCCGGCCGTGACCGCGAGCGCGTAGCTGCGCACGAAGCCGGTCTGGGCCCGCCTACCGACGCTGGCGACCACGGCGGTGCCGCGGCCCAGCCCGTTGACGATCCCGTCGATGACATAGCGGTCGAAGGCGGCGAAGCCGTCCGACAGCACCTTGCCGGGCTTCACGATCGTGTTGATGTACAACTCGTCGACGTAGAACTTGTCGTGCGCGAGCCAGTAGAAGCCGCCGAGCCGCTCTCGGACGACCGTGTGGTCCACGGGGCGCAGGTAGAGCGCGGCGGCGGTCAGGATCCCCAACACCGCGACGCCGGTGACGATGAACACTGCGGGCACGTGAGGGACGAACGGGACGTCCCCGGCGTACGGCATCACCGATCCGGCCAGCCACCCATCGAGGAACGCCGCCTCGGGGGCCCAGAAGACGGCCAGTGAGCGTGGCGTGACGTTGAGCAGGCCACCCAGCGCGGAGGCGACGGCGAGCACCACGAGCGGCAGGGTCATCGCCGGTTCCGACTCGTGGGGGTGCACGTCGGGCAGCTCGCGCTCGTAGCGCTTCTCGCCGAAGAAGATCAGGAAGAACCACCGGCTCATGTAGAACGCGGTGAGCCCCGCCACGATCGTGCCGAGGATCCAGATCCCCTGGGCGCCGGGCGTGTCGAGCGCGGCGACGAGGATCTCCTCCTTGGAGAAGAACCCGGCGAACGGCGGCACCCCGCTGATCGCGAGCCAGCCGATCAGCGACGTACCGAACGTGATGGGCATGATCGTGCGCAAGCCGCCCATCTTCCAGACGTCGGTGTGCTCGTGCATCGCGTGCATGACGCTGCCGGCCGCGAGGAACAGCAGGGCCTTGAAGAACCCGTGCGTGAGCAGGTGGAAGATGCCCGCGACCTGGGCGCCGAGACCGACGCCGACGAACATGTAGCCGAGTTGGCTGACGGTCGAGTAGGCCAGGATCTTCTTCAGGTCCCTCTGCGCGCACGCGATGAGGGCCGCGAGCAACGCCGTGAGGATCCCGACCCAGGCCACGGCCATGCCGACCTCGGGCACCTGCACGTAGATCGGCGAGACCCGCGCGACGAGGTAGACGCCCGCGGTGACCATCGTCGCGGCGTGGATCAGCGCGCTCACCGGCGTGGGCCCGGCCATCGCGTCGGGCAGCCAGACGTAGAGCGGGATCTGCGCGCTCTTCCCGGCGGCGGCGAGCAGGAACAGGAGCCCCACCACCGCGGCCGTGCCCGTGGCGAGCGTGTCGGCTTGGGGCAGCACCTCCGTGAACGACAGCGAGCCGATCGCGCTGAAGATCACGAACATCGCGATCATGAACCCGACGTCGCCGATCCGGTTCAGCACGAACGCCTTCTTGGCCGCCGACGCGTAGTCGCGCTTCTTGAACCAGAACCCGATGAGCAGGTAGCTCGACAACCCGACGAGCTCCCACCCCACGAAGAGGGTGAGCAGGCTCTCGCCGAGCACGAGCACGAGCATCGACGCCGCGAACAGGTTCAGGTACGCGAAGAAGCGCGGGTAGAGCTCGTCACCCCGCATGTAGCCGACCGAGTAGATGTGGATCAACAGACCGACCCAGGTGACGAGCAGCAGCATCACCGCCGACAACGGGTCGACGAGCACCGCCCAGTCGACCGCGAAGTCGCCGGCCGCGATCCAGGTCGTCACGGTCATGACGAACGAGCGCTCGTCGGCGGGTGCCCCGAGCAGCTCGATGAACACGAACGTCGAGGCGACCGCGCTGAAGCCCATCGCGGTGATGGCCACTCCGGAGGCGGCCTGGCCGAGGCGCTTGCCGACCAAGAGCAGCACCGCCGCGCTGATCGCCGGCACGACCGGGATCAGCCACGACAGGCCGATCGCGCTCCCTGGATCGGGCTGCGCGAACGCAGGGGCGTACGCGAGCACGGACTGCAGCATGACCCCTCCCTAGGCCCGCAGGGCGTCGACGTCGTCGGCGTCGGTGGACGCACGCAAGCGGAACAGGTTGACCACGAGCGCGAGCCCGACCGTCACCTCGGCGGCGGCGACGACCATCACGAAGAAGGTCAGCACCTGGCCATCGAGCGTGCCGTGGACGCGCGAGAACGTGACGAGCGTGAGGTTGACGCTGTTCAGCATCAACTCGACGCACATCAGCATGACGATGATGTTGCGCCGCACGAGCACGCCGACCAGGCCGACGGTGAACAGCGCGGCGGCGAGCAGCAGATACCAACCGGCGGGTACTGCGAGCATCTAGCGACCCTCCCCGCGCACGTCGTCCTCGTCGTCGGTGTCCGGCGGGCTCGCGTCCTCGGCCCGCGCGCCCGGCTCGTCCGCGGCCGACCCCGCGGCGCTCGCCGAGGCCGTGCCCGCCGTCGACGGCCCCCGGGTCGCCGGCACGGCCGCGGCCGGCTGATCGACCACGTCGGCCGGGTCCTCGTATCGTTTGCCGAGGACCATCGCGCCCAGCGCCGCGATCACGAGCAGGACGCTCATCACCTCGAACGGCCAGACGTAGTCGGTGAAGATCAGCAGGCCCACGCCACGGACGTTGCCTTCGGCGTTCGCCTCGGCCAGACCCTCACACAGCAACCCGTCGCCCTCGGCTCGCACCTCGAACGGCAGGTTGCACGCCGCGGCCTCGCCCCAGTAGGGACCGGTGATGCCGGCGAGCACCGAGAACAGCGCCAGCCCCAGCAACACGGCGGCGACCTTCTGCCCCCGCAGCCGCCCGGTGAACGCCTGGCCACCGCCGACGCCCAGCAGCATGATCACGAACAGGAACAGCACGACGATCGCGCCGGCGTAGACGATGATCTGGATGACCGCGAGGAACTGCGCCTCGAGCATCGCGTAGAACGCGGCGATCGTGAACAGGTTGAGGACGAGCATCAACGCGGAGTGCACCGCGTTGCGCATCATCACCATCGCGATCGCGGAGCCGAGGGACAGCGCGCCGATGATCACGAAGGCGTACAGCTCGGCGCTGCCGCTCGCTTGCGCCGCCTCGGCGGCCTGGGCGAGGACGGGCGTCACGATCCCTCCTCACTGTCGCTGAGCTCGCCCTGCGGCTCCTCGTACTCCGTCCAGATGTTGCGGTCCCGCTCGACGTGGTTGTACTCGACGTCCGACAGCTGCATGAGGGCGGGGTCGAGCATCGCGCGGTGCGCGGCGGTCTCCTCGCTGTGCTCCTTCGTCGCGAGCGGGTCCTGCGACTGCGCGCCGGGGTAGTACGTTATGCCGCGGGCCCGCACCTCCTCGTCGGTGTGCGGCGGAGGCTTCGCGCCCTCGGGCAGCGGCGCGAGCAGCTGGTCCTTGGTGAAGATCAAGTCCTCGCGGCGATCAGCGGACAGCTCGTACTCGTGGGTCATGGTGAGCGAGCGGGTCGGGCACGCCTCGATGCACAGGCCACAGAAGATGCAGCGCAGGTAGTTGATCTGATAGATCGCGCCGTAGCGCTCCCCCGGCGAGTAGCGGGCGCCGGGCGTGTTGTCCGCGCCCTCGACCCAGATCGCGTCGGCGGGACACGCCCACGCGCACAGCTCGCAGCCGATGCACTTCTCGAGCCCATCGGGGTAGCGGTTCAGGACGTGCCGGCCGTGGAAGCGCGGCTGGACCTGACGCTTCACGTCGGGGTACTCGGTCGTCACCGCGGGACGGAACATCGTCTTCGCGGTGAGGCCGAATCCCTTGCGCAGTGCGTTGAACATCGTGCTCGCCTCCTCGACCCGTGCTCCTCGCGCGGGTTGGCGCTCGTCAGACGTCGACTTCGATCTGCTTCGCGCCACGCCGCTCGGCGGCCTCCCGAGCGGTCTCTGCAGCCGACGGCAGCGCCGACTGATCGGTGGGTTCCGCGTCCTCGTCCTCCGGCTCGGGCCCGCGGCGCTCGAACAGCATGCTGACGAGGAGTAGAGCGATGAGGACCGCCAGCACCACGCCGATGCCGAACAGCAGCTCGTCCTGCGCGAGCGTCTCCTGCGCGACGACGATCGCGGCGGTGAGCATGACCCACAGCAGCCCGAGCGGCAGGAAGACCTTCCAGCCGAGGTCCATGAGTCGGTTGTAGGTGAACCGCGGCAGCGTACCGCGCAGCCAGATGAACACGAACACGAAGGCCACGGTCTTGATGAGGAAGTAGAAGTGCGCGAGCAGGGCGCCCAGCAGCGTCCCCTCGAGCCCGAACAACGGGCCGTTCGGGCCGCCGAAGAAGACCGTCACCGTGACGGCGCTCATCGTGACCATCTGCATGAACTCGCCGAGGAAGAACATAGCGAACTTCGCGCCCGAGTACTCGGTCACGAAACCGGCCACGAGCTCGCCCTCGGCCTCGGGGAGGTCGAACGGGGGGCGCTGAGTCTCGGCGACCGCCGCCACGAAGAACAGCACGAACGCGAAGATCTGCGGCCCGATGTTCCAGGCGGGCAGGAAGCCGAAGAACGTGCCGGACTGGGCCTCGACGATCTCGGACACCTGCAGGGTGCCGGTCCAGATGAACACGGCGGCGAGGCCGAGGCCCATGGCCAGCTCGTAGCTGATCATCTGGGCGCTGGACCGCACCCCGCCGAGCAGCGGGTACTTGGAACCGGACGCCCACCCGCCGAGCGCGATGCCGTACACGCTGAGCGAGCTCATCGCGAGGACCCAGAGCAGCCCGATCTCGGGGTCCCAGATCTGCATGGTGACCTCGCGGTCACCCACCTCGAACGTGCCGCCGAACGGGATCACCGCGAACGTGAGCATCGCGACGACCGCGGAGAGCATCGGGGCCACGTAGTAGGTGAACTTGTCGGCGGCCTCCGGGGTGATGTCCTCCTTGAAGAACAGCTTGATCCCGTCGGCCAGGGTCTGGAGGATGCCGAGCGGGCCGACGCGGTTCGGGCCGATGCGGGTCTGCATCTTGGCGACGACGCGTCGCTCGCCCCAGATGGTGAGCGCCGTGCCGGTCAGCCACAGCCCGAAGCCCGCGAGGACGACCAGCAACGCGATCAGGACATCGGTCAGGTCCATGCCACCGCTCCTTATGCGCTCGCGCCGGCGCTGTCGTCGGAGGCCGCCACGGCCTCTCGCGGGGTCAGCTGCACCTGGACGGTCGGGCCGACGCCCTCGGGCCCGATCTCGGCGGGGGTGATATCGGTGGAGTTCGCCGGCACCACCGCCGAGCCGACGGCAACGTGCTCGGTCACCCGGGCGGACAGCTCGATCCGCCCGCGGGCTCCCTGGACCGCGACGAGCTCACCGTCACCGATCCCGAGGCGCTCGGCGTCCTCGGGGTGCACGAGGATCGCCGGTGGGCGCGCCGTCGCGAGCAGCTCGTCCGCACCGGCGAGCAGATCGCCGTGCCCGAGCAGCCAGTCGACCTCGTGGAGTGCGAGCATGCCCTCCTCGGGGCGAGGCGGGGCCGCCGTCCGCGGCACCGGCACCTGCGACAGCCGGGCGTTCAGCGGCGTCGACGGCGCCATCAACGGCGCGGCCTCCTTGCGGATGTCCGTCGCCGTCTCCCACCCGAGGTCACGGCCCATCGCCCGGGCGACGTGACGCAGGATGTCCCAGTCCTCGAGGGCGACCCCCTGGGCCGACACGGCCTGCGGGAAGGGCTGGCGCCGCCCCTCCCACGTCGTGAACGAGCCGGTGCGTTCCTGGGGCGCCGACGCCGGCAACAGGACGTCGACGTACGCCGTCGTCTCGTTGGTCACGAGCTCCTGCGCGATGACCGTCGGAACGGCGTCGAGCGCACGGCGGGCGAGCTCGGGGTCCTCGAAATCGCGGGCCGGGTCGACACCGACGAGGTACAGCGCCTGAAGCTCCCCCGACAGTGCGGCCTCCAGGATCCCCCGGGCGTCGAGTCCCGAACGCTCGGGCAGGCGGTCCCAGGCGTCGGCGACCGGACCCGGTTCGTCCAGGGTCCGCCCCCCGGGCAGGAGCCCGGGCACCAGTCCCGCGTCGACCGCGCCGCGCGCGTTGTTGCGGCGGCCGACCCACGCGAACGGCGGGGCGGACGCGTCCAGCTGCACCGCGAGCCCGGCAGCCGCGGGCAGGGCGCCGGGACTCTGGGCGAGCCGCTCACCGGCGAGCACGACGACCCGGGGGCCGTCGCCGGGCTCGGTGCCGGCCTGCGCCTCGCGCACGGCGGTGGCGACCTCGGCGAGCTCGCCCTCGGGCGTCGGCGCCTGCTCGTCGCCGGCGAGCGCCCGCAACGCCGCCGCCTCGTCGCCCGCCTGGGTCGCGATCCATCGCCACGCGATGTCGTCGAGCTGGTCGAGGCTTGGTCCCACGGACACGATGCGCTGCCCCCGGTTGCGCCACGCCTTGCGCAGCCGCAGGAAGAGGATCGGGACCTCCTCCTTGGGGTTCAGCCCCGCGAGGATCACCACGTCGGCGTTCTCGAGAGCCTCGTAGGTGACCGGCTGGCTGCCGCTCATCGCGCGCAGCACGGGACGCTCGTCCTCGGTCCGGGGCCGCGCCCGGAAGTCGACGTGGTCCGTGCCGATCACGTCCCGCGCGAAGCGCCCGAGCGCGTAGGCGTCCTCGTCGGTGATCCGCCCGCCGGTCAGGACCCCGACCGACTCCGGGCCACCGGCGTCGACCGCGGCCTGCAGCCGCCGCGCGGCCGTCCTGGTGGCAGCACGCCACGACACCGGCTGCAACCCCTCGGCCTCGTCGCGCACCTGCGGCTCGAGCACCCGGCGCTCGTGGTCGACGAACTCGAAGCCGAACCGGCCCTTGTCGCAGTTCCAGCTCTCGTTCACGGCCATGTTGTCCCGGGCCAGCTGGCGCTGGAGCCGACCGCGGCGCACGTCGACGCGCAGGTTGCAGCCAGCCGAGCACTGGTTGCAGATCCCGTCGGCACTGCGCAGGTCGAACGGACGCGACTTGAAGCGGTACGTCGACGCGGTGAGCGCACCGACCGGGCAGATCTGCACGACGTTGCCGGAGAAGTAGCTGTGGTACGGCTCGTCGCGGTAGATCGCGACCTGCTCGAGCGCGCCGCGCTCGAACAGCTCGATGAACGGGTCGCCGGAGATCTGCTGGCTGAAGCGGGTGCAGCGGGCGCAGAGCACGCACCGCTCGCGGTCGAGGCCGATCAGGGGGCTGATGGGCACCGGCTTCTCGTAGCGGCGCTTGGTCTCGATGAAGCGGCTGTCGGGCGGGCCGTGCGCGAGCGTCTGGTCCTGCAGGGGGCACTCCCCGCCCTTGTCGCACATGGGGCAGTCGAGCGGATGGTTGATGAGCAGGAACTCGAGCTGGCCCTCCTGGGCGACGCGCGCCATGTTGCTCGTGAGGTGGGTCTTCACGACCATGCCGTCGGTCGCCTGCGTGGTGCACGAGGTCATGGGCTTGGCCGCGCCCTCGATCTCGACGATGCACTGGCGGCACGCGCCGATGGGGTCGAGCAGCGGGTGGTCGCAGAACCGCGGCACCGTGATGCCGAGCGACTCCGCCGCGCGGATCACGAGCGTCCCCTTGGGCACGCTCGTCTCGATCCCGTCGATCGTCAGGGTGATGGTCTCGTCGCTCATGCGGCGTTTCCTGCGGTCGGGGCGGTCTCGGGCCTCGGGGGTCTAGCCCGCGGGGGTCGGGTCGCGCGGCACGGCGTACGCGGTCGGTCGGCTCGACTGTGCGTTGTCGGCGATCACGCCCGCGTGCGGCTCCAGGCCGTCGGGCAACCGCCCGTGCTCGATCAGGTGCTCGTACTCGTCGCGGAAGTACTGGAGCGACGACTGGATCGGGCTCGCGATCGCGTCACCGAGCGCACAGAACGCACGGCCGAAGATGTTGTCGCAGACTTCGTCCAGGATCCGCAAATCCTGCCACCGGCCACCGCCGGCGAGCATGCGTTCGTAGACCTGGCTGAGCCAGAAGGCCCCCTCGCGGCAGGGCGTGCACTTGCCGCAGGACTCGTGTTCGTAGAACTTCGTCCAGTTGTAGGCCGCCTGGATCGCGCTGGTCTTGTGGCTGCAGACCACCACCGCAGCCGTCCCGAGCAGGCTGCCGGCCTCGGCGATCGACTCGAAGTCGAGCCCGACGTCCTGGTGGTCGGCGGTGAGCAGCGGGGTCGACGAGCCACCGGGCGCCCAGAACTTGAGCTCGCGCCCCTCGAGCATCCCCTCGCACGAGACCTCGAGGATCTCGCGCAGGGTCGCGCCCATCGGCCACTCGTAGTTGCCGGGGCGGTTCACCTCGCCCGAGACGCACACGAGCTTCGTGCCGGGCGCCTTCTCGGTGCCGAGCGACTTGAACCAGTCGACCCCGCGCTCGACGATCCACGGCACGTTCGCGATGGTCTCGACGTTGTTCACGGCCGTCGGGGAGGCGTAGAGGCCGGCGGCCGCGGGGAAGGGCGGGCGCAGCCGGGGCTGGCCGCGACGGCCCTCGAGGGAGTCGAGGAGCGCGGTCTCCTCGCCGCAGATGTACGCACCGGCGCCGTAGTGGACCGTGACGTGGACGTTGACGCCGCTGCCGAGGATGTCGTCGCCGAGGTAGTTGTGGCGGTACGCCTCGGCGATCGCCTCCTCGAGGCGCATCCCCGGGAACAGGTACTCCCCGCGGATGTAGATGAAGGCGCGCTCGCTCTTCAGCGCGTGGCAGCTGATCGCGATGCCCTCGAGCAGCTGGTGGGGGTCCCGCTCCATCAGCTCCCGGTCCTTGAAGGTCCCGGGCTCGGACTCGTCGGCGTTGACGACGAGGTACACCGACTTGTCGGTCTGATCGACCGGCATGAACCCCCACTTCACACCCGTGGGGAAGCCCGCACCGCCGCGTCCACGCAGCCCCGCGTCCTTCACGGTCTGGCGTAGCTCGGCGGGATCGGTCTCGAGCGCCTGCGGCAGGGCGGTGTAGCCGCCCGTGCGCTTGTAGCCCTCGAGGGTGTGAGCGTCCTCGACGTCGTACCGCGAGGACAGCACCGCGACGGGTTCACTCATTTGCGTCCCCTTCGTTCTCGTCGTCCGCGCCGGTGCGCTCGCCTTCCCGCCCGGGGATGCCGGCCTCGCGGTGCTCGGTCTCGCCGGGAGCCTCGCCCGGGCGCTGCGCCACCGCGTCGGGGTCCCGGGTGGGGAACTCCCGCGCGCCGGGGCCGGCGGCCCCCTCAAGCACACCGGGGTCGGCACCGGTCTCGCGCACCTGCGCGCGCGCCCGCTCGCGCTCGGCCTCGTCCTCGTCGGAGTAGCTCGGCACGATCGTCGCCGGCACGTGGCCGGGGCCGCTCGTCGCGGTCGTGAGCGGCGTGGACCCCCCGTGGTGCGCCCGCGCGGCGCGGTTGGCCCGAGCGATCTCGCCATCGGGGTCGTCCGCGTCGCCGAGGCCCGCCAGACGGTGCGACACGTGGCGGATGCCCTCGGGCACCCGGCCGCGGGTCGGCGGTGGCACGTCCTCGCCCGCCACGAGCTTGTCGACGAGCTCCTCGGCCTGTTCGGGGGTGAGGCACTCGTAGTTGTAGTAGTCGACGGTGACGAGGGGCGCGCCCTCGCAGTTGCCCAGGCACTCCGCGTGCTCGAGGGTGATCGCCCCGTCCTCGGTCGTCTCCTCGTGGCCGACGCCGAGCTTCTCCGACAGGCGCTGGTACACCTCCTTGCCCCCGCGCACCACGCACGAGAAGTTCGTGCACACGCTGACGAGGTGGCGGCCCATCGGCTCACGCTTGTACATCGTGTAGAAGGTCGCCACCGCACCCACCTCGGCTTTGGTGAAATCCGTGAGCTCGGAGATCTCGGCGACGCCGTCGTCGCTGATGTAACCGTCCTGGTGCTGGACGAGATGCAGCAGCGGCAGCACCGCGGAGCGCTTCTCGGGATAGCGCCCGACGAGCTCCTCGGCTCGCTCGCGCAGCTCGGGGGTGAATGCCACGGGACTCTTGCCTCCTGCTACCGGTCTGCCGGTCTACCGGTCGACGCCGCCCATGACCGGGTCGACGCTCGCCACGGCCACGATGATGTCGGCCACCCCGAGCCCCCGGGAGAGCGGGTCGAGGGCGCCGATGTGGATGAAGCTCGGGTCGCGCACCCTGACCCGGTACGGCTTGTTCGTGCCGTTCGAGGTGATGTGGTAGCCGAGCTCGCCGCGCGGCGACTCGACCGCCGCGTACGCCTGCCCGGGCGGGGCGGTGAAGCCCTCGGTCACGATCTTGAAGTGGTGGATCAGGGCCTCCATGGACTGGCCCATGATCTTCGAGATGTACTCCTCGGTGTTGCCGAGGCCGTCCGGTCCGAGGCCGAGCTGGGCGGGCCAGGCGATCTTGTCGTCGTCGACCATGACCCGGCCGCCGGGCAGGCGGTCGAGCGCTTGCTCGACGATCGAGAGCGACTCGCGCACCTCCTGCACGCGGATCAGGTAGCGGCCGTACGAGTCCGCGGTGTCGGTGATCGGCACCTCGAAGTCGTACTGCTCGATGCCGCAGTAGGGCTGGGCCTTGCGCAGGTCGTGGGCGATGCCCGCGCTGCGCAGCACCGGCCCGGTCGCGCCGTAGTCGAGGCACGTCTCGGCGTCCATGATGCCGACGCCCTTGTTGCGCTCGATCCAGATCGGGTTCTTGGTGAGCAGGTCCTCGATCTCGTCGATGCGCTGACGCAGCTCGCTGATGACCTGCCGCACCCGCGCGTCGAACGTGTCGGGCACGTCGTTGGCCAGCCCGCCCGGACGGATGAACCCGTGGTTCATCCGCAGGCCGGTGACGTGCTCGAAGATGTCGAGCACGCTCTCGCGCTCGCGGAACCCGAAGATCATCGCGGTGGTCGATCCGAGCTCCATCCCGCCGGTCGCGAGCCACACCATGTGGCTGGAGACGCGGTTCAGCTCGGTGAGGATCACCCGGATCGCCTGCGCCCGCTCGGGGACCTCCTCCTCGATGCCGAGGATGCGCTCGGTCGCGAGGCAGTACCCGAGCTCGTTGAACAGGGGCGAGAGGTAGTCCATCCGCGTGACGAACGTGACCCCCTGCACCCACGGTCGGTACTCGGTGTTCTTCTCGATGCCCGTGTGCAGGTAGCCGATCACCGGGTCGTTCGAGAGCACCGTCTCGCCGTCGAGGGTGAGGACCAGGCGCAGCACCCCGTGGGTCGAGGGGTGCTGCGGCCCCATGTTGATGACCATCGTGTCGTCCTCGACGGCCTCGGGCAGGTCCTGCCATTCGCCGCCGACGACGAGGTAGTCGCTCTCGCCCGTGCGCGCGAGCGAGCCGGGCTGCTCCTCGCCCTGCCAGACGGGGCCCTCGCGGGTGCGGTCCGGCCCGGACTCGCCGTGTGTGTCGGTCATCTCGCCATCACCTCTCCGGGCGGGTACCCGGGCATTGGATCGGGTCGGGGATCGGACGCACCGGGCCCCTAGTACTGGCGCTGGTCGGGCGGGGAGATCGAGCCACCCTTGTACTGGATCTCGACGCCCCCGAGGGGATAGTCCTTGCGGTGGGGGTGGCCCTCCCACTCCTCGGGCATGAGGATGCGGACCAGCTCCGGGTGCCCCTCGAACACGACCCCGAACATGTCGTAGACCTCGCGCTCCATGAACAGGGCCGCCGAGTAGAGATCGGTGACCGTGCCCATCCTGGGCTCCTCGTCCGACACGTGGGTGCGGATCCGGAACACGTGGTTGTGGGTGATCGAGCGCATGATGTAGTCGACCTCGATGCGCCCCTCCGACTCCTCGGTCTCGTAGTTGGGCCACCCCGTGGTCTCGGCCGCGCGTTCCACCCGGCTCCCCCCGGGCCAATGCACCCCCGAGAGATCGCTCAGGAGCTCGCAGCGCACGTCCGCGTCTTCCTTGCAGAACCGCACGAGGTCGGGCAGGCGCTCGGGCTCGACGAGGAACGTCAGCTCGCCGCGGAACACCTCGGTGTCGAGGTCGCCGAAGGCCGCGAAGATGTGATCGCGCAGCGCCGCGAGCTCGGGATCGAGCTCGTGGGTGTCCTCGCGCCACAGCTCGCGCAGCTGCGTCGCCTCGCCCCCGGCCATGTTCGGGTTCGCGGTGCCGGGGCCGCCCATGCGGTGCTTGGACGGCTGCGGTTTCGTCGCCGGCACCTCCGGGTCGTGACGCTCGACCTCATCGCCGTCGGCCTCGCTCATGTGCTCCTCGCTGGTCGGTTCCTCGCGGACCGGGACACTCCGGAGCGCGGGGCTCGGTCCAGGGTGCTGCCCGCCCGGTCGCCGCCCGTGGCGGCCGGGGGGCTCACCACTCCTCGGAATCGGGGGTGGTCTGGCCCGTGCCGCGCGCGTAGTGCCCGACATGGCCGCGTCCGCCGGACTTCTCGGTCGGCTGGCCCAGGTCGTCCCCGGGCTGCTGCGACTCCTCACCGTCCGGCCAGCCCATGCGCCCGGCGAACTCCTCCTCGGTCTCGCCCTCGCGGGGGCGATCCACGAACTGCTCCTGCTTGACCTTGTCGTGGAGCTTGAGGATCCCGTCCATCAGCATCTCGGGGCGCGGCGGGCAGCCCGGCACGTACATGTCGACCGGCACGACGTGGTCGACGCCTTGCACGATCGCGTAGTTGTTGAACATGCCACCGCTCGACGCGCACACGCCCATCGACAGGACCCACTTCGGGTCGGCCATCTGGTCGTAGATGTTGCGCAGGACCGGCGCCATCTTCTGGCTGACCCGACCGGCCACGATCATGAGATCGGCCTGCCGGGGCGAGGCGCGGAAGACCTCCTGCCCGAACCGCGACAGGTCGTAGTGCGCGCCACCGGTGGACATCATCTCGATCGCGCAGCACGCGAGGCCGAACGTCGCCGGCCAGAGGCTACCGGAGCGACCCCAGTTGACGAACTTCTCGACGTTCGTCAGCAGGATCCCCGTCGGCAGCTGCGCCTCGAGGCCCCCCTGTTGTGGTGTTACTCCCATTCCAACCCACCTCGACGGAGCACGTAGTAGTAGCTCTCGAACAAGAGCACCATGAAAATCGCCATCGCCCAGAAGCCGTACCACCCGAGGTCACCCAGCACGACCGCCCACGGGTAGAGGAAGACCGCCTCGATGTCGAAGATGATGAAGAGCATCGCGATGACGTAGAAGCGGACCGTGAACCGGCTGTTGCGCGGGTCCGTCTCGACCTCCGGGATGATCCCCGACTCGTAGGCCGCGTGCTTGGTCGGGTTCGGCGCCGTCGGGCCGAGCCGCGCGGACACGAGCAACGAGAGGCCGACGAACGCGACGGCCACGACGAACAGCAGCACCAGCGGCAGGTACTCGGCGAGCATGTCACCTCTCCCCGGCGCCCGACGGCGGGGCGCCAGCGTCCTCTCGGGCGGCGGTTCCGGGGTGCGGCGCGCCGCTCCGTCCCCAGGGTGCCCACGCTAGAGGGCGTGCGTTCATGGCCACAAGCCAGCGGGGCCGTGGGGCGGCAGCGGCGGCGATCGTCGGGCTCATGCGGCCGGCACCGCCCGCGAGAGGCTGTTCAGGATCAGGTCGGTCGCGTCCCGACTGCGCGGGCTCACGAGGTGCGCCATGGTGCGGAACACGAAGTCCATGAGGCGGCGCCGCGGCATCCCGTAGTCGCGGCAGACCCGCATCACCGTGGGGTGCCCCATGAGCCACGTGAATGTCCGCCCCAGGGTGTAGTACCCGCCCCACTCGCCCTGCACGAGCTCGGGATAGCGCGAGAGGGGCGCGTCCGAACCGCGCGCGATGGCCTCGTCCCCGACCTCGGCGGCGAACGCGGCCGCCTCGATGGCGTAGCTGATCCCCTCCCCGTTGAAGGGGTTGACCATGCCGGCGCTGTCGCCCACCAGCAGGGCGCCGCGGTGGAGCATCGGGTGTCGGTTGTGCGCCATCGGCAGCCCGGCGCTGCGGACGCCGCCGGTCCGCGTCTCGGGGGTGATGCCCCACTCGGCGGGGAACTGGTCGACCCAGGCCTCCAACACCTTGCGGTAGTTGATCGAGCGGAAGTGCGGGCTGGAATCGAGCAGCCCCCAACCCACGTTCACCACCCCGTCGTCGAGCGGGAAGATCCACCCGTAGGCGGGCAGAAGATCGCCGTCCTCGTAACGGGCGCCCTCCTCGGGGGGCGTGCGCATCTCGAGGAACCCCTCCATGCGGTCCATCTCCGCGCGGGGGCTCTCGTAGTACGCGCGCACCGCGACGCCCATGGGGCGGGACGCGTCGCGGTGCAGCCCCAGCGCGACCGCCATGCGGCTCGAGTTGCCGTCCGCGAGGATCACGAGCGGCGCGCGGACGGTGCCCTCCTCGGTGGCGCCGTCCTCGCGGTCGCGTGTGCGGTAGGTCACGCCGGCCACACGCTCCTGCCGGTCCGACAGCCAGACCGGCGCGGTCGCCTCGGTGCGCTCCCAGAGCTGCGCCCCGCCCTTGACCGCGTGCTCGGCGAGGGTGTGGTCGAAGAGCGAACGGGTGGCGGTCACCGAATGGGTGGGCCAGCCGCCGACCTCGGGCCAGGGGAGGTCGAGGACCGTCCTGCCCCCGTACATGCGCAACCCGGACTGCGCCACCCAGCCGTCGGGCTCCCCGGCCGCCTCCTCGTGCAGGCCCAGCTGCTCGAGCGCCCGCACCGCCCGCGGCGTGAGCGCGTCGCCGCACACCTTGTCGCGTGGGAAGGACGCCTTCTCGAGGACGACGACGTCGCGGCCCGCATCGGCGAGGAATCGGGCCGCCGCGCTGCCTCCCGGGCCCGCGCCGACCACGACGGCGTCGGCGTGCGTGATCGGGTGCTCGCTCATGCGCCTGTCGTCTCCGGCTGTCGACAACTTGGGCGGGCTGGCGCGCCAACCGGGACCGGGTCTCCGGCGCTCCGCGGACCCGGGTGGTCTCCCTGTCCGAGCGGCCACGCTAGCACGATCGCGCCGACGTCGTGATCCGTTTCACATGAGGCGGACAGCGTGATGCAACGCGACGATGCCGCCGGTGAGGTTCTTCCACCTCACGTGCCCCCACCCCCGGCGAGGAGGTGCTCGGCCAGCCGGGGCTGGTCGGGCCAGCGGCGGATCGACTCGGCGAGGTAGCGGTACGCCGCGGGCGCCGAGCTCACCCGATCGGCGACCGCGGGCAGGACGGTGCCCAGGTACGCGTCGTACACCCGCCGAAAGGCCGGGTGCACAGGGCGCGAGAACTCGAGCACCGCGAGGCGCCCGCCCGGGCGGGTGACCCGCGCGAACTCGGCGAGGCCGGCCGCCGGGTCGGGCAGGTTGCGCAGGCCGAAGGCGATCGTGACCGCGTCGACGCTCGCGTCGGGCAACGGGAGGCGGGTGCCGTCGCCGGCGACCCACGCGAGACCCGAGCGGCGGGGCACCCCCCGCTCCTCGCGTTCGGCGCCGGCGTCCAGCATCGCGGTCGAGAAGTCGAGGGCGACGACCGTGGCGCCGTCCCCCGCGGCCGCCGCCAGCTCGTGGGCGAGTGCCCCGGTGCCGGCCGCGACGTCGACGATCGTCTCAGCCGCCCTCGGTGCGACCGCGGCGACCGCGACCCGGCGCCAGTGCCGGTCGTGGCCGAGCGACAACAGCGCGTTCACGAGGTCGTAGCGGGGAGCCACACGATCGAACATCCGCTGCACGAGCGCGGCGTCCTTGGCGGGACCGGTCTCCGGGTCCGGCAGCGGGAAGTCGGCCTCGTGGCGCGCGCTCGCGCGGGTCGCGTCCATGCGCGCCAGTCTGCCGCTCACGAGGGTGTGCCGTCCTCTTCGCGGGGGTCGTGGGCGGGCCAGGGCTCATCCGCCGTCCGACGACGGGCCCGGCGGACCCCCGCGACGACCGTGAGCACCTGTCGCCCGGCACCGCCGTCGACGACGTCCTGGGTGGCCCCTTCCGCGTCGGTGTCGAGCTCGACGCCCACCAGGTCGGCGCGGCGACCGACGGCGAGCGCGCCGGAATGGTCGCCCCATCCCATCGCCCTCGCCCCGTCGGCGGTCACCAGCCGCAGCGCCGCCTCGGCGAGCGGGCGTGGCCCCCCGGGCAGCGGCCAGGTCTCGAAGCCACTCACTCTGGCGGCCGAGGCGAAGGCCCGCGCCTCGGCGAGCGCATCGACGTCCCCGGAGGCGGCGGGATCGTCGGTACCCAGGGCGACGGGCAGCCCCGCGGACGCCAGCGCGTGCAGCGGCGCCCCGCCGAGCCGGGTCCGCGCAGCCGCCCGGACGGCGACGACGACGCTGACCCCTCGTTCCGCGAGAAGGTCGAGCTCCCCGGGGTCGGCCTGCATCGCGTGGGCGATGCTCGTGCCGGGGCGCAGCACGCCGCAGGCGTCGAGGTATCGCAATGGCGGCAGACCGGTCCCGCCCTCGAGCCATTCGGCCTCGAGCCCGTGCCGCACGGCAGCAGCGGCGGTCGGCCCCGTGCCCTCGGCGATGGCCGCGACCTCTCCGCGCGTCACGGCCGCGGGCAGGTGGATCGGTCGACCGCGTCGTGCCGCGAGATCGGCCAGTGCCTGCAGGACGCCGGTACCGACCCGGTGCGGCCCCGGCAGCGCGATTCCGACCCGTCGGCCGGGCGCGGGCAGGCCGAGCGTCCGCTCGAGGGCCGCGATGAGGGCGTCGTGGCCGCGCTCGTCGACGTCGGCGACCTCCACCCACGAGTCGCCCACGAGGCCGGCACGGACCGCGGCGGGCACCGCGGGCCCGGCCCCGACCACGTCGCCGGCGCAGGTCACCCCCGCGCGCAACAGCGCGTGCACGCCGCGCTGCGCCGAGCGGCCGACGCGCTGCTCGTCCCAGTCGCGCGTCCGCTGCGCGACCGCGGCGAGCCACCGGTCGTGGCCGCCGCTCCAGGTGAGACCCGCCGCGTCGGTGTGCTCGATGCGCGTCCGGGCGTTGACGAGGCCGGGAAGGAGCGCGCCGTCGATGCTGTGCTCACGGTTGGCGCGCCCCGACAACTCGGCGGCCGATCCGACGGCGACGATCCGGTCACCGTCGACCACGACCACGCCGTCGTCGATCGGTGGCGTGGTGACGGGCACCACGACGCGGGCGCGGTAGGCAACGGGTGGCATGGTCGCCGAGGGTCGCCCCGGCCCGGGTGGCCCGCAAGCTCCGGCGGCTGACGCCGGTCAGCCCTCGACGGTGATGGTCGCCTCCATGCCCGCCTCGCGGTGCCCGGGAACCGAGCAGTACAGCGTGTACTCCCCCGGCTCCAGCTCCACGGTGCCCGACGCGGTCTCGCCGCCGGGGGTCAGCTCGACGACCTCCTCGTCGCCCAGCTCCTCGATCACCATGTCGTGCTCGGCCGCGCCCTGGTTGTCCATCACGAACTCGACCGTGCCCGCCGACACCGAGTCGGGCAGATCCTCGTAGAAGTTGTCGTCGGCGACGAACTCGACGGTCTCCTCCGCCTCGCCGTCGTCGGCGGCCTCGTCGTCGGCGGCCTCGTCGTCGTCGGCGGCTGGTTCCTCGTCGGGTGCCTCGGCGACCTCGTCGGCCGGCCCCGCCCCCGGCGTGCCGAGCAACACCCACAGAAGAAGGATCACCAACAGCGTCGCCGTGAACGCGAACGCCGTCCACGCGACCGTCGCCGAGTCCAGGGCGCTGCCCCCGCCCGACCGGGGATCCTCGTGTGACGTTGCCGACATTCCTCGCTCCTCGACGTGACCGGCGGCTACCACACCGCGCGCCCTCCCGGGGCGTGGTGGTGACGTGAATTCGTCCCGCCAATAGTACGCATCCGGCCCCGCGCCGTCCCATCCGGCGCGAGCGCGCAGGGGTGTCAGTCGATCCGGCGACCACTCACGTCGTCGATCCGCACGCGGCGGTACTCGTGGTGTTCACCCGGCGCCCACGGCTCCAGGCCGAGCTGCTCCAACTCCGCGCGCAACTCCTCGCCCGGCACCTCGACCGTCCCCTCGGCGATGACGCTCCAGCCCTCCCGCCAGTGGGCGTCGACGTCGTCGACCTGGAACGTCACCGCCGTGCCGTCGGGCAGGCCGGCGAGCGTGGAACCGACGGCCGTGCGGAAGACGAGCCCTCGGTGGTGCAGGCGGTAGTTCACGGGCCGGATCGCCGCGCGGTTCCCCTCGACGAAGCCGACCCGCCCCAGCAGGTGGCGGTGGGTCCGCAACAGCTCCCAGCACCTCGTCTCGGCGAGGCGCACGACCCCCGTCGCGGAACCGGCCATGGGAACTCCCTCGGTCGCTCGCTACTCGACGATCATCGCGGTGACCATCCCGAACATACCGTCCGAGCCCTCCGCGTGGCTGAGCACGTGGCAGTGGAAGGCCCACGCGCCCGGCTCGGTGGCCTCGATCAGCACGTCGACCCGCTCGCCGGGCGCCACGTTGACCGTGTCCTCGGTGTGGGTCTGCTCGAGCAGGTCACCGTCGTAGGCGATGACCTCCTGGCGCATTCCGTGCAGGTGCATCGGGTGGATCTCGAGCCCCTCGTTCATGTAGCGCACCCGCACCGTCTCGCCCTGTTCGACCTCGATCGGCTCGGTCGCGGGGAAGCCCTTCCCGTTGATCGTGTAGCCGAGCGGACCGTCGTTCAAGATCATCGTGACGTCGTGGTCGGCGTCGACGGCGTCGGGGTCCTCGTCCTCGACGACGAACGCCCCGAGCAGGCCGCCGGGGACCTGGCGCGCCGAGTCGAAGTGCGAGTGGTACATGTGCGAGCCGTCGTTGTCGACGGTGAACTCGTAGGTGAACGTCTCGCCCGGCAGGATCGAGTCCTGGGTCAGGCCGGGGACGCCGTCCATCTCGTTCGGCACCGCGAGGTGGTGCATGTGCAGCGCGGTGGGCTCGTCCAGCTCGTTGGTGAGCTCGATGCGGACATCGTCGCCGACCTCGGCGCGCAGCTCCGGGCCGGGGATCATGCCGTTGTAGCCCATCCCCTCGCGGACGTCGCCGGGCTCGACCTCCCACTCGACGTGCTCGGCGGTGAGCTCCCAGACGAGCGTGCCGTCGTCGTCGATCTCGGGCTCGAGCGGCTCGCCCCCCTGCCCCTCGGTCTCGGCGGGGAAGTCGGCGACGCCGCCGTCGTGGACCTCGACCATCTCCTCGGGGGTCATGTCCCCATGGTCGCCGCTCTCCGTGGCGTCGGAGCCCTCCTCGTCGCCCTCGGAGTCGCCTCCGTCGGAGGTGCCGTCGCCTTCCTCGTCGGTAGCGGCCGGCTCCGCGGCGACCTCCGCGTCGGGGGTCGCGACCACGGTGGCGGTCATGCCCGCGCCCTCGTGCCCGGGCACGGTGCAGATGGCGCCGTGCTCACCCTCGGGGATGCCGTCGACCTCCCAGGTCAGGGTCTCACCGGGCTGGACCATCGGGCTCCCGCCCACTCCGTCGATCTCGAAGTCGTGCTCCGCGCCGCCCACGTTCTCGAGCTCGAACGCGACCGGGGTGTCGGCCGGGACCTCGATCTCGTCGGGGTCGATGTACATGTCGCCGAGCTCGATCCCGACGGTCACCGCCTCCCCGGCGGGCTCGGCCTCCTCGTCGGCGGGTTCGGCCGTCGGCTCCTCCGGGGTCTCCGCGACGTCCGCGGCGGGGGTGGTGGCCGGGCCCACGACGAGCAGCCAGACGAGCAGGGCGAACAGCACCACCGCCGTGGCCGCGAACGCCGCCCATCCCGTGGTGGCGCGGCTGCCTGTCTGTGTCCCGTGCTCGTGCTCCTGCGCCATGGCGCGCTCCTCGACTCGTGGTGGCGGCCGTCGACCCGGCCAGGCATGGAGCCGACCGATCGACTCGTCCGATCAGGACTGACGAGAGCATGACGTCGCCCCGTGCCGAGGATCAGGGCCGCTGGTCCCGGACTGGCGAGACGTTGGTCACCGATCGTCGCGGACCGCTTGGGCGCGCGGACGGGGCGACTCGGACCGGATGCCCGCGACCTCGTAGCTTGGGCACCATGAGCGGACAACACGATGACGAGGATCCCGCCGACGCCGCGCTCGTGCGCGCGCTCAGCGGCCCGGCCCCCGGCGAGCCCGACGAGGCGACCCTGAGCGGCGAGCAGCTCGCCGAGCAGACCGGCGTTCCCGAGGCACTGCTGGACGCGCTCGCGCGGGAGGGGCTGCTCGCGCCCCGCGAGATCGACGGCGCCACGAGATATTCCGCCGGTGACGCCGAGGCGCTGCGCGCCGGCCTCGCGCTCATGGAGGCCGGGGTCCCCCTCGACGAGCTCCTCGGCCTGGCGCGCCGACACGATCACGCGATGCGGGTCATCGCGGACGAGGCGGTCGAGCTGTTCGTCCGGTTCGTGCGCGACCCGATCCAGGGGTCGGCGGGTTCGGACGAGGAGGCCGGCGAGCAGCTGGTCGCCGCGTTCCAACGGATGCTGCCGGCGAGCAGCGCGCTCGTGGCGCACCACTTCCGTCGCCTCCTGCTCGAGGCCGCCGAGGCCCGCGCCGTCACCGGGCGGGACACCAAGCACGACACGGGGGGCAACACCGAGGACCCGGGGCGCGACACCGAGGACACGGGTTGAGCGCACCGGCCCAGGCGCGCAACGAGGAGGCACCACCGGCACTGTGCGCCCGGACGGTGCCCTTGTCCGACGACCGCGCGCTGCTCGACTTCCTGCCCGGCCCCGACGGGTGGGCCTGGCTGTACGGGCAGGAGGGCATGGTCGGCTGGGGGGAGGCCGCGCGGCTGCCGGTCGGCACCGGGCCCGGGCGGTTCGACGCCGCTCGCGATTCGCTGGCAGGGCTCGCCGCGTACACACCCGTCGACGACCCACTGGACCGGCCGGGCACCGGTTTGGTCGCGACGACCTCGTGGGCGTTCGAGGACGACGGCCCCTCGGTGCTCTCCGTCCCCGCCACCGTCGTCGGGTCCCGGGGCGGGCAGCGCTGGGTCACCGCGATCGGCCCGCCGGGCGACCCGCGCTTGGAGGACCCCTCCGCCGCGCTGCCCGGCCCGGCTCCGGTGCGCCCGCACGGCCGAGTGCGCTACGCGGGAGCCTCCCAGTCCGAGCTCGCGTGGCTCGACGCGGTCGCCCGCGCGACCGCCGAGATACGCGACCACGCCGGCGGCGAGCCACTCACCAAGGTGGTTCTCGCCCGGGACCGGGTGGTCTGGGCGCGCGAGCCGTTCGACACGCGCCTCCTGCTGCAGCGGCTCGCGGACCGCTTCCCGAGCTGCTTCGTGTTCGCGATCGACGGACTGGTCGGCGCGACCCCGGAGCTGCTCATCGGGCGGGATGGTCGCAGCGCCCGGTCGCTCGTGCTGGCCGGCACCGCACCGCGCGGGCGCGATGAGGTCGAGGACGCCGAGCTCGGCGCGCGGCTGCTCGCGTCGGCCAAGGATCGCGACGAGCACCGCCCGTCGGTCGACTCGGTACGCGAGGCCTTCGACGGGATCGCCGAAGACCTCGCGGTCGATCCCGAGCCGTGGCTGCTGCGTCTGGCCAACGTCCAGCACCTCGCCACCGACGTGCGCGTCCACCTCCGGGAGCCGGCGCCCGACCTGCTCGAGCTCGCCGCGCGCCTGCACCCTCCGGCCGCGGTCTGCGGCAGCCCCCGAGACGCCGCTCGAGCGACGATCCGTCGACTCGAGCAGCTCGACCGTGGCCGCTATGCCGCGCCGGTGGGCTGGGTCGATCCGAGCGGGGACGGTGAGCTGGGGATCGCCCTGCGCTGCGCCGAGGTGGACGGCGCGCGAGCCCGGCTGTTCGCCGGCGCCGGGATCGTGGCGGGCTCGTTGCCGGAGGCCGAACTCGAGGAGACCCGGCACAAGCTCCGCGCGATGCAGTCGGCCATCGAGGGCTGACCCACGGGCGGATTCACATCGCCGCGCCCGGGCGGGATTCGGCTCAGTCGTGCACGAAACCCCGCCCGGATCAGGGGAGGGCGTCGAGGGCCCGCGCGGTCGCGGCCTGCAGATCGCGGTGCAGCGCGCGGTTGGCCTCCCGGTCGGTGCGGACCTCCACGAGCCGCACCCCTCCGGCAGCGACGGCCTCCCCCACCGCCCCGGGCAGCGCCGCGGCACGGTCCACACGCGTGTGCGGCACGCCGTGCAGTCGGGCGAGATCAGCGACGTCGCGGCCGTGGGGGGTCGAGAACAACCGCTCGAACGCCTCGGACGGCAGGTGGTCGACCGGGGGGAGCAGCGAGAAGATGCCGCCACCATCGTTCTGGACGACCACGAGCGTGCAGTCGAGCCGCTGGGCCTCCGCGTCGAGCAGGAACCCGTTCGCGTCGTGCAGCAGCGACAGGTCGCCGACGAGGCCGAGCACCGGCCCGGGTCCGCCGAGGGCCGCTCCCAGGGCGGTGGAGACGATCCCGTCGATGCCGCTCGCGCCACGGTTGCCGAGCACCCGCAGGCCGCCGCGGGGGCGCATCGCGAGGTCGAGGTCGCGCACCGGCATCGAGGACCCGACGACCAGGGTGGCGCCATCAGGGGCGGCCGCGGCGACGTCGCGCGCGGTACGGGGCTCGCTCGGGGCGTCGGTGGCGTCCAGGACCGCGTGCAGGGCGTCGGTGGCCCCCGCGTCGGCCTCCCGCCAGCTCTCCAACCACGCCGGGTCGAGCGCCGCTCCGAGGGCGTCGAGCCGTCTCCGCAGCCCCTCGCAGGCCCTCGCCGGATCGGCGACGAGGATCCCCGACAGCGCCCGCTCGGGGTCGGTCCACGCCCCGTGGGGGTCGAGCAGCACCTGCGACACGTCCGCGCCGAGCCACGACCCCAGGGCACGGGAGAGTCCCCCGCGACCGATGCGCAGGACGAGATCGGGCCGGTGGGACGCCGCGAAGCCCTCGTGGGCGGCGAGGTACGGGGCGGCCGCGACCACGAGCTCCCCGTCGCGGGCGCCCGACAACGGCTCGGCCACGACCGGCCAACCGGCCGCGCGGGCCAGGCGGTGGATCGGCTCCGGCGGCGCCGTGGTCTCGCCGACGACGACCAGGCCGCGCGGGGCCGCGGCGATGCGGGCGGCGAGGTCGTCGAGCTCCTCGGGCTCGGGTTCGGCCAGCGTGCGGGTCACGCGGGTCCAGGGCTCCCCGTCGGCCCGCCCGTCGAGCGGTGTCCGGAACGGTTCCCCGCGGGTGCGGCCGTCGTCGCTGGCGGGGACGGTGGGCTCACGGAACGCGACGTCGACGTGCACCGGTCCGGGTCGGGCCCCCACCCCGCGCGCCTCCGCGACGGCGCGGCACACGGTCGACCGCCACGCGGCGGGCGCGCCCGCTCGGTCCTCGGCGACCCCGAGCTCGGCGAACCAGCGCACGTGGTCGCCGAACAGCTTGGTCTGGTCGATGGCCTGGTTCGCCCCGGTGCCCCGCAGCTCGGGGGGACGGTTCGCCGAGACGACGAGCAGGCCGGCCCCCGCCTCGTCGGCCTCGACCACGGCGGGCAGGAGGTTCGCGACGGCGGTGCCCGAGGTGGTCACGACGGCGGCGGGGCCACCCGCGGCCCGTGCGATCCCCAGGGCACAGAAGCCGCCGCTGCGCTCGTCGAGCGCCACGTGCACCCGCACGCCGGAGTGCTCGGCGAGCGCTCCCGCCAGCGCCGCCGAGCGCGAGCCCGGCGCCAGCACGACATCGTTTACCCCGGTCCGCGCGAGCTCGTCGACGAGGACGCGCGCGATCGCGGTGGAGGCGTTCGGGGCACTCATCGAGGGTCCCCGCCGGCCACGACGGCCTCGGCGGCACGCAGCCGCTCCCGGAGCGCGGCCGCCCGATCGGGGTCCGGGGTCCATCGCGCCAGCGCCTCGGGGTCCACGGTCGGCGGTCCGACCGGCAGGCTGCCGGCGACGGGCACCAGCGGGTCGACCACGACGTCACCGGTGAGCAGGGACTGCGTCCCGAGCCCGCACGCGTGTGGGAGTTCCGGCAGGGCCGCGGCCAGCGCGACGCCCGCGGCCAGCCCGACGCTGGTCTCGACGGCGCTGGACACGACCGTGGCGACCCCGCGCTCGTGGCAGCGGTGCGCGATCTCCAACGCGGGTGCCACCCCCCCGAGCGGTTGGACCTTGACGACGACCACGTCGCAGGCGGCGGTGTTCGCCGCACGCAGCGGGTCGTCGGCGGTGCGGATCGCCTCGTCCGCCGCGAGCGGCACGTCGACCCGCCGGCGCAGCTCGGCGAGTCCGTCGAGGCCGGGAACCGGCTGCTCGGCGTACTCGAGCGCGTACCGGTCGAGGGCACGCAGCGCCCGCTCGGCGGCCTCGAGGTCCCAGGCGGCGTTGGCGTCCACACGGACGTGGCCGCCGGGCCCGAGGGCGGCGCGCACCGCGGCGACGCGGTCGATGTCGGCCGACAGCGGCTGGCTGGGCTCGGCGACCTTCACCTTCGCGGTCGCGCATCCGCTGGCGGCGACGATCTCCGCGGCACGGTCGGGACCGACGGCGGGCACGAGGCAGTTGACCGGCACCCGCTCACGCCGGGGGGCCGGCCACCCGGCGTTGGCGGCCTCCCGCGCGGCGGCGGCCCAGCGCGCGGCCACCTCGGGCGGGTACTCGGGGAAGGGGCTGAACTCGCCCCAACCGGCGGCCCCCTCCACGAGCACCCCGGCGCGCTCGTCGACACCGCGGAACCGCGTGGTGAGCGGGATCACGAACGGGTGCATCAGGCCGCCAGCATGAACCCGAGGGTGACCAGCAACGCGACGAGCAGTTGCAGCCGCGCGGTGGCCATCAGGATCGGAACCAGCTCGGATCCCGCGGCGCCCCGGCCGCTCTGGCCGCCCGTCAGAACCGCCTGGGACGGGAGCACGGCCTGCAGCCCCACCACGAGCGCGATCAGCGGCTGCCACTCCCCCGCCAGCCACGCGACGAACGGGAGGCACACGAAGGCTCCGGTGAGCAGCGCGACGTAGAGCCAGCGCGTGGGGCGATCGCCGAGACGCACCGCCAGGGTGCGCTTGCCGGCCGCCTCGTCGGTGGGCAGGTCGCGCAGGTTGTTGGCGACCAGGATCGCCGAGGCGAGCAGCCCCATCGCGACTGCCGCGGGCCAGGCCGCCGGGGGAACGGCCGCGTCGTGCACGAACGCCGAGCCCACGGTGGCGACGAGCCCGAAGCAGACGAACACGAAGGCCTCACCGAGCCCCGCGGAGGCGTACGGGCGGGGTCCGCCGGAGTAGGCCCAGGCCGCGAGCGCGCAGAACGCGCCCACGGCGATCAGCCACCACGAGACCGTCGCGGCGAGCGCGAGCCCCGCCGCGCACGCGATGACGACCGCGAGCGCGGCCGCGTTCCGCATCGCTGCGGCACTCACGGTGCCCGACGCCACGGCCCGGCGCGGACCCGTGCGCTCGGCGGTGTCGACGCCCCGGGTCGCGTCCTGGTAGTCGTTGGCGAAGTTCACCGCGACCTGGAATGCCAGCGCGACGATCAGCGCGGCGAGCGCTCGCCACGGCACGAACGCGTCGGCGATCGCCGTGCCGACCAGCACCGGGGAGAGCGCGGCCGGCAACGTGGCGGGGCGCGCCGCGTCGAGCCACACGCGCGCGGACGCGGCCACGGGCACCTCCATCGAGCAGCGGGACGGGCAGCGGCGGACGACACCGGGACGACACCGCGCCGACCCCGAGTGGGCGCCGCTCGGCCGCCACACGGGGCCAGGATCGCCGCAGGGTATCGTGGCCGCGTGGTCGCATCGCTGGAACCGGCACCCGCGGACGCCCCCCACGCGCCGCTCGTCGGGGTCGTGGCCCGTCCCGGTCCCGCGCTGCTGCCGACCGTCGACGCGGTGTGGGCGCGCGGGGCGGCCGTCCTGCCGATCGACCCGGAGCTGGCCCCGCCGGCCCGCGACCGGCTCCTCGCCACCTTGCGCCCCCGAGCGGTCGTCGAGCCCCCCGCCGCCGGCACCCGGCCATTCGCGCCCCCGACCCCCGCGGACGTCGCATCGTCGGCGACCATCGAGTGGCGGGCCGAGGCCGAACCGGTCCCGCGTGGCACCGCGCTGGTCGTCGCCACCAGTGGCTCGAGCGGGGCGCCCAAGGGCGTGCGGCTCTCCCACCGCGCGCTGCGGGCGAGCGTGACCGCGGGTCTCGCCCGCCTCGACAGCCGGCCCGACGACGTGTGGTTGGCGTGCCTGCCACCCCACCACGTCGCGGGGCTGCTCGTCCTGCTCCGGGCCCGCGCCCTGGGCGCGCCGGTCCGCATCGTCGCGCCGTTCGACCCCGGCGAGATCGCCCGCGCGCCCGAGCTCGCCCGCGCGCCCGACGTCGACCCCGGCGAGGTCGCCCGCGCGCCCGCCAACCGCGTCGCGCTCGTGCCGACGATGCTCTCCCGGCTGCTGGACGCGGGCGTGGACCTCTCGGGGTATCGCACGGTGCTGCTGGGTGGCGCGGCCCTGCCCGGCGAGGTGCGCGAGCGCGCCGTCGCCGCGGGCGCGCCCCTGGTGGAGAGCTACGGGATGAGCGAGACCGCGGGGGGCTGTGTCTACGACGGCCGGCCGCTCGACGGTGTGCGGGTCGCGCTCGACGACACCGGGCGGATCCACGTCACTGGGCCGGTGCTCTCCGACGGGTACCACCTCGACCCGGCACGCACCGCGGAGGCGTTCGCGGACGGATGGTTCGCCACCGGCGACCGGGGCCGGTGGGACGGCGACCGGCTCGTGGTCGAGGGACGCCTCGACGCCGCGGTCACCACCGGTGGGGAGACCGTGGACGTCGAGGCCGTGGCGGCCTGTCTCGCCGCCCATCCGGGGATCGCCGACGCGGCGGCCGGGGGGCTGCCCGATCCCGAGTGGGGCGAACGGCTCGTCGCCTGGTGCGTGCCCACCCACCGCGACCTGCCCACCCTCGAGGAACTGCGCCGGCACGCCGCCGAACGCCTCGGCCGGGCCGCCGCGCCCCGCGACGTCGTCGCCGTGGACGCCATCCCGCGCACGCCGCTCGGCAAGGTCCGGCGCGACGCGCTGCCCGGACCGAGCGGGCTCGACGGCACGGGCCGGTGTGCGGAACCGCGCGCGCCGCGGTAGAACGGCCCCCGACGGGTCGAGAGGAGCGTGCGATGAGCGACGCCGAGGCCGAGCGGCGCGACGAGGACGAGACCGGCGAGACCGACGAGGCCAACGAGCCGGACAACGGCACGGGGTCCGCGGCCGACGAGGCTTCCGAGCGCAGCGAGGCAGCCGAAGCCGACGAGCCCGACGCCACGGCGCCGATGGTCCGCCGGATCGGCAACGAGGACCGCGAGGCCGGTGACTACGTCACGCAGGCTCAGCGCGAGTTCACCCGGGTGCAGCAGCTGCCCGAGCAGGAGCGCGACCTGCCCACCGAGGTGGAGTCACACGGCAGCGAGGTCCCCGACGTCGCCCCGCCCGAGCCCCACGACCCCGAGCGCTTCCCCCGTCGCCCGACGAGCATCCTCGACAACCCCGAGCGCATCCAGTCGCGGTCCTACGACCGGTACTGGGCGAGGTTCCCCCTCGACGAGGTCGACCAGACGACCGGTCCCGGCGCCGGACCCTACGGCAGCGTCGGCACGGCCGACACGAACTGGGCCGTGGTCACGATCTGGCTCGGGTTGGCGGCAATCGCCCTGAACTTCTTCGTCCAGCACCCGATCGTGCTCGGGCTGGGCGCGCTCCTGATCGTCGTCGGCGCGGTCTGGACGATGTTCTGGCGCACCCACCCGGGCTCGTTCAAGGGTGTCGGCACCTCCAAGGTCAAGGCGCGCAACCTCAAGAAGCAGTACTGACCGCCTGCACGGACCCGACCTGAACGGACCCGAGCCGGGTCCTGGCATCGTCGCTTCGGATCGGCCATACTTCGGTTATGCCGAAGTTTGTCAACCGCGAACGTGAACTGTCCGCGCTCCAGAAGGCGCTCGGGCGCGAGCCGGGCCTCGCCGTCGTGTCCGGTCGCCGACGGGTGGGCAAGACCGCACTCCTCGACCGCTACGCCCGCGAGTGGGAGGAGCAGGGCGGCCGCGCGATCTTCCTTCCGGGCACGCGCGCGCCGGCCAGCGAGGCGTTGCGACGTCTCGAGGAGCGCATCCGCGCCGCGGTCCCGCCGATGCCCGGTGACCTGCTCGACCTCGGGCACCTCGACTCCTGGGACGCCGCGCTCGGCTACCTGTTCGCCCGCAGCGAGGAGACCCCGCTGCTCGTCGTGCTGGACGAGTTCCCGTACCTGTGCGAGGCCGATCCGTCGCTGCCATCGACGCTGCAGGCCCGCTGGGATCACCGGGGGCAGGCACGGCTGTCGCTCGTGCTGGCCGGCAGCCACGTGGGGCTGATGGAGGAGCTCGTCGCCGCCGACGCCCCGCTGTTCGGCCGCGCGGACGCGCACGTGCGCCTCGCACCGTTCTCGTGGCGGGAGGCCCCGCTGCTCGTCGACGGCGAGCCCGAGGCCGTGCTCGAGGCGTACACCGCCGTCGGGGGCATGCCCCGCTACCTCGGGCTGTGGGATCCCCGGCACGACGCGGTGGACAACCTCACCGAGCTGCTCGACGGCCCGGGCGCGCCGCTGGGCGACGAGGGCACGGTCGTGCTGCAGGAGCTCAACCCCGCCTCCGCCGCCGCGCGCACCCTCGAACTCGTCGCGCTCGGGGCCGGCACGTTCGGCGCGATCCGCGAGCGCGCGCACCTCGCCCCCGCCACGACGAGCGAGGCGCTCGACACGCTCGCGGAGCTCGGCCTGATCGCTCGGCTCACGCCTGCGGGCGACGACGCGCGCCGCACCCGCAAGGTGCGCTACACGGTTCGGGATCCGCTGCTGCGCCTGTGGCTGGCGCTGGTGCAGCCGCACCGCGAGGCGTTCGAGCTCGGGCGCGGCGGCGGGGTGCTCGCCGCGCACCGCGACCGGATCGCCGCGAGCCAGCAGCAGACGCTCGCCGCGGTGGCTCGCGACTGGCTCGGCGAACGCGAGCAGTGCGCCTGCGAGCCGTGGTGGCGTGGCGCCGAGGACGGCGGCATCGATGCCCTGGCCCTGCGCGGCGACACCCCGGCGGCGGCCGCGACCGCGCGATGGGCGACGGGCGTCGACGGGGAGGCCGAGCGGGCGCGCCTCGCCGATGCGCTCGCCGGCGGACCGTACGCCCGACCGGAGGCGCTGGAGGTCCTCGCCCGCGACGGCTCCGCGGTCACCACGCCCGCCGACCTCTACCGCGACGGGCCGGGCTCGCCACGGTGACGAGGACCGCGCGGCCCGGCGCCTCGCCCCGTGGGTCGCGGAGTACTACTCGCCCTTCACAGCGGCGATCTCGACCTCGATGGTGACCTCGTCGCCAACGAGGACGCCGCCGGCGTCGAGGGAGGCGTTCCAGGTGAGGCCGAAGTCCTTGCGGTCGACCTTCGTCGTGCCCTCGAAGCCGACGCGCAGGTAGCCCCACGGGTCGACGACGCCGCCGTTCTGCTCGACGTCGACGGTGACCGGCTGGGTGACGCCGCGCACCGTGAGGTCCCCGTGCACCTTGTACTGGAGGTCGCCGACCTGCTCGACCGAGGTCGAGACGAAGGTGATCTCGGGGTACTGGTCCATCGCGAAGAAGTCGTTGCTGCGCAGGTGCCCGTCGCGCTGCTCGTTGGCCGTGTCGATGCTGGCGGCCTGGATGGTGAGCTCGGCGCGGGAGTTCTCGGGGTTGGAGCCGTCGGCGTACACGGTCCCTTCGAACTCGTTGAAGGTGCCGCGCACCTTGGAGACCATCGCGTGCCGGGCGACGAACCCGATCCGGCTGTGGTCGGGGTCGATGCTGTACGTGCCGGTCAAGCGCTCGTGGTCCGTGATCGTGGCCGTGCTCATCGGTGTCTCCTTGGGTTCGGGGTCGGCAGCACACAGGTGATCTGCTCGTTGACACCTCAACCATACCCCAAGTTGATGACGCGTCAACCATAGGTGCGCTACACTCGACTCGATGAGCCTGAACACGACCAGCGGGACGGGCGGCGTGGCGCCGCGGACGAGCGAGCCACGCTGGCTCGACGATCGTGAGCTGGCGGCCTGGCGGGGCTTCGTCCGCATGCAGGGGCGCCTGGCAACGCGCCTGAACCGCGAGCTGCTGGCCGCGGCGGGCCTGTCACTCGCCGACTACGAGGTGCTGGTCCACCTGTCCGAGGCCTCCGACGGACGGCTGCGCTCCTTCCAACTGTGTGAGCTCACGGACTGGGAGAAGAGCCGGCTCTCGCACCACCTCAAGCGGATGGAGCGGCGTGGCCTGGTGTCCCGCGAAGGCTGCGAGAGCGACCGCCGGGGCGACTACGTCGTCCTCACGGCCTACGGTCGTGAAACGATCGAGGCGGCCGCACCCGCCCACGTGGAGCACGTCCGCCGGTACCTGATCGACCTGCTCGACCCACAGCAACTCGACGCGCTCGCCTCGATCACCACCACCGTCCTCGAGCGGCTGGGCGAACCGGACGGCCACGCCTGACCTTGCCCCGTACGGGGCCGAGTCGCACCGGGCGTCACGGCGGCTACACGCCCGCGTAGGAGTGCAGGCCGACCACGAAGAGGTTCACGGCGTAGAACGTCACCACCAGGGCGATGAACGAGACGACGCCGATCCACGCGGCACCGCGCCCGCGCCAGCCGCGCGTCGCTCGGGCGTGCAGGTAGCCGGCGTAGAACACCCAGGTCACGAACGAGGCGGTCTCCTTGGGATCCCACCCCCAGTAGCGGCCCCACGCCTCCTCGGCCCAGATCGCGCCCGCGATCACCGCGAACGTCCAGATCGGGAACGCGAACGCCACCGTCCGGTACGCGACGTTGTCGAGCTGGGCCGCGGCGGGCAGGTAGGGCACCGCGTAGCGCAGCGACCCGCCCAGCAGCGCGGCCACGCCGCCCGAGATCACCGCAGCCACCGGCGCCTGCCAGACCGCCAACACGTAGCCCGCCACGATCACGGCCGGGACGACCAGGAACGGCCACAGGCCCAGCACCTCCCGCTGCGCCGTGGCAGGCGCGACCATCGGCGCGTCGGCGTCGATCGCGACCTCGTCCTCCGGTCGGCCCGACGGACCGTCCACGTTGGCGGCGCCGACGGTCGAGCCCCCGAACGCCTGGCCGCTGCGCTCGGCCAGCCGGCGTTCGGCGGTGTCCTTCACCAGGTACAGGGCGGTCGCGACGAACGCGACCGTGAAGATCGACGAGGCGACCATCGCCGCACTCACGTGCACGCGGATCCACCAACTCTGCAGTGAGGGCTGCAGGGGGTCGGGGGCCGCGTACAGCATCAGGCCGCCGGCCATGATCAGCACGGCGAGGGCGATCACGAACCCCACCACGTGCGTGTAGCCGTAGCGGCGCTGCAGGACGATCAACCCGATGACCACGACGAGGAACGCGAGGCCGGACGAGTACTCGTACATGTTCGCCCACGGCGCGCGCCCCGCGGCAAGTCCCCGGAGCACGATGCTCACGAGGTGCGCGGCGGCCCCTCCCACGGTGACGACGGTCGCGGCCAGCCCCACGCGCCGGCCGATGGGGCTGGTGGCCTGGGTCCCGTCGGGCCCGACGTGCGTGTACGCCATCCGGAAGAAGTAGCCGACCATCCCCACGAGGTAGGCGATCAGCGCCCCGTAGAACAGGTTGTTGGACGCGGTGTTCCAGGCCTCGTTGAACATCTCAGCGTCGGGCATCGGCTTCCTCGCTCGATTCGTCCGGACCGATCGACTCGTCCCCCCATGGGCGGGGCTCGCTCGAATCCTCGCCGGCCGGGCCCATCCTCGCATCCGACGAGGCCCGCGGTTCCCCCGCCAGAGCGTCCTCGAGCTCCCGGCCGACCCGTTCGAACTCGTCGGCGAATCGCTCGCCCCGCTGCTGCGCGACCCCCGCGACCCGCACCGCGCTGCCCTGTCCGCTCGGGTGGACGTCGACCCACAGCCGGCGCCGGTAGGCGTACAGCGAGGGCACCAGGCCGGCCAGCAGCAACGCCGCGGCGAACAGCAGGACCCCCCGCCCGGGTTGGTGCGCGACCTGGAAGCCGGACCAGTGCGCCACCCCGTCGAAGTCGAGCACGAGGTCGTCGCCGAGCAACTGCTGCGTGCTGCCCGGCTCGAGCTCCACCGTCGCGAGGCGCTCGCCCCCTTCGCGGTCGAACTCCGCCGCTGGCAGCGCACGCTCGAAGCCGAGGTCGCCGACCCACAGGTTGCCGAACAGCCGGGGGTTCTCGGCCTCGGGCCCGCGGTTGACCACTTCGCCGTCGTCGGTGACGCCGAAGTCGGGGATCAGCAGCACCTCGAGGGCGATCTGCGGGTCCCCGACCGCCACCTTCGCGACCCCGGTCCACGCACCGGTGTCCTCTTCGCGCAGCATCAGATGGTCCTCGTAGAGCGGCTCGTCGCCGCTGCGCACCCGGAGTTCGGGCGCATAGCCCCAGCGCATCTGGTAGAGGTTCATCCCCGCGTACTCGAGGCGGTCGTTGACCCGGACCTCGTCCTCGTGGACCTCCTCGCCCTCCTCGAGCACGGTAACGCTCGAGACGAACTCGCTCGGCACCTGGTTCGGCGCGAACCGGACGTCGAACTCGTCCAGGCGGACCGTGAACCCGCGGTGCGAGTCGGCACCGAAGAGCGCGCCGGGTTCCGCCCGGTCGTAGGCGATCCGGGTGTCGGTGAACGCATCACCCTCGACCACGTTGACCTGGCCGAAGAACCCCAGGGCGTGACCGCCGATGACGCCGGCGAGCAGCACGTAGAAGGAGGTGTGGAACAGGAGGCTGCCGCCCTCGCGCCAATGGCCCCGTTCCGCCGCGATGCGGCTCCGGGCGGAGCCGGTGCCCGAGCCGGCGACGGATGCCTCGTCGGGGGCCACACGGCGTCGCCGGAACCGGTGCCGCCGCAGCACGCGCTCGGCCGCGGTGAGCGCCTCCTCGGGGGAACGATCCGTGGCGATCTCGCGGCGGTGCGACAGCCGATCGAGGTTGCGCCCGGCCACCGGGGGGCGACGCACCTGCACGGCGAACGCCTTCCAGCGCGGGATGAGGCATCCGGTGAGGCTCACGAACAGCAGCACGACGACCGCGATGAACCACCACGACCCGTAGACGTCGAAGAGCCCCAGCGCGTCGAACGCGGCCGCCACTTCCGGCCCCGGGCCCTCGACGCCCTCCCGCCAGTCCGCGACCGTCGTCGGGATCACCGGCTCCTGCGGCACGAACGTCGCGATCAGGCTCGCGGCGGCGAGTGCGAACAGGAGCCACAAAGCGGTCGACATGCGCCGCAGCCGCCGCCAGAGCCACACGACGGTCTCGCCGGGACCCAACACCCCGCCCGGCGCGCCCTTCCGGCCGCCGGCGGCACGCTCGCCGCGTGCGCGGGCCTGTTGACCTGCCTGGTCCTCCTGGCCCGGCGCGGGTGCCTCGCCCGCCTGCCCCGATCGCGACGGTGCGGTCATCAGAGGATCGTCTCGAAGCTGGTGATGAACGGGCGCATGGCGTTGATGAGGCTCGCCCAGAGACCGCTCGCGATCGCGACGCCGACCGCGACGAGGACCAGACCCCCACCGATCTGGACGCGCCGCGCGTTGCGCTGCAGGACCTCCAGCGCCCTGCCCGCACGGTGGAACAGCAGCCCGGCGAGGATGAACGGCACCCCGAGCCCGAGCGCGTAGACGAACGCGAGGACCCCACCACGAGCCATGCTCCCGCCGCTGCCGACCGCCGTGAGCGCCAGGATCGCCGACAGCGCAGGCCCGATGCAGGGCGTCCAGCCGACCCCGAACACGAACCCGAGCGGCATCGCTCCCAGCGCTCCCCCGTCGATCGCGCGGGCGTTGAGCCGCTTCTCCCGGTTCAGCAGGTCCAACGGCAACAGGCCCGTCATCGCCAGCCCCAGCGCCACGACGAGCACCCCGAGCACCGCCTGCCAGGCCGGATGCAGCAGCTGGGTCGAGATCGCGCCACCGACCAGGCCGAGGAGCGTGAAGGGGATCGCGAAGCCGAGCGTGAACAGGAGCCCGCCGATCACCACCCGCGCGCGCCCGCGGGCGCTGTGCGCGAGCTCCGCGCCGGACAACCCGGTCATGTACGAGAGGTAGCCGGGGACCAGCGGGAGGACGCACGGCGAGGCGAAGGACACGATGCCCGCCGCGAGCGCGATCGGCGCGGCCAGCAGGACGTTCGCGTTGACGACCGCTTCACAGATCGGTCCCGTGCACTGGACGGCCGCGGCGACCACGGGTGCGCTCACGGCTGCCCCGAACCGGCGGCGGCGGGCGCCCGCTCACCAGACGCAGGGGTTCGCGCCGCGGCCTCGTCGAGCAACTCGTCGAGACGGTCGGCGAGCTGATCCGCGGTCACCCGCCCGAAGAAGCGGCTCGCCACGCGCCGATCCTCGTCGATGATGATCGTCGTGGGCAGCGCCTCCGGGCCGATGTCGCCGAAGTCGGCAGCGATCGTCGACGCGTCGTCGAACCAGGAGGGGTACGGCTTGTCGAAGTCGCGCTCGAACGACCGGGCGTTCGCCCGCGAGTCGCGCACGTTCACCCCGAGCAGGTCGACCCCCCGGTCGGCGTAGGCCTCGTGGGTCGCCACGAGGTCCGGGGCCTCGCGCGCGCACGGGCCGCACCACGACGCCCAGAAGTTCAGCACGACGATCCCCTCGTGGTCGTCGAGCGCGAGCTCCTCGCCCTCGAGCGTCTCCGCGGACACGTCGGGAGCGGGCTCGCGCTCGTCCGGCTCGAAGCTCACGCTGCCGGAGCCGCCGACGAAGCCCTGCCCGGTGTCGTCGCCACCGCTCGTGCAGGCACCGAGCAGGAGCAGGGACCCCAGCAGGAGCATCGTTGCGATCGGGCGCATCGCCGCCAGTCTAGGAGCGCCGCCGGGCGGTGACCGCCCGATGACGGGCTTCTGTGCTGGTTCAGCTGCGGGAGGTGCCTCCCGGCTCACGCCGGGGTGGGCACCCGCTCGTCGGCGTCCTCCGCCTCCTCGTCAGCCAGGTCCCGTTCGCGCCGGCGGCGCTCCTCCCGCTCGTCCCACCCGAGCAGCAGGACGTGGAGGACGAAGCCGATGAGGCCCAGCAGGATGATCATTTGCGCCGGCAGTCCGGGACTGCCGGGGTCGTAGAACGCGAACGCGAAGTACGAGTCGCCCTCGGGATCGGCCTCACCGGTGTCCTCGTCGATCTCACGCACCTGCGCGGCCACGATCGGGCGGTCGTTCTCCGCCATCGCCACCGCCGTGGTGAACTCCGGATCGTCGGCCCAGGTGGCCTCGGTCAGTTCACCCGCCTCCTCGGTGGCGAAGAAGTTGATGATCTCGTCGACGCCCTCGTCGGCGGAGGCGTCCCACTGGCCCTCGAAGTCGGCGGGCACCGGCTGGAAGCCCTCGGGGAAGTCCTGGACCACCTCGTACTCGGGCATCTCCGCGACCTGCGAGTCCGGCGCGAAGGCCACCCAGTCCGGCTCCATGAAACCGGGCGGCTGACCGGGCAGCGACGTGGGTCCCGCGTACTGCGCGGAGCCGGGCACGCCGAACGCCCAGAACGCGCCCATGAAGACCATGAACCCGAAGAAGCAGGAGGCCTGCAACAGGTAGGCGCGACGCGTGCCCAGGTTCGAGCGCAGCAACATGAAGACGCCACCCAGGAGGAACAGGATCCCCACCGGCAGGGCGGCCTGGGCGCGCCAGTCGTCCGGCGGCACTAACTCCGCCTTCGCCAGCAGCACCCCGAGGTGCTCGGCGAACGGCATCTGGCTCAGCGGCGAGAGGGCGTCGAGCATCTAGCGGCCTCCGTCCGAGCGCGCGTTCCGCGCGACGCCGTCCCCGTCGTCCTCGTCGTCCCCGTCGTCCTCGTCCGCGTCTTCGTCTTCGTCGTCCTCGTCGTCCTCGTCGTCCTCGTCGCCGGGAGGACGCGGACCGAAATCGGGTCCGTGCTCGACGCCGGGGGTCTGCCAGCGCTCGAAGTCCTCGGGGATCTCGTCGGGCTGGAGGTCGTGCAGGTAGTCTACGATCCGCTCCAGCGCATCGTCGTCGTACCGAGCGTCCTGGTAGTACCAGCCCTGCTGGAACGCCGGCATCGGCGTCCACGGCTGATAGATCCCCTGCCGCAGGATCCCCATCAGCGTCTCCTCGCCGTGGCGCTCGGTCACCCCGACCAGGGACGGGCCGACCCGGCCCTGGCCCTCGTCCCCGTGGCACTGGGCGCAGTTCGCGGCGTAGAGCTCCTCGCCCGTCTGGTCGCTGACCTGCAGCGGGCCGTCCGCCGCGCTCGCCGCCTCGTCGTTCTCGCCGTTCTCGTCGGGATCCTCGGGTTCGTCGGCCTCGTCCTCGTCGGCCTCGTCCTCGTCGGCCTCGCCGTTCTCGTCGGGATCCTCGGGTTCCTCGGCGGCCGCCCCGGCCTCCTGGCGGGCGAGGATGTAGTCGGCGACGTGCTGGATCTCCTGATCGGTGAACGGCCCCTCGTAGGCGACGCCGTACACCGGCATCGGGGTGCCCTGGATGCCCCGCTCGAGCGTGAGGGTGATGTGATCACGCACGTCGTCGACGTTCTCGTTCTCCTCGTAACGCTGGACGATGTTGTTCAGCGCGGGCGCCGGCCAGGTCTCCTCGGCGTCGTACGGGGACGGGGCCGCACCACCCCCGAGCTCGGAGCCGTGGCATTCGGCGCAGTTGTCGACGTAGAGCTGCTCCCCCTCCGCCACCGAGTGGACGTAGCGCTCCTGCTCCTCGGTCTGGATGCGCTGCGTCTCGAACGCCCAGTACACCGGCAAGCCGATCGCGAAGAACGCGGACAGCACGAAGCCCCACCCCATCCAGCGCTCCAGCACGCCCTTCTCGAGCTGCTCGTCGGAGTAGGCCGGGCGCATGGCGGGCGGGAGCTCCTGCGCACGCTGGGAGCGCCGCCGCGAGCGTCCGGCGCCGTACCAGAGCAACCCCGTCGCCACCAGGACGGCGATGACGAGGATCGCGATGAGCAGTCCGGCGTCGTTCACGTGGCGTGCCTTTTGGTCGGGGCGACCGGGTCCGGGAGCCCGCGCTCGCTCGCGGCGACCGGGCCGGCGAGGGCTAGACGCACGCGTCCCCCTCGCGTGGCTGGATCAACGACTGCTGGCCACGGGACGGGCCGTCGATGATCTCGGTCGTGTCGACCGAGAGGATGCCGTCGTCGCTGATCTCCACTCGGAAGCGGTCCATCCCGCGGGGCGCCGGACCGTCCTGAAACTCGCCCCAGCGGTTGTAGGCCGACGCGTGGCAGGGGCACTCCCACCACCGCGACGAGTCGCACCAGGGCACCGCGCAGCCGAGGTGCGGGCAGACCTGGTAGAGCGCCAGGACCGGGGACTCGCCCTCCTGGGTCAGCTCCAGGTAGGCGTCCTCGGTGTCGTCCTCCGGGTCGTAGCGCACCAGCCGTGCTCGGCCGGGCGTGAACTCGAAGGCGCCGTCGGCCTCGTCGATGTCGTTCAGCACGTCGTCGACGTGTCCGACCTCGAGGACGGCCCCGAAGCCGCCGCGCGTGTCCGGCCACAGGAAGGCGATGCTCGCGGCCCCGAAGCTGCCGACGGCCCCGAGGCTGGACAGGCCGAGCGCGCCGCGCAGGAACGTGCGGCGGTCGGGGCCCCGCGACTCGGGCGCTTCGCCCCCGGCACCGCCGCTGCCACCACCCCCGGACGCGGCGGCGAACGCGAGCTGCGGGGCGAAGCGCGGGCCGCTGCCGCCCGACGACGGGCACCCGTCGCAACCGTCCGCGGGTGCGGCGCACACGCGGACCGGCCGGCGCATGGCCCGGCGCATCCACCAGAGACCCGCGGCTGCCCCCAGCAGCGCCATCAGGAGCCCTGCCGCGAGGATCACCGCGATCGTGCTCAACATAGGGTCCTCCTACAGGACGAACCAGATTCCGTCGACCCACGGCCAGAACCACGCCTGCCCCGGCCCCCGGAAGAACGACCCGATCATGGTCAGGACCGCGGCCCCCACGAGAACCGTCGTGAACAGCGCGTAGGCCGTCTTGCGGTTGTCGGGCCTCACCGACGGATTCTTGTCGATAAAGGGCAGCAGGATCAGCCCGATGACGGCCACGATCCCGGGGATCGTGATCCCGGCGATCATCGGGTGCAGATAGATCAGCATCTCCTGCAGGCCCATGAAGTACCAGGGCGCCTTGGAGGGGTTCGGGGTCACGTCCGGGTTCGCGAGCTCCTGCAGCGGGGCCGGCGCGAACGCGCTGAACAGCGTCAGCGCCGCGAGCACCGTGAGCGCCGCCACGGCCTCCTGGCTGATCAGGTGCGGCCACGTGAACACCGTGTCCTGCACGCTGCGGATCCGCTGGGAGCCCTCACCCGGCGTCGCGGCACCGGTCGCCTCGAGGCCCTGCTGGCGCCCCGCGAGCGCGGTCTCCACCCGCTCGCGGCGCTCGGACGCCGAGAGGGTGCGCGACGCGGTCGCCACCCCGCCGTCGGCGCCGTCGCCGGTGTCCCCGCCGCGGCGCACGGCCGCGGCGCGCGCCTTCGCGCGGGCGATCCGCTCGCTCTTGCCCTCGGCGATCAGGCGCTCGTAGAGCTCCTCATCGACGCCGCCGTTGGTCTGGCCGGCCGCGCCCTGCTCGTCGGCCATCAGGCGCTCCCTCTCTCGCGCGTGCGGCTCCCGTCCCTGACATTCATAGCGCGACTCACAGAGGTCCGGAGATGCCGCCGTCCTTGCGGATCCGCCAGAAGTGGATCGCGAGGAACATCGTCAACACGAACGGCAACAGCAGCACGTGCAGTACGTACCAGCGGATCAGCGTCTCGGGTCCGATCTCGACCCCACCGAGCAGCAGGAACTGCACCTGGTCGCCGAACACGGGGGTGAACCCGGCCATGTCCGTCCCGACCGCGACCGCCCAGTAGGCGAGCTGGTCCCAAGGCAGGAGGTAGCCGGTGAACGCGAGCAGCAACGTGAGCAGGAGCAGGATCACGCCCACCACCCAGTTGAACTCCCGCGGTGGCTTGTAGGCCCCGTGGTAGAAGACCCGCGCCATGTGCAGGAAGACCGCGAAGGTCATCAGGTGCGCCGCCCAGCGGTGCATAGCCCGGACGAGCTCGCCGAACTGCACCGACGTGCGCAGGTTCTCGATGTCGAGGTACGCGAGCTCCTGGCCCGGTCCCGCCGCGGGGCGGTAGAAGAACATCAGGAAGATGCCGGTGATGGTCAGCACGATGAACAGGAAGAAGCTCGTGCCGCCGAGGCAGTACGTGTAGGTGAGCTTCAACCCGTGTCGCTTCACCTTCACCGGGTGAATGTGGTACACGAAGTTGTTCATCGCGGCGAGGGCACGATCGCGGGCCGTGTCGCGATACCCCGCGCGATAGACGGACCCCGGCCGGAAGATCGACTTCCAGACCACGCTGTCCTTGAGGCGGGCCTTCACCTCGCTGGGCTTGGTGTTCTGCGCCATGGGCTGCTTACCTACTCCGGCTGGTGGCGGGACGGGCTGCGGTGCTCATGGGCGGGCCGCGCCGACGTCGGTGCGGCCACCGGTCTCGGGCCGTGGCCGCTCGTCGGGCGCCAGCGTGCGGGGGTACCGCTTCTGGACCCACAACGCGACGAACACGAGCACGCCAACACCGATGAAGGTGATGACCATGGCCACGCTGTCGCGGATGACCAGGTAGAGGTCGGTGGCCACCTCGAGTTCGGGGATCGTGACGAGGCCGAGGATCGTGACCTGCGGGGTGACGAGCTCCCCGGGGATGTAGAGCCCGGACAACAGGGCCTCGTAGTCGTTCGCGAAGTTCGTCCATGCCGACGGGATCACGCCGAACAACCAGAAGGCGCCGACGAGTGCCGCCATGGCCCCGAAGACGGCCGACTGCCAACCCTGCCGGTCACGGAAGACGGCGGCGAGCACGCACAACAGCACGACCGCTCCGGCGCTGCCGAACGTCACGAGCAGTCCACGCGTCCCGTCGGCGAACTCCCACAGCGAACTGAAGAGTTCCGGCAGGGTCCCGAAGAACTCTGCGATCCAGTCCACCCTGGCCCTCTCGTCGTACTCTGCTCCGGCGGGTCATCGCCCGGTGGGCACCAGCGATCCGCGCCGCTTCCTGCGACGCCATCATCGGGCACCTTGCGCGGGACTGTACCGATGCACGGATCAGGTCGCCAGTTGAGGCGGGGACCTTCGTCCGTGGTCGTAGGGGCGTTCGTCCCGGCGTGCCGCGAGGGACGGATCACCCGTTCACGGGCTCCAGGTGCTCGTCGACGAGGTCCTCGATCTGCCCGGCCTCCAGCGGCCCGGTGTGGTGGTAGCGCACCACGCCGTCGAGATCGACGAACAACGTCGTCGGCATGCCGAACCCCTGCACCGCCTGGAACAGCTCGCCCTGCGGATCCGCCGCGAGCGGATAGGTGACCCCCGTCTCCTGCACGGTCTCGCGGGCGTCGTCCTCGCGGTCCTCGAGGTTCACACCGAGGACCTGCACGTCGTCTCGGGACTCCGAGACCGCTTGCAGCTCGGGCATCTCGTCGGCGCACGGCCCGCACCAGCTCGCCCAGAAATTGACCACCAGCGGCTCGCCCACCATGTCGGCCAGGTCGACCGGCGGACCGTCGGCGAACGCCTCGAGCTCCTCCCGAGGCAGCGGCATCGCCTCGTCGGGGACGAGGTCCTCGTCCAGCTCCTCGACGACGTCGGGCTGCTCGCCGGGCTCGACCGTCGGGATGTCGTCGGGGGCCTGCTCCCCCGGCGCGGAACCCACCTCGTCGACGGGCCCGTCCGGCTCCTCCCCGATCCGCTCGGGCACCGCCGCGTCGTCGGGGTCCGACGCCCCCGCGACCGCGAGCGCGCCGGCCGCGACGAGCACGGCGGCCGTCGCTGCGAGCCCGAGCAGCAGGGTCCGCCTTGTCGCGGCCTCGGGGGGCGGGTCGCTGATCCCCGGCGGGGGCTCGTCCACCCCGGATCCGCGCCGCTCGTCGAGCGCGGCCTCGGGCTCCTCGGCCGACGCCGACCCCCTCCCCGCAGCCCCCGCCGCCGTCACGACAGCTCGGCCGCGGTCTCGGTCGCGGCGGCAACGGTTGCGTCGATGTCCTCGGTGGTGTGGGCCAGGCTCACGAAGATCGCCTCGTACTGCGACGGCGGCAGGTGGAACCCGCGGGCGAGCATCCCGCGAAAGAACGCCGCGAAGCGTTCGGTGTCGGCGGTCTGCGCCCCCGCGAAGTCGCGCACCGGCGCGTCGGCGAAGAACACGTTGAACAGGGACGCGCACCGCTGCACGTGCACCCCGATCCCGGCCTGCTGGAACGCGTTCGCCAGCCCATCGATCAGCCGGTCGGCGAGCCCGTCGAGGGTCTTGTACGCGGCGTCGTCGAGCAGGCGCAACTGGGTGAGGCCGGCGGCCACGGCGACCGGGTTCCCCGAGAGCGTGCCCGCCTGATAGACGGGCCCGGTCGGCGCGAGGTGGCGCATCACGTCCGCGGACCCGCCGAACGCGGCCAGCGGGAACCCGCCACCGACGACCTTGCCGAACGTGGTGAGGTCGGGCGTGACGCCGTAGTGCTCCTGCGCGCCACCGCGCGCGACTCGGAACCCGGTCATCACCTCGTCGAACAGCAGCAGCGCGCCGTGGCGGGCCGTGATTCCGCGCAGGAACGCGAGGTACCCCTCGTCCGGCGGGACCACCCCCATGTTCGCGGCCACCGGCTCGCAGGCGAGCACCGCGATGTCGTCGCCGTGCTCGGCGAACGCCTCCTCGACGGCCTCACGGTCGTTCCATGGCACCACGATGGTGTCCGCCGTCGCGCCCTCGGTGACGCCGGGGGTGCCGGGGATGCCGAGGGTGGCGACCCCGCTGCCCGCCGCGGCGAGCAGGGCGTCGGAGTGCCCGTGGTAGTGGCCCGCGAACTTCACGACCTTGTGCCGGCCCGTCGCGCCGCGGGCGAGCCGCACGGCGCTCATGCCGGCCTCGGTGCCCGAGGAGGTCAGCCGCACCTGCTCGACCGAGGGCACCCGCTCGACGATGGCCTCGGCGAGCTCGACCTCCCCCCGGGTCGGGGTCCCGAAGCTCGAGCCCCGCTCGAGCGCCGCACGCGCCGCGGCAACGATGTCGGGCTGCGCGTGGCCGAGGATCAGCGGGCCCCAGCTGCACACGTAGTCGAGGTAGCGATGCCCGTCGACGTCGGTGATACGCGCCCCCTCGCCCTCGGCCACGAAGCGGGGCGTGCCGCCCACCGACCCGAAGGCGCGCACGGGTGAGTTGACGCCTCCAGGGATGACCTCCAGAGCACGCTCGTACAGCGCGGAGGACCGGTCGGCGGTCATCGTCATCCCTCCAGGGCCTGCGACAACGGCGCGTCAGCGTGCTCCCGGTTCGTCCGATCCCCCTCGACGGCCCCCGGAGCGCCGTGCTCGTTGGCGGCCACCGCCTCCCCGCCGGGCTCGACCCCGAAGTTCTCGGCGTACAACGCCTGGATGCGGGCGAGCTCCCACTGGGCGAGGTCGGGCACGTCCGCGGCACCCGCGAACTCCTCGATCTGGTCGATCGAGTAGATGTTGGGCAACGTCGTGGCGACGTTCGGGTCGGCGAGGATCCAGCGCAGCGCGGCCTGCCCGAGCGTGCGCTCCTCGGTGAGGAAATCCAGGGTGGCGATCTTGCGCACCCCCTCCACGAGCCAGCTGCGGGGACGGTGGCGGCGGTGGTCCCCCTGCGGGAACACGGTGTCCTCGGTCAGGTTGCCCTCGAGCATCCCCGAGGAGTGGGGCACGCGAACCGCCATCATCGTGTCGGTCTCGCGCGCGACCGCGAGCAGATCGCGGCCGGGGTCCTGCTCGAGCAGGTTGTAGATCATCTGCACCGCGGCGACCTCGCGGGTGCGCATGGCGTGCACGCCCTCGTCGAGCCACCCGATCTTGGGGCCGAGTGCGACGCCGTAGTGGCGGATCTTGCCGGCCTCCCTGGCCTCCTCAAGATACTCGAACAGGTCGTCGTCGTCGAGGTGCGCCATCCGCGGGTTGTGCAGCTGCCAGAGGTCGATGCAGTCGACGCCGAGGCGTCGCAGGCTGCCCTCGAGCGCCTCCTTCACGTTGCCGAGGCCGAAGTCCTTGCTGCGCTCCTGCTGCCCGCGTCGCGCGACGGTCGCCTCGTCGGAGATGTCGTAGCCGAACTTCGTCCCGATCACGACGTCGTCACGCACGCCCGCGAGGGCCTCCCCGAGGACCTCCTCGCCGTAACCCTCCGCGTACGCGTCCGCGGTGTCGAAGAACGTGATCCCGTGATCGAACGCCTCGCGGTGCAACCGCACCGCCTCCTCGCGGGAGTAGTCGCCCCACCACCCGGTCGTCACCGTCCAGTTGCCGAACCCGACCTCGCTCACTTCGAGGCCCGGTGCGATATGGCGGTAGCGCATGGAGGCTCCTTGTCAGGGCGTTCGGTCGGCGCGTGTCCGTCGGGGTGATCGTACCGACCGCGGGCACGGACGTCCGTGACGGCCAGACGGCTGGTCGGCGGGCCGACGCAGCCCCCGCGGCTGGTCGACAAGCCGGGGGCAGCCCCCGCGGCTTGTCGGCGGGCCGACGCAGGCCGCACACTGCGGCACCACCCCGCCCCGCCACGGCCACGAAGGGCGTGCATGCCTCCGGACGCCGAGACGCTCGATCAGGCCTCCCCACCGACCACGACGCTCGATGCCATCCAGCAGCGGGTCTTGTGGCTCGCGGTCCGCATCGTGGACTTGGCCAACCGCGAGCGAGCGGGTGCCGACGGCCTGAAGGTCGGCGGACACCAGGCGTCGTCGACCTCGGTCGTGTCGATCATGACGAGCCTGTGGTTCGGGCACCTCGCGGCGGGCGACCGCGTGTCGGTGAAGCCGCACGCCTCGCCGACGTTCCACGCGATCCAGTACCTGCTCGGCAACCTCGATCGCGAGTACCTGTCGCGCCTGCGCGAGCACGGTGGGCTGCAGGCCTACCCCAGCCGCACCAAGGATCCCGACCCGGTGGACTACTCCACGGGCTCGGTGGGCCTCGGCGCGGTCGCGCCGCTGTTCGGCGCGCTCATGGGGCGCTACGTCGGCGCCCACTTCGGTGAGCGCACCGCGGGCGGGCGGTTCGTGTCGATCCTCGGGGACGCCGAGCTCGACGAGGGCAACGTCTGGGAGGCACTCGTCGAGCCCGGCACCCAGTCGCTCGGCGAGGTGCTGTGGATCGTCGACCTCAACCGCCAGAGCCTCGACCGCGTCGTGCCCGGCGTGAAGGCGGCGAGCCTGATGCGGCTGTTCGCCGAGAGCGGCTGGCACGTGGTCCAGGCCAAGTACGGGCGGCGGCTACAGGCCGCCTTCGCTCGAGAGGGCGGGGAGGCACTGCGCCACCACATCGACGCGATGCCGAACGAGCAGTACCAGAGCCTGTTCGCGCGGTCGGGTGAGGAGCTGCGCGCGCGCTTCCTCGCCGGCGCCGACCCCGCGGTCGAGCGGCTGATCGACGACGTCCCCGACGACGAGCTCGGGGCGCTCGTCCTCAACCTCGGCGGCCACGACCTCGACGTGCTGCGGGAGGCCTACGCCGACGCGGACGCGGTCACCGACCGGCCCTCGGTCGTGTTCGCGTACACCATCAAAGGGTGGGGGCTGCCCATCGCGGGCGACCCGCTGAACCACAGCCAGCTGCTGACCGGCGCGCAGATCGACGCGCTGCGGGCGGACCTCGGCCTCACCCCGGACACCGAGCTCGATCGGTTCCCCGGTGACAGCTCGGAAGGGCGGCTCTGCGCCGAGGTGGCCGCGCGCCTCGTCGAGCCCGCGGACGGTCCGGCCACGCCCGCGCTGACCGTGCCCGCGGCCGTCGGGGTCGGAGGGTCGGGAGCGCTGTCGACCCAGGAGGCGTTCGGGCGCGTCGTGCTGCGCCTGTCCCGACACGAGGGGCTGCGCGAGCGCGTCGTGACGACCAGCCCCGACGTCGCCACGTCCACGAACCTCGGCGGGTGGATCAACAAGGTCGGCGTCTTCGCGACCGAGGAACGGCCCGAGTACCACGAGGAGGGCCACCTGCTCCGCTGGCACGAGTCGCCCGAGGGGCAGCACATCGAGCTCGGCATCAGCGAGATGAACGTGTTCATGCTGCTCGGCCAGCTCGGCCTCTCCGCCGAGCTGGCCGACGAGCTGCTCCTGCCGATCGGTACCGTCTACGACCCGTTCGTGGCCCGTGGCCTCGACGCGCTGATCTACGGCCTGTACTCGGGCGCGCGGTTCGTCTTCGCGGGCACGCCCTCGGGGATCACGCTCGCGCCCGAGGGCGGCGCCCACCAGTCGACGGTCACCGCCTCCCTGGGCATGGAGCTGCCCGGGCTCGTGTTCTGCGAGCCCGCGTACGCCGAGGCGGTCGACTGGCTGCTCTGCGACGGGCTCGCCGACCTGACCGACCGCGAGCACGGTCGGTCGCGCTACCTGCGCCTGTCCACCCGCGCGATCGATCAGGGGCCGTTCGCGGCCGCGAAGGAGCGACTCGGCGAAGAGCGCCTGCGCGCGGACGTGCTCGCCGGCGGCTACCGTCTCATCGAGCCGTCCGGGCCGCCGGCGCTGCACCTGATGGCCTCGGGTGCGGTGCTGCCCGAGGTCCTGGAGGCCGCCGCCGTGCTCGAGCACGAGGGCGCGCCCACCGTCGTGCACGACCTCACCTCGGCCGACCGGCTGCACGCGGGATGGCGCGCGGAGCTGGCCGAGGCGGTCCACCGCGTGCGCCGGCCCGCCGAGACGCACCAGCTCGGCAGGCTCGTGCCCCCGGCGGAGCGGGGCGCGCCGATCGTGACCGTGCACGACGCGAGCCCCCATGCGCTGAGCTGGGTGGGTTCGGCGCTCGGTTGCCGGGTGCTGCCGCTCGGCGTCGAGGCCTTCGGCCAGTCCGGCACGATCGACGATCTGTATCGCGAGCACGGCCTCTCCCGCGACGCGATCGTGCACGCGGGTCTGCTAGCCCTCGAGGGCTGAGAACGCTGCCGGGGTCGGTTACTGGGGGTCGGAGAGGTCGCGGTAGACCTTCACGCGCACCAGCTGCCCGCGCTGCGCGGTGTAGAACGCGGCGACGTCGAGCGAGTGCGTCGAGCCCTCGACCTCGAGGGTCTCGGTGAGCTCACAGGCCGCGGTCGCGCCCGACACGACCACGTGGTTCAGCGTGAGCTGCGCCTCGACCGGGGCGGCGAACGCGTCGGCGAACATCGCCCGCAGAGCTCGATGGCCGACGACGACCTGGTCGCCGGCGACGAACAGCGCGTCCTCCCTGAAGGTCGCGACCACCCGCTCGACGTCCCCCGCGTTGAACGCCTCGAGGTGCGCGTGCACCGCCGACAGCGGATCCGTGTCGCCGCCGGTCTCGGGGTGGGGCTCGTGGCCGCCCGGGCTCATGCGAGACGCCGGGCGATCTCGGCGGCGGCGTACGTGATGACGAGGTCGGCGCCGGCGCGCCGCAGCGACAGCGCGACCTCCTCGGCCACGGCGGGACCATCGATCCATCCGCGCTCGGCGGCGGCCTGCAACATCGCGTACTCCCCCGACACGTGGTACGCGGCGAGCGGCAGGCCCGTGGCCTCCTTCACCCGGTGGACCAGGTCGAGGTAGGCGGTGGCCGGCTTCACGAGCAGGACGTCCGCACCCTCGCCCGCGTCGGCGAGGGCCTCGCGCACCCCCTCGTCCGCGTTCGCGGGATCGAGCTGGTACCCACGGCGGTCCCCGGTCGAGGGGGCCGACTCCGCCACGTCGCGGAACGGCCCGTAGAGCACGCTCGCGTACTTCGTGCAGTAGCTCATGATCGCGGTGCGCTCGGCGAAACCCGCCTCGTCCAGGGCTCGGCGGATCGCGGCCACCTGCCCGTCCATCATCCCGCTCGGCGCCACGAGGTCCGCACCAGCCCGCGCCTGGCTGACCGCCGCACGGGCGTAACCCTCGTTCGCGTCGTCGTTGCGGACGTGTCCCGCCGAGTCGAGGGGTCCGCAGTGGCCGTGGTCGGTGTACTCGTCGAGGCACGTGTCCGCGGCGAGAACGAGGTCGTGGCCGTAAGCCTCGCGCAGCGCCGCGAGGGCGCGCTGCAGGATCCCGTCGGGGTTCCACGCCTCGCTGCCGTCGGCGTCCTTGTGGGCGGGTATGCCGAACAGCAGGAGCGTGCGGATGCCGAGGGCGCGCAGCTCCTTGGCCTCGGCGAGCAGGCTGTCGACCGTGTGCTGCTGCACGCCGGGCAGCGAGGGGACCGCCTGGGGCTCGTCGAGACCCTCCTTCACGAACAGCGGGGCGACGAGGTCGCCGGGGGCGAGGCTCGTCTCCCGCACGGCGTCGCGCAGCGCTGCAGTATGCCGGAGCCGCCGCGGGCGTGCGGCGGGGAACGCGGCGGGGGAGGCCGGGTCGGTGGGGCGCGGGCTCATGGACCCAGCGTATGCGAGCAGCGCCAGCCGGCCCGCGGCGGGTTCGTGTGTGGCTGCGCCCTGCACGAACCGGTGCAACGAACCCCGGCAGGCGGCGGAGCGGTTCGTCGTGTGGCGGGGCCCTGCGCGAACCAGTGCAACGAACCCCGGCGGGCGGCGCTGGCGAGGTTCGTCGTGTGGCTGGCACGAACCGGTGCAACGAACCCCGGCAGGCGGCGCCGGCGAGCACGACGTCGGACGGCCGATCGGCTACGGTGCGCCGCCATGGATCTGCTCACCGATATCACGTTCGACGACCTCGCGGGCATCGCCCTCATCGTGATCGGCGTCTACGTCGCGTTGAAGGTCGCCAAAGTGCTTCTCAAGCTGGCGATGGTGGCGGTCGTCCTCGTCGGCGCCTACCTGGTCCTCACCTAGCCTTCGCCTCCGCGCCCCCTCATGCCGGGGCCGCCGCTCATGCCTGGGGCCGCCGCTCAAGACCGGGGCCGCCCCTCGCACCGGGGCCGCCGCTCATAGCCGGCCTCCGCACCAAGTAATGCGCCGTGGACCCTCGGAATACACGAGCGTGCCAGCAGCAATGCACAGGTTCTTCCACAGATGTGGAACAAGCGTAATCAACGTCGCGTGCCGAACAGTGGGAAACAACAACGTCACGACGAGTAGCCCAATGAAGGTGTGGGGCATGGAGTGTGCCGCGCGGGGGGAGGTCGACCCCGGGACACGTACGCCTACCCGCGCCCGCGCGGGTAACCGCACCGCCAGCCAGACGCGTTCAGCCTCGTGGTACGCCTACCCGCGCGGGCGCGGGTAGGCGTACCACGAATCGGCACGGCGCGGGTAGGCGTACCACGAGACACCACTGCCACTGCACGGGTACCGCACCACGGATCACCACGCCGCGGATCACCACGCGACGGATCCCCCCACCACGGGAGATCGCTGCACCGCTCGCCCGTGGTCCGCGCACCACCGCGAACATCAGCCCGGCGACCCATCACCGTCGGGCTGCGGCTGCCTGGACCACGGCTTGCACCAGCCCGTCGAGGTCGTGGGGGTCCCCCTCGGCATCGACGGGGAGGCCGAGCTCACGGCAAGTCTCGCTGGTGACCGGCCCGATCGAGGCGACCCGCACCGAGTCCGGGGGCAGCGCCCCGTACAGGTCGACGAAGGTACGGACCGTCGAGCTGGAGGCGAACGCGAGCACGCCGATGTCACCGGCGACGATGCGCTCGGGCACCCCGTCGGGCAACGCCTCGGCGGGCACGGTCCGGTAGGCCTCGACCTCGTCGACGTCCCAGCCGGCGTCGTGCAGCGCCGCCGACAACGCTGGGGTCGCGATGTCGGCGCGCGGCAGCAGGATCCGGGGACCACCGGCACCGTGGTCGCCTCCCGCGCCTGCGCCATCCGCCCCCGCGGCGATCAGGGCGTCGGCGAGACCACGGGTGGTCATCGCTTCGGGCACGATGTCCGCCACGAGGCCACGCTCGGCGAGCGCCTCGGCGGTCCCGGAACCGACCGCGGCGAGCCGCACGCCGGCGAAGCGCCGCGCGTCGCCGCCGAGCCCCTCAAGCGCCTCCCACAGCGCGTCGACCCCGTTGCGACTGGTCAGCGCGATCCAGTCGTAGGCACCCTCCGCAACCCGACCGAGTGCCGCGCGCACCGCCTGCGGCTCCCGGGTGGGCTCGATCGCGATCGTCGGGGCCTCGACCGGCTCGGCACCGAGGGCGCGCAGTCGCTCGGACAGCTCGCTGGCCTGCTGACGGGTACGCGGCACGAGCACCGAGATCCCGTGCAGGGTCCGGCGCTCGAACCACGCGAGCTGATCGCGGAAGGCCGCGACCTCGCCGACCACGATCACCGCCGGGTTCGCGAGGCCGGACTCGGCGAGCCGCTCGGGGACGTCACCGAGGGAGGCCGAGAGGCTGCGCTGACGGGGCGTCGTCCCCCACTGCACCACCGCGACGGGTTCGGACGCCGGCCGCCCACCGGCCATCAGGGCCTCCGCGATCGCGCCGACCCGCCCGACCCCCATGTAGAGCAGCAGGGTCCCCGGGAAGCGCGCGAGCGCCTCGTAGTCGACCTGCGGCTCGTCCTTGGCCGGATCCTCATGGCCAGTCACGACGCAGAATCCGGGGGCGAGGCCGCGGTGGGTGACGGGTATGCCGGCGTAGGCGGGGGCGGCCACCCCGCTCGTCACGCCTGGCACCACCTCGAAGGGCACCCCGGCGGCGACGCAGGCCTCGGCCTCCTCCGAGCCGCGGGCGAGCACGAACGGGTCACCGCCCTTGAGCCGCACGACCGCGTGGCCCTCGCGGGCCTTCTCCGCGAGCAACGCCGACAGCTCGTCCTGGGCGATCGCGTGGCGGTCGGGCAGCTTGCCGACGTAGAGCAGCTCGGCGTCCTCGCGGCAGCGGTCCAGGGCCTCCGGCGGCGACAGGCGGTCGTACGCCACGAAGGTCGCGGTCTCGAGCAGGTGCATCGCGCGCAGCCCGATCAGCCCCGGATCCCCGGGGCCGGCCCCGACGAGGGCGACCGTACCGGACCGAGCGGGTGGGCCACCGAACGGCGGACCGCCCGACACGCCGCCTCCGGCCTGCCGCGCCGACCGAGCGGTCACCCTCCGGCCTCGCGGTCGCGGCGCTCCTGCACCGCGGCGACCAACTGCTCCCCACCGTCGGCGAGCATCTGCTGCGCAAGCTCCCGACCGAGACGCTCGGGCTCGGCGATCGGCCCGCGCAACGAGCGGCGCAGCACCTTGCGCCGGCCGGGGTCGGCGAGCATCGCGGCGAGTTCGAGCACGCGCCCGGGCAGCTCGGTCGCGAGCGCACCGATCGGCGCGAGGCAGCCCCCGCCAACGGTCGCGAGGAACGAGCGCTCGGCGGTCACCGTCGCCCGCGCTCCCGCGTCCTCGACGCGCGCGAGCCGCTTGCGGGTCTCCGCGTCGTCGCGGCGGCACTCGACCGCGAGCGCGCCCTGCGCCGGCGAGGGCAGGCACTCGCCGGGCTCGAGGGGCACGGCGTGCAGCGGCAGTCCCAGCGGGCCGACCCCTCCGTCCTCCTCGGGCGTGTAGAGACGCTGCAGCCCCGCGAGCGCCACGACGATCGCGTCGAACTCCCCCTCGTGGACCTTGCGCAGCCGGGTGTCGAGGTTCCCGCGCACCGAGATGACCTGCAGGTCCGGGCGCGCGCGCAGCAGCTGGACGCGCCGGCGCTCGGAGCTGGTCCCCACCGTCGAGATCCGCGGCAGCGTGGACAGCGCGTGCCCGTCGCGGGTGACGAGCAGGTCACGCGCGTCCGCGCGGGGCGGCACCGCCCCCACGACGAGCCCGTCGACCGGCTCGGTCGGCAGGTCCTTGTAGGAGTGCACGGCGATGTCGCAGTCGCCGTCGAGCACCGCCTCCCGCAGCGCGTCGACGAACAGTCCCTTGGTGCCGAAGTCGGCGACGAGCTTGTCGGGCTCGCGGTCGGCGGTGGTCCTCAGCGGGACGAGTTCGGCGTCGTCACCTGCGAGGGCCCGGGCCGTCTGGAACGCCTGGGCCCGGGCCAGCGCGGACCGGCGGGTCGCGACCCTCACGCCGGCCGGGGGCCGGAGTCCCCGGGGCCACCCGATGACGCCGGCCGGGGGCCGGAGTCCCCGGGGCCACCCGATTCGGCGGGGTCGGCCGGGCCCCCGCCGGCTTCGTCCGCGACGGCCTCGTCGGCGCCGTGCCGACCGGCGTCCTCGAGCTGGGGGCCGGGAAGATCGGGCTCGGCGAACCCGAACAGTTCCCGCAGCGCGGCGGCGTGCGCGTCGGCGCTGCGGTGGTCGGCCATGCCTTTGAGTCGGACCGTCGGCTCGTGCAGCAGCGTGTTGACGATGCCCTTGGTGAGGCTCTCCACGGCGCGGCGCTCCCGCTCGTCGAGGCCGGCGAGGCGTGGCTCGAGCCGGCTGAGCTCGGCGACGCGCACCTCCTCGGCGCGCTGGCGGAACGCGGCGATGGTCGGTTCGACCTCGACGGTCCGGGTCCAGGTGACGAAGCCCTGCGCGGCCTCCTCGACGATCTCGCGGGCGCGGTGGACCGCGACGCCGTGGTGGTCGGCGCTGGTCAGGCTACGGATCGCGTCGACGTCCAGCACGTGCACGCCACCCAGCTCGGCGCACGCGGGATCCACGTCCCGAGGGACCGCCAGGTCGAGGAACACGAGGGGGCGGTCGTCGCGCTCGGCGAGGGCGGCCTCGACGGTCTCGGGGCGCACGACCGGCTCGGCCGCGGCGGTCGAGGTGAGCACGAGGTCGGCATCGACGAGGGCCTCACCCAGCCCCTCGAACCCGACGGCCGACGCGCCGAGCCGTCCGGCGAGCTCGTTCGCGCGCTCGGTGTGTCGGTTGACGACGGTGACCTCGGCGGCACTGTCGAGCAGCTCGCTCGCGGCCAGCGCCCCGACCTTGCCCGCGCCGACCACCACGGCGTGACACCCGTCGAACTCACCCAGGACCCGACGGGCCGCCGACAGGCCGACGTCGACCATCGTGGCGCCGCCCGCGTCGATGTCGACCTCGACGCGGGCTCGCTTGCCGACCCGCAGAGCCTGGCGGAAGAGCGTCCCCAGCACCCGCCCGGCCGCGCCGTGCTCGTGGGCGTCCTTGTAGGCCCGTTTGACCTGCACCCCGACCTGGCGTTCGCCGACGACCATCGAGTCGAGACCCGTGGTCACCGCGAACAGGTGCGCGGCCGCGCGCTCGTCGAAGTAGTCGTAGGCGATCGGAGCGAGCTCCTCCGGGTCGACGTCGCCCCATTCACAGAGGAACGCGCGCAGGTCGCCCATCGCCCCGTGGTAGCGGTCGACCGCGGCGTAGACCTCGACCCGGTTGCAGGTGGACAGCACCACCGCCTCGCCGACGTGATCGCGGTCCAGCAACGCCCGGTACGCCTTCTCGAGGCGCTCCGGGGCGACCGCGAGGCGCTCGAGGAGCCCGACCGGCGCGGTGCGGTGGTTCAGCCCGACGACGAGCACAGACACCGAATCGCCACTTCCCTTGCAGCTCGAAGTTCACCGTCGCGGATCAGTTGCAGCGTATCGGCGTCCAGAACGGAGCGCCATCTGAGGCGCCGCTCGTCGTCACCGAGCGGCGCGAGGGCCGCCTGCACCTCGGGAGCGTCGCGCAACTCGGCAAGCAACTCGGCAAGCTGTCCGTACTCGGGCGGGTATTGCGCGGCGAGCTCCCGCTTGAGCCGGCCGGCCAGAACGGGGGCGGCGCCGCCCGTCCCGACGGTGAGCACCAGCGGGCCCCGCCGCAGCGTCGCGGGGAAGGCGGCGCTGCCCGGATACTCGGCGGCCGGGTCCCGGTCGACCCGCACGCACGGGACGCGCAGGGCCTCGGCGTCCGCGGCGACCCGCTCGTTGACGGCCGGATCGTCCGAACCGGCGATCACGAGGCTGGCCTCGGCGAGGTCCCCCTCGGCATACGGCCGCGCGTGCCAGGTCAGCTCGCGGCGGTCGGCCGCCTCGCCGAGCCCCGGCGTCGCCTGGGGGGCGATCACGCGCACCTCGGCCCCGGCCTCGAGCGGCTGGGCGAGCTTGCCCTCGGCGACGCGGCCGGCACCCACGCAGACGACCAGCCGGCCGGCGAGGTCGAGCTCGACCGGCACCCAGCCGGAGCTCACGTCGTCGTGCCCCCCGGCCCCCGGAACGCCTCGTCTCCGTGGTCGTGCGCCACTCCGGGACCCCGGGACGCCTCACCGCTGGGATCGTATGCCGCCTCCGGGGCGCCACCGGCCTCGTCGTCGGAGTTCTCCGGGAGCGTGCGGGAGAGGTCGTCGGCCGCCTGGTGCGCCCGCTCGAGGGCCTCCCGGGCAGCGCCGGCCCGCACCGACTCCTCCGCCGCCCGGCGCTGCTCGTAGAACGAGAGGATCTGCAGCTCGATGGACAGGTCCACCTTCCGCAGGCTCACCTCGTCCGGCACCTGGAGCACGACCGGCGCGAAGTTGAGGATCGAGCTGACCCCGGCGGCGACGAGCGCGTCGGTGACGGGCTGCGCCTCCGCGGCGGGCACGGCGAGCACCCCGATCGAGATCCGCTCCTCCTTCACCACCCGATCGATCTCGTCGACCGGATGGACGTCGAGTCCCGCGACGGTGGTCCCGACGACCTCGGGGGCGCTGTCGAACAGCGCGGAGATGCGGAAGCCACGCTGCACGAAGCCGCGGTAGTTCGCGAGGGCCACGCCGAGGTTCCCGATCCCGACGATGCAGGTCGCCCAGTCCTGGGTGAGGCCGAGCTCGCGACTGACCTGATGGATGAGGTACTCGACGTCGTAGCCGACCCCACGAGTCCCGTACGAGCCGAGGTAGGACAGGTCCTTGCGCACCTTGGCGGAGTTCACCCCGGCGGCGGCGGCCAGGGCCTCGCTGGAGACGGTGTGCTCGCCGCGCTCGGCGAGCTCCACCAGCCCGCGCAGGTAGACGGGGAGGCGCTGGACGGTCGCTTCGGGTATCGCTCGGTTCAAGAGCCGCTCGCTCGCCGTCGGTCGCTCGTGCTGGGCCGCGTCCCCACCAGCCGGGGGCTGTTCACAATCGTACAAGCGCGTCGTGGCCGTGCAACGTGGCACCGACGAGCCCCGGGGCCCGCCCCGCCGACGACGCCTGTCGGACCCGAGCCTACCGGGCCGTGTCCAACGCCTTCGCGATCGTGGCCTCGTCGACCACGAACTCGCCGACCTCGTCCCCATCGACCGCGACGACCGGCACGCGGGCGCCGTGCGCCGCGACGAGCTCGGGGTCGGTGTCGACATCGACGGTGACCACGCTCTCACCCCGAGCGGCGGCGACCGTGGCGGCGGCCTCCTCGGCAGCTCGGCACAACCCGCACCCCTCGCGGGTGTACACGACGACCCGTGCGCTCATGCCCCCCACGGTACTGACCACGGCCGCACGCGCCCGCGCGCCCGGGCGATCGGGCCACCGCACGCGCCCGCGCGCCCGGGCGACCGGGCTGCCGCACGCTCCGCGTGCCCGGGCGGTCGGGCTGCCGCGCGCTCCTGCGCGCCCGGGCGATCGGGCTGTCGCGCTGTCGCGCGCTCCCGCGTGCGCGGGCGATCTGCCCCACCGCGCGCTACGCTCCTGCGCGTTGATGGAGGCGGGGAGGGTCCATGTCCGGTGAGCGGGCGCGCGTGCTCCTCGCGAGCGCCCGCGCCGCGGAGGGCCTCGACGAGGACGAGGTCCCGCTGCTGGCCGCACTCGCCGCGCAGGGCGTCCAGGCGCGCGCAGCGGCCTGGGACGACCCCTCCGTGACGTGGGAGGAGGCCGACCTCGTGGTCCTGCGCTCGACGTGGGACTACCCCGAGCGGCTCGCCGACTTCCTCGACTGGCTGGAGCACGTGGCCGGCGTCACCACCGTGCGCAATCCGGTGGACGTCGTGCGGTGGAACGTCGACAAGCGCTACCTCGTCGACCTCACCGCAGCGGGCGTGCCGACGGTGCCGACCCGCCTCGTCGAGCCGGGGACCGCGTTCGAGCTGCCCGAGCTCGCCGACGGCGGCGGACCCGTCGTCGTCAAGCCCGCGGTGGCCGCCGGGTCACGGGACGCGCTGCGGGTGGAGGCCGACGGGGAGGCGGTCGCACGAGCCCACGTCGAGCGGCTGCACGCCGACGACCGCACCGCGCTCGTCCAGCCGTACTTGGCGGGCGTCGACGCAGCGGGCGAGGCCGCGGTCGTCTACCTCGGCGGCCACCTCAGCCACGCGATCACCAAGGGCGCGATCCTCGCCGAGGGCGGCCCGCCGGTCGACGGACTGTTCGCGCCCGAGCGCCTGACGCCACGCACGCTCACCCCCGCCGAGCGTCACGCCGCCGACCGAACGGTCGAGGCCGCCGCCGGCCTGTTCGGGCGCCGGCCCGAGGACCTGATCTACGCCCGCGTCGACCTGCTGCCGGCAGACGACGGCGAGCCGCTGCTCCTCGAGCTGGAGCTCACCGAGCCCTCCCTCTTCCTGCGGCTGACCGCCGGCGGCCCCGCGCGCGCGGCCGAGCGAATCGCGGCCGCAGCCCGCGCGGTGGCGTGACGGCGTGACCACCCGCTCGCGGGGGGCGCCCCACTCCGCCCGGGCGGTGTGACACCCGCTCGCGAAGGGCGCACCACTTCGCCCGGGCGGCATTACGTGCAGGAGTGAGCACGGCGCCGCCCGGATGCCACGCGCACCAGGCCGGGCGGGCAGAAAAATGTGCGCCAGTGACCACGAGCCCGCCCGGGCGGCCCGCGATCGTTCACGGCCGACCCCCGCCCGAGTCGCGCAGCTCCCAGCGCGCCACCTTCCCGGTCTGCAGGATCGGCAGTTCCTCGACGATGTCCACCGCCACCGGACACTTGAAGCGGGCGAGGAACCTCCGGCAGTGCTCGACCAGCGCCTCCGGGGACGGGTGGGTGCCCTGACGGGGGACGACCACCGCCCGGACCACCTCGCCCGTGCGCTCGTCGGGAACCCCGACGACCCCCGCCTGCGCGACGTCGGGATGCGCCGCGAGGACCTCCTCGACCTCGCGCGGGTAGACGTTGAACCCGCTCACGATGATGAGGTCGCTCTTGCGGTCGACCAGGTGCAGCCAGCCGTCGTCGACGAACCCGAGGTCGCCGGTGCGGAACCACCCGTCGGCGGTGAAGGCGTCCGCGGTCTGTTCCTCGTCCCGCCAATAGCCCTCGAACACGTTGGGGCCCCGGGCGAGCACTTCGCCGGGATCGCCCGACGCCACGGGCCGACCTCCGTCGTGGACGAGGCGGAGCTCGACGCCCGGCACCGGCGGGCCGACGCTGCCCGCCCGCGGCGCGTCGCCCATCGCGGTGGTCGTGAGCACCGGCGAGGTCTCGGTGAGGCCGTAGCCCTCCCAGAGCGCCACGCCGAAGCGCTCCTGGAACCCTTCGAGCACGCGGGGAGCCAGCGGCGCGCCACCCGAGGCCGCCACCCGCACGGCCCCGAGGTCGGGACGCTCAACCTTCCCCCTCCGGGTGACGGCGAGCCACGCCGCGAACATCGGCGGCGCGCCGAGCAGGACCGAGATCCGCTCGCGGGACACCAGCTCGAGCGTCTCCTCCGCCACGAACCGGTCGACCAGCCGCACCGTTGCGCCGCACCGCAACGGGTAGCACAGCGCGACGTTCAACCCGTAGATGTGCGACAGCGGCAGCACCGCGAGGACCTCGTCGCGCTCCGCGATCCGCTGGCGCGACGCATCGAGCTGCGCCTGATTCGCCGAGAGGTGCCGGTGCGTGAGCATCACCCCGCGGGGCCGGCCGGTCGTGCCGGTGGTGTACTGCAGCAGAGCGAGGTCGTCGGGGTCGCCCACCACCCCAGGCTCCTCTCCCGGGCCCACCACCCCAGGCTCCTCTCCCGGGCCCACCACCCCAGGCTCCCCTTCCGGGCCCACCACCCCAGGTAGACGGCTGGTCGTCTCGACCGGGGCCTGCCAGTCGGCGAAGGCGGCCGCCTCGTCGAGCACCCCGCGCCGGTCGGGTTCGGTGACGACGAGGGCCGGCTCGGCGTCGGCGATCAGCCGCGCGAGCTCGGGCGCCGGCGACGCGCGGTTCAACGGCACCGCCACCCCCCCGGCCCGCCACGTTCCGTAGAGCAGCACGGCGAACGCCGACGAGTTCGCGAGGTCCACCGCCACGCGGTCACCCCGTGAGATACCGCGAGCACGCAGCGCCCGGGCCGCGCGGGTCACCGCCGCGTCGAGCTCGGCGTAGGTGAACACTCCCTCACCCGTGCGGAGCGCGGGCTTGTCGGGCAGGCGCGCGGCGACCTCCCCGAGCGTTCCCGCGAGATGCACCGCCGTGAAGCTGAACTCGGCCATCGCTTGCATGCTACGGACGCGTGGCCACCGAAACGTCACCCCCGCTTACCTGATCGGCCGGGGCCCCGTCACCGGCGGCGGCTACGGTTGGAGTCGATGCACGGCGAGCCAAGGATCCTGGCCTCCACCGCCCCGCTGCTCCTGTCGCCGGTCAACTGGGTCCTCGACGCGTTCGCGGACGCCGGTTTCACCGAGGCGGAGCTCCTGCTCGCCCGCCATCCCGACAGCCGCGAGCCCGACCGCATCCTCGCCCGCGCCCAGGAGGCCGGCCTGCGGATCCCCGTGGTCCACGGGCCGTACATGCTGCTCCTGCGCAACGTCCTCGGGCGCGCCTACATCGAGAAGACACGACGATCGCTCGAGATCGCCCGGGCGGTCGGGGCCCAGACGCTAGTGGCGCACGCCCCGTTCCGGTGGGAACGGCGGGCGCGCGGCTGGCTGGCCGCCGAGGCCGACGACGAGGCCGCCGAGATCGGACCCTCGTTCGCGATGGAGAACCTCTACCCGGTGGCCGGGCGGAACTTCTCCTCGGTGGTCACACCTCAGGATCTCGCACCGTTCCGCCACGTCGTGTTCGACACGAGCCACTTCGCCGTCGCCGGCATCGACCTGTTCGACGCGTGGGACGCGATCGGCCACCAAGTCGTGCACCTGCACGTATCCGACAACCACGGGGCGGGCAAGGACAACCACGCGCCCATCGGGACGGGGACCCTCCCGCTCGCGGCCTTCCTCGCCCATGTTGGCCGCTCCGGCTACTCGGGTACCGTCACGCTCGAGCTGGATTGCCGCCCCCACCTCGATGCCCGCTCGGAGTTGGTCGCGTTCTGGACACGCCAGCGGCAGCTCGCCGAGGCGCTGCTGGCCGGCGAGGCCGCTCCCGACAACGACGGCCCTGAGCACGCCGAACGCCTCGCCGGCGATGGGCACCCCACCACCGATGCGGGGCGCGCGACCCAGCAGACGCCCGGCCGACCCCTGATCGGCGACGCGCAGGCCAAGCAAGGAGGACGCCATGAGTGAACTGACCGGCAAGAAGGCCCTGATCCTCGCCGCCAACCTGTTCGAGGAATCCGAGCTGCTCTATCCGCTGCACCGGTTGCGTGAGGAGGGTGCCGAGGTCACCGTCGCGAGCCCGCAGGGCGCGAAGGTGACCGGCAAGAACGGCTACGGGCCGATGGGCGTGGAGGCCGCGATCGAGGACGCCTCCGCCAACGACTACGACGTGCTCGTGATCCCCGGCGGGTTCGCCCCGGACCGGCTCCGCGCCCACGACGCGACGCTCGAACTCGTCCGCGCGTTCGACACCGCCGGCAAGCCGATCGGCTTCATCTGTCACGCAGGATGGGTGCCGATCTCGGCGGGCATCATCAAGGGGCGCCGTGCCACGAGCGTCTCGGTGATCAAGGACGACATGGTCAATGCCGGCACGGACTGGGTGGACGAGGAGGCAGTGGTCGACGGCAACCTCGTCTCGGCCCGCACGCCCGCCGACCTCGGCCCGTGGCTGAAGGCGTTGATCAGCACCGTGCGCGCGGCGTGAGACGCGCGACGATGATCACGATCATCGCGCTGCTGACCGCGATGGTGGGCGCGATGGTCGTGCAACTCATGCTCGCCGCCCGGCTCGGCTGAGCTGCGCGCCGCCCGGCCCGGATGCACCGGAGCGCGGGCGGCGGAAGTTCGGGCGGGTCCGGGCGCGTCGGCCCGAGCCGCTCAGGCGGTCGCCTGCTGGTAACCCGACATCTGCTCGGCGTAGTCGCCGATGACCGGCAGCTTGAAGTGCTCCAGGTTGTAGCCCTTGATCGACAGCAGGATCCAGAGCACGAAGCCGAGCAGCGACAAGAACGGCGAGATCACCCAGGTGAACGGGATCGCGGTGAGCAGGATCGAAATCACCGTTAGTCCACCGAACGTGATGATGGACTGCGCCGCGTGGAACTTCACCTCCGGGTGGGACTGGGTCAGGAACATGACCAGCCCGCCGATCCACCCGAACAGCAGATAAGACAGCATGGCAGCGATGTTCGGGTCGAGCCCGGCGCTACCGGCGCTGCCGGTATTGCCTGAGCCCGTGTTGGGGTCGGGCGTCGCGCCGCTCTGTTCGTCAGCCATCTCGGTTCCCTCCTCGGTCGTGGGCGTCTCATCATTGGCCGCTGATCGCCCATGGGACCACTGCATGCCCCACCTGGACGCACGCGGACCGTCCCTGGCCGGGACATCAGCGGGACAGTTCGAATCCTCTTTGGTGCCATCGGGGCGTGGCCGGCCTCCCGCCGCTGGGCTGGTTCCGGACCTCCCGTCGACCGAATCAGAAGAAAATTGACCGGCGCCCCAGTAGCGTACGGTAAAGCATCTGCTGCACGGTGTCGCGCACCCGGTCGCTGAGCTCGAGCACGGTCATGGGATCGTCGGCGGCCTCCGGCCCGTAGGCGGTGGTGTCGATCGGTTCGCCGAACTCGATGATCCACTTCGAGGGCAGCGGGACCAGGCCCAGCGGTCCCAGCCAGGGGAACTGCCAGGTGATCGGGAAGTACGGCAGCCCGAGCAGCCGCGCGAGCCACCGCACGTTGGCGACGATCGGGTAGATCTCCTCGCTGCCCACGATCGCGGTCGGCACGATCGGCGCCTGGGCGCGCAACGCGATCTCGACGAAGCCGCCCCGGCCGAACCGCTGCAGCTTGTAGCGGTCCCGGTAGTGCTTGCCCACGCCCTTGAACCCTTCGGGCCAGACCCCCACCAGCTCGCCGGAGCGCAACAGCCGGATCGCATCGTCGTCCCGGGCCAGCGTGTTCCCCGACTTGCGCGCCAGCGGGCCGACGACGGGCACCCGCAGGGCGAGGTCGGCGGCGAGCTCGCGCAGGTGGCGCCCCTCCGGATGGTCGTCGAGCAGCGCCACCTTCACCATGATCGCGTCCCACGGCACGGTGCCCGCGTGGTTGCCGACCAGCAGCGCCCCGGTGTCGTCGGGCACGTGCTCGGCGCCGAGTGTGCGGACCCTCCACCACCGTTGGTACAGCGGGCGGGCGAGGGGGAGCAGGACCTCCTCGGTGAGCTCCCGGTCGAATCCGTACTCGTCGACGTGGTAGTCACCGGTCAGGCGCCGACGGAGGAACGCGAGGGCGCGCTCCACCGCGGCCTCGAACTCCGCGGCGGTGGTGGGATCCAGCGCGGGGGGCGCGAGTCCGCCGTCCTCCCCGAGCAGGGCCGCGGTCGGCCCCGCCGTGGGGCGTGGCGCCCCCGTCCCCGGATCCGGTCCGGTGCCCGCGGGCTCGCGCGGGGCGGCCTCTTCGGCGTGGACGACGCAGCGACCGTGCACCCCCGCGTAGTTGCGGCAGGGCTCCCCCCGCTCGTCGACGTGGCCGCAGCGCTCGCGCCCCTGCGCGTGCGTCCCCGAGCCGGCGGGATGCGAGCCCGCCCCCACGGGCCGGCGTGCCCGCCGCCGGGTGAGGTCGAGGGGGATCACGTCGCCGCCGGCCGTCAAGCGTTCGCTCTCGTCGCTCATGGTCGGTCGCCCTCCCGGTCGCCGGGGCGCCCATCGATCCCGTCGTGGCCACCGGGTGTGGCGACGGGTTCCTGCGGGGCGGGAGGACGGGCGGTCGCCCGGGACGCGGCGCGATCCTCGCGATCCCCGGGGGCGGGCTGCCCACCGGTCCGCAGCGTCCGGCGCGCGAGGCCGAGCAGCCGGGCCTCCAGCTCCTCGACCCGTTCAGGCTCGATCAGCGGCTCCACCGCGCGCTCGGCGAGGAAGTCGGTCAGCGCGGTGCGGGTGTCGTGCTCGGGCATGAACCCGAAGGTGCGCTGCAGGCGGGTCGTGTCCGCCACCCGACCGAAGAGCAGGAACTGGAGCTGGTCCGGGGAGAAGTCGACGAGCCCCGCACTGCGCAACCAGCCGGCGACGAGCGGCAGCAGCGGGCGCGGCAGGGGCGCCTCGACCTTGCCGGCGAGCCGGATCGCCTGCGACAGGTAGACGATCCCGGGCCCGGCCACGTTGTAGAGGCCGGGATGGCCCTCCATCGTCGCGCGCTGCAGGACCTCGACCGCGTCGTCCTCGTGCAAGAGCTGCAGCCGCGGGTCGTAGCCGAGCACGGTCGGCGCGACGGGCAGCTGGAAGTAGCGGGTGAGCGGGGTCTCGACGGTCGGGCCGACGGTGTTCGCGAGCCGCAGGAGCGTGAGGGTGAGGTCGGGCCGGCGTCGGGCGAGGCCGCGGGCGTAGCCCTCGACCTCGCCCGCGTCCTTCGCGTAGCCGGCGCGCGAGCTGACGTCGATGGTGCTGTCCTCGCCGAACAGCGCCGGGTCCCGGTAGTGGCTGCCGTAGAGCGCGGTGCTGGAGCGGACCACGACCCGCTCGAGCCGGGGCGCCTTCTGTGCCGCGGCGAGGAGCTGCATCGTCCCGATGACGTTGAGCTCCTTCATGCGGGCGCGCCCCCCGCCCTGGGCGGGCGTGGTGACGAGCGCGAGGTGTACCAGCGTGTCCACCCCGGTCGACTCGATCACCCGCGCAACGAGCGGGTTGCGCAGGTCGGCTCGGATGAACTCGGCCCGCTCGAGCGGGACGCACGGGTCGTCGAGGTCGACGCCCCCGACGTAGTCGACCCGGTCGTCGGCTTCGAGCCGCTGGACGAGCGCACCGGCCAGCGCACCGGAGATCCCGGTGACGAGGATCCGGCGTCCGTGCTCGTCGGCCACGCGCCTCCCATCCGTCGGCGCCTCACGAGACACATCGCCGACCGGACCCCGCAGCGTACGCCTCCCGTGGCGAGCGCGGGGACGTTCGGGCCGACTTCGTCACGCCGCGCGCGCAGACGTGCGCTGACCGACCTCGGCTATCCGGGGACCAGCTCGACCTCGTCGTCCGGCACGACCTCGAGGGCCGCAGCCGCCGACCCGCCGGCCACGACGACGGCCGCCCACCCGAAGCTGTCGACCAGCACCCCCGCGCGGCCCGGCGCGAGCTCGGCGAAGGTCCGCACGCGCGTCGCGGCCACCACCCGGTCCCCCGCACGCACGCGCAGTGCCGACGGGATCCCCGCCCGGTCGAGGTCCGCGGCCGGGAGTGCGAGCTGCACGTTGCCGTAGCGGTCGAGGTCGCGCACGCCGGCTCGTGCTCGCCCGACTGATGCGTGCACCGGGCGGGACGGCAGCGTCACCAGCGTCTCGGGGTCGAGCGGCTGCGCGAGGGCGCCCGGGGCGGCGCCGGCGGCGAGACGTCCCGCTGCGGGCGCGAACACGTCGCGACCGTGGAAGGTCGCCGACGCCTCGGCGGGTGGGACCAGGGCCCAGGCCCCCGCGACACCGCCGAGCCGCTCGGCGGCCTCGAGGAGCAGGCCGTTGTCGGGCCCGACCAGGCGGTGCCCCCCGGCGACGAGCACGAGCGCGTGGCGCGCGGAGCCGACCCCGGGATCGACGACCGCGAGATGGGTCGCCGGCTCGGGGACGTGAGCCACGGCGTCGGCCAGCCGGGCGGCCCCCTGGCGCACGTTCTGGGGCGCCACCTCGTGACCGAGGTCGACGATGCGCGCCTCGGGCGCCTGCGCGAGGACCGCCACGTGGCAGAGGCCTACGAACGGGTCCGCCAGGCCGAAGTCGGACAGGAAGGTCACCAGGCCGGGCATGGGCCGGGCAGCCTAGCGCCTGCACATCACCCCGCCCGGACGGTCGCTGGCTGGTTCACCGTCGCCGGCGTGCTCGGCGCCGATACCCTTCGGGGCGATGGAACGCACGATCGGCACCGTCCTCGTGGCGCTCGGCATCGCGGCGGTCGTCATCGGCCTGCTCGTGCGGGTCGGGGCCTTCTCGTGGTTCGGTCGGCTGCCGGGTGACCTGCGCTTCGAGGGCGAGAGCTCGCAGGTGTTCATCCCGATCACCTCGATGCTCATCGTCTCGGTGGTCCTGTCGCTGCTGCTGTCGTTCCTGTTCAACCGCTGACCCGCCTGCCGCCGAGCACCGCGACCCGCGCCTCGATTCGCGACCACCCCCGACGCCGACGGACGGACGAACCATGACCTTGTCGATCGTGGCGCGCTGCCCAGAGACCGGCCAGCTCGGCATCGCGGCCGCCACCGGTACCCCTGGGGTCGGCAAGCTGCTCACGTGGGCCGAACCCCACGCCGGCGCGATCGCCACGCAGGGTTGGGTCAACCCCTACCTCGGCGCGGACGGGATCGACCTGCTCGCCCACGGACATCCCGCTCACCGCGTGCTCGGCGCGGTCCTGACGCTCGATCCCGCCCCCGAGCAACGTCAGATCGGCGTCGTCGACGCGTCCGGCAACGTCGCCCACCACACCGGGGAGGCCTGCGAGGGCTGGGCGGGCGTCGAGACCGGCGACGGACTGTCGGTGCAGGGCAACCTGCTGCAGAGCGGGCACGGCGTCACCGCCTGCCGCGAGACCTTCGAGGCGTCCGAGGGTGAGCTCGTCGCGCGGCTGCTCGCGGCACTGGCGGCCGGCGTGACCTCGGGCGGCGACCATCGCGGCGAGCGCTCGGCGACCGTCTACGTCGTCGAGGCGGAGCGCTACCCGATCTGGGACGTGCGAATCGACGAGTCCCACGAGCCCGTCGCCGAGCTGGAGCGGCTCCAGGGCGTGCTGCATCGCGAGCTGATGAGCCAGCTGCGCCTCCTGCCCACCCGCCGGGATCCGCGGGGCCGGACGGCACCGCCGCATCGCGAGGGTCTGGCGTAGCAACCGGAGGCTCGAGCGCCCGCCCTGTCGCTGAGCGGGCCCCCGCCTCCGCCGCGACCCGGGCGTCACCTCGATAGCCTGCCGGGTGACCACGGTCACCGCTCGGTGGCCGTCCCCGACCCGTACCCCATGGAGGCGGCTTGCGCGCGATCCGCATCACCGAGTTCGGCGGACCGGAGGTCCTGGAGCTCGCCGAGGTCCCCGATCCCGAGCCGGGCGACGGCGAGGAGCTGATCGAGGTCGATCACGCCGGCGTCAACTACGCCGACACCCACCAGACCGAGGACTCCTACCTCGCGCCGACGACGCTGCCGATGACCCCGGGCGCCGAGGTGGTTGGCCGCACCCCGGACGGTCGGCGGGTCGTCGCGCTCACCGGCACGGGCGGCTACGCGCAGCGGGCCGTCGCCCGCGCCTGCGCGGTGTTCGACGTGCCCGACGAGGTCGGTGACGGCACCGCGGCCGCGCTCCTGTTGCAGGGCACGACCGCCTGGCACGCGCTGCACACGAGTGCCCGGGTGCGTGCCGGCGAGTCGGTCGTCGTGCACGCCGCCGCGGGCGGCGTCGGCTCCCTCGCCGTCCAGCTCGCCAAGCAGGCCGGCTGCGCGCCGGTCGTCGCCGCGGCCTCCACCGAGGAGAAGCGTCGGCTCGCCCGCGACCTCGGCGCGGACGCGACCATCGACGCGCGGGCCGAGGACCTCAAGGGCGCCATCGAGGAGGCCGTGGGCGGCAAGGCCGACGTCGTGCTCGAGATGGTCGGCGGACCGACATTCGACGCCAGCCTCGCGGCGCTGGCGCCCTTCGGGCGGCTCGTCACCTACGGGATGGCCGGCCGGCAACCCGCGAGCGACGTCGCTCCCGCCAAGCTGCTCGGCAGGAGCCGCGGCATCATCGGCTTCTGGCTCGCGCACGCCTTCGCGGACCCCCCGAGGTTGCTCGGCAAGCCGCTCGCCGACCTGTTCACGGCCGTCGAGCGCGGGGAGCTGACCGCGATCGTCGGCAGCAGCTACCCCCTGTCGGAGGCCGGGCGCGCACACGAGGACCTGCGGGCGCGCCGCACCGTCGGCAAGGTGCTGCTCGACCCCTCGACGTAGGCGCGAACCGCTGGCCCCGGCCGCGCTCCCCCTCGACGTCGGCGGCTCGCCCGCGTCAGCCCCAGTCGAGCATGTGCTCGGTCACCGGGAGGTAGTGCCGCGGCGCCAGGTTGTCGTCGAGTGGCAGCACGGCGTTCGTGAGGCCACGCGCTTGCGCCAGCGGCAGCGCGGGGTCGTTGACGTCGGCGATCGACAGGGTCGGCAGCCCTCGGGCGATGGCCGCGCCGGCGAGGCCGTGGTCGGCGATCACGAGGTCGATGCGCCCGACGGTCGCGTCGAGCATCCGCTCCATCAGGTCCGGCCGGTGGGTGTGCCGCAGGTTCGCCCCGTCGAACTCGCCGCCCACCCCGTCGGTAAAGCGGATCCCGACCGGCCGGCCCCGTTCGGTCTCGTACACGAACGTGTCGTCGAGCGGGGTCGCCACGGCACAGCCCCGGGACTGCAAGGCGCGGACGATCGCGGCGTAGTGCGCGAGCAGGCCGGTGGGATGGCCGGTGGCGACCAGCACCGTCGCCTGCTCGGCGGCCGCGTGGGCAAGGCTGCGCCGGTGCCGCTCGATCGCGTCCACCGCGCGGTCGGGGTCGATCCAACCGGGCCCGTCGAGGTCGCGGGCGCCGCCGGGATCGCCGCCGCAGACGTCGCGCACCGCGTCGACGAGCTCCCGCAGCGGCGTGCCCGCGACATCGGGCAGCCCGAAGGAGTAGTCCGGGGAACCGTTGCGGGCCTTGGAGCAGTTCACGAGGACCTGCCGGGGGGTCGTGGCCACCTCGCCCGCGAGTCGCGTCCACTCGAGGTGCCCCCGGAGATCGCCGGTTGCGGGTCGCCGCCGTCCCGCCCTCACGTGTGCCGCTCCAGCTGCTCGAAGGCGCTGGTCTTGAGCGTCTCGACCGCGTCGAACGCCGCACTGCGGACCATCCCGCGCCGCTCGTCGGCCATCCGCACCGGGCCGTCCAGGAAGGCCTCGGGGGGACGCTCCCCGGTCGCCTCCTCGGCCTCGTGCAGCCACGGCCACGGCACCTCGATCGGCAGCTCCGCCCCGGCGAGCTCCGCGAAGTAGATCGTCCAGGCCCGCGGCACCACGGTCGCGAGGCGGTAGCCCCCGCCGCCGGTCGCGACCCAGCGACCCTCGCTGTGCTCGTGGGCGAGGGCATGCAGCCGCTGGGCGATGTGGGTGTAGTCGTCGGTGGTGAGCGCGAGGTGCGCGAGCGGGTCGGTGACGTGGGTGTCGCAGCCCAGTTGCGTGACGATCACCTGCGGGCGGAACGCATCGAGGGCGGGCGGGACGACCGCCTCGAACGCCTCGAACCAGACGTCGCCGGGCGTCGCCGGCTCGAGCGGGACGTTCAGGCTCGTGCCCACCGCGTCGCCGGCGCCGATCTCGTTCGGGAACCCCGTGCCCGGGAACAGGTAGCGACCGGACTCGTGGAGGCTGACGGTGAGCACCCGCGGGTCGTCGTAGAAGATCTCCTGCGGCCCGTCGCCGTGGTGGGTGTCGACGTCGAGGTAGGCGACGCGCTCGGCGCCGTGCCGCAGCAACCAGTCGATCGCGAACGCCGGGTCGTCGTAGATGCAGAACCCGCTCGCGCGGTCGGGCATGGCGTGGTGCAGCCCACCGGCCGGGTTGAAGGCGTGGATCGCCGTGCCCTCCCACACGGCCTTCGCCGCGGCCACGGATGCGCCGCAGACCTCCAGGGAGGCCTCGTGCATCCCGCGGAAGACGGGGTTGTCGCCGAGCCCGAGCCCGTGCCGGATCGGCGCGTACGGGTCGGGGTCGGCCGACTGCTTCCGCACCGCGTCGACGTACTGCTCGGTGTGGATCCGCAGGACGTCGTCCGTGGTGAACGGCTCGCGCGGGAGGGTCAGCACCCCCTCACGGTCGGTGAACCCGCAGGCACGGATCAGCGAGACGGTCAACTCGACGCGGATCGGCTTCAGGGGGTGGTCGGGCCCGAAGTCGTAGAGGATCCGCTCGTCCTGCCAGATGAGGGCGGTCGCCATGGCCGAATCGTAGGTGAACCGAGCCCCGCGCGCGGCACGCGGAGCTCCCGGGACGTTCCCGCCGGTCAGCCGGCGGGCTCCGACGGCTCGGTGAGGCGATGGGCGTGCGCCCAGGCCGCGGCCTCGGTGCGCGAGGCCGTCCCGGTCTTGCGCAGGATGTTCGAGACGTGCACCGCCGCGGTCTTGCGCGCGATGAACAGCCGCTCGGCGATCTCGCGGTTCGAGTGGCCCTGCGCGATGAGCCGCAGCACCTCGCGTTCGCGGGCGGTCAGCCCTGCGCCCTCGTCGGTTCCGCGGCCCTCGTGGGGGGAGGCCGCGCCCAGGCGCCGCGCGAGCGCGGCGATGCGCTCGCGCCGCACCCCCGGCCAGCGTTCGAGGTGCGCGAGCGCCGCCTGCGCCTCTGCCTGCGCTTGCTCCCGCTCACCCAGCGCCGCCAGCGCCCGGGCCAGCCGCGCCCGAGCCTCGGCATACCAGGTCACCGCCAGCGGGAGGTCCGACCGCGCCAGCGCGTCTCGGGCGCGGACGACCGCCGTGGCGTGGTCCCCGCGACGCTCGGCGAGCGCGGCCTCGGCGTCGGCGAGCCGGGCGACCTCCGGCAACCGGTTGGTCTGGTGCTCGGCCAGGGCGGCCCGGTGCAACTCCTCCAGCTGGTCGTCGCCCACCTCGTCGAACCGCGCGACGTTGAGGATGGTGTCGCACAGGTGCCCGGCGAAGCCGCGATTGCCGGGCGGCCGCTCGCTGACGTGCGCGAGCACTCGAGCCACGCTGCGTCGCGCCAGCTCGGGATCGTCGAGCAGGTGGGCCGCGACCGCCCCGAGGAACCCGGTGACCACGGGCGACCCTCCGCGAGCGGTTCCGTCCCGCCCGATGGGAGGCGACGGGCCAGACCCATCGCCCCGGTCGCCCACCCCCGGCCCGTCGGCCTCCAGCGCCGCCGAGAACGTTGACCGGGCCGGTTCGGCCTCCCCGCGCTCCGCGGCGAGCACGGCGCGGTTCTGCGCGGTGAGCACCGGGTAGCGGGTTGGCCGGCCCGAGACCACCCGCTCGGCCTGGTCGAGGTCGCCTTCGACGGCCGCGAGCTGCGACTCCTGGTCCACGAGGTCGAAGGCGAAGATGTCGTGCCCGTACCGCCGCGTCGCGTCGACGTTGAGGGCGAGGACTCGCCGGGCCTCGTCGAGCCGGCCCGGCATCTCGTGGAGCAGGCACACGAGCGCGTTGTGGCACGCCCGGATGAGGGCATGCGGCTGGTCGAGGCGCTGGGCCTCCCGCCGCGCGCGGTCGAGCAGGTCGAGGCCCTCCTCCTCCCGGCCGGGCGTGTCCGTGAGGACGATCCCCTTGTTGACGAGGGTGAACGGCACGATCTCCTCACTGCCGATCCGCTCGGCCAGTTCGAGGGCCGCGTCCGCCCAGCGGACCGCTTCCTCGCCCTCGCCCGTGAGCCCGTGGCGCTGCGAGCGGTAGGCGAGGCACCACGCGTGTTCCGGATGGTCGCCGAGCTGGCGGGCGACCTCGAGCGCGGCCTCGAGCGCCTCCCAGTGGGCCTGCGTGTCCGCCTCGAACCACCGCACCGAGGCGAGCTGGCGCAGCGCCCGCGCCTCGCCCGCGAGGTCGCCCTGCTCGGCAGCCCTCGCCCGCCACACCTCGGCGTGGTGCCCGGCGACCTCCAGCGCGCCGACGCGCCACGCGGCCTGAGCGGCGTGTTCGCGCAGGGAGGCCTCGCGGTCGGACGCGAGCTCGTCGGGGTCGGCGAGCGCGAGCTCGGCGAGTCGCAGTGCCTCGCCAGACGCGCCCTCGGCGAGCAGTCGACGGGCACCCTGCCCGGCGAAGCGCGCCAGGGCGTCGCGCCGGCCGGCGGCCGCGGCGTGCTGGGCGAGCGCGACGTAATCGTCGGAGCCACCGTCCTCCAGCGCGGCGAGCGCGGCGTCGTGCAACCGCCGCCGTTCCCGGTCGAAGAGTTGGCTGCTGATCGCTTCGCGGGCCAGGGCATGACGGAACCCGAAGACGTCGGCCGCCCCCTCGGTCACGAGCCCCCGGCGTTCGAGCTCGTGCAGGTGCGCGAGCAGGTCGCGCTCGCCGACCCCGATGACCGCCGCGAGGAGCTCGAAGTCGACTCTCGGCCCCAGCACCGCGGCCGCGTCGAGCACCGCGCGGGTCTCGGCGTCGAGCTCGTCGACGCGACGCAGCACCGCCTCGGCAGCGTTCCACGGCAGCTCCGCACCGGGCAGGTCGTCGGGATCGCCCGTCCCGGACCCAGCGATCAATTCCTCCACGAAGAACGCGTTGCCGAGGGTGCGGGCGTGCAGGGTCTGCACCGTCGTGGCGGTCGCGGGCTTGCCGTACACCGCCGCGAGGAGCTCGGTCAACGCCTCGGGCGTGAGCCGGTCGACCGGGACATGGGCGACGCTGCGTTGGCGCTCGATCTCGGGCAGCGCCCGTGCGAGGGCATGTCTGCGGTCGACGTGCTCGGGCCGGAACGTGGCCACGAGCAGGGCCGGCAGGCCGGGCGAGACCGTCAGCCGCTCCCAGAGCGCGATGCTCTCGGCATCCGCCCAGTGCAGGTCCTCGAGGACGACGACCGCGGGACCTTCGCCGACGGCGTGCTGCAAGAGCGCGGCAGCGGCCAGGGCGAACTCCTCGGCCGAGTGCTGCTCGTCGGGCGCCTCGGCCGCATGGTCGCCGGCGTGGTGGGGCGCGAGGGACAGGAGCGGGTGCAGGACGTGGCGGATCGCGTGCTCGCGGGCGCGCAGTTCGTCGGGAAACGCCTCCCAGGCCGCGACGGTCGAGGCGAGTACCGCCCGAAGCAAGGCGAACGGCCGGGCCGCGTCGCCCTCCTGCGCCTGCGCGGCGAGCACGCGCGCGTCGGTCGTCTCGCAGAGCTCCCGCAGCAGGCGGGTCTTGCCCACGCCGGCCTCACCGCCGACGACCGCGACCGGCGGCAGCCCGTCGTCGCCGGGGACGCGACCCAGCAGGGCGCGCAAGGCCGCGAGCTCGGCCTCGCGGCCGACCATGATCGGCGAGAGCCCTGCACGACCGTGCAGCATCGCCGGGATCGTACGGGACCTCCCGGGCTCCTGCGCGGGTTGCGGCCGCTGACCGGATGACCGGTCGTCGACCATCACGGGCACGGGGCCAAGCCCGCGCAGTCGGTGCCGTCCGGTCCCATCGCGGACGCGGCGTTGGGTGGCGCGGGCTCGGCAGCGGCCTGCCCCTCGGGCACGGGAGCGGGGACGACCTCCCCCACGGACTCGATGTCCCCGGCGACCTCGGGAGGAGCAGTCCCGGCGGTTGGCCACGAGCGTCCGACCCACCCCACGTCGGGCGCCTCTTCCCGAGGGCGGTTCCGGCGCAGGCGGTCATGGGCCGCACGCACCCACGCGGCCCCCTCCCCCTCCCGTGATCGGCCGTCCATGGCGGACTCCTTCCCGTCGCTTCCCCGAGCAGTGACCGCAAGACTCCTCGTCTGAGGTAGCCCTCCGCATCGGCAGGGCGACCTAGATCCGGGACGGAGTCGGCCTATTTCCGGCACCGGCTGTAGGTCGGACCCGCAACGGCCGATACCTATCGCACGTCAGTGCTGTCGACGCGCGTACCGCACGGGGGGATTCGGCAGACGACGGTCGACCCTGTGGAGAGGACACCGACATGGTCCGGAGCGCTCCGGCACCGCGGGCCACCGCACGCCGCCTCGGCACGCTGGCCGGTGGGCTGCTCGCGGCCGCGCTGTGGCTCGCCGTAGGCACGGAGGGAGTCACCGCCGCGGAGGAGCCGGTGTCCGGCACCCCCACCGAGCGCTGGTCCGGCGACACCCGCTACACCACCGCCGTGACCATCAGCCAACACACCCACCCCACCAGCGACGCCAACCGCGTCCTGCTGGCCACCGGCGACACCTTCCCCGACGCCCTCGCCGCCAGCACCACCGACCACCCCCTGCTACTCACCCCCACCTGCGGCCCCCTGCCCGACGACGTCGCCGCCGAACTCGCCCGCCTACAACCCACCGAACTCATCGCCCTCGGCGGCCCCCAAGCCATCTGCGACACCACCCTCGACCACGCCGCCGACGCCGCCGACGCACCCGTCCAACGCTGGGCCGGCGACACCCGCTACACCACCGCCGTGACCATCAACCAACACACCCACCCCACCAGCGACGCCGACCGCGTCCTGCTGGCCACCGGCGACACCTTCCCCGACGCCCTCGCCGCCAGCACCACCGACCACCCCCTGCTACTCACCCCCACCTGCGGCCCCCTGCCCGACGACGTCGCCGCCGAACTCGCCCGCCTGCAACCCACCGAACTCATCGCCCTCGGCGGCCCCCAAGCCATCTGCGACACCACCCTCGACCACGCCGCCGACGCCGCCGACGCACCCGTCCAACGCTGGGCCGGCGACACCCGCTACACCACCGCCGTGACCATCAGCCAACACACCCACCCCACCAGCGACTCCGACCGCGTCCTACTGGCCACCGGCGACACCTTCCCCGACGCCCTCGCCGCCAGCACCACCGACCACCCCCTGCTGCTCACCCCCACCTGCGGCCCCCTGCCCGACGACGTCGCCGCCGAACTCGCCCGCCTACAACCCACCGAACTCATCGCCCTCGGCGGCCCCCAAGCCATCTGCGACACCACCCTCGACCACGCACGGCTGGCCTCGGACGGGCCCGCACCCGAGGATGGAGCCGAACAGGAGCGCTCCGGCGAGGACAGGGAGACCGCAGCGGTGTTCGAGTGGGCCGGCCACGAGTGGGAGACGAGCGACCGGCACGGAGGCCCCGGGCCGACGACGTTCGATCCCGACCACGTCACGGTGACGCCCGAAGGGGACCTGCGGCTGCGCCTCGACGGGGTCGACGGGGCGTGGCACGGCGCCGAGGTCGCCACCACCGAGCCCGTCGGTGGCTACGGGACCTACCGCTGGACGATCGCCGTCGACGACGTGGCGGAGTGGGGCCTCATCCCGGTGCTCGGGCTGTTCACCTACGACTGGCGGGCGCCCGAGGAGGGTCACCGCGAGATCGACATCGAGCTCGCGCGCTGGGGCTCGGAGTCCGTCGGCAACCTCTGGTACACGGTCTGGGCCGACGACTCCGGGGAGCCGGACAACAACGACCCGGGAGTCGAGCTCGGGGGCGACCGGACGGTGCAGGAGTTCACGTGGACGCCGGGTCGCATCCACTGGGAGACGCGCCACGCGGCGACCGGCGAGGTCCTGGGGGCATGGAGCATCGACGATCCGGCGCGGGTTCCCGCTCCCGGCGAGGAGCGCACCATGATGAACCTCTGGCTTATGAACGGGGATCCACCCGACCGAGGTGAGGTCGAGGTGCGCATCGAGGACTTCGCGTTCACCCCGCCCTGAACAGCTCATGGGCTGCTGGGCGCACAGTCGAGCGGGGAGGCCTCGTGGTGACGACCTCCCCGTTTCGACGACGTTCGTGGATCAGGCCTGGACGCGCCGCGGGATGATCCGCAGCACTGCGCTGCCCGCCGCGATCAGCGCGAACGCGCCGACGGCGAGCCACAGGAGGTCCGAGCCGGTGTACGCGAGGGCGCCGATCCCCGCCGCAGCAGGGGCACCGATGGTCTGGTACATGTCACCACCTCTTCTCTGTTCGTAGGAGTGAGTCCACGTATGCACGCAGGTGGACTCCTTGGAGGAAGACGTCGAAGACCATCTCGACGAGAAGCACCGAGGCGAGGAGCATCTGCTGCGGACCCCTCGCCCTGACCGTGATGACCCGCTCGGCGATGAAGATGCCGGTCACCGCGAGCCAGATCGGGTAGAGGGTGAGCGAGCCCTCCATGACGAGCACCCACACGATCGCCCCGAGGTAGAGCGCGGTCACGGTGATCCCGAGCAGCGTCACGACCTGCCGCAGCCAGTAGCGGAACGTGACCCGCGTCATCCCGTAGTCGACGAGGTTCTCGATGGCCCCGCGCTTCCAGCGCAGTCGCTGGCCGTAGAGCTCCCGCCAGGTCGGCATCACCTCGGTGACGAGGGTGCAGTCCTTGGGGGACTTGATGCGGTAGCCGAGGTGCATGATCGCGAGGCTCAACTCGTTGTCCTCGGTCAGCACCTTCGTGTCGTAGACTTCCCCCGAGCCGTAGGGCAACACGCCCCGCTCGCGACCATCAACGACCTCGTTGAGCACCTTCCGGGAGAACATCGACGCTGTGCCGGTGAGCACGAGCGCGCGTCCCTTGAGTCGGGCGACATCGCGGGCGTATCGGGCGTACTCGTTGCGCTGGAGCATGCAGACGAAGCCCGGGTCGTCGCTGCCGCGGAAAACGCCGCCGACGCCCCCGAGGCCCGGATCCTCCTCCATCGTCCGCCGCGCCAACTCGACCCACCACGGGTCGAGCAGGCTGTCGGCGTCCTGCACGAGGACGTAGTCGCAGGCGTCCGATGTCGCCGAGGACGCCGCGCGCCGGTCCCGCACGCGGCGCTCGACCGCCACGCGTTCGGGCGCCACGCGCTCCTCCTGCCGGCGCCGCTCGGCGGTGCGACGGAAGCGCAGGCGCAACGCCTGGTTGAGCGCGCCCGCCTTCTTCGCGGTGTTGCCGACGGTGGCGAAGACCTCGGCGCCTTGCGCCACGGCGAGGCGCTCGGTGTCGTCGGTGCAGTTGTCGGCAACGACCACGAGCCGGTCGACCTGGGGCTGCAGCGCCGCGATCGACGACGTGATCCCCTCGGCCTCGTTGTGCGCGGGGACCAGCGCGACGAGCGAAGGCCGGCTCAGGGTCGGCGCAGCCAGGCGGTCGGACACGGGCGCAGGGCGGGTGTCGGGCGGATCGAGCCGGACGGTCCCGGGGTCCAGGTCGGCGGCGGACGGAGCCAAGACGGCGGTCATCGGCGAACCAGTCAGATCGATGGGTCGGAGCCGGGTTGGCGGCAGCGCACGTGCCGACAACGTGATCACTAAGAGTGGCTAGGCACTGGCACGGCTCGTTCGCTCGGCGAACGAGGGACCAACCACCGGATCGGGCTCGCCATTCGCTCCCCAGAGGGCTGGTGCCCGCCTATGAGGCGGGTCCTGGGCGACCGTCGGTGCCCTCTGGATCTCTGCTTCCCGGTTCACGAACTGGGATATTCGGGCCGACCCCTTCCGGGCCGGTCGGTACCGGTTCCCATACGGAGAGTGTACCCCACTTCCAGTCCGTTATCTCCGTGGACCTGTACCAACAGACCAAGCCGGCTGACAGCGGGACCGCGGCGCGCCCGAGTGCGCGGGGTGCGGGCCGCTTCTCGGGTTCGCGCGAACGGCTGTTCACCGTGATGCTGCGGGGGCCAGCGACCGAGCGAGCGAGCCAGCCAACAGTGGGGTGGGATGACCGACGAGATCGTGGTCCGCGAGTTGCGCGAGAGCGACGAGCCCCAGGTCCTCGATCTGCTGGCGGCGTCGACCGGCCTCGCGGACGACGAGGTGCGCCGCCGCTCCTTCGCCTGGAAGCACCGGGACAACCCGTTCGGCACGTCGCTCGGCTGGGTCGCGCTGGCCGGTGAGCACCTCGTCGGCGTGTGCCTGTTCCAGCGGTGGGAGTTCCTCGACGAGGACGCGGTCGTCCCGGCGGTGCGCGTGTCCGATGCCGCCGCCGACCCCTCGCTGGGCGCGGGGATCCTCGACCGCCTCGTTGCACACGCGTGCGCGCAGCTCACGGGGGACGAGGCGCGGTTCGCGTTCGGGGTCGCCGGAGACGAGCGCCTCGCGGCCTGCCGGCAGGCCGGCTGGGAGGAGGTCGGCCGCCTGCCCGCCGTGATCCGCCTGCGGTCCGCGCGTGGCGCGCTGCGGACGCTGCGTAGCCGCGCCGCTCCCGAACGGCATCCGCTGCCGACCGACGTCGGCGTGCCCGCCGCCGAGGTGCTGGCCGACGCCACCGCCGTGCACGAGCTGCTCCTCAACAGCACCGCGTCGGCGGGTCTCGCCACCCGTCGGGACGTGCCGTTCCTGCAGTGGCGCTACGGTCCCGAGTGGCTGCACTACCGGGTCCTGCGCTACAGCGAGCGGATCCAGGACGGTCTGCTCGTCTTCCGGCTCCGCCAGCGCGGTCGCGCGCGCGAGCTCGTCGTCGAGGATCTGATCGCACCCACCGGCGCCGAGGAGGAGGTCACCGAGATCGCGACCCTGGCCCTGCGTGCGACCGGCGCCGACCACGCCTTCGCGATCACGCGGCCGGGCTCGTTCGACGCCGCGCTCGCCCCGCCGGGCCTCGGCCCCACGCTGGTGTGGCGGGACCTCATCGGTGGGCAGGCTTCCCCCGCGCTCGAGTCCTGGTCGCTCGGCACGGGAGACGTCGAATTCGGTTAGCCCGCGGGACCCGTGGCCCGGCCCGTGGCCGCGGCCCCGGCCCGTCGCACGAGCAACCACCAGCGAGGTGACGATGACGCGCATCCTGCAGGTCCTCACCGACACCGACCGGCGCGGCTCACAACTGTTCGCGGTGCGCCTCGAGCGCGTGCTCGCCGAGCGGGGATGGGACGTGCGCTCGGTCGCCCTCACCGCCGGGGGCTATCCCCCGCCTCTGCCGGTGCCGGCGCTCGGCCGCCTGCCGCGGCATCCGCAGACGCTGCGGGCGTTGCGGGCGGAGATGCGCCTGGCCGACGTCGTGATCGCCTTCGGCGCCCCGACGCTCTCCCCCACGATCACCGCTCGGAGCCGGGTCGGGGTCCCGATCATCTACCGCTCGGCGGCGGACGCCCTGCGGGGCATCGACACCCCGGAGCAGCGGCTGCGCCTGCGCGTCCTGCTCGGCAACGTGCAGCGGGTGTGCGTGCTGTGGCCCGAGGCCCGCCAACTGCTCGTCAACGCCGTCGGCATCCCCTCGGGGCGCATCTCCATGATCCCGTCGGGGGTGACCACACGCGACGTCGTCCCGCCCGACGCAGCCGCGCAGGAGGCTGCCCGCAGGCGGTTCGGCCTCGACCCCGACCCCGAGCGCCCCGTGCTTCTCAGTGTGGGCGCGCTCGCGCCGGAGCACCGGATCGACGCGCTGCTCGGGGCGGTCGCCCGCGAGCCGGCGTGGCAAGCGCTGATCGTGGGCGATGGCCTCGCGCGGGCCCGGCTCGCCGAGCGCGCGGCCGCGCTCGCGCCCGACCGGGTCGCGTTCGCGGGCCCGCTGCCGGACCTCGCCCCGTGTTACGACGCCGCGGACGTCGCCGTGCTCCTGAGCGACCGGGGCGGAACGGCCGGGTTCCTGATGGAGGCGGGCGCCCGCGGCGTGCCCGCCGTGGCCACCGACGTCGGGGGGCTCCCGTGGATCGTCGTCGACGGCGTGACCGGCGCGCTCGTGCCCGTCACCCCGGGCGTCGACGCGGTCCGCGACGGGGTGCGGCGCGTCCTCGACGGGCACGCGTCCATGGGTCTGCTCGCCCGCCAGCAGGTCGAGGCCTGGTTCGACCTCGAGACGGTCGCCGGCGAGTGGGAGAAGCTCCTCGCCGACGTCGGGCGGTAGTCCTCGGACGGACGAGCCCCCCGCCCTGGGACCCGAGCGCTCACCTCCCGCGGGTCAGGCCGTCCCTACGAGTATCCCGCACCAGCACGCCGATATAGCTACTTAAAGTAGTGCCAATATCACCCAAAGAGGCTTTTGTCCTGCGGTGCTGCGAAACGTATGATCGCGGACGATTACTTGGTGTCATCGCCTCGGCGGGAAGGCAGACCTGGTGAGCGGCACGTCACGGGACCCACGCGCAGGGACGCTCGTGCTGGTCGATGAGCCGGTCGCGTCGGCGCCCGTCCCCGTCTCGGTTCGGGCGGCGGCGATCGGGGCGCTGGTGTTGCTCGCCCCGGCCCTGGGGGTGCTCGTGGCGTTGGTCCGCCTGACGGTCGGTACGCCGATCACGGTCGACCGGAGCGCGGGGACCCGCTTCCGCACCGAGCCACCACCCACCGCGAGGCGTCATCGCCACCTCCTCGCACGCCGGCTGCGGCACTGGCACCTCGATGAACTGCCCACGCTGTGGGACCTGGCGCGGGGTCGGGTCGTGCCGTTCACCGACCCGCCGTCCGCCACCCCGACGCCGCTCGCCCCGGTCACCGTCGGCACACGCTAGGAGCTGCGCCGCTGCACCCGATCCGACTCGAAGTGCTGCGCTGCCTCCTGCCCGTCCCGGAATCCGCGCCGATAGCCGAGCCGCGCGCCGACCGCGTAGAAGATCGTGCCGAGCACGCTCAGGACGATCCAGCCGACCACCACCATGACGACCAGCTCCAATGCCCGTCCTTTCCAGAGCTGCTGGCCCGGCGACTCAACGTGCTCACTACAGGATGTTATCCGCGGCGCTGTGAGCGTAATCGATCTCCGGCCCGGCGCGGCGGGGGCGAACCGGCTCGCGACCGTCGTGCTCCCATGAGCCGGGCGTTACGCTACGCGCAGGTCGCAGGTCGCCGACGGCGGGGGACGCGGTGAAGGCACTCATTCTGGCTGGAGGCGCGGGCACGCGGCTGCGCCCGATCACCCACACGAGCGCGAAACAGCTCGTACCGGTCGCGAACAAGCCGGTGCTCGACTACGGCCTCGAGGCGATGGCCGCCGCCGGGATCACCGAGGTCGGCATCATCGTGGGAGCCACGCGGGCCGAGATCGAGGCGCACGTCGGCGACGGCAGCGCCTGGGGCCTCGACGTGACGTTCGTGCACCAGCCCGAGCCGCTGGGCCTCGCCCATGCCGTGCTCACCGCGGAGGACTTCCTGGGCGAGGACGACTTCGTGATGTACCTGGGCGACAACCTCCTCGCCGGCGGCATCGGCGAGTTCGTCGCCGGGTTCGAGCGGGCCCGACCGACCGCGCAGATCCTCCTCGCGCAGGTCCCCAACCCCCAGGAGTTCGGCGTCGCCGCGCTCGACGACGCCGGCCGGGTGACCCGGCTGGTCGAGAAGCCCGCCGATCCCCCGAGCGACCTCGCCCTCGTCGGCGTCTACCTGTTCACGTCGCGGATCTTCGAGGCGGCGAAGTCGATCGCCCCGTCGGGCCGCGGGGAGTTGGAGATCACCGACGCCCTCCAGTGGCTCATCGACGCCGGGGAACCGGTCGACAGCCACGTGGTCTCGGGCTGGTGGAAGGACACCGGCAAGCTCGACGACCTGCTCGAGGCCAACCGCATCGTGCTGGACGCGACCGAGCGGCGCGTGGACGGCTCGGTCGACGACGCCAGCCTCGCGCAGGGCAAGGTCGTGCTCGAGGCGGGTGCGCAGCTCGTCAACTCGACGGTGCGCGGGCCCACGGTGATCGGCGCGGGCGCGCGGATCGTCGACAGCTACGTCGGCCCGTACTCTGCGATCGACGCGGGCTGCGTCGTCACCCGCAGCGAGGTCGAGCACGCGATCATCCTCGCCGACTCGACCGTCACCGACGTGCAGCGCCTCGAGGACTCGCTCATCGGCCGCGAGTCCACCGTCGCCTACCAACCGACGCGCCCGCGCGCCTACCGGCTCATGATCGGCGACCACAGCAGCGTCGGCCTCGCCTGATCGTCCGCCGACGAGACCGGTAGGCAGTTACCCGGGTAGGAGGGCGAAGTTCTCGGAGGCCGCGGCGCGGGCCAGTCCCTCGTCGAAGGCGGTGATCGTCGTGCACGTGGGGCCAGCTCTCCGCGTCGCAATGGCCGCGGCGAGTTGCACGGCGTCGTAGGCCCTGAGCGGATGCACGGCCACGAGCCGAGCTGCGGCCTCGATGATCGCCGTGGCGGGTGAGAGTCATGATGTCACCGATGCCTGGGCACCTCGCCGGTCCGGAACCACCGCACGGTCGCGGCCAGGCCCCGGTCGAAGGGAACCGGCTCGATGTCGGGGAACAGCTCCCAGAACCGGCGCTGATCGGCCTGCGAGTGGCGCACGTCGCCCTCGCGCGGTGCGGTGTGGTGCACGTCGAGCTCGCCGAGTTGCTCGCGCAACTCCTCGACCACGTCGAGCAGCGACAGGCGCGCCCCGAACGCGACGTTGACCGGCCCTTCGCTGGTGACACGCCGCCACAGCGCGTCGGCGAGCGCCTCGACGACCGAGCCGACGTAGATGAAGTCGCGGGTCTGGTGGCCGTCGCCGTGGATCTCCAACGGTCGGCGATCGAGCGCCGCCTCCACGAAGGCCGGCACGACCGCGGCGTACGCGTGCCCGGCGGGCTGCAGCGGCCCGAAGACGTTGAAGAACCGGAAGGCCAGCGTCGGCAGCCCGAAGCTGGCCTGCCACGCGGCCGCCGCGCCCTCGGCGGCGAGCTTGCTGCCGGCGTACGGCGAGCGCGGCTCGGCGGGTAGCTCCTCGTACTTCGGCAGCGCCGGGCCGTTCCCATACACCGCCGAGGAGGAGGCCACGATCGTGTGCAGGTCGCCGTGGCGGCGGGCGGCCTCGAGCACCTCCACGGTGCCGGTCGCGTTGACCGCGTACGCGCCCTTCGGGTCGGCGAGCGAGCGCGGCACCGAGGTGTGCGCCGCGAGGTGCACGACCGCGTCGACGCCGTCGAGGGCACGGTCGAGCGCCGCGGGATCGATGACCGAGCCCTCGTGCAGGGCCACGCCGTCGAGCCCGTCGAGGTTCGCCTTCGAGCCCGTCGACAGGTCGTCGAGCACGCGCACGTGCCCCCCGGGGTCGGCAACCCGCAGGTACCGGACGAGGTTGGCGCCGATGAAGCCGGCACCTCCGGTCACAGCGATGTCCACGAGTCCTCCGACCTGCTCAGGTACTCGAATCGGCATCCTAGATGTCGCGCACGACGGGGACGCGGATCGCCCCGCCCCTATCTCGCAGAGGCACTCCGCTGTTAGGCTGAGCACACCCGCAGGGAGGCGGACCATGCGGGCATTCTGGCGGGAGTGGCGGGGGGCGAGGCCGGTGTCTGACGGACCCACGAAGCTTGAACGCGCCAATGCAGGGAGCGAGTCCACCGACAAGGCCAGGTTCTTGCAGCGGCTCCGTCGTGCGCTCCTCGCGCTGGTCGGGTTCTGGCTCGTGGGCGGGTGGGCCGCGTTTCTCCTCGTCGACGTGCTCGATGTGGGTGGCGCGCAAGCCCTTCTGGAGGAACTCGAGCAGCCACTGGTCTTCTTCCATCTATTCGGAGAAGCGCGCCCGACCGAATGGCTGCAGTGGGCGGCGCTTGGAACCAGCGGCGTCCTGGCGGGACTGATCGCGGGCCAACTTTCGGCGGGCGAACGAACGCGGGTCGCGGGCGCCTGGACGCTGTTCGCCTTCGGCATGGTGGCCATGCTGATCGAGGACGCGGGCAACCCGAGACACCGCGTAGCGGAGTACGCCGAGCGACTCGCCGGTTCGACTGCGGGCACAGTCGCCGAGCTCATGGTGATGGGAGCCGTGGCCGCCTTGCCACTCCTCGCAGCGATCTGGGCGGGTTGGCACCTGCTTCGCGCCGCTCCGGGGCGCCGGTACCTTCTGGCTGGCTATGCGGTTTACGGGATTGCCGTGCTCTCGTCCGCCACTCGCTCCCTTTGGTACGAGCGGACTGGTGCCGCCCTGTTAGGAGACCAGCTTGCTCCGTTCATGCACGGGGATCCCCCTGAGGACAGGGTGAACTTCTACGTGCTCGATCACCTGTACGAAGAGTCCCTGGAACTCGTGGCGGCCACGTTGCTCTTAGTGGGGACGATCGCGTCACTTGAGCGACTCAGGACACCGAACCTCTGAGGACAATCGCCGCAATCATCCCCTCAGTGAAGGTCCTACACCCATCGCAGGCAGCGGTACCCCTGTTTGGTGAGTGCGCGCATACCTCACTCAACACTGGACCGCCCCGCCGTCCGTGCAAGGTGGTCGTGCTCTAAGCCGGGCCCTGTCTTTAATAACCTTTGCAGACGCCACGCGAGGTAGACTCCGCCCACCACGCCGCCGATCACCACGACGCTGGCCGATACCGGAACAGCGATCTGGCGGAGAAGCGGAGAAGCTAGCCACACGACAGCCCCCCCTGCACCCACCACCAGTGGGGGACGCGGGCGACGTTCGAGTCTTACCGCAGCCTTCCGAAACGGGCTTGCCAACAACTTGGGTACGGACAGGCTGGCCCAGGGAATGAAGGCAGCGTACACGAGGATGTTGGGCGCGAAAGTGATGTCGAATACCAGCATCACGGACAGGTGGAAGAGTCCTGCGATCGCGAGCAACAAGCGAAACGACGCCCAACTAAGGACTGCGGCTACCATGCCGAACTCGAATAGCACCGCCCCCCAATCAAGGGCAATCCAGAAGGCAGCACTGTCAACGGACCCTATCAGAAGGTGGCCCAACCATCCGGGGTCCGAGGTATGCTGGGATTGCATCAGCTCGTTGCGCACGGCTTGCGTGTCGGTACTCAACCACCCCTGACGCCACTTCGGCAGCGCAGCAGTCGCGAACGCCATGGCCACAGCCAGGGCCAGCAGCCGCATCCCCCACTGGCGAACCTCATAAGCCCCACCACGGGCCGCGTCAACGGAGTACGCCGCCCCCCATCCCGCATAGGCCATAAAGACCGGCAGAACGACGAAGAGAATGTTGTGGTCGATCTTTCCGAATGAGAATGAGAATCCGTAGCCGACGAGCATGAACCCCGTCGCCATGATCGATGCTGCGCGCGTCCACCATCCGATCAGGACCGCCACGAGGGCCAAGGCGACCCCCACCTCCAGGAAGGAAAGTACAGTTGGATGCGGGAATCCGCCGATGAGGGCAAAGGGCCCGGGGGGTGGCGAATGGAAAGTGTCGGGAAACGCTGCGACCCAACTGAACGAAGGAAGGTTCAGCAACGCGTAGCAGCAGAACAGGACCCGGAATCGTCCCAGGTCCGTCGGGCGGAAAGGACCCGCCTCCATCCACCGGTCGAGGCAATATAAGGGTGCTCGAGCAAGGTCACTCATCGAACTCAACCCGATATGCACTTTCGATCACGCGCTCATACTCGACAGATGCGTACTCGACAGACGCGTTCCGCTCCGCGGTGTAACGAATCCACTCAACGGTCGCAGCCTCAGGGCTTTCCCCTGTGAGCTCCTCCAACCTTGATTGCAGCCATTGCGCATTTGAGGAATCCTCTAGGGCATCCTCGAGGTTGTCAGCCGGGAATGCAGTGGAGAATACTGCTATCTCCGCTACGCGAGATTCCGCCATGAGGTCCATGTGGTGCAATCTGAGGTCTTCTCCGCCCCGGGCATGCATCGTGACCCTCGGTACCGTGAACTCGACCTGCTCCCCACCCTGAGCCGCGCCGGCAAACGAAGGCTGGTAGAGGGCCGGATACGGTTCACTCCACAGGCGGGCGACGAGCATCTGAGTCGGAAGGATCAGCAGAAAGCACACCAAGGCCAGCCGACGCCAACGACGAGCGCGAGCAGCACTCACGCAAGCTCCCTTGCTCCCGCCTTACAAGCCTGCCTGCCCTTGGAGGGAGACCCTCGTCCGACGCAGTCACTTGGAAGTGTGGCACATCAGGGTTGCGATGGTGGAACTTGACGATCGGGCCCCCGGCCGCGGGACTCCTACCGCTGCGCGCTGCACTGCCGGGGGCGAGGGCAGGGCGTGCCCTATACGAGTTTGGATTCGGTAGGCTCGGGACGATGCGAATCCTCGTGACCGGCGGCTGCGGGTTCATCGGCAGCCACCTCGTGCGGCGGGCGCTGGCGGAGGGCGCGGAGGTCACCAACCTCGACGCGCTCACCTACGCCGGCAATCCCGCCAACCTCGCCGACGTCGCCGACGAGCCCGGCTACCGGTTCGTCGAGGGCGACATCCGCGACCGCGAGCTGCTCGCGCGACTCATCGAGGGTCACGACGCGGTCGCGCACTTCGCGGCCGAGAGCCACGTCGACCGCTCGATCGACGGATCGGCGGAGTTCATCACCACCAACGTCGAGGGCACCCACGCGGTCTTGGAGGCCGCGCGGCGCGCCGAGGTGCCGCGGATCCTGCACGTCTCGACCGACGAGGTCTACGGCTCGGTCGCCGCGCCGCACCGGTCGGCGGAGAGCGACGCGTTCGCGCCGAGCTCGCCGTACGCCGCGTCGAAGGCGGCCGCCGACCTGCTCGCGCAGAGCTACCGCACGACCTACGACCTACCCGTCTCGATCACGCGCACGAGCAACAACTTCGGGCCCTACCACTACCCCGAGAAGATGATCCCGCTGTTCGTCACCAACCTGCTCGACGGCGAGCCGGTGCCGGTGTACGGCGACGGGAGCAACGTGCGCGACTGGCTGTACGTGCTCGACAACGTCGACGCCCAGTGGCGGGTGCTCGTCGACGCCGAGCCGGGCGCGACCTACAACGTGGGCGCCGACGCAGCCACGAGCAACCTCGAGCTCACCCACCGCATCCTCGCTGCGGTCGGCGCCGGGGAGGACATGATCCGCTTCGTCGCCGACCGGCCCGGCCACGACCTGCGTTACAGCGTCGACTCGTCCGCGCTGCGTGCAGCGACTGGCTGGGCGCCGCGGCGCTCGCTGGACGACGCGCTCGTCGAGACCGTGGACTGGTACCGGTCGCGCGAGGACTGGTGGCGGCCGCTGAAGCAGGCCGGCGCCACCGCGCGCCGCGGGGTGACGTGATGAGGGCGCTGATCACCGGCGCGGGCGGGCAGTTGGGCCGCGCGATCACCCGCGGCTGGCGCGACGACGAGCTCATCGCTCCCGGCGCGAGCGACCTCGACGTCACCGACGAACCGAGCGTGTGGGCCGCCGTGCGCGACTACCAGCCACAGGTCGTCGTCAACTGCGCCGCCTACACCGCCGTCGATGCCTGCGAGACCGACCCCGAGCCCGCCTGGGCGGTCAACGCGGGCGGTGCCGCGAACCTCGCGCGGGCCTGCTCGGCGGCGGGGATCGGGCTCGTGCACCTCTCCACCGACTACGTGTTCGACGGAACCCTCGACCGCCCCTACACCGAGTTCGACCGCCCGAATCCCGTCTCGGTGTACGGGCGCACGAAGGACGCGGGCGAGCAGCTCGTCCGCGAGCGCTGCGACGAGCACGTGATCGTGCGGACCTCGTGGCTGCAGGGCATCGACGGCGCGAACTTCACCAAGACGATGCTGCGCCTGGGCCGCGAGCGCGACCGCGTCGAGGTCGTCACCGACCAGGTCGGCACCCCGACGTTCGCGTTCGACCTGGCGGAGGCGATCCGCCAGCTCACCGTCACGCGCCGCTACGGCACGTTCCACGTCACCAACGCCGGCGCGTGCACGTGGTTCGACTATGCGGAGGCGATCTTCGAGGAGGCCGGGCTCGACGTCGAGGTCGCGCCCACCACGGCGGCGGCGTTCGGCGCCCCCGCGCCCCGGCCCGCGAACAGCCGGCTCGAGGGGCGCCATGCCGCGATGGCCGGGCTCGGCGCGCTGCCCCACTGGCGCGACGGCCTACGCCGCCTGGTGCGTGCCCTCGAGGCCGAGGCCGCCTGATGGCGATCGCCGAGACATCGATCCCCGGGCTATTGGTCGTCGACTGGCCCGCGTTCGTCGACGAGCGGGGCTGGTTCCGCCAGACGTATCAGCTCTCCGAGCTCGAGGAGGCCCTCGGCCGCGAGGTCGTGTTCCGGCAGGGCAACCATTCGCGGTCGCATCCCGGCGTGCTGCGTGGGTTCCACGCCGAGCCGTGGGACAAGCTCGTCTACGTCGCGCGCGGCGTGGCCTTCTGCGCGGTCGCTGACCTGCGCGAGAACTCCCCCACCTACGCCCACCACGAGACCTTCTGGCTCGGCGACCCGCCCCGCGGGGAGCACCGACGCCTCTTTCTCAGCGAAGGGCTCGCGAACGCCTTCCTGGCGATGGGCACCGAGCCGGTCGATTACCTCTACGACGTCACCGCCGAGTGGCGACCGGGCGTCGACAAGCGCGCGGTCGCGTGGGACGACCTCACGATCGGGGTGGATTGGCCGATCGACCACCCACAGCTGTCCGAGGCGGACCGCGACCTGCCCCGGCTCTGACCGGCCACTTCCGGCACTGGGCTGTGACCGAGGTACCCCGGACGCGTCGCGCCCCGAGGTGCGGATGTCACTTTCGTTCGGCTCTCGACCCGGTTATCCTCTAGGTTTCTGCGGGGGACTCGGTGCTCCGGCGGGACGGTCTTGGCAGGGGACGGAGCCTCGACATCCGCAGTGGCGGGTTCCGCTGTCGGGGGCGTTGCGACGCTTCACCAAGCGCCAGTGGGCCACGCGGACCACGGGCCCTGCAGGGGTGACAGATTCATGACGGAGCGTCAACGTATTGACAAGTGACACCACAGTGCGTTACTACGGGTGGTCCACAGGGCGGCAGGTCAAGGTTGGCTACGCAGCGCGACCCACTGGAACAATGCGCGAAATGCGGGCACAGTAGGCGTACTACTCCCGTCGGGAGATGAGCGATAGGGGCCTCCCTGCGAGGGAGGGCGGAGCGGAGACACGTGGCGGTCCGCACCTCACGAACAGTGAGCACCACGGGCGGACCGCGCACCGGCGGGACGAGGCGGGACCTCGCATCGCCAAGAGTTTGAGGAGTATTCATGAGCAGTGTCGGAGCGTTGGGCGGGGACAACCACGAGCGGCGGCGCGCACGTGCGGGGGGCAGCGACTCGGCACCCTCGGCCCGCCTGCGGGAACTGGGTCCGACCGAGCACTACTCCGGCGAGCGCAACGGAGTCAGCGTCAGCCGTTCCACGCAAGCAGGCGGCGGCGTCCACGCGACCACGGAATCGGGCATGCTGGCCCCTCCGGACAGGCGCGCGGGGGCCGATCCCCTTCCCGCCCGCGCAGAGGCCTCTCGCTCGGCCGTTGAGGACGACGGGCCGCGCTTGGAGCCGCCACGACCGCGCAATCTGCGGCGTCGCCTGGTGGCGTTCGACCTCATCGCGCTCACGATCGGTTGGGGCATCGCCGCCCTGCTGGCCGCGCCAAGCCCCCTGGCGATCGGACAGTTCTCGAGCCATCTCGCCGTGGCGGGGATCGCCGCGCTCGCCGCGCTCGTCACGATCGCGAGCAGCCACCTGTACCGAGCGCGGGTCTGCGCGATCCGTGCGGTGGAGACCGCCCGCCTCGCCCGCGCCGTGACGATCTCGGTCGTTGCCTACTGGCTCGCGCTGGAGGTTGTCGGGTTGGCGGTGCAGCTCCTGCCTCTGGTGCTCGCCGGCGTGCTGACGTTCCTGCTGCTCATCCTGGGGCGCGCGCTGTTCCGTGGCTGGGTGTCCGAGCAGCGTCGCCACGGCCAGCACGTGTGGCCGGTGCTACTGGTGGGCGCGAATGAGGAGGCCGCCGAGCTCGCACAGCTGCTCGCCGAGCACCCGGAGTACGGTTTCCAGGTCCGCGGCGTGGTCGGTCCCGCGGAGCAGGCGGCCCGCTCGCTGCCGAACGTCCCGTGGCTCGGTGAGACCCGTGATGCGTTGTGGGCGGCCACCCATTCCGGTGCGAGCGGTGTGATGGTCGCCTCGACCGCGTTCGAGTCCTCGAGCCTCAACGAGACACTGCGCCACCTCGTCGACCGCGGCCTGCACGTGCACGTCTCGTCCGGGATCCGCGGGTTCTCGCACCAGCGCCTGCGCGCCGCACCGGTCGCCCACGAACCGCTGTTCTACCTCGAGCCGCTGCGGTTGGCGCGCTGGCAGACCATCGCCAAGCGCAGCCTCGACCTGGTCGTGGCCACGGCGTTCCTCGTCGTCGCGGCACCGGTCATGGCGATCACGGCGCTGGCGATCAAGGCGCACGACCGCGGGCCGGTGCTGTTCCGCCAGGAGCGGGTCGGGCACAACGGGGAGCCGTTCAAGCTATTCAAATTCCGGACGATGGTCACTGACGCCGAGGCCCGCCTCGCCGAGGTACAGGCGATGAACCAGCGGAGCGGCCCGCTGTTCAAGGCCGCACACGACCCGCGGGTGACGCCGATCGGGCGCTTCATGCGGACCACGAGCATCGACGAGTTCCCGCAGATGCTGAACGTCCTGCGCGGCGAGATGAGCGTAGTGGGGCCGCGGCCCGCCCTGAAGGAGGAGACGGAGCAGTTCGATGAGCGGCTCCAGTCCCGGGTGCAGGTGCTTCCGGGCATCACCGGCCTGTGGCAGGTCGAGGCCCGCGATAACCCCTCGTTCTGGTCCTACCAGCGCCTTGACCTCTTCTACGTCGAGAACTGGTCGATCGGGCTTGACCTCAGCATCATCTTGAGCACTGGGGTGGTCGTCGGTCAGCGGGCGCTCGGCGCCGTGCGTGGGGTGTTCAGCCGGGATCCGGGGGGCTACCAGGCGCCCGCAGTGCTCGACTGACCATCTGTCCTGGCCAGTGTCCCGTCCCAGTGGCGGCGAGCGACCTCCCAACCCGGGGCTTCTCGCCAACTTCGGACTGCTCGTCGGGGACTTCGCGCCAGTCCCTCGACCGCGGAACCGGCCTCGGCGGGACGTGGATCATCAAGCTTCAGCACGTCCTCCGCCAGCTGCCCTATTACCACGCGTCATCATGCCTCGGCGAACCAGCTCATTCCCAGCGCCACGGTGTGCACTGACGAGTGCCATCTATCCTGCTGTACCCTCACCACGATACCCGATGACCTTCGCCGGCACCCCGCCGACTATTCCCAACTCGGGTACGTCCTCTATGACCACTGCGCCGGCCGCAACAACCGCGCCATTACCGATCGTTACCCCCTTAAGAATCGTCGCGCCATGACCAATCCACACGTCCCGCCCGATCTCCACGGGACTGGTCACCACCCCTTGGTCTCGAATAAGTTGATCAGTACGCTCGAATCGGTGGTCCGTATCACGCACGGACACGTAGTCAGCGATCCCCGTGTATGCTCCGACACTGATCGACTCACCTGCATCGAAGAGACAGTTCGCCCGGCAGCGACTGTACGGACCGAAACGAATGGTCCCTCGGCCCTGGAAGAGGGCGAACCTCCCAACGATAACCCCCTCCTCTAGGTGGATGCGCGGGCCACCAGCCCGCATCCCGAGCGGTCGAACACGAAAGCCTCGGTCGATTCGAGCACTCCTGTCCATCTCAAGAAATGGCCAGCAACGCACTCTTGCGCTTATCGTCGTCGCCGTCACGTACCGCTGTAGCCAGCGGAAGTATGCTTCGGCCAACCGTTGACGCAATCGACCACTCATCAGACACTCCTACCTACACGCTCCACAATTGGCCATATGCGCCAGCCCCTCACCCATTCCCAGCTCGCCGAAGGCCCTGACGGGCGACGTCCAGCAACGACCTAAACTCTGCCCGAGCGGGCCTCCACGCGGCTAGCATCACCGCGTAGGCAAGCAGGAACGATGTGGCGGCGATAGCCAACGTGACGACTGTCGGGGCCAATAGCACCCCCTCCCGCACTTGTCCGGCAGCAATGTACGCAATCGCTCCTATGCACGCAGGCCGCCAGACCGCCCGCCCAACGTCCCCGAGACTCACCGGCGTCCCAGACGTCGCCAGTGTCAACGACACCGGCAAGAGGAGCCACCGCGTCACGGTGTACGCCGTTGCCACTCCCACAATCCCCCAAGGGAGACCTATGAAGAAGGACGCGATGAGCAGGGGGTGCGCGACAAGCCCCCACAGCGCCTGACGCCGCACTCGGCCCAAGGCTACGTACAACCATCCGTTGGCATGCCCAGCTACCGTTGCAAGGCCCGCGAACGCCAATACTCGGAATATCGGCCCCGCTTCGATCCACTGATCCCCAAGGGCTAGGAGGATGATCTCGTCGGACGCCAACGCCAATAGCAGGATCAAGGGTATCGCCGCATGCGCGGTCCCACTCAAACCGGTCCGGTAGAAGCGGCGGAACCTCTCTGGCTGATCCTGTAGCCGACTCAGCGTCGGGATGGCCACGCGATGTAGTGGACTTTGCAACTCTCGGATTGGCACCAACAGCAACTGATACGCGCGTGAATAGATGCCTAGCGCGGACGACCCGATAGCGTTGCCAATAACAACATTGTCCAGGTTCTGCGACGAGTAGGTGAGAACTTGGAAGAGTGTTTGGTACGCACCGAACGACAAGAGGGACCGTACGCCCGCCCAGGCCCTTGGTAGCTGCGGCTTCCAACCAGTCCCCAACCACCCAAAGGCGAGCTTTACCGCGGGTTGGGCGAGGTGCAAGACCACGATAGCCCAATAGCCCATTCCCAAGGCTCCCACAACGATCGCAGCAACGCCCGCGACACCGAGTGCGGTCACCTCCATGACCGCAAGCAATTTAAATCGCATGTGTCGGTCAAGTAAGGCAATGTGCTGGGACCCGAAAGCCGTCAGTACGAATATACTTGACATTGCCAGCGTTACGGGTACCAATTCGGGTTCGCCGTAGAACGCTGAGATGAGCTCCGCACTGCCGGCGAAGAGGGCGGAGACGATCGTGCCCAGAATCACTGTAATCCAGAATAGCGCACTTACCTGTTGATCGGTGATCTCCCGTCGCTGGATCGTTGCGGTTCGTAGGCCGACAGTGAGAAGACGTTCCGCCAGGCCCGTGATCGCTACCACCATGGTCACCAGCCCGTAGTCTTCTGGTGTGACAAGCCTGGCTAGCACCATCGTGGTCGCGATATGCAAGATGAAGCGCAGCCATTGCCCGCCTGCAGTGGCAGCGACACCGCGCACAGCACGCCGCCCAAGGCTCACGGCAAGGCCCTGGTGCCGAAAAAAAGCCCAAGTCGCTGACCAGTGCGGGTCGGAGGCCTGGGCGGCGGACCCAAACGGAACTCCTGCATCGGCTTTGCTAGCTTCGCTGCTAGCGGCGGCGTCTCGCCCGAACCCTTCGAAGGCGATTCCTCAACCCTCGAGGGGCGCGTGCCGGTAGAGTGAGAAGACGATCCGCGAACTCGGGATACACCATCTCTTGGGAGTCCCAACACAAGACGGGGCGTCCCGTACGCTTCGCAATTGCGGCAGATTCGCGCTCGGAGCTTTCTACGAAGAGCGTCGCCCCTGTCTCCTGATACATGCGAGCTTTGAACGGCGCACCGCCCCCGTGGGCTCGCTTGGTCGACACATCCGGGAGATTCAGCATCTTGAGGCTGCGATAGCGGACTCCGTGACGGCGAAGCCATGCCTCGGTAACGCCGCGATACTTCTCCAACCGTCCGGTCACCAGCCACCCGATCTCCGTCGCGGGCACCACGAGGGGCCTAGCATGCTCAAGGAAGGCCAGGTACTCGGGCGTCCCCTCTGGTTGGTCCGGGGAAGGATCAGAACAGATAACTCCGTCAATGTCCACGCACACATTTTCTAGGGCGGTGTGGTGCATGATGTTCCAAGCAAAGAATCGACCCCAGGGGATCTCCTCAAACGCATAGTCGACGAGATGCGAACATTCCGGGGTGACGTACACCGCAGCGTACTCGATTCGATTGTAGATCTGCGCGTGAGCAACGCGCTCATGCACTGCACGCATCTGGGAGCCATGGCCGACACTGTCGTCAACGATCAGAATGCGGGATGATCTCCGCACATCGCCGTGAGCGACCGGGCTGTGTAGGGGCCTCTTTCCACTGGCGAGAACGCGGCCGTCTAACCAGCCATCAAGGTCAGCCAGGGGCACGTTAAGGTACAACGCGATGAGCGTGGCGGGGAGCATTCCACTCCGGGGCACACCAACAACTACCTCGATATCCCGCGGAAGGCACGGGAGGGCTTCTAGCACCGATGCTTGGAGGTCGTGGAGGTTCCGGAACTCCATTGCCCCTGCCCCTCACTCCGTCGCGCGACCGCATTTCAACGTCGCTATCAGGCTTGATCGCGGGACCGTTTCCCCCGCCGTCCACCCCGTTCTTCGGGCCGGGGCCTTGGACCGCAGGCTAGCTCATCCTTTCAGGGCCGGCCGACAGAGTGCCTGCTGGGCCGAAGTCATCTCATTTTACCGACGTGGAGGTGGACGCTATCCGGGTGCCGGCTACGGCTGAGCCTGCACGAGCGAGAGGACGGGCGTCCCCTCGGTGGTAGAAGTCTGACTAGATGGCGTCGATGGGGCGCGACACCGCACGACAGGCAGTACGTCGACACGCGAACCGAGCGTCGGGATGTCTTGCTCGGAACTCGTCACGAACAAGTTGCGGCTGACGACCACCGCAGGATGGTCAGCGACTCACCACGCGCTCCTCGGCACAAGGTTGCTAGTTGCGCAACAGCCGACCCAGCCCGACGACCCGCGCCGCGTCGTCGACTCCGCCCGGGCGCAGGAGCCAAAGCAACAGCGCGTACGGCACGAGTCCCGCGGGCGCCGCGAGGGCGAGAGCAACCGGCTCGATGACGTTCATCGTCGCGAGCAGCTCGAGTGTTCCGCGCGCCGCCGCGCTCGCCAGGATCGCTCCCACTGCGAACGGCGCCACAACTCGTGCGTAGGCGCGAGTGCTGGCCCCGATGAGTCGGAAGGGGATCGCGAAGGCGGGATAGGTGAGTACCAGTACGGCCACGGTGTACCCGACGGCGACTCCCATGAGGCCCCAGCGTGCGCCGATGACGTACCCCAGGACGTACACCACGCCCGCGACCACGCCGAACCGCAGGAGCCAATCGGTCCGCCCCTTCGCCTGGTACAGCGCGCTAACCGTGTAGTTGAGCGACTGGAGCGCCCCGACCGGACCGAGCACCGCGATCAGCGGGGCCGCGGGCAACCATTGCTCCCCCAGCACGACGCGCACGAACGGCTCGGCCAGGACGGCCGCGATGGCCATGAGCGGAAACGTCGTGAGCGCGATCACGGCACCGGCGCGCATGAACTGATCGGTCAGGGCCTCGTCGTCGTCCTGGCGGCGCGCCATGCTCGGCAGCAGCACCTCCTGGGCCATCTGCGTGATGGATCGGATCGGATACATCAGGATCCGCTGCGCCAGCGTGTAGTAGCCGAGTGAGGTCGTCCCCAGGAGCCGTCCGATGATGACCTTGTCGAGGTTGCCGACGAGGAATCCCACCAGGTGGCTGCCGCTCAGGTTGAGGCTGAACGACCAGACCGAGCGCACCTCGGATGCCGAGAAGGACCAGCTCGGTCGCCACGAGCTCGCGAGCCATGCCAACAAGGTGCTGGCCAGAGCCCCTGCCAGCGTGCCGCCGACCAACGACCAGACGCCGAAGCCGCTGAGCGCGAGCCCGACGGAGACCCCCGCTTGCACCAGCGCACTCGTCACGTGCAGGGCGCCGATCCAGCGGTATCGCATGTCCCGGTACAGGAGGCCGAGTTGCACGAGACCGAAGGACGACAGCGCGATCGAGAGGCCGAGCACCTGCAGCACGGGAGTCACGTTGCCGTCACCCAACAAGGCCGCAGCCAGTGGGGCGAGGAGTGCGACGCCGAGGCTCAATGCCACGCCGAACCCGACGTTCACGTAGAACAGGCTCGACAGGATGGTCGGCGTGACCTCACGGCGCTGGATGATCGCGGCGCGCGTACCGAGGTCGCGGAAGATGTCGAGGAAGTTGGTGACCACCAGGGCCATCGCCATCAACCCGAAGTCGCTGGGGAGCAGGAGCCTCGCCAGGAGGATCTGTACGCCCGTGCGCGTGACCTGGGTGACCACCTGCGCGACCGTGAGCCAGCGGGCGCCGGCGACCGCGCCTTCGCCGGGTCGCCCCGAGGAGGCTCCGGTGGCCGGATGGGCCACCGGGCTCGTCACGAGCCTCTCGGGGTCGCGCGTTCCCTTGTGGACTCCCCCGTGAGGCCGGGCACGGTTGAACGCGCACGTTCGCCCAGGCTTCCCGAGCCGGACCTGACCTCAGGGTCGTGCACAGCGTCCGCATGGGTGTCCGGACGCGCGCCCTCGCGATTGTTCGCGTTCCGGCGCTCAGCGATGCGTCGGCGTGCGATGTCGCGCAGACCCCCGAGGGCTTCCCGCGTGAGTCGGCTGCGCCAGTGCCAAGCCCATCCCGGAGCATCCGAGGCGATCGCGAGCTGCGTGGCCACGGGCAGCCGCGCCCGGTGGACGGCAGCGGCCAGCTCGCGGGCGTGGCGGAACTTGGAGAACGTGACCGAGCCCGCGAGCTCCGGGTCGAACCACTCCCCTCGGGTCTTGCGAGAGGCGTGGGCGCGCATCGACCGGCCTGGGTGCTCGGTGTGCAGGAGCAGTCCCTCGTCGAGCTCGACGAAAGTGCCGTAGAGCGACAACTCCGCGAGCAGCACGCCATCGGAGGACTCGTAGGAACCGATGAGGCCGGTTTGCTGCAGGATCGGCCTCCGGATCACGCCAATGATGGGAAGGCAGTGCCACCACGTCGTGGCGACGCTGCGGAACCGCCGTCGCACGTCGGGCGCGGTACCGCGTGCATACGGCTCCCAGCGCTTGAGCACGCGTCCGTCAACGTCGACGTCGACCGGGCGTGCCTGGGCCAACACGGCGGTCGGGTCCGCGTCGAGGGCGGCCACGCAGCGCTCGAGGTAGGTGGGCTCGTAGCGGTCGTCGTGCGGCGCCCATTTGAACAGCTCGCTGTGGGTGGCCCAGACGGTGAAGTTGTAGTTCCAGGCCGCTCCTCGGTTGCGGTCGTGCGCGAACACCCGTACGCGAGGGTCGGTTCCTGCGTACGCCCGAGCCACCTCGACCGAGCGGTCCGTCGAGCCGTTGTCGCTGACGAAGATCTCGAAGTCGCCCCAAGTCTGCGCCAGCAGCGAGTCGAGGGTGCCCGGCAGCAGATCGGCACCGTTGTACACGGGCAGCCCGATCGTGAGGCGAGGCATGACCGTCATGAGTCCTCCAGCGGAGTCACGGTGACGGGCCCGAACACGGCATCCACGTGGTGGGCGAGCAACAGCAACGAGCCGCGGTCGAGGTCGTTCACCTCGGTCTGATCCATCGTGAGGCTCCAGCCCCCCGGCTCGGCCTCCCCCTCCGGCCAATACTTGAACGAGTAGCGCGACCCGGTCGGCGTGGTCTCGACCCGCGTGCGGAGCTCGTAGGTCGTGGCCAACTCGAGGGACGCGCCGCTCCGATCCTCGACGATCTGGGTGGGCATGGTGCCGTTCGGGTTGTTGCCCCAGATCTCCCACCCGCGGCCGGATGCGAAGTTGTAGATCGGCAAGGCCCCGAGCGGGAAGTACCCATAGCGCGGCTGCTGGCTGCCCCAGGCGCTGTGGCCCTGCCAGCGGACGACGAAACCGACGGCGGGCGCGACGCTCGGATGTGACCAACCCCGCGAGTCGAGCGCGTCGACACGGACGGTGGTCGCCGCCTCGAAGTCGTCCCACTCGACGTCGCCGATCGCGAGCAACCGGTCGTAGCCCATCTGCTCGGACCGCGCGCCATCGTCGTCGATTCCCCAGAGACCGTCGACCGGCATCGCCTGGCCGGTCACCGCGTCGGGCTCGCTCCAGTCCGCGGCAGTCGGCAGCGGCCAGGTGGTGTCGGGAGCGCGCTCGACGGTCACGGTCTCGGTCGTGGACGCCCCGGTGGTGTCGGTCGCGGAGATCTCGATGGTGTTGGCACCGAGTGCGAGCTCCTCCCATGCGAGGTCGACGTTGAAGTCCCCCTCGTCCTGGAGTCGGCGTGTGTTCGGCCCGACGCCCAACGTGCGGGACGGGCCGCCGTTGAGCCGGAACGTCAACGAGGACACGGTCTCGGGTGTCTCGACGCGACCGAGCACGTTGACGCGCTCCTGGGGTCGGCCGACGGTGCCGACGACCTGCTCGTCGCCGTACCACGCCTCGATGTCTAGTTCCTCGGCGGTCTCACCGGTGGTGAACGACAGTGGCCCCACCGTGCTGCTACGTCCGCCCTCGTCCGTGCTCGTGACCATCGCGTAGTAGGTGCTGTCGGGATCGAGGTCGGTGATCGTGCGGCCCTGGCGGTATCGGGCGGTGGAGACGTCGATGGAGCCGGCCGTGGCTTCAGGCGTGGGCCCCCAGTCCAGCGTGGCGGCGGCGGGCTCGTCGGTGGCCCACGCGATCGTCGCGGTCGTCTCCCCCACGGACGGCGTGACCCGGTACACCAGTGGCGGCAGCTCGTCGGGTTCCGGCGCGGGATCCGGCGGTGCGTCGGGGTCGCCGATCCAGTCGATGACGGCGGTGTGCGCGGGCGCGTTGCCGCTGGCGGAGTAGTTGCCGACGAATGGGCCGACCGACGTCACCTCGAGTGGCTGGACGAACGAGCCGGCGGTGGCCCACGTGGACCCGTCGGTGGAGGTGAGGACCGTCCACGCGTCCCCCTCACGCCGGACACGCAGGTAGCTGGCGCCGGGAGCGTCGGTGTGCACCCGTACGGTTTCCTGCCCACCGGCGACCGTGGACGCGAAGGCGCGGACCTTGGACCCGGTGTGGTGGATCTCGATGCGCAGGCGCCGCCCGTCGACGCTCTCGACGACGAGGCCTTGAAGCTGCCAACCCGCCGTCACCGTGCTGTCGAAACGTGCGGCGACGTCGAAGTCCTCATCGGGCACTTGGTGCAGGACCCGAGGGGAGCGATCGTTGACCCCGGGTGTGTGGTTGGCGCCCGCCGGGACCCCCAGTCGCAGCTGGCCGTCGTTGGCGCCAGCCAGCTCCAGGCTGCCTCCCCCAGCCGGGTCGACCCACGTCCAGCGGTCGGGGTCGAGGTTGTTCCGGGCGAACGCGTCCCGCACCACGGCGGAGGGTTCGGGATCCGGATCGGGTTCCGGGTCCGGATCGGGCTCGGGGTCCGGATCGGGCTCGGGGTCCGGATCGGGCTCGGGGTCCGGATCGGGATCGGGCTCGGGGTCCGGATCGGGCCCCGGGTCCGGGGGCTCCAGGGGATCGGCGGGGTTCAGGAAGTAGTCGACCAACGCGGTGTGCGCCGGCGCGTCACCGCCGGCGTCGTAGTTGCCCACGAAGGGCCCGACGCCCGTCACCTCGATCTGCCGGGTGAACGACCCCGCCGTGCTCCACGCAGCGCCGTCGGCCGAGCGGGCGAGGGACCACTGGTCGCCGCTGCGCGTCACGCGCAGGTAGGTCGGCGCGCCGGAGACCCCACTGGCGTTCACCCGTACGGTTTCGCTCGTCGATGTGATGTTCGTCGCGAAGGCACGCACGGACGAGCCGTTGTGGTGCGTCTCGAATCGGAGCCGCTGCCCGTCGGCACCCTCGACGACGAGGCCTTGAAGCTGGAAGCGCTGGGTCACCGGCGAGTCAAACCGCAGGATCACGGTGAAGTCCTCGTCGGGGGCCGCCTGGATGACCCGTGGCGCCCGGTCGTCGACGCCCGGTGTGTGGTTCGAACCGCCCGGGGCAGTGAGGCGCAGACGTCCGTCCTCCACGGTGATGGTGCCGTCGCCGGCAGGGTCGGTGATCGTCCACAGATCGGTGTCGAGGGACGTGTCGAACGCATCCGAACGGATCGTCGGTGCCGGGTCGTCATCCCCCGGGTCCTCCGGCTCCCCAGGCTCCTCGGGGTCGTCGGGATCGTCGGGGTCCCCGGGATCGTCCGGGTCATCGGGATCGTCGGGGTCCCCGGGATCGTCGGGGTCCCCGGGATCGTCGGGGTTCTCGGGATCGTCGGGGTTCTCGGGATCAGGATCCGGTTCCCCGGGTTCATCCGACTCGGGGCACTCGTTGGTTGCGAACGTCCCGTCGTCGCTGACCCCCTCGAGTCCAGCTTCGCTGGTCGAACGCACCTGGTAGTGGTACGTCGCCTCGCACTCGAGGTCGGACATCTCGAGCGCGTGCTCGGTCACGAGGTCATCCGCGCTGACGCTCGCGCCGTAGTCGGCTGTTGGCCCGAAGTCGACTCGGCTGGTGGCGGGCTGATCGGTCAGCCACGTGACGGTCGCCTCGGAGGTGTCCGGTTCGGCGGCGACCTCGCCGATGGTCGGGGGGCCGGGTGGCTCCGAGGGTTCGGGATCGGGTTCCGGCGGGTCATCCGGCTCAGGGGGCTCGTCGGGGTCCGGTTCGGTCGGGTCGGGTTCGCCGGGGTCATCGGGGTCGTCCGGGTCGCCGGGCTCTTCAGGATCGTCCGGCTCCTCGGGTTCTTCAGGCTCGTCGGGCTCACCCGGCGAGTCCAACGGATCGTCGGCCGACACGAACGTCTCGACCACCGCGGTGTAGGCCGGTGCGCTGCCCGAACTGAGCCCGTAGTTGCCGACGAACGGACCGGCGCTCTCGACGTCGAGACCGTGGGTGAAACCACCGATGCTCACCCATTCAGCGTCGCCGTAGGCCCGCTGAAAGGTCCAGTCATCACCGTTGCGCACGACCCGCAGGTGCAGCCGTGTGCCCGACGGGACGGCAGGCAGCACCGAGTTGACCCGCACCTGGCCGTCGTTGTCGTCGATAGAGGCCGCGTACCCGCGCAGTCGGGACCCGTCGTGGTGGACATCGAACCGCAGGTATTCGCCGGAGGGACCTTGGACGACGAGCCCTTGCATCTGATACCGCTGGCTCGGCACGGAAGAGAAGGTCGCTGCCAGATCGACCTCGTCGCCACCGGCCTGCATCACCCGTACGGTGTCGTTGTCCACCCACGGGTTGTGGTTCACCCCCGCGGGCACGCCGAGCCGCAGCGCGCCGTCGTTCACCTCGACCGAGCCGTCGCCCAGCGGGTCCACCACCGACCACATCGACCCGAGCCCGTCATCGAAGGCGTCGGAGGAGAACCCGCTGCCGGCGCGCGCAGGATCGGCGGGGGGCAGGAGCGCGGCGACGAGGACCAGCGCGGTGAGCACGGCAACGGCTCGCAACCCCGCGTGCAGTGTCGACCAGCTGTGACGAGGCGTGCCGTTCATGGCGTGACCACCTTTGTGGTGAGGTCGAGCGCGGCGAGGTCGGCCGTGATCTCGCCGCGGTACGCCTCGTTCATGAGCACGACGGTGCCGGGTCGCAGCGCGCGCAGCTCGGCGGGTCGAACGATGGGATGTCCGGTCCCCGCCAGGTAGCGGCCCTGTTTGACGGGGTTGATGTCGACGATCGCGGACACCTCGGTCTGCAGCCCCAGCACGGTCAGGTAGCCGACCGCCTTCGAGCCCGCTCCCCACAGCACCACGGGCCCCTCCATGGCCTCGACGGCCTCGCGTAGATCTCGAACTCGGCTGGGCACCGCATCGCGGAATCGGTCCACCGCCTCCGCCATCGCGGGCGGGGCCTTCGGTCGTGAGCCCCAGCGGTCGTCGTGGGCGGCCGGTCGGGCCTCGAGGATCACGTACTGGTCATCGAAGCTGCGGTATGCGTCGAACACCACGAAACCGGCGCGGGTGAACAGACCCGTGAGAACCTCCGGCGTGTAATACGCGCAGTGCTCGTAGTACACGTCCCAGAAGGCGTGCTCCTCGAGGATCCGGGTCGCGTCGGGCACTTCGATCAGCAGCAACGTGTCGAAGCGCCGGCCGACGCCCTCGCGCAGCATTGCCGCGAAATTGGCCGCATTCGCGACGTGCTCGAGGGTGTGCCGACAGGCGACGAGGGCGGCCCCCTGGCGACCGTCGGCGGCGCGGTACTCGCGGCGATGGAACACGAGCTGGTCGGCGACGGGTGCCACGAGCGGTCCGGGCCGGTGTGCCGGGTCGAAGCCGATGCCCGTGAGACCCGCCTCGGCCAACAGCGCCAGGAAGTCGCCCCGCCCGCAACCGACCTCCAACGCGCGACGCCCGTGAAGGCCGTACCGGGCGACGAGATCGGCGACGAGGTCGCGGGCCCACGCAACCCAGCGTGGCGAGTGGGCCTGTGCGTCCTCGTAGTCGTCGCCGTACTCGACCAGTCCGGGATCGAACGAGGTGTTGGACATCAGCCCGCACGTCGAACAGTAGGCGAGTGAGAGGTCGCCTCGTGCGGCCGTGCGGGCCGCATGCGGGGAGTCGAAGAGCTGTGAGCAGTGCACGGGGACACCGCGCACGGTCCAGACCGGCTCGAGCGCCTCGGCCCCGCACCCCGGGCACCCCGATGCGGCGACCTCCCCATCCCGGGAGGTCGCGCTCGCCGAGCGCGTGGCGGTGATCATGCGGTGCCCGCTGCCTCGGCCGCGACTGCCCGCCCGGCGACCGCACTCCCAGCGACCCCCCGCCAGCGCAGGTCGGGCCCCAGGCACCCCGCCTGACGGTGCGAGGCGATCGCGCGCAGCCGGTGGTATCGCCCCGACTCGAGGTCCGCGAGGCTGAGCCCATGCCTGCGGTAGGCGTCCGCAAGCTCCGCCACACCGTCGGCGACGGTCCAGCGCGGGCGGAACTCCGGCAACTGTCGGGCGATCTTGGAGAAGTCGACGCGGTAGTCGCGAGCGTCCGCCTCGCCGCCGGGCGCATAGACGACCTGGCTCCCCGGGACTTCGGCGGCCACGAGCGCTGCGACGTCGCGGACTTGGTAGTTCTCCCCGTCGCGCCCGACGTTGAAGGCTTCGTTGTGGATGCGCTGCCGCGGCGCCGCCAGCGCCGCGACCATCGCGCGCGCCATGTCGGTGACGTGCACCAGTGGGCGCCACGGCGTTCCGTCGCTCTTGATGAGGACCTCGCCGGTGGTGACGGCTCGCGCGACGAGGTCGTTGACCATCAGGTCGCCGCGCAACTTGGGGGAGACGCCGTAGGCGGTCGCGTTCCGCAGGCACACGGGGCTGAAGGTCGAATCGGCGAGCCGGCCCAGCGACGCCTCCACGTGGACCTTCGACGCGCCGTAGGGAGTGACTGGCCGGAACGGCGCGCGCTCGTCCAGCGGGGCAGCGTCCCGGGCAGCGCCGTACAGGCTGCACGAGGACGCGAACACGAACCGCGAGACCCCGGCTTGCTTGGCTCGCTGGGCAAGCTGCACCGACGCACGATGGTTGATCGCGTCCGTGAGGGTGGCGTCCAGGTCGCCGAGCGGGTCGTTCGACAGCGCCGCGAGGTGCACGACCGCGTCGAAGGTGGCGAGGTCCTCCACGGTCAGGTCCCGCACGTCCCGACGCCACGCCGTGACCGGGGCAGGTGGGGTGAACGCACGGTCGTCGAACCAGCCGGTATCGACCCCGATGACGTCGTGACCCGCGACCGCGAGGAACCCGACCGCGACCGCGCCGACGTAGCCATCGTGACCGGTGACCAGAACCTTCATGACGGCTCCCTCGGGGATCGTGGCGTGAGGCCAGGGGATCGATTCAGACGATGCGCGGATGCGGGATCGGGACGACGACCCGGCCGCCGGCCGCGCGGAACGCGTGTTGTTGGGCCAGGACCTCGCGCTCGTAGTTCCAGGCGCACAGCAGGAGCAGGTCGGGCGGATCGTCGACGAGCCGGTCGGGTGGATGGATCTCGAGGTGGCTGCCGGCGGTGAACCACCCGTGCTTGTGAGGGTTGCGGTCGACGGCGTAGTCGATGAGCGCCGAGTCGATCCCGGCGTAGGAGAGCAACGTGGTTGCCATCCCGCCTGCCGCGCCGTACGCCGCGATCCGAGCGCCGTTCGCACGTGCACTCCGCAGCAGGTCGACCAGCGCCTCTCGGGTTGCGGCGGTGCGTGCGGCGAACCCGGCGAAGTAGTCGAACGTGTCGACGCCTCGGGCGCGCTCGTCCCCCAGCAAGGCGTCGAGCCGCGGGCTCACCACTCCATGACGGGCGATGCTCAGGCGGAGCGACCCGCCGAAGGTCTCGATCCGCTCGGCGTCCACGAGCGCCAGGCCGTGCCGAGCGAACAGATCGGCCGCGCTGGTCGCGCTCCAGTACGTCACGTTCTGATGGAACACGTTGTCGAACGCGCCCTGGTCGACGGTGTCGGCCACGTAGGGGACCTCGAGGACCGCGACACCGTCGTCCGTGAGTAGGCGGGCCGTGGCAGCCGCGAAGTCGTTGGGGTCGTCCACGAGGTTGAGCACGTTCGCGCCGAGCAGCAGGTCGGCTCGGCGGCCGGCGGCGGCGAGCCGTTCGGCGACGGGCAGGCCGAAGTAGTCGACCATGGTCGGCACACCCGCAGCCTCGGCGGCCGCCGCGGGACCATGGGCGGGATCGATGCCGAGCACGGGGATGCCCGCGTCGGCGAACGGACGCAGTAGGACCCCGTCGTTGCTCGCGGCCTCGACCACCAGGGAGTCCGGCCCGAGGCCTCTCGCGATCCGCAACTGCTCGGCGCACGCCTCGAAGTGCGCCACCAGGCCGGGCGACACGGACGAGTAGTAGGGGTAGTGACCCCCGTACAGGACGACCGGGTCGACGCTGTCGCGGAGCTGCACGAGCGCGCAGTCCTCGCACACCATCAGCTCCAGCGGGTACCGCGCTTCCGGCACCTGCAGCTGCTCGGCGGTGAGCAGTACGTCGGATAGCGGCGTGTCGCCGAACGAGAGCACCACGCGACGGTCGGACGAGCCGCAACTCCGGCACGCAGTGGTGGTCGTGATGGCCCCCGTCCGGACGTCGCTCGCGAGCGCCTCCGTCACAGCACGGCCTTTCGCAGGTGGAAGCCCTCGGCGTAGCGGATCGGTCCGCCCGCCTCGATGCCGCGCAGCCGCGCGAGGGAACTGAACGTCTCGGGGTCGAACCAACGTCGCCCCTGTTGGCTCGGGTAGTGCGTGGCGAGTAGCGCGGCCTTGCGCTGCACGGTCTCTGCACGCAGCGGCACGTAGCAGTTGGGTCGCCCGAGGTCGCCATCCGACTTGGGGATCTCGTATTCGAGGACGAGGTGGTCCCGGAATTCCGTCGTGGTGAGTTCGGCGAGAAGCCGGTGGTCCTGGTGGGCGTCGTCGCGACTGTGGGTCAGCACCAGGTCGGGGGGGTCGTCGGCGGCCAGCTTGGCGAGCGCGTCCTTGACCTCAGCCCACCGCGCGGGAAGGTAGCCGTCACGCAGATCGAGCACGGTGAGATCGCACCATGCCGCATCGGCGGTGAACGCCGCTGCGCTCGCGTGCGCCTCGGCGGCGCGCTCGGGTGTCGAGGTGAGGATCAGCCACCGCACCTGCGAACCGGGGTGGGCCGCGAGCAGCTCGAGGATCGTGCCCCCGGCGCCGATCTCGACGTCGTCGCAGTGCGCGCCGATGCAGGTGATCCGCAGCGCCTCGTCGGTCCCCAGAGCGGTCAACGATCGCATGACCGCTCCCAGACCTTCCAGCGGGCGCCACCATGCGTGGACAGTTCGTCGAGCCGTGCACGGTCCTTGAAGGTGTCCATCCCGGCCCAGAAGCCCTCGTGGCGGAATCCTGTGAGGCGCCGGAGCTTGGCGAGCCGCTGGAACGCTTCCACGACCAGCTCCTCGCCCTCGTGCAGGTGCTCGAAGATCTCCCGGCGCAACACGAAGAAGCCCCCGTTGATCCACAAATCGGTGGCCGACGCTTCGTCGAGACCCGCGATCGCGTCGTCCTCGCCGAACCGCACAACGTGGAACGTCTGGCCCGGCTTGACGCACACGAAGGTCGCGATCGAGTCGTTCTCGTGGGCGTGCGCGATCAGGTCGGGCAGGTGGACGTCGCTGAGCCCGTCGGCGTAGTTGGCCAGGAACTCCTCCTCGCCCTCGAGGTGTGGGCGCACGGCCAGCAGGCGTTCGCCGACACTGGCGGCGAGACCGGTGTCAACGAAGGTGATGCGCCAGTCAGCGATGTCCTCGCCCAGGAGCTCGACCCGGCGACCACCCTCCGAGAGGACGAAGTCGTTGGAGACCTCCTCGCGGTAGCCCAGGAAGTAGTCCTTGATGGCTTCGCCCTTGTAGCCGAGACAGATGATGAAGTCGTTGTGCCCGAAGTGCGCGTAGTAGCGCATGAGGTGCCAGAGCACGGGCCGCGTGCCGATCGGGACCATCGGCTTGGGGATGTCCTCGCTGAACTCGCGCATCCGCATCCCGTAGCCGCCGCAGAACAGGACGACCTTCATCGCGCACCCGCGGGGGTGCGCATGCCGGCCGGTGCGGTCAGCTCGGTCACTTCCGGGATCGGCACGACCAGGCGACCGCCCCACGCGCGGACGGGCTCCAACTGGGCGGCGATCTCGTCCGCGAGGTTCCAGGGCAGGATGAGCACGACGTCCGGGCGGGCCCCGAAGAGGCGCTCGACCGGATGGATCGGGATCCGCGACCCCGGCGTGAACCGGCCGTGCTTGTAGGGGTTGCGGTCAACGGTGAACTCGAGCAGGTCCGGTCCGATGCCGCAGTAGTTCAGCAGCGTCGCACTCTTGCCCGGTGCGCCGTAGCCGACCACGCGGTGCCCGGCCTCGTGTGCGGCGATCAGGTAGGACAGCAGCCGGCGCTTGGTGCGTCGCACCTGCGCACCGAAGTCCGCGTACGCATCCGCGCGGTCGTAGCCGAGGGCGCGTTCGCGCGTGACCAGAGCCGCCACCGCCGGGGTCGAGGTCCGCGGGCCCGTATCGGCGCGCTGGGTGAAGACCCGTAGGGAGCCACCGTGCGTCCAGAGCTCCTCAACGTCGTAGACGTGTAGGCCGTGGGCTCGGAGGACCGCTTCGAGGGCGAGCAGGGAGAAGTAGGTGAAGTGCTCGTGGTAGATGGTGTCGAACTGGTTGCCCTCGATGAGCCGTTGCAGGTGCGGGACCTCGATCGTGAGGACCCCGTCGGGGGCGAGCGCGGGAGCGAACCCAGCCACGAAGCCGTTGAGGTCGGGAACCTGCGCGAGGACGTTGTTGGCGACGATCAGGTCAGCGCGGCGACCCTCCGTCGCGAGCCGTTCCCCGAACGCGGCGTCGAAGAACGCCACCTCGGTGTCGACCCCACGCTCGCGGGCCGCCTCGGCGACGTTGGCCGCCGGTTCGACGCCGAGCACGGGCACGCCGCGCTCGACGAACCACTGCAACAGGTAGCCGTCGTTGCTGGCGACCTCGAGCACCATGCTGTCAGCGCCGAGCTCGAGCTCGCGGGCCATCCGGTGGGCGTAGGTGCGCGCGTGCTCGACCCACGCGTCGGAGTAGGCCGAGAAGTAGGCGTACTCAGCGAAGATCTCCTTCGCGGGGACGTAGGCGGGCAGCTGTACGAGCCAGCACTGCTCGCAGACCTGCAGGTGGAGGGGGTAGTGAGGCTCGGCGACCTCGCAGGCCTCCGCGGTCGGGAACGTTTCGCACAAGGGCGATGTCCCGAGATCGACCACCGTCCGCGACAGCGGGGACTCACAGAAGCGGCAGCGGTTCACGCGACCACCACCGAGGCGTCGATCCCGAGCGACCCGAGCGCTGTGGCCACCTCGTCCCGGTAGAGCGGGTTGAAGACGACGACGGTGTCGGGATCGAGACCGACGAGAACCTCGGGCGGGACGATGGGGTGGCCGGTGCCCGCGAGGTACGTGCCCTGCTTGTGCGGGTTGAGATCGACGATCGCGGCGATGCTCTGCTGGTCATGGTCGAGGAGGTTCGCGAAGGTCACCGCCCGCGCACCCGCTCCCCACGCAGCGACGCGCCGCCCTTCGGCCCGAGCCGCGGCCAGCCGCGTCTGCCACGTGGCCGTGCGCTCCTCGAGCGTCGCGGCGAAACGGGCCGCGGCGTCGGTGACCGCAGCCAGCTCCCGCTCAGTCGGCAGGGCGTCGGCCACCGGGCCAGCGACAGCCTCGACGGCAAGGAACTGTCCGGAGAACGCTGGCCGCAGGGACCCGACGTGCAGGCCCGCGACCGCGAGCGTGTGGGCGAGGGAAACGTCGACGAAGTACAGGCAGTGCTCGTAGATCAGGTCCCACACCGACCCATGTTCGAAGGGCATGCGCGAGTCCGGCACGTCCAGGTAGAGCACGCCGTCGTCGGCCACGGCTGCTCGCAGCGTCCGAAGGAAGCCGACCGGGTCAAGGACGTGCTCCAGGGTCTGTCGACAGATCACCAGTGCGGGGGCGTCGTGCGCCGTGGCGTTCGATGCCGGATAGGTCCCGCGGTGGATCTCAACGCCGGCGCGATCCGCCGCGGGGGCACGGACCGCGGGATCGTGGCCGGGGTCGTACCCGATGCCGTGCGCGCCCGCTGCCTCGGCGAGGAGCCCCAAGAACCGCCCCTCGCCGCAGCCAATCTCGACGACCGTGCGCCCGGCGAGGTCGTGGTTGCGAACGAGGCGCTCGATCGTGTCCTGCTCGAAGGCGCGGAAGGCGGCAGAGGCATGCAGCGCGTTGTCGTAGCGCTGTGTCCCGTAATCCAGAAGGCCCGGGTCGAACGCGGCGTTGGTCACCAGACCGCAGCGGTTGCACTGCCCGAGCCGCATCGAACCCCGACGCGCGTTCCGGGCTGCAGCCGCCTCCTGCCACTGGACCCCAACGTGCACGGGCACCTCGGGCAGTTCGGCAACGGCCGTGAGACCTTCGGTCCCGCAGACCACACATTCCGTGTCGAACAGGCTTCGTGCGGTAGCCCCACCGGCCTTAGGGCTGTTGCTCGTGGTCAGGATCGTCTGCACTTCGATCCTCTCGAATGCAATTTGTTCCTCCCATCACGAACTTTCCATAAGGACATAAGGGGAAGACCCCTCAAGCCCAGACACCGGGGTTAGGGAACAACGATTCAGACGAGCCGAAGTCGTTCCCGCCCATTCCGTCCAGCCGGACCCGCCCGGTCAGGGATTCCCGACGATCCCGGCCGTGTCCCACGCAGCCAAGGGTTGGCGCTGCAGGCAATCAGTAGGCTCCCACGCGTGAGGAATGTCAAGGCGCGCGCCGGACATGTGAGCTTGACGTCAGCAATACTTCGGACGTGGCAACCGCAGGACGCTTCAGGTTCGCTGTCAGCCTTGCAACGACGCTCCCCCGTTAGTCCTAGTACGGTACGATTCGGCGCGGCAATGATGACGCCAGAATTGCCCTACTGTGACTTCCAGGTAACCCCGTCGGAGGTTCCAATCCCGATTCTTTCGCCTTCGTGGCGAGTTACTCACGCGATCCACCGGTAGCGGCTGCGAGTGGTTACATTCCAATCGACCACTGGTCGCAACGGAACCACCAGGAGGGTCGCGTCATGAGCATCGACCACGCCGAGCAGGTCACCTACCGGACATCCACGGTCACCACGAGCGACGGCGCGCCGTTCCCTCTTGTGAGTGTCGTGATCCCGGTCTACAACGCCGCGGCCACCCTCGGCCAGCAGCTGGCCTCGTTGGCGATACAGGATTATCCCCACGATTGGGAGATCGTCGTCGCCGACAACGGGTCGACCGATGCGAGCGTCCTCGTTGCGGAAGCCTTTCTTGACAGCATTCCCTCCCTCAGGGTGGTGGACGCGTCGGCGCGCCGGGGGCCGGGCTACGCGCGCAATTTCGGCACGAGGGCGGCCAGGGGGGACGTGATCCTCTACCTGGATGCCGATGACGAAGCCGAACCGGGCTACGTTCGTAGGATGGTCGATTCCGCGACGCAGCACGGTTTGGTGGGAGCGCACCGGGAGACTCGCACGCTCCAGTGGTATCGAGCGGGCTCACCGCCAAGGGCGAGCGAGGTCTCCATCGGCACGCACGCGATCCAGGCGAAGACGTTCCCATTCCTGCCGTGGGCATTCGGCGGCGGATGCGGGATTGCGCGCGACGCATTCGAGGCGATCGGCGGGTGGAGCGAAGTGCACACACGTGCTGGCGGGGAGGACGTGGACTTCTGCTGGAGGGCGCAATTGGCGGGGTACACGATGGGGTTCGCCCCCGGAGCCTTGGTGCACTACCGGCAACGCGCAGGCGTCTGGACGCGAATGCGCCAGCAGTTCACCTACGGTGCCTGCGCACCGGACGTGTACCTTCGCTTCCGCGATCGAGGCGCCCGTCCTCGTTCTGCACGGGTGGTCATCGGGACCGTGGCGAAACTCGTCGTGGCCGCGCCGCTGCAGCCCTGGCGATCAGCCGAGCGCAGGGAAGCCTGGGCGGGGGCCCTCAGTGCCCAGGCCGGTCGGGTCTGGGGCAGCGTCCGACATCGGTGCCTCTACCTGTAGCGCGATCGCTCTCCGTACCGATGGTGTGAGCCCGGGGCCGGTCACCGAGGGCGCGACTGCATCTTGCGGCCTTCCAAGCGGCGTTGGACGCGCCACCATGCACTACGCAAGGTGCGCCGCAGATTCCGGTAGTCTCGCGGCTCGACACTCGCCTCCTGCAACCTCCGCGCGGAGCGGCGCATCTGCTCCTCCCACTGCTGCAAGGTCGCCACGCCCGAATGCTGGGCGGACAGCGGGAGCTGGTCGTGGAGGTCGTCGTCTGTGCGCAGCAAGGAGTTCGGAGACCGCGGGTCGTCCATGTGCTCCTCATGAATGAACGGGAAGTACCACCCGTTCACCCAGCCCTTGAGGGCGAGATCGATGCAATAGGCCGTGAAGCTCTGCCCCGGCGCGAGCAATCCCTGCTGCTCGACACACGCCCGCTTCATCAAGTAGCCACTGCCCTGCACCCAGAAGTTCTCCAGCAACTGGTGGCCGCCGGGGAACCCGCGAATCTTGCGCTGGGCGACGTCAGGCAGGAAGTCCTCGTCGTAGAACCGCCAACTACCGATCACGCCGAACTCGTCGACGTCCTCGTGGGCCCGGGCGAGACGGGCTGCCCAATCGGTATCGGGGAGGCAGTCGTCGTCCACCTTCGATAGCAGGTCCGCGTCCGACTCCGCCCACAACCAGTTCGTAGGTGCGCGCAGGCGGAGGTTCTCAGGACTGTGGTGAAACCGGGCCACCTTGGGGTGGTCCACGTAGGAGCGGACGACGTTCAGTGTGTCCGCGTCTGTGCCGTTGTGCCACAGCCAGACCCGCATGTCCTCGGTGCATGACTCCAGCAGATGCGGCAACGACCGGCGGACGTAGTCCGGCCGCTGGTAGGTGATCATCAACACGTCGATCGCTGCCACGAGGGCTGAATCTATCGTCTCGCGCGCCGACATGCGGCCGTCACCGAGGGGCGCGCACCTAGAAGGGTTACCGCGGCACGAGCAGCCGCTCCTGCTGTCGGTGTGGGGCCGTTCGACCCTCGAAACCGAGGCGCTCCGAAGTTGGCCCATTGAGGGCAAAGCGGGCGTCGGGAGGGTCGGCGAGGGTCAAGTATTTCGGGTTCCTTCCGATGACTCCAGGTAGCGCCAACCGACGACCCCGCTTGGAGACGACCCCCTCATGTCACGCATCCAGTTGGGCACCGGAACCCAGGTTCTCGCGTTGCTCGCCACCCTTGCCCTGGCTCTGACGACCGTCGCGTCCACCGCAGAGGCCGATGAGGCGACTACCTCATCAACCGCACTCAGCCAGGGCGGTGATGGGACCGTGATCCTCACCGAGGGCACGCCCGGAACCGTTGTCGTGCCCTTGTCAGGCGACATCGAGGCCCTCAACCCCGCACGGCTCGAGGTCGCGGGAAACGTGAGCAACCTCGATGGGGACACATCCGAGGTGGCCCTCTCTGTCGCCTTGGACGGCACCGACTCGGAGGTCGCCCTGGACGACGGGGACTTCGCCCTCACGGAGGAGAGTGTGGGCCAGGCCATCGTGGATGATGAGTCCCTGGAGTTCGGCGTCGGCGCCCCGATCGGTGAGTACGAGCTCGAGCTCGTCGTCCTGGAGGAGCAGCCCCGGGGCTTCTGGCAGCGGCTCTTCGGGTTGGCCCCTTCGGTCGAGGAAGTCGACGTCACCGGCTCGCTTGCGTTCGCTGTACAGCCTGACGGCCATGACGACGCGCCCGATGAGGGCGACAACCCCGACGACCCCGATGAAGGTGACGACGGCGACGAAGGCGGCGAGTCCGCCCGCGTGAGCGACGGGCAAGTCTCGTTGTTCGAGTTCGCCGAGGGTCAGGGTTCGTTGGTCGGTGACCAGGCCGGCTCGTCCGACCTCGAGATCGCCGATTCGGAAGCCGTGTCGTGGACCGGTGATGGGTTGCGCGTCGACGGTGACACCACCATCTCCTCGGATGGGGCGCCCGCCCAGTTGTACGACGCGGTCGCCGACTCGGGCGAGGTCACCGTCGAAGCGTGGGTCACCCCCGACAACCTCGAGCAGAACGGGCCCGCACGCATCGTCGCCTTGTCGGCAGCGAGCAACCGGCACAACCTGCTAATCGGCCAAGGCGCCTACCAGGGCGACAGCGACCTCGTCGAAGCACGCGAAGGCCGCCGCGACAACGGCGACTACACCGCCGCGCAGACCCCCACCGGTGCGCTCACCGACACCGACCCGGTGCACGTGGTGGTCACCATCGCCGACGGCACCGCGACCGTCTACGTCGACGGCGAACAGGCCGCGGTCGACAACGGCGCCGGCCACCCCGACGACTGGGACACCGACACGCCCCTGACGCTGGCCAGCGACGCCGACGGCGGCCGCAACTGGCACGGCACCTACCACCTCGTCGCCCTCTACGACACCGCCCTCGACCAGCACCAGATCGCCACCAACCACACCGCCGGCCCCAACGCAACCACCACCCCCGACGACCCCAACGGTGACGAGCCCGACCCCGACGATCCCGATGAGGGCGACGACGAGTCCGCGCGTGTGAGCGATGGTCAGGTCTCGTTGTTCGAGTTCGCCGAGGGCCAGGGCTCACAGATCGGTGACCAGGCCGGCTCGTCCGACCTCGAGATCGCCGATTCGGAAGCCGTGTCGTGGACCGGTGATGGGTTGCGCGTCGACGGTGACACCACCATCAGCTCGGATGGGGCGCCCGCCCAGTTGTACGACGCGGTCGCCGACTCGGGCGAGGTCACCGTCGAAGCGTGGGTCACCCCCGACAACCTCGAGCAGAACGGGCCCGCACGCATCGTCGCCTTGTCGGCAGCGAGCAACCGGCACAACCTGCTAATCGGCCAAGGCGCCTACCAGGGCGACAGCGACCTCGTCGAAGCACGCGAAGGCCGCCGCGACAACGGCGACTACACCGCCGCGCAGACCCCCACCGGTGCGCTCACCGACACCGACCCGGTGCACGTGGTGGTCACCATCGCCGACGGCACCGCGACCGTCTACGTCGACGGCGAACAGGCCGCGGTCGACAACGGCGCCGGCCACCCCGACGACTGGGACACCGACACGCCCCTGACGCTGGCCAGCGACGCCGACGGCGGCCGCAACTGGCACGGCACCTACCACCTCGTCGCCCTCTACGACACCGCCCTCGACCAGCACCAGATCGCCACCAACCACACCGCCGGCCCCAACGCAACCACCACCCCCGACGACCCCAACGGTGACGAGCCCGACCCCGACGATCCCGATGAGGGCGACGACGAGTCCGCGCGTGTGAGCGATGGTCAGGTCTCGTTGTTCGAGTTCGCCGAGGGCCAGGGCTCACAGATCGGTGACCAGGCAGGCTCGTCCGACCTCGAGGTCGCTGATGCGGATGTGGTGTCGTGGACCGGTGATGGGTTGCGCGTCGACGGTGACACCACCATCAGCTCGGATGGGGCGCCCGCCCAGTTGTACGACGCGGTCGCCGACTCGGGCGAGGTCACCGTCGAAGCGTGGGTCACCCCCGACAACCTCGAGCAGAACGGGCCCGCACGCATCGTCGCCTTGTCGGCAGCGAGCAACCGGCACAACCTGCTAATCGGCCAAGGCGCCTACCAGGGCGACAGCGACCTCGTCGAAGCACGCGAAGGCCGCCGCGACAACGGCGACTACACCGCCGCGCAGACCCCCACCGGTGCGCTCACCGACACCGACCCGGTGCACGTGGTGGTCACCATCGCCGACGGCACCGCGACCGTCTACGTCGACGGCGAACAGGCCGCGGTCGACAACGGCGCCGGCCACCCCGACGACTGGGACACCGACACGCCCCTGACGCTGGCCAGCGACGCCGACGGCGGCCGCAACTGGCACGGCACCTACCACCTCGTCGCCCTCTACGACACCGCCCTCGACCAGCACCAGATCGCCACCAACCACACCGCCGGCCCCAACGCAACCACCACCCCCGACGACCCCAACGGTGACGAGCCCGACCCCGACGATCCCGATGAGGGCGACGACGGCGACGATCCCGATGAGGGCGACGAGGACGGCGGGTCGAGTCCGGAGCCTGGGGATGGCGAGCCCGCGAGTGAGGTGTCGCGGCACGGGATCACGTGGACCTTCGACGATGAGTATCCGGTGGGTCGGTATGCCAACGGCGACTACTGGGTCCAGGGCCCGGTCGACATCGTCGACATCGACCCCGCCTCGCAGAGCTCCTCGGGGGGGCGCACCATCAACGGGTCGATGATCAACCCCAGCCCCGAGGACGGCAGCTCCACCGGCTACGGGCAGACCCGCGACACCGGCTACGACCCGAGCTTGAACGTCGCCGACGGCGTATCGACCTCTGACCCGCTGACCGTCGAGCCCGACTCGTCGCTGGTGTCAGCGATCTCAGTCGACGAAGACGACGCCCGCCCGGGCCTGGAACGCGCCGCGGTACTCACGGTGGTCGACCAGCCCCCACCCGAGGACAGCTTCCGTCCCGCCTACTCCAGCGACGACACCACCGCCACCCACACCACCAACGACCTCGACTACGACCTGCTGCCTGACCTCGACCCCGTCGACGGCGCCCCCGACCCCACCGACCTCGCCAGTGACTTCGAACGCGTGTGGCTGGACCACGTGCCCGGCTGGAACGGCCGCGCCATCCACCCCACCACCAACATGCCCGGCTACGGCCGCGACATGGCCAGCAAACTCGGCCAAGGCTCGCTGGCGCTCATGCTCGACCACCCCAACGAGGACAAACACGACCTACTAGTCAACTACGTCCAAATCGGCATCGACTTCCACGGCATCGTCGACAACGGCGGCGAAGAGAACTGGGTCCCCAACGGCGGCCACGCCCAAGGCCGCAAATGGCCCATCCTCTTCGCCGGCCACCTCCTCGACGACCCCACCATGGCCACCATCGGCGACCGCGACGACGTCTACTTCGGCGAAGACGCCCAAACCTTCCACGTCACCCAAACCGAGATCGACCGCGAAGGCAACCACGCCGACCCAGACCACCGCCACTACAACCCCGACTACTCAGACGGCTACACCCAAGACATGCTCGGCATGCCCGAATGGGGCCAACGCCACGCCACCGACCCCAACCGCGACACCCCCGACCCCGGCCGCAGCTACCGCCAATGCTGCACCGCCGCCAGCTGGCACGGCCACGTGCTCTCCGCCCGCCTCATGGACCTCCAAGACGCCTGGAACCACGACCCCCTCTTCGACTACAGCGACCGCTACCTCGGCGAAACCACCGACCCCGCCTGGCCCAACCTCAACCCCACCGGCAGCAACCGCTTCTCGGACCGCCCCTTCACCGAAAACATGTGGCACACCCACCGCTGACCGCCTGAGCCCGGGTGTGTTCGGCCGCGGAGGCCAGAACATGCCCGGGCTGTCGGCTGGCGTCTCTCCTCTGCATGCGCTGATCGAATCTATTCGTTACCCGCATCGGCCACGCCGTCGCCCACGATCCGTGCGGCACTGATCCCGAGGTGCAAGACCCGAATCGGCTGCTCAGCCGCGTTGCCGTCGGGTTCCACTCTTCCCAGCCGCTGACCGCTCGGTCGTCCGCCCCCTGAGCGAGCAGCTCTGCCAACCTCTGGCCGGCCGAGCCCCCACGCACGGGACCAACGAGCCCCTCATGAGGCCGCATACCGCGCCTGTCGGCCCATTGGAGCTATCGTCAAGAGTTGTGGACGAGGTTTCTGAGTTCATCAGGCGGCGCGTTCCTCGAGGCTCGTGGTTTCGTCTGTTTCGTCCCTTTCTCGTAGTTGTCCGTTGATGAAGGTGGCGCCGGCGCGCACGAGTGCTGCGAGTTCGGGTGCGTTGATCCGCCGCCAGCGGTCCTGGGCGGCGTCGAGGAGCTTGTAGGCCATCGCCACACCGGCGTCGCGGCAGCCGGGCCCCTTGGTGACGCGCTGGCGTAGCCGGACGGTGGCGAACGTCGACTCGATGGCGTTGGAGGAGCGCAGGTGCTTGTGGTGCTCAGCGGGGTAGTCGTAGAAGGCCAGTAGCACGTCGAGGTCGCCGGTGATCTTGGCGGTGGCCTTGGGCCACTTGGCGAACTCGTCAGCGAACGCGGCCGCGGCGTCGATCGCGGCCTCGCGGGTGTCGGCGGTGTAGATGCCGCGCAGCGCGGCCTTGGCCTGGGGATGGGTGCGCTTGGGCAGAGCAGCGACAACATTGGCGACCTTGTGGACCCAGCAGCGCTGCTCGGCGGTGCCGGGGAACACCTGGCGCAGCGCGGCCCAGAACCCCAGCGCGCCGTCGCCGACGGCCAGGCAGGGCGCGGTCATGCCGCGATCGCGCAGGTCGCGCAGCACGTCGGCCCACGAGTCGGTGTCCTCGCGGTGGCCGTCTGACACCGCGACCAGCTCCTTGCGCCCGTCGGGGCGCACCCCGACGATCACCAGCAGGCACAGCCGATCCTGCGCGCCGTCGGCGTCGGGCAGCCGCACGTTGACGTACACCCCGTCGGCCCACACGTACACGTAGTCGAGCTTGCGCAGGTCGCGGGCCGACCAGTCGTCGTGCTCGACGCGCCACTCCTCGGTCAACCGCTGCACCGTCGAGGCCGACAGACCGTCCTGGGAGCCGAAGAACTCGCCCAGCGCCGGGGCGAAGTCGCCGGTCGACAGCCCCCGCAGGTACAGGATCGGCAGCACCTCGGTGACCTTGGGGGACCGGCGCATGTACGGCGGCAGGATCGCCGACTCGTAGCGGTGGCCCTCCCGGCGGTCGTCCACCCGCGGCGCGGCCACCTCCACCCGGCCCGCCGCGGTGGTGATCTCCCGCTCGCCCGCGTGGCCGTTGCCGACCACCAGCCGGTGCCCGCGCTCGTCGGTCTCGGCCGCGTGCGCGTCCAGGTAGGCGCGCCGCTCAGCCTCCAGCGCCGCCGCGATCATGTCGCGGGCCGCCAGCCGACACAGCTCGTCCAGCCCCAGCCCCGCACCCTCAACACCGGCGCGATGGCCACACGTCTTGTCGTCGTGGACGGCCTGCTCGGCCGCGTCCCGGTCATCAGCTATCCTCAACATCAGGCGTATCCTCCCCGCCGGCGGCAACCGGCGCCTCGTTCCATCTGGACTTCGGGAGGGTACGCCGCCCTCTTACTCACACCCCGCATCCACAACTTCTGGTTATAGCCCGCCCATTGGCCGAGCCCTGACAGTTGCGATCGGCAAGCAAGCCTCCCGGGCAAGTAGCCGGCCAAGCAATTCAAGTCCCCGCGCGAACTGTCGATCCATGAAATAGCTGATCAACCGCGCGGCTTCGAATCCTGCTGGCTCCTGAAGGGCTCCCATGTCTGCTGGACTCCGACCGACCCTCGCTGTTCTGGTCACGTTGGGCATCATGGTCGCGCTGCTACCGGCGGCGGCACTCGCCGAACCGGTCGAACCGACCAACCGTGCAGACGACCCGAGCCTTGGAGAATTGCAAGTCCAGCGTTTCGGCGGGAGCGACCGGATCGGCACGGCAGCCATCATTGCTGGTGAGGTGTTTGGTGGGGCGGAGACGGCGGTGTTGGCGCGCGCGGATGATTACGCCGATGCGCTGGCAGGCGCCACCCTCGCGGTCGAGCACGACGGGCCCTTGCTGCTCACCCCGCGCGGGGAACTCGACGAACGGGTCGCCGACACGCTACAGACCCTCGGCGTGGAGGAGGCCTTCGTCCTCGGCGGAGCCGCCGCGCTGTCGAGCAGCATCGATCGGGCACTGGACGATCTCGACATCGAGGTCAACCGGCTGGCCGGTGACGACCGGTTCGAGACCGCCATCAAGGTCGCCGAGCAGCTTCCCGACCAAGAGGTGGACACCGCCTACCTCGTGGAAGGCCGCCATGCCGATCCTGCCCGCGGATGGCCCGACGCGGTCGCGGTCTCCGCACTCGCCGCCGCAGAAGGCAGCCCGATCCTGCTCACCGACCACGACCAGTTGGCGCCGGCCACCGTCGCGGCGCTCGAGCACGTCGACGAGGTCGAGATCATCGGCGGCTCGGCGGCGGTCTCCGACAACGTCGAAACCCACGTCGCGACCCTGGCCCAGCACGTCGGTCGCACCAGCGGTCGCGATCGCTACGAAACCTCCCTCGAGCTCGCCGAACGCCACGCCGAACGAAGCGACCAACAACCCGACACCGCCTGGCTAGCCACCGGACAGACCTTCCCCGACGCCCTCACCGCCGGAGCCAACGCCGCCACCACCAACAGCCTCCTACTACTGGCCGACACGCGCGAGCCAAGCGTCCAAGGAGACGCGACACTCGATTGGCTCCAAGGACGAGCCGGGCAGCTGCGAGGGCTTACGTTCATCGGCGGAGCAGCGGTTATGTCTGACCAATTCGTCGACTCGATCGTTGGTCCAGTCCGAGAAGAGCAGGAGCGCATCGCTGAGGAGCAACGGGGAGGCGACGGCAGGGACCCCGACGAAGGCGACGAGGGCGACGACGGCAACGAGCCCGACCCCGGCGACGACGATGACGGCAGCGAGCCCGACGATCCCGATGAGGGCGACGGGGCGAGTCCGGAGCCTGGGGATGGCGAGCCCGCGAGTGAGGTGTCGCGGCACGGGATCACGTGGACCTTCGACGATGAGTATCCGGTGGGCCGCTACGCCAACGGCGACTACTGGGTCCAGGGCCCGGTGGACATCGTCGACATCGACCCCGCCTCGCAGAACTCGTCGGGGGGCCGCACCATCAACGGGTCGATGATCAACCCCAGCCCCGAGGACGGCAGCTCCACCGGCTACGGGCAGACCCGCGACACCGGCTACGACCCGAGCTTGAACGTCGCCGACGGCGTATCGACCTCTGACCCGCTGACCGTCGAGCCCGACTCGTCGCTGGTGTCAGCGATCTCAGTCGACGAAGACGACGCCCGCCCAGGCCTGGAAAGCGCCGCGGTACTCACGGTGGTCGACCAGCCCCCACCCGAGGACAGCTTCCGCCCCGCCTACTCCAGCGACGACACCACCGCCACCCACACCACCAACGACCTCGACTACGACCTGCTGCCTGACCTCGACCCCGTCGACGGCGCCCCCGACCCCACCGACCTCGCCAGTGACTTCGAACGCGTGTGGCTGGACCACGTGCCCGGCTGGAACGGCCGCGCCATCCACCCCACCACCAACATGCCCGGCTACGGCCGCGACATGGCCAGCAAACTCGGCCAAGGCTCGCTCGCGCTCATGCTCGACCACCCCACCGAACAAAAACACGACCTACTAGTCAACTACGTCCAAATCGGCATCGACTTCCACGGCATCGTCGACAACGGCGGCGAAGAGAACTGGGTCCCCAACGGCGGCCACGCCCAAGGCCGCAAATGGCCCATCCTCTTCGCCGGCCAGCTCCTCGACGACCCCACCATGGCCACCATCGGCGACCGCGACGACGTCTACTTCGGCGAAGACGCCCAAACCTTCCACGTCACCCAAACCGAGATCGACCGCGAAGGCAACCACGCCGACCCAGACCACCGCCACTACAACCCCGACTACTCAGACGGCTACACCCAAGACATGCTCGGCATGCCCGAATGGGGCCAACGCCACGCCACCGACCCCAACCGCGACACCCCCGACCCCGGCCGCAGCTACCGCCAATGCTGCACCGCCGCCAGCTGGCACGGCCACGTGCTCTCCGCCCGCCTCATGGACCTCCAAGACGCCTGGAACCACGACCCCCTCTTCGACTACAGCGACCGCTACCTCGGCGAAACCACCGACCCCGCCTGGCCCAACCTCAACCCCACCGGCAGCAACCGCTTCTCGGACCGCCCCTTCACCGAAAACATGTGGCACACCCACCGATGAGGGCACGCGCACGGCATGCGGATAGGCGAGGAATGTGGCTTGTGATCGAGAATGACGTTCCGTAATAGCGGACGTTTATCCCAATGCGCCCAGCCAATCGGAAAAACACGTCCAGAGGGACGATCCCATTCCCTCGAAACCATCGGCTAGGGTTCCCCGGAGTTCGTCGAGTTGCTCCCCCAATCACACAACGACGGACGAACCCCGAGAATCGGGGTAGGAAGTGAACCCCCCAACCACGGTGCCGGATTGGCCCGACTCAACACTCTGCACTCTGTCGCGACAGTGGGTGACGCGACCCGAAGCCGGTAGCGCCCACCGCCGGTAGCCGAATCGCTCAGTACGTGTGAGCCTCCACTACCAAGAGTCGTTTGTTGATCGCGTTAGGTTGCAGTCCGACGCACGACTCATGGAGCGCTCATGCTTGGCCGACTCCAGCTTGCCTTGGTTCTGCTCGCAGTGGTCGTTGTGGCAGCGATGGGATCCCCTCATGATTCCCCTGGACCTTCTGCGCGAGGGGAGGACACCGACGCAGGAAACGGCGAACTACAGGTCACACGCGCCGCCGGCGAAGACCGAGTCGGAACCGCCATTGCGGCCGCTGGTGAGGTGTTTGGTGGGGCGGAAACGGCGGTGCTGGCGCGAGCAGACGATTACGCCGATGCGCTCGCGGGCGCCACCCTCGCGGTCGAGCACGACGCGCCGTTGCTGCTCACCCCGCGCGGCGAGCTCGACGAACGGGTGGCCGACACGCTGCAGACCCTCGGCGTGGAGGAGGCCTTCGTCCTCGGCGGAGACGCCGCGCTGTCAAGGGACATCGATCGGTCACTCAACGACCTCGACGTCGAGGTCGACCGGCTCGCCGGTGACGACCGGTTCGAGACCGCCACCAAGGTCGCCGAGCAACTTCCCGACCAAGAGGTGGACACGGCCTATCTCGTGGAAGGCCGCCATGCCGATCCTGCCCGCGGGTGGCCCGACGCGGTCGCGGTCTCCGCACTCGCCGCCGCAGAAGGCAGCCCGATCCTGCTCACCGACCACGACCAGCTGGCGCCGGCCACCACCGAGGCGCTCGAGCACGTCGACGAGGTCGAGATCATCGGCGGTTCGGCGGCGGTCTCCGACAACATCGAGACCCAGGTCGCGACCTTAGCCGAGCACATCGGTCGCACCAGCGGCGATGATCGCTACGAAACCTCGCTCGAGGTCGCCGAACGCCACGCCGAACGAAGCGGCCAACCGCCCGACACCGCCTGGCTGGCCACCGGTCAGGCCTTCCCCGACGCCCTCACCGCCGGAGCCAACGCCGCCACCACCAACAGCCTCCTACTACTGATCGATGATGCGTCCGAGAGCGAAGCCTCGGCCGCTGCTGAGTTGCTCGACAGGACGACCGCGCAGTCGCTAGAGCTGATCTTTGTCGGCGGCCCAGCGGCTATACCTGATCGCGTGATGGATGCCGTCACAGGGTCTCTCAGTGAGGAGCGCGGCGGCACGCGCCCCGATCCCGAGGCGGAGCCTGCTGATGGCGAGTCTGCGAGTGAGGTGTCGCGGCACGGGATCACGTGGACCTTCGACGATGAGTATCCGGTGGGCCGCTACGCCAACGGCGACTACTGGGTCCAGGGCCCGGTGGACATCGTCGACATCGACCCGGCCTCGCAGAACTCGTCGGGGGGCCGCACCATCAACGGGTCGATGATCAACCCCAGCCCCGAGGACGGCAGCTCCACCGGCTACGGGCAGACCCGCGACACCGGCTACGACCCGAGCTTGAACGTCGCCGACGGCGTATCGACCTCTGACCCGCTGACCGTCGAGCCCGACTCGTCGCTGGTGTCAGCGATCTCAGTCGACGAAGACGACGCCCGCCCAGGCCTGGAAAGCGCCGCGGTACTCACGGTGGTCGACCAGCCCCCACCCGAGGACAGCTTCCGCCCCGCCTACTCCAGCGACGACACCACCGCCACCCACACCACCAACGACCTCGACTACGACCTGCTGCCTGACCTCGACCCCGTCGACGGCGCCCCCGACCCCACCGACCTCGCCAGTGACTTCGAACGCGTGTGGCTGGACCACGTGCCCGGCTGGAACGGCCGCGCCATCCACCCCACCACCAACATGCCCGGCTACGGCCGCGACATGGCCAGCAAACTCGGCCAAGGCTCGCTCGCGCTCATGCTCGACCACCCCACCGAACAAAAACACGACCTACTAGTCAACTACGTCCAAATCGGCATCGACTTCCACGGCATCGTCGACAACGGCGGCGAAGAGAACTGGGTCCCCAACGGCGGCCACGCCCAAGGCCGCAAATGGCCCATCCTCTTCGCCGGCCACCTCCTCGACGACCCCACCATGGCCACCATCGGCGACCGCGACGACGTCTACTTCGGCGAAGACGCCCAAACCTTCCACGTCACCCAAGAAGACGTCGACCGCGGCGTCGGCTACACCAGCGACGACATCGGCATGCCCGAATGGGGCATCCGCCACGCCACCGACCCCAGCCGCGACACCCCCGACTGGAACCGCAGCTACCGCCAATGCTGCACCGCCAACTCCTGGGCCGGCCACGTGCTCTCCGCCCGCCTCATGAACCTCCAAGACGCCTGGAACCACGACCCCCTCTTCGACTACACCGACCGCTTCATCGACACCCAAGAACCCGGCGACCACGAACGCTTCTGGGACCGCCCCTTCACCGAAAACATGTGGGACACCTACCGATAGACACGGTGCAGCCCAACCCCAGGGACCGACGCCCCCGCCACGCGTCGGTCTCCCGGAAGCAACAGCGGGCTGAGGCAAGATCTGTAAACGTACATCGCGCCCCCCAGGGTGAAACCCCAAGACTTGCGGCTACACGCCGGCCGCGCAGAGTCCACTAGCCGGACCCAGAAGTTGACGCTATGGTAGGTCAACTAACGCGTGGCAGGGGGAAACGTGGCGGGAGAGCCGGGTGGCAACCCACTCTGGTGCGCGTCCAGGAACCTGCGCCTCCTTGCTGGTGCGCGCGCTTTTCGTGGGTTGCTGATTCTGAGCGCACTCGTCGCAACAACGCTTGCCCTGGTCGCCTGTGAAGGGGCCCAGACTCCGGACGGTTCCGGCGAAAGCGATGGTTCGACACCACCCGGTGCGGAGTCGGAAGCCCTCGAGGGGCAGGGCGTCGACCCCACCGCGGGGACCGCGCACGTAAGACCCGTCCACTTCTACGGTTTCGATGAGGGCGAGGGCACAACCGTCGGCGATGCTACGGGTGGGTTCGACCTCGAGGTCGCCGATGCCGGTGTGGTGTCGTGGACCGGTGATGGGTTGCGCGTCGATGGTGACACCACCATCTCCTCGGATGGGGCGCCCGCCCAGTTGTACGACGCGGTCGCCGACTCGGGCGAGGTCACCGTCGAAGCGTGGGTCACCCCCGACAACCTCGAGCAGAACGGGCCCGCACGCATCGTCGCCTTGTCGGCAGCGAGCAACCGGCACAACCTGCTAATCGGCCAAGGCGAATATCGGGGCGAGGGCGACCTGGTCGAAGCACGCGAAGGCCGCCGCGACAACGGCGACTACACCGCCGCGCAGACCCCCACCGGTGCGCTCACCGACACCGACCCGGTGCACGTGGTGGTCACCATCGCCGACGGGGACGCGACCGTCTACGTCGACGGCGAACAGGCCGCGGTCGACAACGGCGCCGGCCACCCCGACGACTGGGACACCGACACGCCCCTGACGCTGGCCAGCGACGCCGACGGCGGCCGCAACTGGCACGGCACCTACCACCTCGTCGCCCTCTACGACACCGCCCTGACCCACGACCAGATCGCCACCAACCACACCGCCGGCCCCAACACAACCACCCCCGACAACGGAGGGGAGCCCGACGAGCCCGACGAGGGTGACGAGCCCGACCCCGGCGATCCCGATGACGGCGACGACGACGGGTCGAGTCCGGAGCCTGGGGATGGCGAGCCCGCGAGTGAGGTGTCGCGGCACGGGATCACGTGGACCTTCGACGATGAGTATCCGGTGGGCCGCTACGCCAACGGCGACTACTGGGTCCAGGGCCCGGTGGACATCGTCGACATCGACCCCGCCTCGCAGAACTCGTCGGGGGGCCGCACCATCAACGGGTCGATGATCAACCCCAGCCCCGAGGACGGCAGCTCCACCGGCTACGGGCAGACCCGCGACACCGGCTACGACCCGAGCTTGAACGTCGCCGACGGCGTATCGACCTCTGACCCGCTGACCGTCGAGCCCGACTCGTCGCTGGTGTCAGCGATCTCAGTCGACGAAGACGACGCCCGCCCAGGCCTGGAAAGCGCCGCGGTACTCACGGTGGTCGACCAGCCCCCACCCGAGGACAGCTTCCGCCCCGCCTACTCCAGCGACGACACCACCGCCACCCACACCACCAACGACCTCGACTACGACCTGCTGCCTGACCTCGACCCCGTCGACGGCGCCCCCGACCCCACCGACCTCGCCAGTGACTTCGAACGCGTGTGGCTGGACCACGTGCCCGGCTGGAACGGCCGCGCCATCCACCCCACCACCAACATGCCCGGCTACGGCCGCGACATGGCCAGCAAACTCGGCCAAGGCTCGCTCGCGCTCATGCTCGACCACCCCACCGAACAAAAACACGACCTACTAGTCAACTACGTCCAAATCGGCATCGACTTCCACGGCATCGTCGACAACGGCGGCGAAGAGAACTGGGTCCCCAACGGCGGCCACGCCCAAGGCCGCAAATGGCCCATCCTCTTCGCCGGCCACCTCCTCGACGACCCCACCATGGCCACCATCGGCGACCGCGACGACGTCTACTTCGGCGAAGACGCCCAAACCTTCCACGTCACCCAAGAAGACGTCGACCGCGGCGTCGGCTACACCAGCGACGACATCGGCATGCCCGAATGGGGCATCCGCCACGCCACCGACCCCAGCCGCGACACCCCCGACTGGAACCGCAGCTACCGCCAATGCTGCACCGCCAACTCCTGGGCCGGCCACGTGCTCTCCGCCCGCCTCATGAACCTCCAAGACGCCTGGAACCACGACCCCCTCTTCGACTACACCGACCGCTTCATCGACACCCAAGAACCCGGCGACCACGAACGCTTCTGGGACCGCCCCTTCACCGAAAACATGTGGGACACCTACCACACCGAGTGAGTGGGAAGTGGGGCTTGGAGTTCGTTCGACGTCCTCACCTGAGGATGCGCAAGGCTTCTTCATCCCACGCGAGATCGCTCAGGATCCTGCCTTGGGCTCAGGGTCGCGGAGTCTCTTGAGCTCCCTGAGACCCTGCGGATGCACGACGCCAAGTTGCGCGGGCAGCAGCGGAATATCTGCCACTATCGCGGCCGCCATTCGGTGACAGCCGCGCCCACCGAAGAGGGTGGCGCCGTCCCTTCCCACATGCACGAGCACGCCGTCACGCTCTCGGCCGCGCAGTACCGAAGACTCCGCTGTGGAGCGTAGCCGTTGCTCACGCTGGACCTGCTCGAACATGCAGTCCAATCGTTCGAATCGCGCAATGATGTCTTCTGTCGTGAGGCAACCGTCGCGTTCCCCGCCGAACTCGGCTATTCGCTTTGCCAACCGATCATAAACGCCCGCTTCCTCCCATGACACACCTCTGTGCCAATGGGCAACGGCCGGCGCCACGTCGGGATGATCGAGTGTTCGCTCGACCGACAGATCCCAGTCGCCACCTTTGACCAATCCCGAGTGTTCCGAAGTGAACCCGCGAACCCACCCTTCGCATGACGCCGGTGAGACCCAGATCCGCAGTCCCCACCGAGGGGCGTCCGTGCCGTAACGCGCGAGGTTTAGCGCATCGCGCGCCACGATCCCGAGCAGTACCTGAGCCCTACGCGCGCGGCTCACGTCTCACCTCGCGACTCGTGTTCACTGGCGTCCCGCCTCCAGGTGCAGTGACATCAGAAATCCTGGACGGGGGAGTACCCGCTCAGCTGCTCGGCAATGGTGTCCATCTGTTCCTCAGCCCTTGCCAATGTCGTAGGCAGCTTGCCAGCGAGCTCCGCCCGCGTTACAGCCCGCTCCTCCCACGCCTCCCAGAGCGCATCTATCGCGTCGACGGTCGCGAGGTAGCGCGAGTCGACCACTCGTTCTGCCTGCCCCACCGTGTCGAATACCCCACGGGTCTTGAGGCTGTACGCGACTGCAGCGGTCGGCACTCCCGATGAAAGCGCTGCAATGCAAGCGTGCATTCTTGTCCCACAGAACCAATTGGTCTGAGCGATGACGCTCTTGACCTCACGGGCACCCGAGAGGGGTGGAAGAAGGGCGAGCCGGTCGGACGCGGTCGAGTACTCCCGGGCGATGTCCTCGTTGGCCAGAACATCTGACCCACGCCCCCCAACTCCCGGAACGTGGGGAACAAGAACGATACGGGCGTCCGATCGCTGCAGGAGCCGACCGACGAGGTCGAGCACGACGCGCCGGTAGTCGCATTCCAGGCCATACTGAGCGCTCGCATCCGGGGACGAGTACAGCATGCCACTGACATTGAGTCCCACCACGGGCGTCTCGCGCTGCGGGGAAAGCCACTCGCCGACGCGACCAAGTTGTTCAGGGGCCACGGGTCTCGGCGGCAACCCGAAGGCCACGTCCACTCCCTCTCTGTGCCGCTGGGGATCGAAGCTCGCGCCGAGAAGATCATGCAGAGCCTCGAAGCTGTCGGGATCTCGCGCCCACGCCATCGCTGCTCCTTGAAGGAGCCGGCAGGCCTCCTCCCGGATATCCGAGCGCCGGAAGGGTCCATAGGTCTGGGGCATCAACAGCAATGGGATCCGGTGCGCGAGCGCAACCCGTTTCGGGGCGCTCGTGGTCTCGAAGCGGTGGTTACCATAGATGTCGCTGAAGCTGTCCCCCCCACTGAAGTCAAGGATGGCATCCGCTTCCCGGATCCTCCTCGCCGGGGCCGACAGCCCCCGTCCGAGCTTCATGGATGCGTTGATGAAGGCCCAACTCTCCGGCCGATAAACCCGACGTGTGTGCTTGGCACCGAGGAGTTCCACGAGGTGCTCGGCGCCATCGACATCGATCCGTTCCACCAGGGGGCGATTCCGATGTTCGAAGACGGACAAACGAGCCGAGGCCAGCCGTCGTAGCACTGCGGCAACCGATGACTCCTGCAACGCGGAGACACCCAGGTTCCCCGTGTCACCAGCCGCACCGAAGATGCAGAGCCGAGGTGATGCGTACGAGGACTGGACCACCAGCGACTCCTCACCGGGGATTGCGAACCAAGATGACCGGGACGCGAAGGTCGGCTCCCTTCTCCGACCGAGCCTTGCGTCCACCAGCTAGCCTACCGAGCCAGCAGGCGGTCGACTCCCCGACTAACCTGGCGGTCCCAGGATCAAAGGACATCGGTGGGCCGCCGCGCGCTCAACAGCATTCAAGAGGTAGTGGATCGCCAACTCTGCCTCGGCTGCGGGGCCTGCGCCTACGCGCAGCCCGATGTCATCAAGATGGCGGACGCACCGGATTATGGCGTACGGCCGGTGCTCGCAACGCGCCCTGACGCAGACGATGTCCGCACTGATGACGCTCTTGCCGTCTGCCCTGGTGTATCGCTGGCTCACTCATCCGATGCCTTCTCGGACGCCATGCCAGAGCTGGCCGAGGGTTGGGGTCCAGTTCTGGAGGTCTGGGAGGGTTACGCCGGTGACCCTGCCATACGGTATGCCGGCTCCAGCGGGGGAGCCGCCACCGCACTCGCTCTGCACTGTCTCGAAGAGCAGGGCATGCATGGAATCCTGCACATCAAAGCCCGCGACGACGTTCCCTACTTGAACGAGACGACCCTCAGCCGGTCGCGGGATGAGATGCTCGCAGCGACCGGGTCGAGGTACGCCCCGGCCAGCCCCTGCGATCGTCTCGACCTCGTGGAGGAGTCGCCGCATCCCTGCGTCTTCATCGGAAAACCCTGTGATGTGGCGGCCACGAGTAAGGCTCGTGCGCGCAATGAGCGTCTCGACGAGAACCTCGGGCTCACGATCGCGATCTTCTGCGCGGGGACGCCGTCGACGCGCGGAACCCTCGAGATGCTCGAGCAGATGGGCATCGACGACCCCAGCCAGGTGACTTCCTTGCGGTACCGCGGGAATGGTTGGCCGGGAATGGCAGAAGCATCCGTCAGGACCTCCGACGGTGGATCAGAGTATCGCCGGCTCACCTACGACGAGTCGTGGGGAAAGATCCTGCAGCGACACCGGCAATGGCGCTGCTACATCTGCCCCGATCACACAGGCGAGTTCGCGGACATCGCTGTGGGCGACCCTTGGTACCGAGAGATCCCGCCGGGAGAACCAGGGCGATCCCTGGTTGTGGCTCGCACCCAACGCGGCCGTCGAATCCTGAACTCTGCGGTTGCGGCCGGAGCCCTCACCGCAGAGCCGGCGGACCCAGGGATCCTTCCCGCCTCGCAGCCGAACCTGCTGCACGCCCGTGGGGCGACGTGGGGTCGTGTCGTGGCTTCCGGCTGGGCAGGCGCCGCGACCCCCCGGTTTCGAGGGTTCTCCCTCAGGCGCGTATGGCTCAAGCGCCTGACGGTCCGGGAGAAAGCACGGTCCCTATTGGGGACCTTCAAGAGGGTTGCGCGACGACGTCTGTACCGCCGTGTCCAGGTCGACACCGAGTAACCGAGTAGGGCCAAGAGCTCACTCGCGCTGCGTGTCGCCTCCCTCGGGCAGGCTAGGGGCGTGCCCCGACTTGTCCGACCGTTCCTGAGCCGGCGGTGCCGCGGATGCACGATCGGGGAGCGTGATGCGCCAGAGCGCCCCGGCGGCGCCAAGGAGCAAGTACGTTGTTCCCGCGTTCGTCTGGAAGCTCAGCGCATCGAACGTCGACATCACGACCGGCATCACCGCGATCCCTGCGATCAGCGCTTGCGAGAGGTGCCGGGTCTCAGGGTCCTGGTATCGCTTTGCGACAAGGGCGGCCCCGATCCCGGAGCCGAGCATCGCGATCACCACGAACACCCCGGGCCACCCGAGCTCCAAGAGCACCCCGTAGTAGGCGTTATCGAGCAGGAAGTACTCCTCCGGTGTGAAGGTTCCCGGGCCCAGGCCCAGGAATCCGTTCTCCTGCAACTGCTCGATCACCATGGGAACACGTTCGCGACGTCCCTGGATGCTGGGATCGTGGTCCATACCTTGGAAGAGGCCTCGAATCGTTCCGATGAGGCCCGGCACGAGCGCCCACATCACCGCAACGAAGCCCAAGCCGTACACTGCCCCGTTGAACCGCCAGCGCCAACCCCACCCGAGCGCCAAGACCGGCATGGCGATCCCAATCGCCACAACGCCGGATCTCGCCACTGACAGCAGGCAGCCGACGGCGAGTACCGTGACGGCCACCCACCAGCCCGCCCGCTTCCAGCGCTGTACCTCGAACAACGCAAAGTGGAGGGCGAGGGGCAGTACGACCGCCATGACCACGCTGAATTCGATCGGGTGCAGCGTGGTGCCGTACGCCTGTTCGAACAGTGAACGGTCCCGAAGCCCCATCATCGGCGCGTGCTGACTGAGCCCCGGCAGGCGCATATTCGGAGAGAGATCCACTCCCACGAAGAACTGGAGCCATCCGACGAGCCCGACGATCGTGGCTACCGCCACGAGCCGCTTAAGGAGCTTCTCGAGCCGAATCCGGTCCCGGATGCCGTCCGCGGCGAGCAGTGCCACGCCTCCCATCGAGGCGAGGGTGATCAGCGCTCGCGCGGAACTGGTCGTCTCGAGCTCCGTCAGGGGACGCAACTGTGCGACGGCGTAGCTCGCGAGCACGAGACTGGCGTAGGCACCGAATCCCAGGCGAACGGGTTGGAAACCGTCGGCCAGGAGGCTCGGACGTGGGACGAGCCGTGCCCAGACCCAGATGAGCATCAGGCCGACGCCGAAGACGATGGCGGGCATCCCGACCGCGCCGAGGGGCGCGAACACCCATCGAGCGGACATCAACCAGAGCAGCGCGAGCCAGATGGTGAGCAGCGTCACCGCGTCGCGTTCGGAGTGTCGAAAGAAGAAGTACAGGAGGGCAAGGCCCCCGATCGCTGCGAATCCCGCCTCGATCACGACATCCCGTCCTAGTTTCGGTGAGAGTTCGACGGAACCGTGGATCGAGAGCTGGCCGGTTCGAGGCTGTCCGTGTCGCTATCAGGCACGTGACCCGGTCGGTCGCCGGCGTCCGAGGGGCGATCAGCACCCGTTGGCTCCGGCTCACGAGTAGCCGGCGTGCGCGCCGTGGTCCAACTCTCGTGCGAACGGCGACGGCTCAGTGCCGTTGCGACATTGTCTACGAGCAACGCCATCGCCACCGCAACGACGACGCCGAGTCCCGCGACCGTCACGAGCGGACGCACGAGACCGTCCGTCTCCTCCTGGACCATGCCCGGCTCGGTCAACTCCTGCAGGCGCATGCGATTGCCGGCGGGCACCCCGATGTCCTCCTGCCTACGCTCGAGTTCCTCGGACAACTCCGCGCTGACCAATTCGTAGGCCTCGCCGACCTCTCTCGGATCCTCAGCGCTCACCGAGAGGCGCATGATCGGCGCCTCTTCTCCATCGATGTTGAAGGTCAATCCCTCGACCTGCTCTCTCAACTCGAGCATGCGTCGGTCGCTGGTCGCGACCTCCCGGAGGACGCCGAACGTGAAACCGGGCTCGGCGTAGGGATTTCCCTCACCGAAGTCGCCGAGGACCTGCAGGGTGCCCGAGGCCTCGTACTCCAGGACCTCGCCCTCGTCCTCCTCAGATGGTCGGGCAGTGCCCGGGCTGGAGAGAACCTCGACCGCGAGCCGGTCGTCCTCGGGCACCCCCGCCTCCTCCTGCCGCTGGTGCATCTGGGCTCCCACCTCGTCGAGCACGAGCTCGACCGTCCGGACGGCGACGGAGTCATCCTCGGCTTGGGCGCGTACAGAGATAACGCCGTCCTCCCCGAGTGCGACGTCGTAGTCAGGGGATCCGCCACCATCGAGGATCTGCTGCTGCACTTCCGAATCCTGCATGACCGCAGCGATGACCCTGGGCGAGGCGACTCCAGCGGCGGTGGCATCTTGGCCCCCTCGCTCTTCCGCCGACTGCATCGAGGGGTCAGCGAACAGAAGCGACGCGCTCGTGCTGTACACGGGTGAGCCGCGCTGGTACAGCAGAAATGCCCCCGCGCCAGCCAGAGCCAAGAGCGGAAGCACCACGTACCAGCGCCGCAGAAGGATTCGAGCCAGCGTCAGGACATCCATTGAGCCCCGCCTTCTTTCGGTGTGAGAGACCCCCGAGGGTCGTGGTGGTGCGCCCCGATGCCAACTGTAGCGCGCTGCGCCGCTCATTGACTGAGAGTAGGCACCCCGCCTGAGGCCAATTGTGCAGGCCTACCGCTCGGTAGGCCATCCCTCCCGAAGCTCCCTGTTCCCCGGCACCTTCCGATAGTCCTGCAGCCATTGTCGGCCTCAACCCGTCTAACGCAAGCCCGAGACGCCTCCGGAAGCACCTGACGGCTCAGTCAGTCGTCCCGGCATCACTGACGGACTTCCCGCTGCCCTGCAGCGAGCCACGAGAGCGCCGCCAAGTAGTTATCGCGTTGGTGAGACCACGCCAACTGCTCACTGACACGACCCTCACCCATCGCTCCACGGCGCACGCCTTCCTCAGGGTCGTCGAGGAGCGTGAGCACCGCCCTGCCGAACGACATCGGATCCCCATCCGAGACGTAGATCGCAGCGTCACCTGCGCTCACGCGCGTCTCGGTGAGATCGAACGCGACCACCGGCAGCCCGAACGCCATGTACTCCATCGTCTTGTTCATCGTCGAGGCGTCGTTGAACGGTGTCGGCGGGTCGGGCGAGAGGCCGACGTCGGCGGTCGAGAGGTAGGCACGGATCATCTCGTCGTCCGCGCGCCCAGTGAACGTCACCCGGTCGGTCACGCCGAGGTCTTCGGCGAGGCGCTGCAGGTCCTCGAGCGAGTCCCCGAAGCCAAGCAGGGCGAACTGCACGTCGTGGCGGTCGAACTCGTCGCGCATCGCGGCGGCGGCGCGGATCACCATGTCGACCCCGTCCTGCGGCCCCATGATCCCCAGGTACACCGCCAGGTGCGCCCGGCCCTCCTTGAGCTCAGGCTGCGGCGCCACGCGGTAGAGCCGCGACAGGTCCGGGCCGTTGCGCACCACGGTGACCTGATCGGGCGAGAGGCGACCCCGCTCGAGCGCCACTCGGCGATAGGACTCGTTCGTCGCGATGACGTGGTCGGCGGTCGCATAGGTGAGGCGCTCCAGCAGGAAGAGCCCTCGCAACAGGAGCCCGCCCTCGTCGCCGAACTTCGTCATGTAGACCTCGGGGCAGAGGTCGTGCTGGTCGTAGACGAAGCGGGTGCCGAACGGCTTAAGCAGCGCCGCGAGCGCAAAGAAGGTGTCCGGGGGGTTGCAGGCCTGGAAGACGTCGATGCGTTGACGCTTGGCCACCTTCGCGGTCAGCCGTGCGGTGGCTAGCCAGCAGTAGGCGAATTCGAGGATGAAGCTGAGGGCACCTCGGGTCTGCGGGAAGGGTCGGTACTTGTAGAGGTGCACCCCGTGGAGTTGCTCGAAGGCGGGATCGCCGGGGCCCTTCGGACAGATCACGGAGACGCGATAGCCCTCCTCCACCAGGGCCTGGGCCTCGAGCCACACGCGCCGGTCGAGCGGGACGGGGAGGTTCTCAACCACGATCAGCACATGGGGGGATCGGGAGCGGGATCGGCTCCGGCGAAAACCCGCGTCAGCGCCCCGCCTCCTGAGTCGCATGCTCGCCAACGCGCGCCAGGCGACCGCGTGCACCTCTCGGCGCCTCACGGCTGCCCGCAACAGCTCGCCGACCATGACGACTGCGCGAAAGGCTTGCGCCTGCAGCCACCCGTGACGTCGCGCGAACAGCCGCACACCGTTCGTTCGCAGCAAGGCCCACAGTCGCGGCGACTGTGGCGCGTCGCCACCGATGTGTACGGCCTCCGCGTCGGGCTCCAACATCACTTGGTAGCCCCGGTCGCGGGCACGCAGGCAGAACTCCGTCTCCTCCGAATAGAGAAAGAAGGACTCGTCCCACGGGCCGACCGTTCGCAGGCAGTCCCGGTCGATCACCATCGCGGCCCCGCTGGCCCAATCAGCCTCGGTTCTCTCGCGGTAGACCCCCGGGTCAACGACTAACTCCCCGAATGCAGCCTGGCGTCCGGCACGCCAGCCCCCGAGCAGCGCCTCCCCGACAGCTCGCCGCACCGTCGGCGCACGACGCAGCGACGGCAGCAGCCGGCCCTGCGGATTTTCGAGTCGAGGGACCACGATGCCGACCTCCGGGCGACCCAGGGCTTCCACCAGGCGTGTCAACGCCCGGGGCCGCAAGACGAGATCGGGATTGAGCAGCGCATAGGCGTGAGCGGGGGCTGCCGCCGCGACGCCCGCGTTGAAGCCCGCCGCGTACCCGCCGTTGCGTCCGGTCTCAACGATCGTGGCGTCGCGTCGTGCAGTCCGAACAATCGCGACGGTGTCGTCCGAGGAATCGTTGTCGACCACGATCAGTTGGACACGCTCAAGACCATCGGCGGCCGCAGGCAAGCTGTCCAACAACTCACCCACCACGCTGGCAGCGTTGTAGGTCACCACGACCACGGCCAGCTCGTTCACTGGCACTGAACTGCTCCCCATGGCACGTCCCAACCGGAGGTTGACCGAGTCCTTGCCTTGTCGACAGGCTACGCGGCCACATGGGGGGCGGGGCACTCAGCACTCTCGAGGTCACAAACCTTCGCTTGGCAACATGGCTGGGTGTGGCATCCTGCGCCAAACACTGCTCGAAGGACTGGCCTAGATGGCGCTCAACAGGACCATCGCTCGCCTGTTGCGTGCGAGCGTCGCGCGCCCGGGCGTCGGCCCCAGCATCGACGACGTGCTGACGTTCGCTAGCCCCGCCGAACTTGAGGGCCTGGCGGAAGCCGCCTTCTTCCACGGAGTTGGTGGGTACGTGTACCGCGCGGTCGGTGATCGCGACGAACTCCCCCACTTGGAACGCGAGCGCCTCAAGCTCACCATGGACCGGACCGTTGTCACGCATCTTCGCGCGCTCTCCGATCTGCGAACGGTGATGACCGCGTTCGAGCAGGCGAGCATCCCATGGTTGGCGATCAAAGGCCCAGTTCTGGGGGAGCCCGTTCACGGACGCGTCGACCTACGAGCATACGGGGATCTCGACCTCGTCGTCCCCGGGGCCGGATTGGGCGACGCGCTCGACACGCTCGAAGCGCACGGTGCTGAGGTCCGCGACCGGAACTGGACCCTGATCCGGGATTCGCTCAAGGGCGAGGTGCACGTCCGGCTTCCCAGCGGTCTCACCGGAGACGTGCACTGGCATCTCATCAACGACAACGCCGTGCGCAAGCAGTTCCGCGTCCCAATGGCTGACCTATTCTCCCGGATGCGCACCGTCCCGGTGGGCGGTATCGAAGTGCCCACACTCGGCGCGGCCGACACCATCGTGTACGTGGCCATGCACGCGGTGATGTCGGGGGGGCATCGCCTCGTCTGGCTGAAGGACCTCGAGCGCCTCCTGGAGAACCCCTTGGCGAGCGCGACGGAGATCGGGGAGACCGCTCGGCGCTGGCGTGCCGGCCTCGTTCTCGCCACCGCATTGCAGCGCGTCGACCGGAGCATCGGCTGCCCTCCGGCAGCACGCACCCTGCGGACCCGCGGTGTGGGTCCACGGATGTGGCTCCGCCTCTCCTCCGCGGCCTTCGCGGCGGCCCCCGCCGAAGCCGAGGACGGGGGCCCGTCGTGGGGGCGGCTTCTGTCACGCGCTACTCGTGGCAGCGGTACCGCGAGCGGGGCGGAACTGGCACGGAAGGCCGTGGCCCACTGGCGCGGGCGGAGCGAGGCTGAGGACGAAGCCCCGACCGCCCGTCTACCCGTGGATCATCCGGGGTCGGATCGCTACGAGTCCGGGGGTGCAGCGGCCCAGGAAGCCTTCCTCCGGCGCGTCGCTCAACACTCCATGGAATCGGAGCCCCAGAAGGCCATAAGCACCGCCGACCGGTAGCATGAACCTCGCTGACAAGAGCAGGCCCGCGCCCCGGGGAAGGGTTACGAGGATGGCGATGAAGCTCCGCGACAGCGGCCTTAGCTGGCAGGTCGTCGACGACGACGTTGTGGTGCTGGATCTCGACGGGTCCGTGTACTTCCGCGTCAACGGCACCGGGCGCGTGCTGTGGGAGCGGCTGCAACAGCCCGCCACCGTCGATGAGCTCGTTGCCGAATTGACCGGGAACTACGATGTCGATGAGGCCCAGGCCCGCGCCGATGTGGAGGCGTTCCTCGGGGACCTGCGGACACGTGATCTGATCGAGGACGCCTGACCCATAGGCTGGGCTATCGGTTAGGCCAATGGCCAATGCGCCGACCACGCGAAACCCGCGCAAGCGAAGGGCCCGCGCCAGTCGGCGCGGGCCCTTCGCCTACCTCGGTCGAGCTACGACGTGGGGTCAGTCCCGTACTTGATGAACCACGCGAGTGTGTCGTCGTCGCCCTTGACACCCTCGCCGCGGGTCATCGCCGCGACCGAGCCCAGTTCGGTAATGCTGGGAGTCTCGTATGCCTTCACAGCTACCTCGATGCTCGTGGAACGCGCACATGTACACGTCCCGCCTACTCGTTCGTCACGAGCATCCTTGCCGGACGAGCTCGCTACAGGACGTAACCTAGGCTGCCGGTCAGATCCTGTCAAGGATCACGTTGTCGAAGCAGCAGAGCGGGGTCGTGGATGCAACAGGACGACCTTCCCACCTCATGCCGAGCCTAACTGGCTGTGCCGCCATGCCGCTTGTAGGAGGGCGTGCGTCCGACCGTTCGGCGCGGGGCTCCGCCACTCCTCGTGCAGGCGGTCCAGATCAACGAGTCGTTCATCCACCCCCGAGCCATCCCATTGCTCCGCGAACTCGCGGCTGAAGCGACCGTGCACGACGGGGTTGAAGGAAGCCTTCGTGCGGCGCCGGAGCACCGCGCGCGGCAGCAGATCGGAGAACAACGAGGTCATTGCCTCCGAACGGGGCCCCAGGCTCGTCGGCCCGCCCGCGCGGGCCAGCGATTCGAGGAACCGAGGTTCCAGGAATGGATGGATGTACTCGACCCTTCGACGCCGTGCCAGCTCCGTGCGGTTGCCCAGGCCCAGTCGGCGAGCGCGGTGATGCAACAGTCCACGGATGCTCTGGTCCCACCGCAGCGGCAGCGCACCGTGCTCTCGCGCCAGGTCGCGTCGCAGGTCGGCCATTGCTGCCTCCCGGAGCCACGGCATCTCCGCCTCGAGCGTACGGAGACGGTGGTAGCTCACGGCGCGCTGTCCTGGGTCGGGGACCAGGGCAGCCGCTACACCCGGGAGTCGGCGCATCGCACGATAGCGCGGGAACCGGTGGGCGAGAACGAGCGGGGCGATTCGGTGAATGTCGAGGCCGAAGACCTGGTCGCCGCCCTCGCCGTCGATCACGGCCCCCCCGAGCGCGTGCGCGACGGCGGGTTCGTCCTGGTGCAGAAGCGGCGGCCACAGCACGCCATGTTCGCGGACGCGAGGGCCGGCCACCGGGCCGATCAGGTCGAGGGCGTCGTCGTCGAGATCGACTCGGACCCACTCTTCAACCCCCAAATGCTGAATCACTAGTTCCTGCCACTCGTCCTCTCGCGTGTCCTCGAACCGTGGGAACCGCCGGGTGACCGGAACGGGCAGCGGCACCCCCTCCCGACGTGCGACCCGAACCGCGAGCGCGAGCAGCACGGACGAATCGCGCCCGCCGGAGAACGCCACTACGCAGGGTTGATACTCGAGCGCCCTGAGAAGACACTCTTCGAGTACAGTTCTGGGGTCGGGCGGGGGCGAGGAGGCGGGACGGACACGCCGAGCCGGGTCGTCGTCGAGCACGAAGCCCCGAGCGATCTCGAGTGGCGTCATCCGATACAACACATCGTCTCCGGTCTGCATCGGAGCAAGGGTACGGGGGAGACCTTGACTGAGCGAGCGCGGGAATCGAGTCGATCAGCCCCTGTGCACCAGGTCGGCGACGAACAGTGGTCGCGAGCGGCTCGAACGAGCTATGCGTACCGCTCGTGTGGTCTGAACATCAGCAGCGACCACCCCTTGCCGGGGCTACCCGCCCGAACCACAGAGGACCCTGCCGAGGTCGACTTCCTCGCCGGGCCCCGAACCGCCGTAGGTGACCGGTTCCCCGAGGGGGAGCCCGTCGTCGACCCTGGTGAAGGGCATCGGCGATTCTACGCGGGAGCCCGCCGCGAGGACGGCTACCTGCTGCGCTTCTTCAACCACTGCGATGTTCACGTCTCCCCCGATCTCAGTCGGGTGGAGTACCAACGGGACCACAATGCCGACGACGGGCTCGTCGACGTCCTGCTCGCGGGTACGACCTTGGCTTTCATCGCGTCAGTACGCGGTGCGTTGGTCCTGCATGCCAGTGCCGTTGAGGCGGGCGGGCGGGCGCTCGCGTTTGTCGGCCACTCCGGCATGGGCAAGTCGACGCTCGCCATCGCCAGTTGCGCCGCGGGTGCGCGGCACATCGCCGAGGACGTGCTCGTCGTCGAGAACGATGACGGTCCTCGGTGCCTCGCGGGCAACGTGGCCATCCGGCTGCGCAAGGGCTCGGTTTCCCTGCTCGACCGCCTGCCGAACGCCGACCGCATCACCATGCCGGACGGGCGGGACGCGGTCGTGCCCCCGTTGACCTCGCAGGACTCGGTGCCGCTCGACACCCTCGTCATCCCGCGCCCGAGCCGGAACGCGGAGGAACTCACGGCCGAGTTGATGCCCACGGCGGGAGCGATGTTCCGTCTCATCAACTTCCCCCGTGTGAACGGCCTGCTCGAACCCCACGTAGTCCAACGGCAGTTCGACGGCGCAGGCGTGATCGCCCGTTCGGTTCGCGTGTTGGTCGCCACCGTCCCGTGGGGCCCACCCTTCCGGGACGACCTCGGGGAACGACTGTTGGATCTGATGGCCGCGTAAGCCTCGTCGTGAGCGCATCGGCGAGATTCGGATGACGCCAAGAAGGATGGACCGCAGGAACGACGGGAGGCGAGGGATGGGCTCAAACCACGGGGGCCGCTCGGCGCGGCTGCTTCCCCGGGTGAGCCGGCGTGCTCGCCGACGCGTCCTTCGCATGCTGCGGCGGACCGCGCGACGCTCGCTGCGCGAGAACTTGCTGACGCTCCGAGCACTGGCCGAGTTCTCCCTGGCAGAAGTCGTCGTCCGCGTGCTGCCATTGCGCCGCGCCGCCCGGCTGCTCGGCGTGCCCCTCGACCTACAGGGGGCGTCCGGGGCCGTGGCGACCGACCGCGACCCACCCCCACTCCCACCTCGGGCAGAGCGCCGCCACCAAGCCGTCGTTCGTGTCGCCCGGCTGTGGCCCTTCGGTCGAGGGCCATGTCTCCGGGAGTCCTTCGTCGCCTGCCGACTCCTCCACCGCTGGAACGCCACGACACGCCTCGGCATCCGCCGAGTCGGAGACGAGCTCGCCGCGCACGCCTGGGTCGAGGTCGACGGTCGACCCCTCCGCCTGTCAGAGGAGTTCCACGCCTTCGGCACGCCATCCACCGCCGGCGTAACCCAGACGCCATCACCTCATCGGGGATCGCAGCAGGCGCACGACATCCCGGCCGGCATAAGGATCTCCGACCAATGAGCGACCTGGACACGCGCACCGACCGAACCACGGTCAGCGCCATCGTCGGGATATTGAAGCAGTATCCCCGTCGCTCCGTGATCCTCGTCGCGCTCGCCCTGGCGTCCGGTCTGGCCGAGGGGATCGGCCTGGTCGTACTGCTCCCGCTGCTGGGGCTGGCCGCGGAGGCGGAGACCCAGCCGTCCCCCGAACTCGCCGCCTTCGTGGAGGGCGCGCTGGACGTCGTCGGGCTGTCTCCGACGCTCGGGCTGCTACTGGCGTTCATGGTCCTCGCGCTGACGGCGAAGGCGGGCCTGCGCCTGGCTTCCCAGTGGCACGCCGGGGCCGCGTCAGCCCTCGCGGCCCGGGACCTGCGGATGCGGCTCATCAACGCGATGATGCGCGCCCGCTGGGGCTTCTACGTCCAGCAACCCACCGGGCGGCTGTCGAACGCGGTCGCGAGCGAAGCCATGCGGGCTTCCTCGCTGTTCCCTCGGACTACCGACCTCCTGGCGGGCGGCTTCACGCTCGTGATCTATGTGGGCATCGCTTTCGCGGTCTCCTGGCAGATCGCCCTGTTGTCGATCCTTCTCGGGTCCTTGATGGTGGTCAGCCTGCGACGGCTCGTCTCGATCGCTCGACAGGCCGGCCGGGAGCAAACCGCACTGCTGCGCAGCCTCATCGCGCGGCTGACCGACGGTCTCTATGCCATCAAGCCGCTGAAGGCCATGGGTCGCGAGGACAGCCTGCAACCAGCGCTCCAGCGAGAGACCGAGGAACTCAACCACGCGCAACGCCGCCAGGTCGTCGCGACGTCCGCCATGGGCGTGGCGCAAGAGCCGTTGATCGCGTTCTTTCTCGCGATCATCGCCTACGTCTTCCTGTCGGTCCTCGGCCTGCCGTTCACCGAGCTGCTCTTCCTCGCCCTGATCTTCCAGCGCACCGTGCGCAAGATCGGCGGCCTTCAGAAGCACTGGCAATCGCTGGCGTCGATCGAGAGCGCGCTCTGGTCCATCGAGGAGTCGATCGACGCCGCCGAGGCGGAGGCGGAGGCGCCGAAGCGTCACGGCCGCGCGCCCGAACTGCGCGAGGCCGTCGAGCTTCGCGAGGTGGACTTCGCCTATGGCCAGACCCGGGTCTTGGGGGCCTACAACCTGCGAATCCCCGCGGGTGAGCTCACGGCTCTGCTCGGTCCTTCGGGCGCCGGTAAGACGACGATCGTCGACCTCGTCACCGGCCTGTACCGACCCGACGCCGGCGAGGTCTACGTGGACGACCTGCCGCTCGAGCAGGCCGATCTGCATGCCTGGCGCGAACGCATCGGGTACGTACCCCAGGAGGTCGTGCTCTTCCACGACAGCGTCCGCGCGAACGTCGCGATGTACGACGACGAGCTCACGGACGAGGACGTCTGGGAGGCGCTGGAGGCCGCGGGCGCCGGGGACTTCGTCGCCACCTTGCCCGAGCAGCTCGACACCGTGATCGGCGAGCACGGCACGCGACTATCCGGGGGCCAGCGCCAACGCGTGTCGATTGCCCGCGCGCTGGTCCGTCGGCCGCAGCTACTCGTGCTGGACGAGGCGACCACGGCGCTCGACCCCGAAACCGAGCAGGCGGTTCTGCGCACCGTCCGGGGTCTGCGGGGTTCGGTTACCATCCTGGCCATCAGCCACCAGCCGGCGCTCACCCAGGTCGCCGATCACGTGCACCGCATCGCACCGCTGGACCCACAAGCACCGCCGCCCGACGCCACCGACCCTGCCGGGGTAACACCCGCAAGGTGATGGGCGTCCCTTAGCCATGTTGGTTGCGGTTGCCCCTGCGTAGCCATCCCGTTCGCGTGCGCCCGGTGGGCTCACACGGCCAGCACGGCGGTGAGCGACTCGAGGATCTCCGTCGTGCGCTGACGCCGCGCCTCCGGAACCGCAGCCTCCGGGCCCGAGAACAGCCGCATCGTCCGTGCCGCCCGATTCACGGAGTACGCCGCCAAGAGGTCGGGCGGGCAGACACCGAGTCTCTGCGCCAAGAGGGTTACTGGGGGCAGCCGCAACCCATGCTCGACGAGCACGCCCCAGTGCGGTGCACCCAACCGCCGCTGCGACTCCAGGTGGAAGTGCAGGAGATCGAACGCAAGTGAGGATACGGGCTCGTACGACTCCCAGTCGATGATGGCGAACGACCCGTCCCGCCGCTGCGCGAGGTTTTCCTGACGCAGATCGCCGTGGGCCGAGGTGCGCGGCACCGCGACGCGCCGCAGGGCGCGCTCGTACTGCTGCCAGCTAGCCTCGGCAAGCGGCAGGCGCACCGTGGGGCCCCGGACCCTCGAGAGGTCCACCACCTCGTGCGCCGACACCCGCGGGGCACTGGACGCGCTTTCCCACAGGCGGTCCAGGAGGCGTGCCGCCCCCGCAGCCACGGCGTCACCGGGCACGGGAGCGACCCACGGCGCCCAAGTGGCCCCGCCGGGGGCGCGATGATTGACTACCACCAAGTCGGCCCACACCGGATCGCGGGCGGCAGCACGAGCGCCGTGGACTTTCCGGCGAATTCGCTCGCGACCGACCTCGTTGCGCGGCATCTGGATGACGGCGATCCGCTCGGCGGCCAGGAAGGCCGCGTGCGGCTCACGATGCGCCCATAGCGGACCCGCACGCTTCATCGCCATCCCCCGACCGAGCCGTCCGCACCGGCCTCATCCGCAAGGTTGGGCACCGAGCATCCGCCGATGTCCACACCGTAACCTTCCGATTCCGCCGTCAGGTCACCGCCCGTCCTGGTGCAACCAAGCTTGCTGCAGCAGCGCGAAGCTTCCCCCGTGCGGGAAATCGCTCGTCCATGTCTGCCTCAGCTCCTCCGGGTCGACGAGGGTGGTGTCGACGCCGCTGCCGTCCCACTGCTCGACGAACGCTCGGCTGGCCGGACCGAACAATGCGGTGTTGAACGCCGCCTTGCTGAGGCGCGCGCACACGGCCTCCGGCAGGAGATCGCCGACCAGCCACCGCAGGGCCTCTGTCCGGTCGCGCGGGCCGCGCCAGCCCCACGTACGGCCCATCGCCGCAGCAAACGAGGGATCGAGTAGCGGGTGCCGGACCCGCACGTCCCGCTCGGCGGCGAGAAGGTCGAGGTTGCGGAACGCCATCCCCACGGCGCGGAAGCCCAGCTGCCAGCGGATCGACCGGTCGGCGCGCAGCGGCTCCTTGGCGTGGTCGGCGAGCACCGCAGCATGGTGCGCGGTCGCGAGTTCGGCGCGGAGCCACGGCGGCGCCACCGAGGGATCCGGCCTACGGCGGGCCCACCAGCCCCGCACTCGGTTCGGTGCGGCGGCGCCCGCCGCACGGCGCAGTGTCCGGCGGTTCACCCGCAGGCCCTGTCCGGCGACGGCTCGGATCGGCGCGAGCCGATGGCTCCCGAGGACTTCATCACCGCCCTGCCCGGTCAGGTAGGCCCCACCGCGCGCGTGATCGAGCATCCAGAGGTTGACGTAGTGCATCGGTGGCCACAGCTGCCCGTAGCGACGCAGCGCAGCGATCGCACGCTCGCCGAGTAGATCGAGCTCGTCGATGACGTCGATCCGCTCCCACTCGGTGAGACCGAGATGCCGGATGACGAGCTCCTGCCAGGCGTCCTCGTCGGCCAGCGCGTCACCGGGATAGCGGCGGGTCATGGGGACGGGGTCGGGTAGGCCGCGACTTCGGGCGAGATCCGTCGCAACCGCGAGCACCGCGGAGGAGTCCCGACCGCCCGAGAATCCCACCAGGCACGGCTGCTCGGTGAGCGCCGGCAGAATGAGCGCCTCGAGCACCTCGCGGGGAGGACGGTGAGCGAGGCGGGGATCCGGCACCGACACGGGTTCACGTCCCGTGGGCCAGCCGGTGGCGATCTCCTGAGGCGTCATCCGCACGAGTTGGTCATGGGCTCTCATGACACGACGGACCTGACTCGCTGTAGCAACCTCTCCTCGCGGACGGCAATCCCACGGCCACCTCACTATTGCCTCAGTCCTAGCAGACTCGGGCCACAGTACGCTTGTTCAGATGGCGAGCGCAGACTACACTGCGTCAATCACGATTCCGGCAGTCGGGCCACTCGAGAGGCGGGACATGAGCAACCAGGCGTACGCTGCTCCGACAATCACCGAATGGGGAACGGTCGTCGACGTAACAGCCGGCATGGGCAACACGAGCAGCTCGGACGACTTCATGTGCTCGGCGGGCGACAACGACTTCCACGGCAGCACGGGGCAGTGCCCACCCGGCCAGGGCTGATCACCCGACTACCCTCGCCCCGCCCGGCGGCGCTGGTTCACCAACTCGTCGCCGGGGCCTCACCGGCCGATGGATCACAATCTGTCACGGCAGGCCTCGCCCGCGACAGATTCCTGCTCGGGGCGGTGCGGAGCATCGCTTCCCATCCATCGTGGGACGCGCACCAGACAGCGACCATCGTCCTGCGGGGAGGCACCAACCCCGCCATCGGGCTGCTCGGCGACATCGACGACGCCTGCGCCGCACGCTTCGCCACGCTCGCCAACGCACTCGACGACCGGCTCACTCGCCTGCTCCACTTGACCTACGCGGACGCGGAACGTGACGTCGAGCGATTGGCTGATGCGCTGCGCCGACGGTTCGGCCCGGCGCTGGAGACCGCCAGATTCGTCGCGGTACCCCGAGGGGGCACATCGTACTCGGCATGCTCGCGCAAGCGTTCGACTTGCCACATACCGCGGTGGGCTCCTCGATCCCCGAGCCGCACGCCCCCGACGCGCAGTCCCTCACGGTGGTGGTCGACGACAGCGCACTGACTGGGTACCGGTTCGGGAAGTTCCTCGCTGCGGTCAAGGCCCCACGGATAGCTTTCGCGCACCTGTGCTCGCATCCCGATCTCCGCGCTGCGATCGAGCGCGCCGAACCCCGTGTCGAGGCCTGCCTCGCGGCGCGCGACCTCACCGCGCGGCCCACCGACACCGAGGCTCGCCGCATCCTGTGGACCGAGCGGACGAACGCCGAACGCTACTGGATGGGCGACACTCAGCCGGTCAGCTTCGCCTGGAAGGAACCTGACACGCCGATCTGGAATCCGGTGACCGAGAGGATCGAACCCGGATGGCGACTGCTGCCCGCGGGCCTGTGCTTCTCGAACCGCCGCCTCGGACCGCCGCGCGTCGCCGTGCAGGTCCAGCCGATCGGACCCGGGCCTGTGGCCGCCGCACCCGGCGTCGTGTTCAGCGAGGTCCACGAGCACCTCATCATTGCTGACGCGGCGTCGGGGCGCTCGATCGCGCTGGACGGTTCCGCACGCGCGATGTGGGAGGCCCTGCTCACCACCGGCGACCTCAGGCGAGCCACCGCGCGTGTCGCAGAGCAGTTCGACGCATCGCCGACCATCGTCGCCGGCGACCTCGCCGGCTTCGCCGCGCGGCTGGCCGACGATGGGTACCTCGTTGGGGTCCCCGCCGAGGCATTCCGATGAGGACGTTCCACCTGTTCGGGCGCACCGTGGCCACGGAGGTGCCGTTCACCACGCCGCTGGTTCCGAGCACCGAGGCCCCCGATCTCACCTACCACCTGACCACCGGGACCCCCGACGTACCCAATCTCGGGCCCGTCCTGCATGCGCAACCACCCGTGATCGACGGCGTGCACTTCGCCTACGTGCATCGGGCCGGGGAGGCCTACCTGCTGCGGTTCAGCAAGGTGGCCGACTTCTACCTCTGGCCCGACCGCGTCGTCTGCCACCTGCGTGACATCGACGTGCCGTGGCTGGCCGAACTGCGACTCCTCGGGCCGGTGATGGCCTTCTGGTTGGAGCTGCAGGGCGAGATTGCGCTCCACGCCGCGTCCATCACGGCCGGCGAGGGAGCCGTCGCCATCGCCAGCACGAACGGAGGGGGGAAAACCTCGCTCGCCGTGGAGTTGCTCCGCGCGGGTCACGCCTTGCTGAGTGACGACATCACGCCGCTACGCGCCGATGGTGGCCACGTGGTCGCGGGACCCGGCTACCCACAGTTGCGATTGTGGCCCGACGACGTCGCCCGCGAGTTTGGCGACCCCGACGACTTCAGGCTCGCGCATCCCCTCTACTCCAAACGGCGAGTGCCGGTCGGGGGCGACGGGTTCGGTACCCACCTCCCCCGGTCTCGGCCGCTCCGAGCGCTCTACGTGCTCGAACGCGATCCGCGCATCGACGAGGGAGGTATCGAGGTCACTCCCCTGGCGGGAGCGGACGTCATGCGCGAACTGCTGCGGCACTCGTTCGTCGGGAGCTACGTCGATGGCGCGGGAGTGCGCCCCGAGCGTCTCGCGACGCTCACGCACGTGGCCGGAGCCGTGCCGATGAGGCGCGTCACCCACGCCGTTGAACCAGGAACGTTAGCCAAGCGAGTACGCGAAGACTTCGCCGGGCTCGCGAGAGCACGCCAGTGACCGTCGAGCCCGTGAGTCCCGGCACGGGCAAGCAGCCCCATATCGAACCCCACGAAGATACACCGAGGCCGGGCAACGTTGGACTGGGGCGGAGCGCGACCTCGCGCCGTTGGGCGAGGTGGGGGCCGGCGGCGCGGGTTATCGTCTGGCGCACGGCGATCCCGACGCGGCGTGCATGCGGTCGAGCAGCCGCTGCGCACAGCGAAGTGGTGGGAACCGGGGGGAAACAGGCGGGAAGTTTCATGAGATTCTACGGGTCGATCACGCTCGACAGCGCCCCTCGGGCGCGTGACCACGTCATGGGCGTCGAGATCGGCCTCGCCAGCGTCCGTGGTTCGAGCGACGCCGGCGTCCCAGGCCCGAGCGAGGCGAGCGACCCGTGAGAGCCGACGAGCCCAGCGGCGCCACGACCGCCGAGCCGCCCAGCGCCTCTGACGGCGAATCACGCCAACCCGGCAGGCCAGATCAGCCGGGGGCGCCTGCGCGACGCGGCCGGGGGCGCGCGTGGCGGGTGACGTTGCTCGGGCTGCTCGTCGCCTTCCACGCATTTGTGGCGTGGGCACCGTTCGAGTTCGATCCACCCGCCCGGGTCGACAACGCGGTAACCGTCACGTCCGAGGGTGCCCTCGAGATCTCCGGCCGCCGCGCGATCGCGCATGCCGCGAGCCCGGCTGCTGAGGGCGCCGCTCCCCCGGGTGAGGTCACGATCAACATGGAGGTCGAGCCCGCCGATGGGGACCAGCGGGGCCCCGCCCGCCTGCTCGCCTGGTCGGGGAGTCATCGCGATGCCAACCTCATGATCGGGCAGTGGCAGGACGACCTGATCGTGCGCATCCGTGAGGCCGACTCCAACCGACTCGGCCGTCCCGCGCTCGTCGTCGAGGACGCCTTCGAACGCGGCGAGCCGCTGGCCATCGAGGTCGCGCTCACCGACGAGCACGCCCGCGTCTCCGTCGACGGCCACGAACCGGTGGAACGCTCGCGCCCCGCCGATGGGTTCGAGACATGGGACCTCTCGCACGGACTGGCGCTCGGCGACGAACGCCGCGCACCCCGCGTCTGGCACGGCCGGATCGAGGTCGCACACGTGCAGGTGGACGGCGTCACGACCGACCTGTTGGCCGACGGCGTGCTGACCATACCCGAACGCGTGTGGTACGTACCGGCGCGGGTGGTCGAGATGCTGGAGGTGCCCCCCGAGTCGGCCCAGCTGCGCAGTGTGCTGCATTTCGTTGGGTTCGTCCCCGTGGGATGGCTGCTCGTGGGCTTGGTCTCTCCCGGAGTCCGGCTGCGCCGAGTCGCACTGCTAGCCCTCGCGTTCACGGTCCTGCTGCAACTCGGCAAGACGTCGATCGAGCCGCGGCACCCCTCGTTCCTCGACATGGGCGCGCACGTCGGCGGGGCGACCTTCGGCGCCACGTTCGCGCTTTGGGCCTCGGACCTTCGCATGTGGTTGCGCGAACGTGGCGCGGCCTTCGCGGCCTACGCTGTCCGCGTGGTCAGCAAGCGGCGGCGTAGCGGGCGGGCATGATCGGCTCGCGCGCGCCCGCCAAAGGCCGCGCCCCCGGCGGATGGCACGAGACGCGCCGTCTGCGCGCGCTCGCTCACGACTTCTCGGTCGCGAGCCCCGACCACGAGCTCATCGCCCACCTCGACCGCGCGTTCGGGGCACTCGCGATCCCGGATCCGATCGCGACGTCGGGACAACCGGCGGTGCGCTACGAGCTGCGGCCCACCGCCGACGGGCGGGCGGCGCTGCACCGCGACGGCGAGGTGATCGAGCGGCAGCGCTCCATGGCTGGAGCGGTGGCGATGCTGCTGTGGCACGTGAACCGGCGGGCGGTCGAGGACAGTTCCCACCTCGTCCGCCTGCACGCCTCGGGAGCGGAGCGGGACGGCCACGTGCTCGTGCTCCCCGGACGCATCGAGGCCGGCAAGTCCACGCTCGTCGCCGGGCTCGTGCGTCGTGGCTGGCGCTACGTCACCGACGAGGCGATCGCCCTCGACCCGGACACCCTGGCCGTGCACCCGTACCCGAAGCCGCTGGCGATCGACCCCGGCTCGTGGGAGGTCCTCGCCGACCTCAACCCGGGGCACCCCCCCGGTCTGGCCGAGCGCTTGCCCAAGCAGTGGCAGGTCGCGCCCGAGACGATCCGCGCCGACGCGGTCTCGGCGGGCGGACAGCCACGGCTGGTGGTGTTCCCGAGCTACGAGCCCGGTGCGGCGACCTCCGTCGAGCCGATCTCGCGCGCGGACACGTTGCTCGAGCTCACCCGGTGCGCGTTCGAGTTCGCCCCAGAGCGTGACCTCGCGGTGCTCGGGCGCCTCGCCGCCACCAGCGCGGGCTATCGTGTGACCTTGAGCGACCTCGACGCGGGCTGCGAGGCGGTCGAATCGCTGTGGGCCGGGGACGCGACGGACCGGAAGGGTGAGTAGCGATGACGGGCGCGCCCGGGATCGATCTCGACACGGTGATCCGGCGCCGCGACGACCTCGCCCACGTCGAGCTCGACGGCGAGCTGGTCATCCACTCCACCGACCACGGCACGACCCACAAGCTCGAACCGCTCGCCGCGGGGCTGTGGCACTGCTTCGACGGGCGGACGACGCTGCGCGACCTCGCCACCGCGCTCGCCGGCGAGTTCGACGAGGACCCCGAGGTCGTCGCCCGCGATCTGATCGGCTACGCACAACAGCTGTGCGACAACGGCCTCGCGGAGCTGGTCGGCGCGCCCGATCCCAGCGGCCGGGGCGAGGCGTAGCGCGCGCATGACCAGCGTCGTCGTGCCCGCCCACAACGAGGCCGCGAGCATCGGCGGTTGCCTCGACGCGTTGCTGCCCCAGCTCGCGCCCGGTGACGAGGTGATCGTCGCCTGCAACGGCTGCACCGACGACACCGCCGCGATCGTCCGAGCGCGCGCCCCCACCGCACGGGTCCTCGAGCTCGCCACCTCCTCGAAGATCGCCGCGCTCAACGCCGGGGACGCGGCCGCAACCCAGTACCCGCGCCTCTACATGGACGCCGACGTGCAGTTGGCGCCGGGCAGCGTCGCCGCGATCGTCGACGCCCTCGCCGGCGAGGACGTCTGGCTCGCCGCCCCGGTGGCCGCGCACGACCTCTCCACGAGTTCCTGGGCCGTGCGTTCCTACTACCGCATCTGGTCGCGCCTGCCCTCGGTCCGCGACGACACCGTGGGCAGCGGGCTCTACGCCCTGTCGGACCGTGGCCGCGCACAGTTCGACGCGTTCCCCGACGTCACCGGCGACGATCACTTCGTGCGCGACGCTGTCCCCCCGGAACGCCGACACGTCGTAACCGCCGCTCGCAGCACCGTGCAGGCACCGCGCACCTTCGCCGGGATCCTGCGCCGCAAGACGCGCACCGTGCTCGGCAACGCCGAGCTCGACCGGCACGATCCGCGCACCCGACAGCGCGCGGCCGGGCGACGTCAGCAGTGGCTCGAGGTCGTTCGCGCCAATCCGATCCTCGTGGTCGACCTGCCCGTGTTCCTCGTCGCCGCGTTGTGGCCACGGGCGATCGCGACGTGGCGTCGACGCGTTGGCTCCCCCACTGGCTGGGACCGCGACAACAGCCGTCGCCCGGATTGACACCGAGCACGGCAACTGCCACGAACTGTCAGAAGGACGGTCGAGTCGGAGAAGGTCTGCACCGAGCGATCGTGTGATTACTCTCCGTGTATGCATCTCGACCCGTGTGCCCTGGATATCCGCACACTCCACACCTCGACGCATTCGCGCATTGACGGACCGTGATCAGAGCGGCAAACTACGATCACAGTGATGAGGGCGGGTTGTGCGGTTCGAGGGATTCTCGGGCACTGAACGTGACTGCGGCGGGAACCGAGCACGACCAGACGCAAGGACAAGCGCGGTGGACGATCTGCGGGACACAGAAGCAGGGCGCGGAGCGAACGACGCTCCCGATGGCTCCGAGTCCGTCGAGCGCCGCGGTGTTGCGAACGCCGTCGTCTCTCGCCGTAAGGCCATGCACCTCGGCGCGGCCGTGGGTCTGGTGTGGGCCGCCCCGGGCATCAAGACGCTGACCGCAAGCCCTGCGTACGGCGCCACCCCTCCACCGAGTGACGATCCCGACCCCGATCCAGACCCAGATCCCGATCCCGACCCAGATCCCGACCCGGACGATGAGCCCGACCCGGACAATGAGCCCGACCCGGACAATGAGCCCGGCCCGGACGATGAGACCGGCCCGGACGATGAGACCGAGGTCGAGGACGACACCGACGAGTCGGAGGACGACGAGGAAGACGACGGCACTCCGGAGGACGAGGACGAGACCGAGGTCGAGGACGAGGACGACACCGACGAAGACGAGGACGAGCCGGACGACGACCCCGACCGCGAGCCGGAGGACGAGACCCGGGTCGAGGCCGAGCCCGAGGACCAACCCGAGGAGATCGCGCAGACCGGCCGCGACATCGGGTGGCTCACCGCGGCGGGGGGCGCTGCACTCGCGGGCGGGGCGGCGGCCCTGCGGGCGAGCCGCAAACGGCAGGCGGCAGCTGAGCCGGCCGACGGGACCACCGACACCGGCGCGTTCCGTCCCGAGACCGGCGAGCCCGACGACACGTAAGCCCACCGGCAGCGGCTGACGAACGCCCCGGGGAGATCCGGCGCCCGCTGACGAAGGCCCTGGAGCGAACCGGCGCCGGCTGACGGACCCGATCCGGGGGGTTCGGCGCCTGCCGGCGGGGCGGTGCCGGCCAAGGGGGATCGAGCGGCGGACCAGCACGCCGGCGGACGAACCACCGCTCGAACGCCGGGGGAGCCGGTCGGCGGCACGGGGGAAGCGAACAAGGCGGGGCGTACGCGTCCCACGAGGGAGGCCTGATTCGGTGGGAGCTCGTTGGGGATGGCGCGCAGCGGGCGCACCGCTCCTGCTCTCCGCCGCGGTGCTGCTCGGCCTGCCGAGTGCCGAGGCCATCGAATCGCGCGTCTACGAAGGCGAGGACACCGAGGACGGCGAGCAGGAGACCACCGCGTTCGTGTGGCACGTCGAACACGCCGAGGACAGCAACGCGATCGAGGAGGCCCGCGACTGCAGCGGCGCGCTCGTGGCACCCGACTGGGTGGTCACCGCCGCGCACTGCGTCGCCGAAGACGACCGCACGACCTACGTCGGGCTGGGTCTCGATACCACCGACCAGGCGATGCAGCTCGGCGAGTTCGTGACCGCCGAGCAGGTCGAGCGCCACCCGGCCGCCACCGACCCGACCGAGCATGCCGACCTCGCGCTGCTCCGGCTGCCCGAACCGGTGGAGGCCGAGCCCCACACCGTCGCGGGCTCACAGCCGCCCGAGGGCACCGACACCACGATCGCGGGCTGGGGCCGCAGCGGCCCGGGCCAGGACGACTACCCCGATCGGCTGCAGGTCGCCACCGCGCCCGTGGTGGCCGACGAGGTGTGCGACGAGGCGTTCGGACCGGCCTACATCGCGGACACGATGATCTGCGCCGGCGAGGGTGGGCCCGACAGCCCTGACACGTGCGCGGGCGACAGCGGCGGGCCGCTGATCGACACGCGTAACGGCGCGGTGGCGGGGATCACGAGCTTCGGACAACCCGGCTGTGATGGCAACGCCGTCGGCGTCTACACCGCCACCAGCGCGCACCTCGACTGGCTCGACGAGGTCACCGATGGCGCGATCACGGTCATCGAGGACGAGACCGAGGTGCGCGACGACGACGTCACCGATCCCGACGACGACCGCGACGGTGCCTCCACCGAGCCCCGCCGCCTCGCCGGCGACGACCGGATCGGGACCGCCCTCGCGGTCGCCGAGCAGTGGGATCGCGCGGACACCGTGCTGCTCGCCACCGCCCGCGACTTCCCCGACGCGCTCGCCGCCGGCGCGCTCGCGCAGGCCGAGGGAGCGCCGCTGCTGCTCACCGAGCCGCACGGCCTGCCCACCGACGTCCGCGACGCGCTGGTGCGCCTCGACCCGGACGCGGTGACCGTGCTCGGGGGATCCCGCGCCGTGGCGCCCGCGGTCGAGGACGAGCTCGCCGCCCTGGGCCTGGAGGTCGAGCGCGTGGCCGGGCAGACCCGCGCCGATACCGCCGGACGCCTCGCCGTCCACGCGGGCGCGCCCGGCAACGAGGTCGTGCTCGTGGACGGCCACGGGTTCGCGGACGCGGTGAGCGCCGGGGCGCTGCTCGCCACGGAGACACCCCCGCCCACCCTGCTGGCCGCGGGCGACGGGCTGCCGGCGGGCACCCGCGATGCGCTCGACGAGCTCGAGCCGTCGACGGTGACGATCGTGGGCGGCGAGGCCGCGGTCCCACAAGCGGTGGAGGACGAGCTCACCGCCCAGGGGATGGAGACCCGCCGGCTCGCGGGCGGCGACCGATACATCACGTCGCTGGCGGTGGCGGCAGAAGCGCTCGCGCGACAGGACGCCGAGGGCGTCCCCCCGGACCACCCGCGGCCCCTGATCACCGCGACGGGCGCCGGCTTCGCCGACGCGCTCAGCGCCGGCGTGCTCACGGGTCACCAGCGCGGAGTCCTGCTGCTCACGGCGAGCGGTAGCCCGGCCCCCGCCGTCGCCGACACGCTCGGCGCTTACACGTGGTCGACGTTGACGGCCGTGGGCGGCACCGCCGCGGTCTCCGACGAGACGCTCGAGCACCTGTACGCCACGGTGCGCGAAGAGCCCTGAGCGGTCGCGGTCAGGCGAGCGCCCGACGCGCCTCAGGCGTCGTCGGCGTCGGGCTCGGGGGAGGCGATGAGGTCCGGGAGGTCGAAGGCGAGGTCGGCCAGGTGACCGGCGCAGCAGCGATGCGCGTCGAGGTGGCCGGGCATCTCCTGCTCGACCGCCTCGCGCAACGCCCGCACCCGCGCCGTCGCGTCCTGAGGTACCAACTCAAGCGCGTCGGTGCTCTCGACCGCAGTGTGGACCACCTTGCGGCAGCAGGCGAAGACGGGCGTGTCATCACGCCACGCGCCCTCGAACTCCTGCGTCAGGCGGTTGGCGGCGGTCAACGGTGTGGCCGTCATTCTCGCTCCCGTCTGCGCGTGCGCCGTCTACCGTGGACTCTACCCGGGGTCTGGCAACCCGCAACGGCTCTCGTGTTGCGTCTTGATTTCCACGGCCGAGCTCGGGGCCCGTCAAGGGCCAGCCAGGGTCCCCCACCCAGGCAGGGTCGCCCCGCCGAACACCGGTCATCCCGAGGCGAGCTCCTCGCCGCGGCGCTTGGCGGCCTCGACCGCGTTGATGAACGCCGCGCGCACGCGCTCCTCCTCGAGCACGCGGATCGCGGCGATCGTCACCCCACCGGGGGAGGTCACCGACTCGCGCAACTCGACGGGGTGGCGGCCCTGGTCGCGCAGCATGTGCGCGGCGCCGACCATCGTCTGGGCGACCAGGTCGGTCGCGTCGTCGCGGCTGATGCCGAACAGGATCCCCGCGTCGATGAGCGCCTCCGCGAGCAGGAACAGATACGCCGGACCCGACCCGCTGATCGCGGTCACTGCGTCGAGCTGGTCCTCGGGCAGCGTGATGACCCGACCCACCGCGCCGAGGATCTCGCGGGCGACCTCGACGTCGGCGTCGGCAGCGTGCTTGCCGGGGGCGAGCACGCTCATCGCCTCGTCGATCTGGACCGGGACGTTCGACATGACCCGCACCACGGACACGTCCTCGGGGGTGGCGGCCTCGATGCGGCGGGTGCGCACGCCGGCGGCGACGCTGATGACCGTCTGCCCCGAGTGCATCTTCGGCCCGACCTCGTCGAGCAGGGCCCCGAGGTTCTGGGGTTTCGCGGCGAGCACGATCACGTCCGCCTCGGCGGCGGCGCTCGCGCTCTCGGTGCGCGCGTCGACGCCGTAGGTGTCGGCGAGGTACTGCGCGCGCTCGGCGCCGCGCACGCTGCACCGGACCTGATGGGGCTTGACCCAGCCCACCCGCAGGAGGCCGCTGAGCAGCGCCTCCCCCATGCGGCCGGTACCGAGGATCGCGAGTTGTCCGTCCATGACGCGTCAGCCTAACTGCGACCGGCGCGGTCGCTCACCCCTCCGCCCGCGAGGTCCAGGCGGCGTCGATGCGGTAGGCCAGCTCGACGAGCCCGTCGTCGCCGGCCTCCTCCGCCGCGGCCCGGGCCAGCTGCGCGTCCAGGCCCTCCCGGTCCTCGTCGGGCAGCGCCGCCACCTCGGGCAGCGCGAGGAAGCGGCCGGCGACCGCCTCGGGCCCGAGCAGTTCGACGTGCTGGAAGACCTGCCAGCGCAGGCGGGCGAACCTCCGGTCGCCCTCCAGGGCCGCCGGCCACGCCCGCACACGTTCGCGGCGGCCCTCCTCGACGCGGGGGTCAAGCATGCGCTCGAGGTTTCGCACACGGCCGTCGCGACCGTCGAGCACGACCTCGGCGACCCCGATCCGCCCGCCCGGCACCAGCACCCGCAACACCTCGTCGAGGGCGTCGCGCGCGGTCGTGTGGTCGCTGATCCCCGCGAGCACCACCGCCGACGCGCCCCCGTCGGTGACCGGCCACACGGGGCGGGCCGCCGCCGGATCACGGGGCTCGATAACCCGGGGACAGCGCGAACGCAGCGCATCGACCGTGGCGGAAGTCGCGCTCACCGCGACCGGGCTGGCGGCATCGAGGCGCAGCTCGTCGACGAACCACTCGATCACGGCCTGCGGCGGGGCGGGCTGACCAGATCGTTCGGGTTGATCGGGTGGTCCGGGCTGGGCGGCCATGGCTAGGAGATCGGGTTGCGGGGCAGGCCGCTGCGGGCGCGCCATTCCTGCTCGCGCTCGATGTACGAGGCGAAGCCGGTGCGCAGGGCGTGGACGAACGCCTCGTCGGCGGCGGTGAGCAGCTGACCGACGAGGCGGTCGAGCTCCTCGTGGGTCACCGCAGTGTGGGGCAGGACGCCGACGAGCAGTACGTCCCCGTCGGGGTGCAGCGCGAACCGCAGCGCGTAGGTGCGCAGGTTGCGGCGCAGGAGGTACTCGTAGAGCTCCTCGGCGTTCTCGTCGGGGGCGCGCATGAAGAACGACTGAAGGGTGAGGGTGTGCTCGCCGAGCTCGAGGTGCACCGGGATCGTGCGCTTGTGGTCGCCGGCGAGCATGAGGTCCCACCCGGTCGGGCTGACCCGGGTGGCCTGCAGGTCCTCCGGCTGCGCGTCGACCCAGGCGGCCACGACGTCGCGCGTGGCGTCCTCGGGCATCGTGGCCTCCGCTCAGCAGGCGCCGGCGTGCGCGTCCGCGACCGCCTCGACCGGCTCGGCGCGTGCCTCGTCGAGAACCTCAGCGTAGACCCCGGCCGCCGCCGCGGCCGCGCGATCCCAGCCGAGCCGCTGCGCGTGCCGGGCCCCGGCGAGGCCGGCGGCCGCGAGGCGGTCGGGCTCGCTCACGAGGCTGGAGACCGCGGCGGCGTAGTCCTCGGGCCGGTGACCGCGGACGAGCCGACCCGCGCCCTCCCCCAGCGCGGCTCGCAGTCCTCCGACGTCGGCCGCGACGACCGCGGTGCCGCAGGCCTGCGCCTCGAGCGCTACCAGGCCGAACGACTCCGAGCGACTGGGCATGAGCACGACGTCGGCGGCCCGGTAGAGGCTGGCGAGCGCCCGCTGCGGCCGGGGCTCCAGGAACCGGACCGCGTCCTCCACCCCGCACTGGCGGGCGAGGCTCGCGAGCCCCTGCGGGTCGGTCGTGCCGACGCCGGTGCCGCTGGCGCCGCCGACCACGACCAACTGCGCGGCCGGCTCGCGCTCGCGCAGCGCCGCGAGGGCCTCGATGGCGACGTCCGGGCCCTTCAGGGGCTGCAGGCGGCCCACGAAGAGCAACAGGGGTCCGTCGACGCCGAGCTCGACGCGGGTGCGCTCCCGGTCGGCGGCGTCGGGCGCGAACACCTCGGTGTCGACCCCGAGCGGGGCGACCCGCACCCTGCCGGCGCTCGCGCCGTAGCAGGTACGCAGGAGCGAGGCCTCGTCCTCGGTGGAGGCCAGGACCGCGTCGGCCTCCTGAGCGATGCGCTCCTCGGCGGTCGTGCGCAGCGCCGGCTCCGGCGCGTCCCCGGGCGCCAGCGCCGCGTTCTTCGCGCGGGCGAGCGTGTGGAAACTCTGCACGAACGGGACGCCGTGACGCTGGCGCAGCTTGCGGGCGACCCAGCCGCTCATCCAGTAGTGGGCATGCACGAGGTCGAGCTCGTGAGCGATCGGGTCGACCGCCATCGACAGGTAGAAGGCGCAGAGATGGTTGGCGAGCTCATGCTTGGCAAGCTCCGGAGGACCCGCGGGGACGTGGTGCACCCGCGCGCCGTCGCCGATCTCGACCGTTCCCGCTGACGCGTCGTCGGTCGCGCGGGTGAACACCTCGACGGTCGCGCCGCAGCGCACGAGCTGACGACCGAGCGCGCAGACGGCGACGTTGAGGCCGCCGCTGTCGCCGGTGCCGGGCTGGGCGAGCGGCGACGTGTGCACGCTGAGCAGCCCGACGCGTGTCCCGGAGAGGTCGGGCGTCGGCTGGTGTGGCCAGGCAGCCGGTCCCGCCACGTCCTCGACCCGCACGCGCGCTCCTCGTCCGCGGTTGTCGGTCAACACGTGCCCTGCGGCGACGAGCCGGGGTTCGACTCGTAGCGGCCGTGTCAATCGTCCGGGACGGCAGGCATCCAGGATGGCAGGGCACGGACCCGTCCGAGGATACCTACCCGCCGCTCGCTCACACGCCAGCGCTCTCGACGGTCCCCGTCGCGCGCACGCGAGCCGCCGGCGAACGGGCCCGATGCGCACACGCGAACCGCGCGCGAACGGCCCCAGTGTCGGCATGCATGCACGCCACACCGGGGCCGCGGTCCCCGCGAGCAGCTCGTGCCCGCGGATGGTGGGCTACTGGTACTGCTCGAGTGCGCGAATGAGTTCGGCCTTGTTCATGCCGGTCCGGCCCGGGACGTCGTGCTGGCGAGCGAGCTCGCGCAGCTCGGCCACGGTCCTGTCCTCGAGCAGCCCCTCGACGGGAGGGCCGGTGCCCACCGTGCTGGCCGCGTGGCTGGCGGCCTCGGCGGTGCGCTCGGCCGCGGTCCGGGTCGCGGTCGCGGCGCCCTTGGCGTGGCTCACGGTCTGCTCGGCCTGCTCGCCGGTCCGCTCCGCCTGCTCGCGGACCTCGCCGACCTGCTGGCGGGCCCGGCCGACGGTCTTCTCGGCGGATTCGGTGGCAGTGTCGACCGTCTTGCGGGCACTGGTCACGACGCCCTTGGCCTGCGCCTGGGCCTGCTTCGACTGCTCGCGGGCCCGTTCGGTCACGGGGCTGTGGCTGAGACGGTCCACCACGGTGCGCCCGCGAGCCACCAGCTGCTCGTACTCGCGCTGCGCCTGCTCGCGCAGCTCCTGCACGCGCTGCTCGACCTGCTCGGGGTCGGCGGTCTGCTTGACGGCCTCGGGCGCCTCGGTGCGGGCAGCGCGCAGCCGCTCACCGACCTCGCGCAGTTGGCGCACGACCGCGTCGCCGGCGCCGACGGTCGCGTACGCGCCGTCGCGCAGGACCGTCGTGACGGTGCGCTCGGTGTCCGAGCCCGCGGCATCGGCGGCCCGACGCACGTTGGTGGCGGTCTCGGTGACCGCCTTGCGGGCCTGGCCGGCCACCTCGTCGACGGTCTTGCGGGCCTGGCCGGCCACCTCGTCGGTGCGCTTGCGGGCCTGCTCGGTGAACTCGTTGAAGTTCGGGATCGTTGGCATGGTGCAGCTCCTCTCGTGCGGATAACGGATGGCTGTGCGGGGCGGTAGGCGCTCATCCGGCGTGTCGGTGGGGTTCACCGCGAGGCGGCATCCCCCGTCCCCTCGGCCTCACCGGACGCCCGGAACGAGCGGTAGATCTCGTGCAGCGCCCGCTTCTGCACCTCGGTGAGGTGCGGGTCGGCGAGGATCCGCTCGCCGAGGTCGTCGCTCGGCTCGTCGAGGATCCCGGCCTGGATGTACAGGGTCTCGGCGCTCACCTCGAGCGCGTCGGCGACGCGCTGGAGGATGTCGGCGGACGGCTTGCGCAGCCCGCGCTCGATCTGGGACAGGTAGGGGTCGCTGATGTCGGCCATGCGGGCGAGCTTGCGCAGGCTGAGTTGCGCGGCCTTGCGCTGCTCGCGGATGTAGCTCCCGACCTCGCGGACGGTCGCGGCGGCAGCGCCGGGCGCTTCACTCGGTTCCACTGGCGCGACCTCCCCCGGACGGCCCGTGCCCCTCCCTGATGCTTCCCGAAGTTATCCACTTCTTAAACTTTTGCAAGCAGTTCACGCTGCCCCAGAGGGGTAGCCCACGCCGACCCGGGGTCACGGTTGCCCGGTTCAGAGCCCGGTTCAGAGACCCAGTGCGGCCGTCAGGGCGTCGGTGGGGGCGAGCGACCCGTGCGGCTCGCCCCCACCGAGCACGGTCGGTGTACGCACGCCGTCGGGCACGCGCGCACCCACCGACGCCAGCGCCGCCGCCGCGACCGGACCCGCCGCTCGACCCGCCCCGTCCTCGACCTTGACCGCGATCCCGACCGGGCCCGCGGGGGCGAGCACACCCGCGACGAGCGTCCCCTCAGCGCCGCGCTTCGCGAGCACGCGCTCGTCGCCGAGCATCAGCGCGCTGTCGGGCGCTTGCGGTCCCCCAACGAGCAGCGGGTACGCGCCCATCGCCTCGCGCACGCGCGCGAGCGGGCCGCGGGGGGCCGCCACGAGCCGCGCCATCGCCCTCGCCAGTCCGTCCAGCGGGAGCCGCCACGCGGGCGCGCCACAGCCGTCGACCCCGGGCCCCTCGGGCCGCACGCCGCACGCCTCGGCGAGCACGTGGGTGACCCGCTGCTGGATCGGGCTGTCGGGATCGCGGTAGCCGTCCGGCCGTCCGGTCGCGACCGTCTGCGCCCACGCCATCGCCGCGTGCTTGCCGGAGCAGTTGTGCGCGAGCCGCAGAGGCCGCTCCTGCTCGCGCACCGCCGGCATGTCCGCCGGCCACGCCGGCGGGCAGCCGAGCGCGTCCTCGTCGAGCCCGCCGAGCGCGAGGACCTGGGCGACCTCGACCTGGTGGTCGATGCTCGCCTCATGGCTCGCGCACGCGATCGCGAGGCTCGGGCCCGAGAGCCACTGGCCGACGACCTCGACACAGGCGGCCGCCTGCAGCGGCTTCACCGCCGAACGGGGATAGCACCACACCGCGGGGTCGCCGGCCCCGCCGACGAGCTCCCCCTCGGCGGTCGCGAGCGCCACGTGGGCCCGGTGGCGCGCCTCGACGAACCCGTCCCGGGTCGCCTCGACGGCGAGCACCGCGGGCCCGGAGGCACTAGCCCCGGTCGTCATCGCCGGCGCGGTCCCCACCGGACGGCGCTGACGGCGACACCACCTCACCGATGTGTGCACGGCCGTCGCGATAGCGTGCGACGAGCTCCGCCTGCAGCCGGTCGAGATGATCCAGCACGACCCGCCGCTGCTCACTCACGCGCCGCTCGACCTCCTCGATCTCGGCGAGGAACTCGGCCAGCCCGCGCTCATCGAACTCGGGCAGCTGCGCCAGCGCGGAATCGTCGAGGACACGGTCCTCCACGCGCCGGCCCTCGCGCTCGCCCGGCTCGTAGAACCCGAGCGCCCGCGCCGCGCCGCGCGAATTCTCGTCCCCGGCCAGGATCTCCGGGAGGCGCGCGAGGATGTCGTCATCGTCGCCGCTGCGTCGCAACGCCTCGGCGCGGGCGATGTCCAGCCGCCCGTGCAGCAGCCGCCGCGTGTACGAGAGGCGCGCCTCCTCCTCTCGGCACTCGTCCCGCAGTTGGCGGACCCGCCCGGTCGGCAGCTCGGGTATCTGGTTCGGCAACGACGGATCGGTGACGCGATCGATCCGCCGGCGGCCGGTGCCCGCCCAGGTCTCCCCCTCGGCTCCGCTCATCGAGGCTCCCTTGCCGGTCCGGCGCCCCCGGTCGCGGTGGACGCCCTGCGCGAGCCGCAGTGTAAAGCCCCCGTGCGGACGCGGAGGCTCCACCGGCCGGCGGACTCGGTGGGGCGGACAATCACGGTCGAAGCTGGTGGGCCGGGCGCTGCGAGCGCGCCTAGTGTCCCGGCCCGTCGGGGCTGCACAGGTCGCGGGCCAGCGGATACGGGTTGACGCGCTCGTCGCCCCCGACCCGCAGCTCCCAGTGCAGGTGCGGCGGAGTGCCGCGCGCGTTCCCGGTGTCGCCGTTCGCGCCGATCTGCTCGCCCGCCTCGACACGGTTGCCGGTGTCGACGTGCAGCTCGGACAGGTGGGCGTAGTAGTAGCGATCGCCGTCGTCGGCCGTCAGGTAGATCACGAGCCCGCCGAGACGATTGCTCGAGGTCCTGACCTGGCCGTCCTCCACCGCGTAGATCGGCATCCCGTGCTCGGCGAACATGTCGATGCCCTGGTGCTGGCGACCTCCGGGGCGCGGCGCCAGCCACGAGTCGGTGAACCCGTGCGGGCTGCCGATCGGGCAGACCATCCCGTCGACCGCCGGGGGCGGCTCGGCGTCCTCGGCGGCCTCCGCCGCCTCGACCCGTCGTCGCACGGCCTGCACCCGGTCGCGGGCGGCCTCGACCCGACCCTCGACCTCCTCCAGGTCCTCGCCGGCCTCCGCGGCCGCCTGCTCCGCGCGGATCGCGTCGCTCTCGGCGCGGGCCGCGGCCTCCTCGGCGTTCGCGAGCGCGAAGTCGAGCTGCTCCTGTGTCTCCTGCAAGCGGTCGGCGGCGTCGTCGAGCCCGACGGCGACGACGTGGTGCTGCTGTGCCTCGTCGGTCGTGCGCTCCTCGAGGTCGCGCGCCGCGAGGAGCCGATCGGCGCCGAGCTCCGCCGCCCGGCCGACGAGGTCCGCGCGGTGCAGCGCGTCGGCAGCGTCCTCGCTCGCGAGGACGAGCTCGATCATGCCGAGGTCCTGCGGGGGGCGCTTGTAGACCTCGGCCAAGTGCTCGCCGAACGACGTGGCCTGCTCGGCCTGGGCCTCGGCCGCCGCCTCGACGCGATCGACCTCTCGATCGCGTTCGCCGGCGACCTGCTCGTAGTGGCCGCGGGCCTCCTCGTACGCCGCGACCGCCTCGTCGAAGGCCTCCTGGTGCTCGACGACCCGCGCCTGCGCCTCCTCGGCCTCCTGACGCGAGACGTCGGCGGCCTCCTCGGCCTCCCGCAGGCGTTCGCGCGTGGACTCGGCCTGCTCCTCGGCCTCCTCGACCTGCTCCTCGACCTCGTCGATCGACGCGATCGCCCCGGGGGCCGCGGCCGCGAGGAGCGGCAACGCAGCGAGCCCGCAGCCCGCGATCGCGACCCGCACAACCCGATTCATCACGGTACGTGATCGGCATCGCCGCGTCGGACCTTGAGCACGAGGACCCTGGAGAGCGCTGCTAAGCTGCCGATGTGGACGCCCGAGCCGGGGACTTGGCGGGACGCGGCGCAGACCAGCTGCTCCGCGACTTGGCCGCTCGTCGGGCGACCGGGCGGCTGACCCTGGGATCGGACGCGCACACCGCTCGCGTCTGGATGCGCGACGGCGCGGTGCTCACCGCGAGTGCCCCCGAGGCGCGGGCCCGCCTCGGCGACCGGCTGACCGGCGCGGGACTGCTCACCCAGCACCAGCTGGACGATGCGCTCGCGATGCAGCGCGGCCTGCGGGAGCGCCGCCGGCTCGGGGAGCTGCTCGTCGAGCAGGGCCACATCGACCGCAGGACGCTCCGCGAGTACGTCGTCGATCAGATCACCGACTCGGTGAGCGCGCTACTCGCGTGGCGCGAGGGCTGGTGGGCCTTCGACCCCGGCGTCGAGACCCACGAGGACATGGCGCTCGACACGAGCGTGGAGAACCTCCTGATGGAGGCCACGCGCCGCTGCGAGGAGTGGCAGGTCATCCGCGACGCGCTCGGGTCGCTCGACTCGGTCGTCGACTTCGTGCCGCGTGAGTCGGGCGCCGAGCTGGCGCTCACCCCCGACGAGTGGTCGCTGCTCACCCGTATCGACGGCAGTGCGACCGTGGCCGAGATCGCCGAGGAAGCGGGCTACGGGCAGGTCGAGACCGCGCGCATCGTCTACGGGCTCGTCACGGCCGGGGTGGTGCAGGTCGTCGACCGGGGGGACGCCGACACGCAAGCGGGTGCGCCCGGCGAGCGGGCGGCTGGCGGTGCGGGCGGCGGGGACGCGGCTGCCGCCGGCGACGCGGCCGGTGGGGACGCGGCTGCTGGCGAGACGGGAGTCGGGGAGGCCGGGTCGCAAGGCGGCCGACCCGAGGGGGCTCCCGACCGCGAGCGGCTGCTCGCCGAATTCGCCGGTCTCGACGACCCGCCCGCCCGCGGCGCGCCACCACCCAGCGGCACGCGGAACCCGACGGGCGACCCCGCGCGGCAGGCGCGTCGGTCACCTCCCCGCCGCGACGAGCGGAGCGAGGGCGACGACCGACGGGGCGGCTTGTTCGGTCGGCGGCGACGCCGCTAGTGACGCGCTCGGGTGTCGCCGCTCGCGGGCCGCGGACCCGGGCGGTCACCGACGAGACCGGATGGACGTGGGTCGAGCCACGAGCCGCGCTACGACGTGCCGCGGCGGCCGCGGTCGTCGTCCCCGGGATCGTGATCGCGGCGTTGCTCGCTGCGGTCGTCGGGCAGCTGCCGACGTTGTTCAGCCTGACGTTGGTGCTGCTGCTGCTCGCCGCGGTCGTGTTCGCGGGGCGGTGGCTCTGGCGCCTGGCGAGCGCGCGGGCAGCCGTCAGCCCGATCGGGTTCGCGGTGCAGCTGGGTGCGGCGCCCACGGAGTTGGCCTGGCGAACGGTCGAGCGGGTGCGCGCCAGCGAGCCGAGCGCCTGGGGGCTCGTCCGCGTCGAGATCGTCCACGAACGTCAAACGACCACCGTGCCCGTGCGCCTCGACCGACGGGTGGCGGCCGCGTGGCTGGGGCGGGCCGCCGAGCTCGCTCCCCCGGGCACCGACGTCGACGTGCCCTCGGCGTAGCGGGTCGACGTAGCGGGTCGAGGTAGCGGGTCGACGTAGCGGCCAGGGTCGCCCGGACGAGGCCGGTCGCCCCCGGATCACTCAAGGCGTGAACGCGACCTCCCACGGCATGATCGGCGCGCGGGGCAGGTTGCGGAAGCGCTCGTAGTCGGCCTCGAGCTCGGTGAGGGCGTCCTCGCGGCTGCCAAAGCCCTCGATGGTCACCCCCTCCTGCTCGAGGTCCTTGTAGATCGAGAAGAAGTGGGCGATCTCGTCGAGGAGGTGCTTGGGAACGTCCGAGAGCTCCTTGACGTACGACCAGCGCGGATCGCTGTCGGGCACGCCGAGGATCTTCGTGTCCCGCCCCTTCTCGTCGGTCATGTAGAAGACCCCGACGACGCGGGCGTCGATCGTGCAGCCCGGGAACGTCGGGTCGGACAGGATCACCATCGCGTCGAGCGGGTCGCCGTCCTCCCCCCACGCGTTGGACACGAACCCGTAGTCACCCGGGTAGTGGACAGCGCTGAAGAGCATCCGGTCGAGCTTGAACCGGCCGCTCCTGGTGTCCCACTCGTACTTGTTGCGCGATCCCTTCGGGATCTCCACGAAGATCTCGACCACATCGCTCATCGTGCGTTCCCCAGTGCCGTGACAGGTGACAGGTGACGTGACAGCGACCCGCGAAGACTCCCCGAGAGTCGGTCGCCGACCCGCAGGGTAGCCGTCGGTGCGCGAGTTTCCCTCGTCGGGGCCTCGTCCGCCGCTGCCGCCGCCGCCGAGGCCTCGCCCGCCAGCACATCGGTCGCCCGCCGGGGCCTCCGCCGCCGCGTCGCGATGGCTCGCGACCCCCCACCCTGACGCGGCGTACACCTCCCCGCGCCTGCGCGGGCAACCGCACCATCCCGCGGCGCGGCGCGGGTAACTGCACCACGAGCGCGCAGCCCTCCCCCGCACACCCGAGCCACCGTGCGGTTACCCGCGCGGGCGCGGGTAACCGCACCACGGCCAGGAGCCGCCCACCTCCGGAGTCCCGTCGCGGTACAGCAGCCCGCGCCGACGCGGGTGACCGTCAGCGCCGAAACGCCCTCGCGGGTAACTGCACCACGAGCGACACGTGCATCCCTCGCCCCGAGCGGGCGCGACCGCGTGACACCCATGGGCGCCCACCCGAACGTCACGATCTGGCCCCGACCGAACGTGACTACCGGACCACGACCGGTAGTCACGACCGAGCCTCGCCCCCGCTACCAGCCGAGCGCGTCGAGCCGGCTGCCCACCGCCCCGGCGAAGCCGGCACCGAAGAGCTCCACGTGCACGAGCAGGTGGTAGAGCTGCAACGCGGGGCGACGGCGCTGCCACCCCTCGGGGAGTGGCCACGTCTCGGCGTACCCCTCGTGGAACGCCGGGGGAAAGCCCCCGAACAGGTCGGCGAACGCCAGCTCGAACTCGCGGTCGGCGCGGTGCACCGCGGGGTCGATCAGCCACCGACCGTCGACAACGTTGCCGTTCCACAGGTCTCCGTGGACGAGGCTCGGGGGGTTGCCGGTCGCGAGCAGGTCCTGCAGCGGCCCGTCGAGGGCTCGCTCGAGGCGGCGCCGCAGCTCCTTCGGTAGGGCGGTGGCGCCGAGCCACGGACGCAGCCGCCGCTCCGCGTAGAACCGCGGCCAGTCGTCATCGGGGTCGTTGGCCTGCGGGAGGCTGCCGATCAGGTTGTCCCGATGCCAGCCGTAGGCCTCTCCCGTATCGGCGTGCATCCCCGCGAGCGCACGGCCGAGATCCCGCCACTCGGCCTCGCCCGGCGGGCCCGCTCCGACCTCCTCGAGCACGAGCACGTCGTCCCCGACCCCCAGCACGGCCGGGACGGGGGCGCCGGCGGCGGCGAGCGCGGCGAGCCCGTCGGCCTCGACCCCCGCGGGGTAGGGCGTGCGCTTCAGCACCGCGGCCCGGCCGTCGGTCAGCTCGACGCGCCAGACGTCGCAGATCGAGCCGCCGCCGAGCGGACGGCCGTCGCGAGCGGTGAGCCCTTCGGGCAGGTCGGGGAGTCGCATGAGTGTCCGGTTAGCGCATGCGTGGCGCTGTCCGGGCGGGCTCGTGTGCACCAGTGCACATGCCTCCGCCCGAACAGACTGCGCCGCTGTCGGTCCGGGCGGGATCGTGTGCATGAGTGCACCGAGGTCCGCCCGGGCGGTACACCGTCGGGCCGGTCACGCGGCCTCCGGCCCGCCACGAACCTGCGCGGGCGCCGTCGGGGCGGTCACGCGGCCTCCAGCTCGCCACGGACGTGCGCGACGACGCCGCGGGCGGCCCGGCGGGCGAGTTCAACGACCTCCTCGAAGCCCTGCGGCCCTCCGAAGTAGGGGTCGGGCACCTCCGCGTCGGCGGGCGCCTGCGGATCGAACTCGCGGAACAGCCGGATCCGTTCCTGGGCATCCTCGGGCGCCATGCGCTGCAGGTCCCGCAGGTTCGCGCGATCCATCGCGAGGACGAGGTCGGCGTGCTCAAGGTCCTCACGCGTGACCTTGCGGCCCTTGCCGTGCAGGTGTAGGCCCGCCTCCTGCGCGGCGCGGCGCATCCGGGAGTCCGGGGGCTCACCCTCGTGGTAGCGACTGGTCCCCGCGCTGTCGACCTCGACGCGAGCGTCGAGCCCCTCCTCGGCGAGCGCTTCCTCTATCGCGGCCTGCGCGGTCGGCGATCGGCAGATGTTGCCCAAGCAGACGGTCACGATTCGCATACGGACGAGCGTAGTACGCAGCGCGCCGCGAAACCGGTTCGCGCTCAGCGCGCCGAGCCCGGCTGGCGCTCGGCGCCGGGTTGCGGCAGCCCCTCCCCGACGCGTGACCGCACTCGCCCGGACACACCGTCGACGGTGACCTCCCCCTCTCCGCGGAGCGCGCCCTCCCGGTCCACCGGCACGAGCGCGAGCGCGATCGAGCCGGCTCCGTCGGGTGCGGCGCTGGTGACCTCGCCCTGCTTGCCGCCCGCGTCGAGCGCAGCGCCCGCGGTCACCGGGGCGTCGAACTCGACCACGCAGAGCGACCGCCGTGGACGACCCAGGTTGTACGTCTTCGCGATCGATTCCTGGCCCGGGTAGCAGCCCTTGTCGAGGTGCACGTGGGTGGGCAGCAGGCCGAGCTCCTGCGGGCGACGGCCGGTGGTGATCTCGGCGCCCCAAGCCGGCTCGCCGAACGCGATGCGCCAGCGGTGCCAGTCCTCGGCCTCCGCCTCGGGCAATCCGAGCGACTCGGCCGCCTCGGCCACCCAGGGAGCGGGGCCGGCGAGATCGATTCCGCCGGACCGGTCCCGCAGCACCACGCCATCCACGCCGACACGAGCCCGCATCGGCGCGTCGGGCGCCCCGACCGCGGAGCCGTCAACGGGCTCTGGACCACGGGCCCGCGCGATGACCCAGTCCGCCGACCGGTCCTCGTTGGGTGCGTCGAGCAGGAACGTGTACCGCGCCAGCTCGTCGGCCAGCGGTGCCGCGACGTCGGGGGGCGTGAGGAGCAGCACGTCGTCCTCGCGCACGACGAGGCGACCGGTGGCCTTGGCGTTGCCCTTCGCGTCGAGGTAGAGGAAGTCGGCCACGTCGCCGGCCTCTCGGCGCTCGGCGTCCTGGCTGAGCAGCGACTGCAGGTAGTTCAACCGGTCGGCGCCGGTCACGACGACCGCGCCGGTGTTGTCGCGCACGTAGGCGGGTGTGTCGACCAGCGGGCTCGCATCCATGCCGCAAGTGTGGCGAGCGCGGGCGACCCCTGCAGCCGCGCACCGGGGCCCGCGCGCGCTGCAGCTCCGGGACGCGGCGGTATGGGGTCGCCGGCGTCCCGCACCGTGGGCCCGCGCGACAGCTCGCAGCCAGAGAGAGGCGCCGGCAACCGCCCTCGGTGGGGGTCGTCGATCGGTCAGGTGGGAGCATGTGGACCACCGATCGTTGCCGTGCGGCGCTGCGACTGTCATGCTCTGAATCACGACGGAAAGGAGGTGGTCCAGTCAATGCATTCCGATACGGCTGTGACGGTCGAGGTGACGAGGCGCTAGGCGTCTCCCGGTCGTACGAAGCTTGAGGCATCCGACCGGATTCTGAGGTGCCTCGCGAATCCAACCTCGTCGCCCGCCCGGCGTCCGTGGGAGCTCGTCACACCCACCCACTCGGACCACCTCCGGTGATCCGAGGCCGAGAGTAAGGAACGGCGGGCGCGAGATGCCTCGCGGCCCGGGCCCAGTGGCCCGGGCCGCTTGCATGTCCAGGGGGGTCCGGAGCGCCCCGACCGGGTCCCGCCGGGAGTTCCGCGGCAGACTCTCCCCGCCATCCGAGGGCCTGGGAGCTACCAGTTCAGCACGGCGTCGGCCTCGGCGAGGCATCCCGCGAGCCGGTCCACCTCGAGCAGCTCAACGCCGTCGACGAGCGCCGCGACGCCGAGGCCGCGCGCGGCGGCGTCCTCGGCGATGGCCTGAACCCGCACCCCGGACTCGACGAGCCCGCGCAGGTCCGCGGCCGAGCTCGCGAGCACGCTCGTCTCGCGCCCGGACGGGCCGGCGACCGCATGCTCCACCGCGTCACCGCGGAGCACGAGCACGAGATCCACGTCGACCGCCAAGGCGTACGCGGTCGCGTCGAGTGCCGGATCCCGGACGCACCACGCCGCGGGCCCCCGCCGCAGGATCGCCACGACCTGTCGCGCCATCAGCGCTCCTCCCCGGCGCCGTCGGCGCGGCCGTGCCCCGGTTGGTCGGGCGCACCGGGCTCCCGCTCGACTCCGTCGGCGCGGCCGTCCCCCGGTTGGTCGGGCACGTCGGACTGCTCCCGACCGCCGGGGTCGGCGGGCCACGCTTCGCCGGTACCCGACCCGGGACCGCCCCCCGAGCCCGGGGAGAGAACGACGTCGGCGGCGCGGACCAGCGCCCACAGCTCGCCGGCATCGCCCTCGACCACCCCGGCGACGTGCCCACGCTCGCCCGGTCCGGACGCGCCGTCGACGCCCGAGCCGGAGGCGCCGTCGACGACCCAGTCGACCGGCGCGTGCTCGACCCCGCGACGCAACAGCCCTGAGATCCGCTCGGCGGCGTGGCTGCCGTGGTGCGACAGCTCCGTCGCCTCGCCGTGCGCGGCGACGCTCACCCGGTGCCCGCGCGCGTGCAGCCGCTCGGCGAGATCGAGGGCCGTGCTCGCCGACTCGTCGCAGCCGCCGAGCACGATCACCACGCGTCGACCCGCCGACGTCACAGCAGCACCACCGCCGCCAACATCACAGCCACACCACCGCCTCCGCCTCCTCGGCCACCAGCACCGCGAGCGTCTCGGTGTCGCATACCTCGACCTCGGTGACCGGGGCGCGCAGACCGCGACGCGCGAGCGCCGCGTCATGCGCGAGCACCCGCACGCCATCGGCACGGGCCGCCCGTAGCGCCGGGCCGTCGACGTGACCGGGCCGCGCGCAGGCCACCGCCGCGTCGAGCAGCGCCACGGTCACGTCGTCGCCCTCGCGGGCCCACCGGCGGGCGGTCCGCAGCTCACGGGCGGGATGGTGGGAGACCAGCAGCGCGCGACGGCGCGACCTCCGCGCCGCGGTGCTCACCGGTCGCCCTTGCGGATCAGCAACCGGATGCCGGGTCGCCCCTGCTCGTCGGTCGCGCGCTCGACCGCCAGCAGTTGGTGCGCCGCCCGGTCCGCCCATCGCGCGAACGCGGCGGGCGAGCCCGGCCCTCCGGCGATGACCTCCAGAACCTCACCGGGATCGAGGGCCGTGATCTCGCGCATCGCGCGCACCACGCCGCTCTCCCTTGGGAGGGCGCGCGCGTCGAGCCGTCGCGCGATGAGCGGCCCCTCCGACCCTCCGCGCGCGAGGCGGAGGCGGCGCACCGGCTCACCCTCGCGTGCGGGACCGTCGCTCACCGACACGGGCAGCTCCGAGCCGGCGAAGACGCCCTCGAGCAGGCCACGCTCGAGGGCATCGGCGAGTTCGGGGCGCTGCTCCCGCACGAGCTGGAATGCGGTGGCGACCCCCGCAACGTCGACGTGGTCATCCCCGGCACCCACGACACGGGCCTGGGGCGCGTGCGGGCGGAGCGCGCCGAGGCCCGACCGCACGGCCGCCTCGAGGTCCTGCGACGGCGGGTCGGGGAGGTCGGCCGGGAACTCCTCGGCGAGCCGTCGTCCCTCGGCGACCGCGATCGCCCGGGCTCGGGCGTCGGCGGGGCGGGGCTCCCCCTCCGCGGGCGCGTCCGCGAGCGCGGCCAGCAACGCCACCTGCAGGCGTGCCCCCGGCAGCACACCGGTCGTCGCCGCGGCCGGGGCGCCGTCGTCGGCGCGGTAGACCTTCGCGGGTCGTCCGCCGCTGGGATGCTTGCGCCGGCCCACCGACAACAGGCCCGCGTCGGCCAGCAGCTCCAGATGGCTGCGGGCGACGTTGGGGTGCAGGTCGAACGCGTCGGCGACCTCCCGCACGCTCCAGGGCTCGCCGTCGGCCAGGAGCCGCTCGTGGATCTGCGCGCGCGTCTGGCTCGCGAACGCGCGATCGACCGACACGGTCTGCTCGCGCCGCTGCCACTGGTCGGCTGGCGCCGTCGTCGTCACCCAGTCCTCCACCACGGGCTCGGCCGCCCGCCTCGGCGCGCCGCACGCTCGGTTTGCACCGTCTGCCAGGTTCCCACTACCTCGACCATGCCAGTATCGGCCAGCACAGTGGGGGAGGCTGCGCGGAAACGGTCACAATGCCCACCCCGTCGATGATGCGAACAGTGCAAACCCGCCCCCGCTGAACGGCGGCAGGAGCGCGACCTCCGCCCCGTCCTCGACCGGCGTGTCGGCGTCGTGGTCGACCGTGTTCCCGTCCACGAGGACGGAGGCGAGCGCGAGGCGGCTCGTGAACGGCTCCCCGTACCGGCGCCGCACCTCCGCGAGGACCTCGGCGACGCTGCCGGCGGGCACCTGGGTCTCGGTCTCCCCCGCGGCCTCGCGCAGGGCCGCGAACATCCGTACCGTAACCGCCACGAAACACCTTCCTGCCATCATGGGTCGCTGAGGGATCCTGGCGGCCCTCCCCTACGAGTCTCGCGCGCCGGCCCGAGGCTCGCCCGGGGTGCGTGGGCCGCCCCGCCGGTCGACGGGCGGGCTGCTACCGTCCGCGCCAGGGACACATCGGGAAGGATCGTTGCGTGCGACTCCTCGTGTTGTCCGACGACACCGCTCGGGCCAAGCAGATGCTGCCCGCACTGGACTTCCTCGACCACGAGCTGGCCACGGGGGACCTCGCCGCCGCGGCCGCCGAGGCCCAGACCGACGTCGACCTCGTCCTCGTGGACGCCACCCGCGACCTCGCCGGGGCGAGCACGACCTGCCGCGAGCTGGCTGCTCGCGACCTCGAGATCCCGGTTCTCGTGGTCGTGTCCGACGGTGGTCTCGCGGCGCTGAAGGCCTCGTGGGGCTTCAACGACTGGTTGCTGCCGAGCGCTCAACCCGCGGAAGTCGAGACCCGGATGCGCCTCGCCGTCGACCGGCACCAGCGGGAGGCCCCGGCGCGCGCCGCGAACGTCGGTGACCTCCAGATCGACGAGGAGACCTACATCGTGCGGCTGCGCGGCCGGCCGCTGGACCTGACCTTCCGCGAGTTCGAGCTGCTGAAGTTCCTCGCCAATCATCCGGGGCGGGTCTACACACGCAGCCAGCTGCTGCAGGAGGTGTGGGGATACGACTACTTCGGCGGCACCCGCACCGTCGACGTGCACATCCGGCGTCTCCGCGCGAAGCTCGGCGCCGAATACGAGCAGCTGATCGGGACGGTGCGCGGCGTCGGATACAAGCTCGATCCTCAGGGGGCGGCCGCCGGCGGGCGCCCCGACGAGCACGGCCAGCAGGGGGACGGGTCCGAATCGCGTTGACCCGGCCCGTTCCCCGAAGCGCATTGACCCGGCCCGTTCCCCGAAGCGCGTTGACCCGCCTCGTTCCGCCGGGCGGCGTCAGCCAGCGGGGCGGCGCAGCTCCGACTCGGGGGCATCGATGGCGGGCGGGACGTTCCGCTGGTAGCAGACCTCGGAGTAGCGCACCGTGAATCCGCGAGCCTCGTAGAGCCGCACCGCCACCTCGTCCTGCCGGTCGACGTACAGCACCGCGATCCGGCATCCGCGGTCGTGCAGGTGGGCGAGCCCCACGTCCAGCAGCGTCCGGCCGAGGCCGCGGCCCTGTACCGCCGGGTCCACGCCGAGGACGTAGACCTCCCCGACCGGCTCGTGCGCAGGCACCTCGTCGGCGTCGTGTCCGTGCCACTTCGTCCAATGGAACCCGAGGAGCTGGTCGCCCTCCCAGGCCATCAGGAGATCCTCCGGGTCGAACCAGGCCAGGGCGCGGCGGCGCTCGAGCTCGGCATGGTCCCAGTTGCCGTTCTCGGGATGCCCCTCGAACGCGGCGTTGTTGACCCGCAGCAACTCCGCGTCGTCGTGGCCGGGGCGGTGCGGGCGGATCTCGACCCCCTCGGGGATCCGCGGCTCGGGCCGCTCGGTCAAGGGGCGGCTCATGAACGCGAGCTCGCGCTGCACCTCGTAGCCGAGCTCGGCAGCGACGGTCCGCCGCGGATCGCTGACCCGATGCACCCACAGGAACATCACCCCGCCGCCCGCGCGGGCGAGCACCCCCTCGGTCTCGGCGAGCAACGCCTGCGCGACCCTGCCGTCGGCGCGCCACTGCGGGTGCACGACGACCTCGACCGCGACCCGCGGGTAGTCGCCGAGCGCGTTCCAGCGCGTGTGGGCATAACCGACCAGCCGGTCGCCCTCGTAGGCCAGCACCCCGGTCCACCCGGTCGCGCCGACCACGAGATGGGCGTACTTGTGCTCCCCGACGGGCTGGTGGCCGTCGAGGCGCGTCGTCTCCTCCAGCAGCTCGACGATCGTGTCGAGGACGTGCTGCTCGAGGCTGGTGTGAAGCTCGATCCGGGCCATGGAGGCGACAGGCTAGCCCGCGACGGGCATCATGCGGACATGGACGTTGGCCAGCGGCTTCGCGATTCCGGGTACCGACTGACGCCCCAGCGGCAACTCGTCTGGGACGTGCTCCGTCACGCCCGGGGGCACCTGACGGCCGAGGAGATCCACGAGCGGGTCTCCGAGACCGTCCCCGACTTCAACGTCGCGAGCGTTTACCGGACGCTGTCGCTGCTGAGCGAGCTCGACCTGGTCCAGGAGGTCAACCTCGGAGACGGCAAGGGACACTGGGAGATCGCGCACAGCGATGAGGACTTCCACCTCGTCTGCCGCGGCTGCGCGACGGTGGAGCACCACACCGGGGACCTCGTGGAGCGACTGCGCGGCCACCTCGGCGAGCAGCACGGCTTCGTCGCCGAGCAGGTCGACATCGTCGTCCACGGCGTGTGCGAGGCCTGCCGCACCGGGGAAGCGACTGGCTAGCGAGCCCCGCACCGGCTCGCTACACTCTCGTCTGCTGCTGCGGCGCAAGCCATGCGTCGTGGGCCGTTAGCTCAACGGGTAGAGCTCCGGACTTTTAATCCGGCGGAGCGGGTTCGAGTCCTGCACGGCCCACGCTCGTGCGGCGGCGAGACCAGGTCACGCTCCGAAGCGAGCGCGGCAGCGCGAATCACATAGGGACCTGTGGAGCAGTCTGGAGTGCTCACCTCCCTGTCAAGGAGGAGGTCGCGGGTTCAAATCCCGTCAGGTCCGCCCTTCGGCCGGCGCCGTGAAGGCGCCGGCCGCATCACCGGGCCACCCGGTCACCGGCCGGGTCGGCAGGTGACCGGGTCAGGTAGCTCAGTAGGTAGAGCGTCCGCCTGAAAAGCGGAAGGTCGGCGGTTCGACCCCGCCCCTGACCACCAGCCACATCGCCTTCTGACCTGCACTTCAGTGTGGTTGACGCTGCTGTGGGTGTCATCGTCGCTCCCTCCTTGCTCACGAATTGCTCACGAAAGCTCTTCGGGGGGCTCGTCGCCGGGGCCCAGCACGAGGTCCGCGATTCGCTCCGCTGCCTGCTGCTGCATGCCGGGGATCACGTGCGAGTAGATGTCGAGTGTGAAGGCCGTCGAGTGATGGCCCAGGCCGGCTGGCTGACCGCCGCTGCGGCGGCCGGCACGGCCCGGATCAAGGTGAAGATGGACCAGGCGGTCGAGTTCGCTGCCGTCTACGGCAACGACTCGGTGGATACCGCGCTGGCGGCCGCGGCCACCGCCGGGCGGTTCGCCGAGGGCGACCTCGCCTCGATCCTGCGCCACCAGCAGCGCGCCGCTGATCCCGACCGGGTCGTGGTGCCCATCAGCGAAAGCCGCAGCCTGCAGCCGGGCACCGCCCAGTGGAAGGAGCTCAGCTGATGAGCACCCCCACTTCCACTTCCACTTCCGAGCAGCTGGCCGGCGAGGTCGACGCGCTCGCCCGCCAGCTGCGCCTGCCGCACCTGCGCAAGGCCGCCGCCGACGTGCTGCCCACCGCCAAAGCCCAACGGTGGGACCCCGCCGAAGTCGTGCGCGTCCTACTCGACGAGGAAGCCCAAGGCCGTGCTGCGGCCACCATCCGCAACCGCCACCACCGCGCCGGGTTCCCCGCCGGCAAGACCTTCGACTCCTGGCACGAGCACGCCTCAACGATCCCCACCGCCACCCAACAGGCGCTGCGCGGCCTCGAGTGGCTCGACCGCGGCGAGAACCTCGCCGTCGTCGGCCCCTCAGGCACCGGCAAAAGCCACCTGCTCGAAGCGCTCGGGCACACCGCCATCGACGCTGGCCGCACCGTCGCCTGGTTCACCATCGAGGGCCTCGGCCGACTCGTCGCCGGCCACCGCGCCGACGACACCGTCACCAAAGCCATCAACCGCGCCATCAAAGCCGACCTCGTCGTCATCGACGACATCGGCCTGCTCCCAGTGCCCACCGAAGCCGCCGAAGCGCTGTTCCGCGTCATCGACGCCGCCTACGAACGCCGCTCCATCGCCATCAGCTCCAACGTCCACCCCGGCGGGTTCGACGAACTCCTCCCAGCAACCATCGCCACCGCCGCCGTCGACCGGTTCATGCACCACGCCCACATCGTCATGACCGAAGGCGACTCCTACCGCTTCGCCCAAGCCCGCGACGGCAAGGGGCTGACCCCACTGACCTGACCCCCGTGGGGAGAACTCGTGACCGCCACTGGGGAGAACCCATGTCCGCCAGCGGGGAGAACTCACGACCGCCACTGGGGAGATCCAGATGTCCGTTGACACTGGAGGACTCCGTGGCGAGGTGTCGCTGGGAGGATCCGCCACGCCCGGAAGCGCAGCGGCAACCCACCCGACGCGCACGAAGCGGCCACCGACCGCCACTCCGTGCTGCCCGCGAACACGCAGGCGCGCCCTCTCGCACCCACCCGCGACGCCTCACGCCGACGACGAACTCAACCGAAGGGTCGCCACCCCCACCCCGGAACCCTTGCGAAGCTGCACGAACAATCTCGGCAAGCCGTTCGGGATGGACGTGTCCGACACTCCCACGCGGATCCAAGAGTTGGCCGTGTAACAATGCCGGGTCGTCCTACATATGCGAGGTGAGAACCTTGGACCGGAGAGGAGCGGTGGCGTGGGCGACCCGGCGTCGTGGCAGCGATTCACGCGCCTGTTTGAGCAGCACTATCGTGCTGTAGTGGCATACGTCTGGCGTCGTGCCGGCGAGCAGGTCGCGAAGGACACTGCGTCGGAGGCCTTTCTCGTGGCGTGGCGACGGCTCGATGAGCTGCCTGGGGGGATGGAGCGGGCGTGGTTGTTCCTCACCGCGCGAAGGGTGCTGGCCAACCACTGGCGCCGACACCGGGAAGCGCTAGGCGACGGGGCGACCTGGGAGTCGCCGGGGGAAAGTTCCGCCGATCCCGCAGACGAAGTGGTGCACCGGCTGCAGGCTGACCGGGTCCTGAGCGCACTGCCTGACTCGGATCGCGAGGTCGTGATGCTCGTCGCTTGGGAAGGGCTCTCCCTCCAGGAACTCGCCGTGGCACTGGACTGCCGGCCCGGGACAGCCAGGGTGCGCTTGCATCGCGCGCGACGCCGTCTCGAGCGGGCCTTGGCTGACGGCGACGGGGAGCCCACGCGGATCGCGTCTGGCCGCAATCGGGAGAGCGCACCGGAGAGGTGAGTGTCAATGAAGCGGATCACGCGGGCGACCGACGATGCGGAAGCGATTCGCGTGCACCTCGCGAACCGCAACCCCTTGGGAGAGGACGAGGTTGCCGAGCGGGTGGACCTGGCTGCAGCCCGCGAGGAACTCGAGCGGGCGATCTCCGATGAGCCGCCAACAGCCGAATCGACCCGCCCGTCTGCGGCGTGGCGCCGGCGCCCGATGGCGACGGCGGCCACCGTGGCGGCGGTCGCCGTCGTCGCCGTGGCGGCACCCGCCCTGTGGCCATTCGGCGAGCAAGGCAGCCCGGGCGCACCCGCGAGCCTCGCGCCGCAGGCGCTCGCCTACTCAGACCAGGCGTACGACAGCGCCGAGGAGCTTGTCGCCGCACTACCCGAGCCCGGCGTGCCGCCGCCGGACCGACCCGTACGCTACGTCCAGGGCGAGGGCATCGGCCTCGACCAGGCGGTGGCCGACGGCGACACCGCGAGCCGCATCGTAGCCAGCCACACCGAGGACTGGATCACCCCCGAGGCGCAGCGGCACACCGTTCGGGGGCACCAAGCACCGACGTTTCCCTCCAGCGAGGACGAGCGCCGCTGGCGCGAGTGGTTCCCCCCGGACGAGGCCGAGCCTTCCGAGCACAGCACCGATCTCTCCGCGCGAGCCGAGGAGATGCGCGAGTTGCCCGCCGAGCCGGACGCCTTGCGGGACCACCTGACCGAGCATTACGAGATCGATGAAAGCAATCAGTCGAGGTTGGTCGGCATCCTCGATCAGTACCTTGGCTCGCCGGTCGCACCTGCCGAGCTTCGGCGCGCCGCCGCCGAGGCGCTGGCCGCGGTGGACGGAGTCGACGCGCTGGGCCAGACGAGCGACCGACTCGACCGCGACATCGTCGCGCTCGGATTCGAGTCCGACGCCTCCGGCTGGCACACCCGCCAGGAGTGGCACTTCGACCCGCACACCGGCGACCGCGTCGGGCAGGAGGAGGTCCTGCTAGAAGATCGCTCCGAGTTCGACCTGGAGCGCGGCCAAGTCATCTCTGGTGGGTGGGTCCTGGAGACCGCATGGGTCCGCGAGGTAGGCGACCGTCCCGACTGACGGGACCGGGGCCGCGCTTCGGGCTTAGGGGACCAGGGGCTCGCCGCAGTCGTAGAGGGCCTTTCATCGCTTGGCAGACCTCCCCGACGGTCGGCCTCGCAACCGAGCCCATGGGCAGATGTCAGCATCGTCACCGCCCTTGCCGGTTCTTGCCTCACGAACACGAGCCGCCCAGAGGACCGAGTGTGCCCCCACCTCCACTCTCTTCGCCGGGCTCGAGGGCACCCCACAGAGGTGGTCGTGGCAGACGACGCGCCCGAGATCCGCGCCGCAGCGCAACCGCGCTGGCCCGACGCAGGCCGCCACCGCGGCGCCAAGCCCTACCCTGCTCGCGTGCCACTTGCACCTCGCCCGGCGCCTGCGCGAGCTGCTCGCCCAACACGAGCTCGACCCCGCGACCCTGCCGGTGGGCGAGGACCTCGCCGCCGCGCTCGACGGCGCCGAGGCCTGGGCTCAGCTCAACGCTCGGCTGCGGCGGGTCGGGTTGTCGCTGGCGTCGACGATGCGCACGGCGCGATGGTCGGCGTTGCCGTCCACGCGGGACGTGTCCAGGCCGTTTCGCCCGGGGAGCGGGCCGGGTGGGGAAGATGGCGGTGAGATACCAGCCATCGCCCTTGCGCGCGTCCGGGTCATAGCCAGCTGGTAGCTCGCGGGCCGCTCGCGCGGCGGCGGGGTTGTCACCGCGGTGAGCGGACGCGGCCGGGTGGCCGTTCTCGTCGACCCACAACAGGCGGCTGCCGCCCGACGCGCACTGGTGCCAAGAGGCGCGCAGGTTGCCGCGGCGGACGGTCCACTGCATGAGATCTGGACCTGGGCACCTTGATACACCGCCAACTGCGGCACGCGACCAAACCACCGGAAACCTGCCCATGATATTGACCGGCATGATAATAGTCCAACGGATACATCACCCTACGCATGCGTCCATGGGCAGTTCATCAGCATCTTCATGTCAAGTGCCCCTCTAGCCGGGCATGTAAGTCACCGAAGCAGTTGCACGGACGGTCAGGCAGCTACCGCACGACCAAAGGAGGGTCACGCGACCAGGCCCGCAAGGAGCGCAAAGGCTGTAGACCAAGAGAATCGGACGCACCTGAGAAGTCTGGCAACTGGTCCCACCCACGTGTGGAACGAATCAGCAAGGCTGACACGAGGAGATGAGAACATTGCCCACTACACGAGTTAACATGATGTCACTGCCCATCATGCTCCTTCTCTTGCTCATGGTGGCGGGTGCCCTCGCGCCGGCCGCGCAGGCCTCCGATCGCGAAGCGAGTGCAGACGAGTCCCAGATGACTACGCCCGCCACCTTCGAAGGCGACCAGATCGATCTCGCGGAGGGGTGGGGCGAGGCTCGGATCTGCCTTGTCTATACCGAGGACCATATCGAATGCTTCGGGTCCGAGACCGATGTGGAGCAGCACTTCGAGGAACGAGCTCGCGCTGCCGGCATCGACCCGGATGAGCAGCCTGCTCCGCAGAACGTCGGTGCGGATGCGTGTCCGGGAGGGTGGTTCGAGGACGAATGGTTCTGCCTCTACGAGTACCGGACCTTCAACGAGGATGCCCCGGCTGGGGTCACCCCGCGGCGCTTGCAGTTTCAGGACGTTGGGCCGTGTCAGAGCCTTTCCCCGTACGGGTTCGCGGAGCAAGCGACATCATGGGTCAACAACCTATCTAACGATACCCGAGTGTTCGACGGTGCCGACCCGAACTGCAACCAGACCGCGGGCTTTCTGACCCTTTCGGGTGAAGCTCAAAGTGCACACCTTGGTGCGTGGAACAATCGCATTTGGTCAATTAGGATCCTCCCCTAGCCCTGACTATTCGCGGGGGTGAGGCGCGGGGTGGGCCGCCTAGGATGAGATGGACCCCCTGGCCTGCGAGGATGCTGCTTGTCGAGAGCACATCCCCAGAACCAGGGGGTTCATAGTGCGGGTGAAGGCTAGCAGCACCGCGGGGCGTTTCGACGTCACCGGCGACAGCGGCGGGGTGGAGGGTCGCGCGGGCGTGTAGGTCGCCAATTGCACGGAGCTGACGCGGGCGCTGTCGGGCGCGCGGTCGGGGGTGCGGTCGTGGCGCGAGCACGACCCTGGGGTGGTGGTCCGCGATTTGGCGGTGATGCTCATCGACGGCGGCGAGTGCGTCTCCGACCTCGCGCTCAGGGATCCTTACTTGTTCGGTGAGCGCGCTGGGCAGGCGACCGCATCGCAGCCCACCGCGTGGCGCACCATCGAGGCCATAGGCGGTAGTGCGGTTCGCTGAACTGCTCCCCGGCGATGAGCTTCTCCTTGAGCCGGGTGGCATCGCCGCGGCCCAGCGGGTTCCACACACCGGGGCCCTCGGGGGTCCACTGCGCGAACGGCACGCCGGCGTGGGCGGCTTCGCCGCGCAGCTGCTCGGCGACCTCGGGGTCGCCCTTGAGGTCGATCACGGCCACGGGGTGCTGCTGGTGCACCAGCGTCCCGGTGAGGTGCAGCGCGGTGGTGGTCTTGCCCGAGCCGCTCGCGCCGACCAGCAGCGCGTGCGCGGCTAGCTGCTCGGTGGTCACCCGCACCGGGTCGCCGCGCGGGTCCATGCCCAGCACCACCGCACCCGCCGGGCGCGACGCGTCGCGCTCGAGGCGGCGGCGCATGCGCGCCGCGCGCCGCGGGTTCGCCCGCGCGGTGGACGATTCGGAGCGCCACGACGGGGCCCGCAACACCGCCCAGCCGCGCGTCGCGGCGGCAGCGAGGCTGCCCGCGGCCACGCTGGCGGGCGCCAGCGCCAACACGCGAGCGGTCCACCCGTCGGCGAGCTGGTCCCACCGTTGCGCAGCGACGAGTTCGCCGAGGGTGCGGTAGACCGCCGCGTACTCCTCGACGATCTCCTCGAGGCCCACCCCGAAGGTCCAGGCCACACCGATGCCAGCTGGCAGCAGCCCCCACCACCAGCTCGCCTGGGCGACCTTCAGCAAGCCGTGCAGCACCAGCCAGACGGCCAGCGCCACCGCCGCCGCGGCGACGACCGCGGCCGCCCCGGCGGCGCGCAGCAGCGTGTCGCGTTGGCGCTGCTGCTCGGGGTCGGCGCCGCCCGATGGCTGCCAGGTGCGCGGCGCGCCGCGGGGGGCCTCGCGAGCGGTGTCGGTCATCCCACCTCCCCGATGCCGTCGCTGGCCGGTGGGCTCCACCCCACGACGCGGACCAGGTGGGTGGCGTCGAGCTCGCGCGCGACCCGTTCGACCAAGCGGCCGACCGTCGGAGTCGGCGTGTAGTAGGTCACCCCGCGCTGCAGATGCCGGCTGCGCACGAACGCGCGCAAGATGCCGCGCAGCCGGCGGGTGCGCTTTGCGGTGAGCTCGAGCTCGACCGCCTCCAGCTCGCCGTCGGGGTGGCGCAGCACCAGGTCGGGGATGTGCAGGTGCGGACGCGGGGACGCGCCCGAGCGATCAGCCAGCGCGACGGCGTACTGCAGCTCGCCGCGCGACTGCGCCGACCCGTCGGCCCGGCGGATCTCGCGCTCGGTCCACAACGCCTCGGCATCGGCCTCCAGGTCGATGGCCAAGCTCACCAACGCCAGGGAGTGCCGGTAGGTGCGCAGGTCCACCGTCGCCGCGGTCAGGTCGACGCCGGTCATGCGCAGCCCCGCCCGCGTGGCGAAGAACACCCCCGGCGCGCCGTGCAGCACATGCCGATGGCCGACCAGGCCCAGCTGGCGCAGCTTGGCCAGCCGCCGGTAGGCCACACGCCAGTGCACCTCCCCAGCGGCGCTGCACCTGCCTGGCCGTCGCGAACCGGTGCCGGCCCAGCCACGCCACGATCTCGCGATCGCGTTCGGTGACCGCCGCCCGCGTCCCCGAGCCCCGCACCGACCCGCCACCGCTTCCCTGCGATCCCGCGCCGCGCCGACGCGCCCGCGCCAGCTCGCCCGAGCCCTGCGGCCAGGCCCACCCGGCAGTGCCCTCCAGCCCGTGCAGTTCCTGCTGTTCACCGTGCTCCCCCATCACCACCGCACCCCGTCCCGCTGCTTCGACTCGCCCGACTCCCCCCGACCGTTCTGGTCTCCGCACCCCGGCCGCTCCAGAGGGACGAAGAGCGGGCGGGGTGCGGAGACGACGAAGGAGAAGAACGGGCGGTCAGCGGGCGATTCGAAGCAGCGGCCTGTACCACCCCGTTGTATAGCGGATTCTACACCCCTTCTGCAATTATCGTGCTGATTATACCCAAACAGCTACTTCCACCGAGCCGGTAGTTCTCGATGGCTCCCCAAACCAAGAGGTAGGCGAAGTAGTAGGACAGGGGCACGACGAGCTCGTCGGCGATGCGCTGGTCGATGTGCTCGAGGTCGTCGGCGTGGCGGGTGACCTCGTGCTCGATCTCGGGAATGACGTCCTCGTGGGCGACAGTCACAGCGGCTCCTTTCACAGCCGGCGGCTGAACTCGGGCAGCGCGCACCGGTCAGCCAGGCGACGCGGTCCTCGTCGAGCAACAGCGCCACGGCCGGGTGGTCGCCGACGAGCACGACCAGCTCGTGGCAGCGGTGACCGACACACGCCGAGCCGTGGGGCGGCAGCGCGCCGCACACGCATCGGCCCTCGGTCCAGCCGGCCCGCTGGCGCCGTTCGTTGAGGTGGATCGCGGGATCGCAGTACACGCACCAGCACGCGCCCGACCGCCCGCCTAGCGCCGCGACCGTGCGACACCCGACGGCTCGGCGGCGGTCCTCATCGGCGCGTCGGCGCTGCCGCGCCGCGCGGTCGGCCTCGGCTCGCGAGGCCAGCGCGCGCTCGTGCTCGGGATCCAGGTAACGCGCCAGCCGACCCGGGTCGCCGCTGGCGGGGTGGCCGGTGTTGGCGGCCGCGAAGCGCACCGGCAGCGGCCAGCCCGCGGGCGTGCGCAGCTGCTGCACCTTCGCCGCGGTGACCACGTCGCTGATGCGCTGCTGGTCGTGGCGGCCCGCGAGGTCCGCGGCGACCGCGGCCGACACCCCCAGATCGCGCAGCCAGTCGACGGCCGCAGGCTCGCGCTCGGGCGGTTGCTGTTGTTGTTCTGTAACAACATCAACATGTCTATAGAGGTGTCCGAAATCACCATGTCCGGTGAACTCGGACACGGGCTCACGCTCGCCCGTGTCCGAATCCTTCGGACACGGCTCACCGCTCCCGCTGGGTGTGTGGGTGAACCGCTCCACACACGCCGACGGGTCCAGGACGTAACGGCACACCTCCCACCGGCCCCGCGCGGGGTCGCGGTACTCCTCCTGGAACACGAAGCCGTACTCGCGCAGCCGGCGCAGGTGCTTGCTGACCGTGTCTTTGTTCAACCCAAGGTTCTCGCCGATGCGGCGCACGTTGGTCTCCGACACCAACCGGCCGTGCTGGTCGATCACCGCGTCCAGCGCGATGTCCTCGAGCACACACCAGGCCGCCAGGCCCACCGCGCGCTTGACCTCGCGGCTGCTGGCAAAGACCTTCGCGAACGGCTCCGCCCGCCCGACGATGCGGCCGTCGGAGAGCACGCGGCCGGTTTCCTGACCGAACGCCATTGCATCGCGGGCCTCGGTGGGCTCCACCCGGGTCGTTTCCTGCGCAGCCACGGGGCTACCGCGTGCCGCGTCCGGCCGCCTTGCTCCTTTCTGGAGCGCTTGGTGGGGTCCGCGGCTGGGCCACCGGGATGCTCACGAGGTGCTCACGATCGCTGCGGAACCCGGAGGGCGAAGGGTGCCGATCGAGGTGTCCCGTGTCAGCGAAACCGCTGGTCAGTGACGCTACGGGAGATCGGGGGGCACGCCTTGGCCACGCTCGTGGCCGCCTGAAAAGCGGAAGGTCGGCGGTTCGACCCCGTCCCTGACCACCAGCCTCATCGCCTTCTGACCTGCAGCTCAGTGCGGTCGGCGCTGCTGCGGGTGCCATCGTCGCGGCTACGCGCTTGGAAGCGGTCCTTCCCGGCGAGGACCCAACTCCGCGGCAGCGCGGAGGGAGGTTGGACCGAGGTTCCTGCGGCTCTCCGCCCTTCGCACGGTGCTGCCCACCGGGACGACCTGGACGACGCTGGGCCGGTGCAGGAGGATGCGATCAGCGGTGACGATCACTGCGGGGTGTCGGAGAGCGGCTACGGAGCCTGCCGGAGGCGCACTTCCTCGTGGGTCGCGCGATCGATCCACACGGTCGTCTTATCGCTACGGGTAGCAGGTGAACCGGGCACCCGATCCGTCCGTAGTAGTGGGCGGGACCGCTCCGGTCGCTGCCCACTCTGATCGGAGTTGTATGGCCCGGGCCGGACGGCGGTTGCTGTACGCGGCGGCGACCAGCGATCGGCTGGAGGGGTTGGTCACGCGTTCTGCGTTCCTACGCCGGCGGGCCCTCGCGCACGCGCGGCGGTACGTGGCCGGCGAGACGCTCGCGGACGCGCTGACCACCACCCGCACCTTGGTCAGTCAGGGACTGGCCGTCAGCGTGGACCGTTTCGGGGAGGGGCTGCACGATCGCGAGGCGATCGGCGCGATCGTCGACGAGTACTGCGAGATGGCCCGCGCGATCGCGAACGTCGATGGGGACCTGGACCTGGAGGTCGTGCCCTCCCACCTCGGGATCGACCTTTCGGTCGAGTACTTCTGCGAGCAGATACGCCAGATAGCGGCGGTCCTGCCCGAAGCGGCTCGCCTGGAGATCAGCGCCGAGGAGAGCCACCGCACCCCGGGCATCGTCGACGCCGAGTTGGCGCTGGCCGCCGAGGGGGTGCCCGTCGTTGCGACCCTGCAGGCGAACCTGCGACGAACGGCCAGCGACGCGCGTCGGCTGGTCGACGCGCAGGTACCGATCCGGCTGGTCAAGGGCGCCTACCTGGAACCGGCGAACGTGGCCTACCCGTGGGGGAGATCGGTCGACGTCGCGTTCGTCCGGCTCGCCCACCAGATCAACCACGACGGTGGCAGGCTGACGCTCGCCACCCACGATGCGGTCATCCGTGAAGCGCTGCTGCCGGCCGTGGACGGTGTCGGGATCGAGATGCTGCTCGGCGTACACACCGAGGATGCGGTCGATCTCCTCGCTCGGGGACACCACGTGCGGATCTACGTGCCCTACGGCAGCGAGTGGTTTCGCTACTGGATGCGACGCGTCGCGAGAGCCGCGGCGCCTGACCCGGTCCAGACCTGCCGAGAAGTCACCAGCGCCGCAACGGTGCACTGATCGTCAACGGTTCCGGGGCGCGTCCGAAAGGCAGGGACCGAGGCAGGATCTCGTGGCTTCCGCGGGTTCGGTGTCCGCTGTCAGGTCTTGATGCGGCCCGTTTCGTAGGCCCACATCGCGATCTCGACGCGGTTCCGGGCGTCGAGCTTGCGCATGAGGCTGGCCAGGTGGGTCTTGACGGTGCTGATGCTGATATGCAGGTCGTCGGCGATCTCGCTGTTGGTCCACCCCTGGGCGACCGGCATGAGGACCTGCTCCTCCCGGCTGGTGAGCGGTTCGATCGGCTGCGGGGGGTTCGGCTGGCGCGGGTGTCGGCGAAGGCTGCGAGGAGCCGCGCGGTGACACTCGGCGCGATGAGCGCGTCTCCGTGCGCGGCCGCGTGGAGCGCCTGGGTGAGCAGGGCGGGGCCGGCGTCTTTGAGCAGGAACCCTCGGGCGCCGGCCTTCAACGCCGCGTACACGTAGTCGTCCAGGTCGAAGGTGGTGATCACCACGACCGCCAGCGGGTCGGCCACGTCGGGTCCGGCGAGCTGGCGGGTGGCCTCGATCCCGTCCAGGCGGGGCATGCGGATGTCGAACAGGCAGACGTCGGGGCGGAGCGTGCGGGCGAGTGCGACCGCCTCGCTCCCGTCGGCCGCCTCGCCGACCACCGCGATGCCCGGCTGGGCGTCGAGGATCATCCCGAGCCCCGCGCGGACGATGTCCTGGTCGTCGGCGATGAGCACGCGAATGGTCATCGCGTCGCGACACTCCGCGGCAGCACCGCGTCGACCGTCCAGCCGCCCTCGGGGTCGGGTCCGGCTTGCAGCATGCCGCCGAGCAGGCTCGCACGCTCGGCCATGCCGATGAGCCCGTAGCCTCCCGGCTTCTGCGCGGTGGTGCGGTCAGCGCCGTCGTCGTGGACGGTCAGGCGTACCCGGTCGCCCTCGTCGGCGACCTGGACGATGATCCGGGTTGCGTGGGTGGCGTGGCGCACCGCGTTGGTGACCGCTTCTTGGGCGATCCGGTACAGCGCAGCCCCGACGGCGGGGCTCACGTGGTCGAAGGCGCCGGACAGCTGCACGTCGACACGGGGAGCTCCCCCGTCGCCGCGGGCGAGCTGTTCGATGTTCGCCACGCTTGGTTGCGGGGCGCGGTCCGGTTCTGCCCCCTCGCGTAGCACGCCGACGATGGAGCGCATCTCCTCCAGCGTCCTCGACGCCGCTTCCTCGATGGTTCCGAGCGTGACCAGAGCGCGGTCCGGGTCGGATGCTGCCACGGCGCGCCCGGCCTGGGCCTGGATGGCGATGGCCGAGACGTGGTGGCCCACCGTGTCGTGGAGCTCGCGGGCGAGATCGTTGCGCTGGCGGAGCGTGGCCTGCTCGACGTCGCGGATGCGCGTGTTGGCGTAGAAGCGGATCGCGGCGCCGAGCGCGGCAGAGAACAGGAAGAACCCGTAGCCGGCCACCACCTCGGCCGCGCCGGCCGGGTCGGCAACGTGAGTGGCGCCAAGCCAGACCACGACGATCCCGAGACCGATCGCGGCCTCGCGGCCGGCGCCCCAGCGAAACAGGGCGTAGGGCAGGAGCAGCGCAGCCGCCACGCTCCACAGCAGCCCAGTCTCGCCGGCGGCGAAGATCCTTGCGACGTCGACGACGGTGAGGGTTGCGAATGAGACCGCCACGGCGGCCAGGGGATGGGTGCGCCGCCACAACAGGCAGAGCGCGACCACGAGGCTGGCGGCGAGCATCACCGGGCGCCACGCCAGCTCCTGGCGCAGCAGCACCTCCATGAGCGACCACGACCCGAGCGCGCCGACGAGCGCCCAGTCCCACCACACCCGGACGGGCGCATGCGCAGGGCGGGGTTCGGTCCACAGCACCCGGAGGGCGTCTCCCACCATGCCCAACAGCGTAGGGACATCGCGCCCCTGGCGGATCAGCCAAAGGGACGAGACACGTGTCGTGCCCGCGGCCAGGACAAGCCGAGCCGGCAGACCGATGTGCCCATCGAGGTTCCCGGTCATCTTGAGGTCCATCCGCTCGATCAGGGAGAACCCATGTCAACGTCAAAGCACCTCGCCCGGACAGCCGGCGCCCTGTACCTGCTCATGGCGGTCCTGGGCGGGATCGCCCACCTCGGTGTCCGCGCCGATATTCGCGTGCCGGGCGAGGCGGCCGCCACCGCAGCCAACATCGCCGCCAACCCGACCCTGTTTCGGTTCAGCCTCGTCGCCGACATCGCGATGGCCACAATCTTCGTGTTCGTTGGCGTCGCGTTTTACCTGCTGCTACGCCACGTCGACCGGCACGCCGCCGGGTTGCTCGTGATCTTCGTGGCCGTGGCCGCCGGGATGATCCTGGTCAACCTGGTGTTCCACCACGCCGCTCTGCTCGTCGCAACCGACCCCGCCGCCTACGCTGTCGACGCCCACAGCGCCGACAGCCTCGCGTTGCTGCTGGTGGACATGCACCACCACGGCTACACGATCGCCGGGGTCTTCTTCGGCCTGTGGCTGCTGCCGCTCGGCTACCTGGCCTACCGATCCGGTCTGTTCTCCAGGGTGCTGAGCGTCCTGCTCGTCGTCGCGGGTGCCGCCTGGATCGTCGGCACGCTGGTGGAGGTCCTCTGCCCCGACCTGCCCGCAGTCGTTCACGCGATCATCAGCGCGCCCACCATCGCCGAGTTCTGGATGGTCGCCTACCTGATCATCAAGGGCGTGCGGACACCGACGTCCGACCAGCTCGCCACCCCGGCCACTTGAGCGGCCCCGATCAAGGAGCCGCCCTGGCCTGGCCCTTGCCCTGACAGGGGTCCACCACGAGGCTCGAGTGAGGACGATCGCAGGTCCACGGTGGAGGATGCGATGGGGTACAAGGAGACGTTCATCCTGGTGGCGGCCGACTGCCCGGTCGAGACCGCCGTGACGCCCCAACCTCGCGGCGGCAAGCCTACGATCGCCACCATTCAGCATGAGTTGCTCTCCGCACGGCCCTATGCCCTGACACAGGAGGACGTGCTGTTCGAGACGCACCTGCGCCACAAGGCCGTGCCGGAGGCCCAAACCGCGGCGCGACGCGACGAATCGCGCGAGGAGTTCTTCGCCAAGCCGCAGCCCTGCCTGCGGACGTCACCGCTGCCGAAGCGCTACGGGTGGGGGTTGCACTTCGACGTCCAGGGCCGCATCGGGCTGTGGCCGAGGGAGTCCGAGGAGTACCAACGCCTCGCAAGGGGCGAGCGGGGCGTAAAGGTGCTGCAAGCCATGCGGACCCAGCGCTCGTGAGGGCCGCACCACGCCGAAGGCTCTGGTCATGGGCGTGCACCGCGCCTCGGGGCTGATCTCAACCGCCCACGAGGAGCAAGCCCGCGGCAGCAGGCCCGCGGACGGCCCGCCAAGCGGCGGCGAGATCACCGTTTCCACGCGGTGATGGGGTGTTGGAACGTCGCGCGGACGTCAGTAGGGGCTGGTCAGGTGCGGGAACATCGGGAAGTGCTTCAGGTTGCGTGTCCAAAGTTGAGCTTCGAGTTGCTCGGCGGTGGCCGCGATGATGTAGTCGTTGGGATCGACGCCGGAATGGGACCGCAGAAACCGGTTCGCCATTTGCCCCGCACGCTCGGCGATGCCGTCATCGACGGCGATCCACTCCACAGCGCGGAACAACGTGCGGGTGGCCTCTTCCTCGGAGGCTCGCATGCCCGCGAGGACCTCGACCTTGGTGACCACCGAGGCCGTGAGGGGCTCTCCGTGACTCAGCGCCCTGCGCAGCGCTTGCCTCGCCTCCTCGCGGCCGCGCAAGTGGTCGACGAGCACCGAGGTGTCCAGCAGCACCGTCATCGGACCGTCAGGCGCCGTTCCATCCCCCGGCGGAGCTCGTGGACGTAGTCGGCAGCGTCGTCCTCGTGGTCAGCCCAGGCGCCGAAACTCGCCTCCAGCGCCTCGATGCGTTCGCGCTGCGGTGTGGTTCCGTACGTTCGATCCAACGCGCGACGCACCAGCTCCGCGAGCCCGGTGCCAGTGCGCTCGGACTCCGTCCGGAGCCGTTCGTACTGCTCATCGCTTAATGTGATCTGCGTACGGTGGCTCATGATGTAAGCTTACATCATGCGTCGGCGCTGATCAGCGCCGGAGTTCGAGCCATCCCGGCAGGGACCGCACTCGGCGAGGGTTTGGAGGGATATTGGGCCGTGTTCGGCCGCCGATCCGTATGCGATGCCCAGGGGCAGCCGACCTTCAAACCGTGACCCGACTGGGCTGGTAACGCAGAGCGACTGCCCCCGCCCGGAATTCCTGGCGCCCCACGAGCTGCAGCTCGAGCCGCTCGCTCAGGCCGGCGAACAACGTCGGCCCGTGGCCCGCCACGATGGGCTGCACGACGAACTCGTACTCGTCGATCAACCCCAGATCCGCCAAGGCCAGCGGGAGGGTCACGCCTCCCACGAACAGGCCTTGGCCAGGCTCGCTCTTGAGCTGCCGAACGGCCTTCTCCAGGTCACCCTGCACGAGTTCCGCGTTCCAATCGGCCTGGTCCAGGGTGCCCGACACGACATACTTCTCTGCCCTGTCGATCGTCCGGGCGAAGGGGATCATCCAATCAGCCATCCAGTCAGGCCACGTTCCCGTCGCCGGCTGTCGCCACGCTGCCTCCATCATCTCGTAGGTCACCCGACCGAAGAGCAGGGCATCGGCTCGTTCCAGCTCGTCGGCGAAATGGCGATGCAACTCTTCGTCCGGCACCCCCACTTGGTGATCGCAGCAGCCGTCGAGGGTGACGTTGATCGAGTATCGGAGCGGTCTCATAGGTTGCTCTCCCTCGCTGCGGTCGCAGGTATCTGGCGGCACGTAACCAGACCGGCGCCGCCGCCGTTTCTCATCGGTTCCCCCGGCCGGACCTGCTGGGAAGGCGCGAGGATCCGCACCCGTGGCACTGAAGGGCCGCGCCCGCCCCGAATAGCCGGTGGAGGGCGGCACCGGCAGGGCTGTCGTGACCCCCCGCCAGTCCCCTGCAGACGTGAGGCCCGTGAGTGGGTGGGTAGCGAACGGGTGGCCAATCCCCAACTTCTCCTCGCCCTGGCGGGCGCTGACGGAGAGGTCATACCTCAGGTCGATCGGTTTCGGCCAACCCGGCGAAGTCCGCGTTCGCCGGGGCCATCGGCGTAGGTTAGACCGGGTTCGCCCCGATCAGTCCCCCACGAGGCAAGCACCAGCAACACTTCCGTAGGCCGCGGGTTGGGCGGACCACTCAGGGGGTCGTATGCGCATCGACTGGAAAGATCCAGCGGTCCAGCATCAGTACGAGGATATGGTCGCCGTCTTGCTGCAGATCCTTCACCCCGACGCCGTTCACATCGAAGGGTCGGGGGGTGATGGCGGCCGCGACATCGTCCGCAAGACCGACCGCGGCCTTGTCATCTTCGAGTGCAAGCGTTTCGCCGATCGTCTCACCGATGGGCGCAAGGACCAGATTCGCCGGTCGCTTCGAAAAGCAGCTGAGCACGAGCCTGTGGAGTGGAACCTCGTCGTGCCGGTCAACTCCACTCCCGCGGAGGAGAAGTTCTTCGAGCGCCTGCAGAGGAAGTATGACTTTCCTCTCCACTGGTTGGGCCGAAGCTGGCTTGATGCTCAGATGGCAAGTCGGCCTGTTGTACAGAGGTACTTCCTTGAGGGAGCGCGCGAAGAACTGCACCAACTGCTGCAGGATCTCCCGTTCGCCGTCGACCAGATGCAATCCGCCGCTGACGCGCTGCCCCGGATCGAACGCATTCACACCCGCTTGAACGAGCTGGACGTCCACTACCAGTACTTCCTCAGCACAGGTTCCGGGATGCCGCACCGCGCCTCAAAGCAGACAGTGCTGTCGGTGCATCGGGGTGACGTCCGCCTTGACGTTGTTCCACGCCATCGGGGAGCACTTGCGTCCCGTCCAATCAACGGCAGGTTCACAGTCAGCTTCACCGCCGGAGATGCTGACATTCAGGAGGCATTTCTACGTGCCATCCACTTCGGCGAGGACGTCGAGCTTCCACCCAGCACTGTGGAGGGTATGACGCTTGACGCTCCGGGCGGTCTAGGGGGTGACCTGAGCGGAGGGGCCCTTCGGCTAGAGGGCGTCATCCACCAGCGTCCTGAACCGCTTCCACTCCGGGTCCGTGTTCTTTCTGCCGAAGGGCAACTCGTGCAGGAACTTCCACTGAACATGAGCCGACATCGCCAAGGCACGCGAGGAGGCACGCTTTACGGTGCCGACAGCACCGATCAACTCCAAGTGGAGCTTCATTACGATCGGCAAGCCGGAACTGGGACGATGAACTTTTCATACCGCCCGAATCCGTTGCCACCGTCGGCGGTGGTACCGGTCGCAGCGTTCCTCGGGTCCTTCGAAGAAGGCCACCGCCTAGAACTGGTGATTGGCTCGTCTTCCCGCGCGGCGTTCGGGACGGACTTGGGCCCCAATCCAGAACTGCTGCCTGCGTGGTTCGCGGACCTCACGTCGGCACTTGACCGACTCCAGCGGCGTGCACGTAGCATCTTCGATTTGCCTACAGACCTCACCGAACCGGAAATGCGAGAGATCTTCGAACTCGATGAAGAGCTCAGTCCATCAGGGCGTCGCTTCACTTGGACGGAACTCACGATGACGGTCAAGGGCAGTACGAGCGACCCCGGCCTTGAGCGCCTGCTTTCACCAGAAGGCGGCACTCTGCTCGTCGTCCGTGACCTCGCGTGGGAGTTCCGGGGACAAACCTACAATCTAGGCCCACAGCGGGTGATCTTCGAACACGTTGTGGTTGATGACCTTGACGGAGCACGACAACGCTTGACTGCAAGCCGTAGGACGCAAGTCCGGCTTGTTCCCGGCGGCAGCGAAGACGCGATTGCCCGACTCGTAGACCCCCAAGACCCTGCCCGCACTCAGAACGCTGGAGATACGGAGCCCACCATATGACCGTCCTTGGCTTCCACCTATCCCGTCGAGGGTTGAAGTTCGGAGCGGTCGCCAAGGACATTGGACCGCAACACCACTGCATGGTCTATCGGGGGCATGCCGGTACGTTCGGGCCGACGCGTAGCCTTGATTTCGGTCGCGCCGCTCAGGACCCCGTCCAGGGCTGACCATCACGGCGGAGCTTCTCGCCTTTGGCGCAGCAGCATGAGCGCACCGACACGTGGGACGAACCAGCGAAACGGCGGACGGTCCAAGACGCTCTCAAGGCCGGTCCTCGACGTCGAGCTGGGCATCCCGAAGGGCAAGTTCGGGTGCTACTCCCCGTCACTGCTCGAGCCACGTCGGCGCGTGGATCGGGTGTTCGCGGTCTCCAGTCAGGGTGTGCCTGCAACGCCCGCTTCGATGATGCGCTGGACGACTTCGGTGCGCCACACGCGACCCAAGTCCGAGCCTTCTGAAGTACGCCCCGAGTACACCCCGAGCAATCGACCTGTCGACTGCCCCGTGCCTACTGACAGGCTGCCCCCCTCTGTGTGGACGACACCCTTACCACTGGCGTGCAAAATGACCGGCGAGCCTGACTGGCCCCTTCTTGTGCGTGCGTCAACAAGGAACATAGGAAGTTCGTCAAAGTCAATCTCGGGTTCGGATGCGGTCGAACCACGCACCCAGACGGCGAAGTTGCTGCCCGCCGTGCGACCGAAGGGGAAGCCGATAATGAACACTGGATCAGCCACGTCCCATTTCATCGGATCGGTGTCTTCAACCGGATACGACAGCACAAGTATACCTTGCGTTTGGTTAATGGGCAACGCGGCGACATCTGCTCGTGGACCTAACTCCGGGTCCTCCAACCATCGCGGTTACTGCATGTCCGGATCTAAGTACAGGGGTTCGAGTATCGCGTTCCAGTCAATGGGATTATCATTCACCATGTAGAATACGCACAAGCTGTCCGGCCATGCGCCAGTTTCTTTGTCGAGTGTCTCGTCGGTCTCGTTGTCGCGGCCGCGAACGTTGTGCCGGTTTGTGATTAGAAAACAGTCTCCCGCACTGTTCCCTACGACGAAGGCCGTCCCTGACGCGACGCGGTTCTCGCCGTACTGGGCTTCTATGAGCAGCGACGCAGCGGACTGCCCTGCTACCTGGGCCAGGGGGACCATGGACGACCCTTACGCAATCGCCTCCTCGGACTCAGGCCTGAGCTCCAGATACCGCAAGTTGGGGGAAGGCTAGCACTGCAAGAGTGACTTCGACAGTTTCGCAATGACCGATACGTTGGTACTGACTAGGCCTCCGACCATCAGGTTGGTCATCATGAAGGATCGGAACCCTTACGGGCGGCCGGATCCATGGGGGTCCAAAGCCGTACTGCCGTATCGATCCTTCCGCTGGTAGGGCCGTAGCGCCACAACCGCCGTTATCCGGTATCGAGAGAACCGCCGTTGGGCCGCAGCGATCAAACCGCCGTAGGCCCGCATCGGCCCATCCGCCGCAGGACCGTATCGGGACATCCGCCGCAGGACCGTATCGGGACATCCGCCGTGGGGCCGCAGCGGTCCAACCGCCTCAGATGGCTGACCACTCACGTCGACATCAGGTTTGGGACAAACCCGGCGAGGGTTGAAGTTTGGGGCCACGTCATGGGGGCGTGGGTCGGCACTGTGAAAGGCCGCCTGCATGGAAGCCATGGAAGAGTCGATGCGCTCCTCCGGGCAGGACGGCCCCAAGGTCGACGTGCCCGCGGCCGCAGACCCCAGGCCCGGATGACCGGCTTCATCGGACGCGACCCGTCCTGGCAGCCAAACCGACGACCCCGCCCGGGGTCCATGGGCGCACCTTCGCCGCGAGAACCGCAGTGGTGAGACGCGGAGATTGCCAGGCGTCCGAAGCTGGACGTCCGGCTCACGCGGGAAGCGGTGGAGGTCCCACGGTTCTCCCAGGTTTCCCGCGAACGTCGTCAACTGGGTGTTCGGCTCCGACGAGGTCTCGATCGTTTGGATCATTGTCGTCTCCGCCATCCTCGGCTGGCTGGTCGGCATCGTCACCGGTGCTCTTATCCGCCACAGCACCCGCGACGGGTCTGAACCGCTCCTGGCCCGTGCGCCGGGAGGCGCGGGGCTGACCGGCCCACACGGCAAGGACCGCTTTCGGGAACCTCGTCATCCGCCCGCGGCGCGGCGCCAGTTCGAGGGTGTCACGCCGTGCGTCCTGCGGAAGGCACGCGTGAAGTAGGCGGGGTCGACGTAGCCGACGCGATGTCCGACCTCGCTGATCGACAGGTCGGTCTGCGTCAGAAGGCGCCGGGCCTGCGTCATGCGCCGCTCGGTGATCCATTCCAGCACGGTCCGGCCGGTGCGACGCCGGACCTCCGTGGTGAGGTGTCCGGGGGTTAGGTGGAGGGAATGCGCGACGTCGGCGAGCGAGATGCCTTCGTGGTAGCGCTCTTCGATGACGGCGAAGACCCGGGGGAGCAGCGGGTCGTGTCGAGCCGGCACGTCGGTGGACATCGGTCCGGCCAGTCGGGCCACCTCGACCAGCAGCAGGGTCAGGTGGGCGTGTACAGCCTCGCGGTGGGCGTCGTCGCGGCGGTGCAGCTCCTCCCACATTGCTGTCAGTCGCTCGGTCCAGGCGGGACGTTCCTGCGACGGTACCTGAAAGCGGCGAGGCATCCCGCCCACTCCGTCCACGAACGGGAAGAGCAGCGGGTTGGCGCGCCAGGAGAGCCGCACCCCCGAGCCAGCTGACCCCAGCGCCTCGGGCTGGAAGAACACCCCCCAGCCCAGCGGCTTGGACAACTCCGTCTCCGCGGGCTCGTACGCGACCACCGCTCCGGGCGCGACCAGTACCAGGTCGCCGGCACGGATGGGCCAGCGGTCGCCTTCGAGGGTCAACGTCCCGCCCTCACGCTCGAAGTAGGACAGGGCGACGAAGTCGTGCGCGTGTGGCCGTCCCGCCGGCGGCTGCGGGGAGTGTGGCGCGCCTTGACGCAGCATGCCGACCGGCGGCACGCCCGGATCGGGGCTGAGCGCGAAGACGGGTGCTCTCTCGCCACGAGTCCGCAGCGCGGTGGTCTGCGGCGGCGACCCAACAATCGTCCTAGAGGTCTCAACTTCTCGACCTGTCATGCCGCTGAACATACATGCAGGCTTCGATCGTCGTTGAACATCATCTAAGTCCCCGCTGTGAGAGGAGGCGTTATGGCCGCCCTGAGCAGACACGACCACCACCGCCCCGGCCTCGGACATGCCCGGCTGACACCCTTGTACGACACCGTCGTCCGGCTGCTCGGCGTGCCGAGGCTGCATGGTCGACTGCTGGAGCAGGCCGACGTGCGCCCCTTCTGCGCCGTGCTGGAGATCGGCTGCGGCACGGGCAACCTCGCCCTCCAGGTCAAGCGCACCCAGCCCGCTGCACACGTGACGGGCATCGACCCGGACACGAGGGCGCTCGCCAGCGCGCAGAGGAAAGCGGCGCGCACCGGCTTCGACCTCAGCTGGGACTGCGGTGTCGCCCAGCAAATGCCTTACTCAGACGGCGCCTTCGATCGCGTCCTGTCCTCCCTCATGCTGCACCACCTCGACGCGGAGCAGCGGCGGGCCGCACTCGCAGAGGCGCGGCGCGTCCTGGCCGCTGACGGGTCGCTGCACGTCGTGGACTTCGGTGGCACGGTCGATCACCGGGACGGGTTCATCGCGCGTCGGCTCTCGCACACGGCGCGGCTGGCCGACAACTACGACAACGGACTCCTGTCCGCGATGAACGAGGCCGGCTTTGCACGAGTTACCGAAGTCGAGCAGCGCGTCTCGCGGGTCCTTGGCCGGATCGCCTTCTATCGGGCGGAGCGATGATGGCCGGCCGGACAACCAGACTGCTGTTGATCGTTCATGTCGCCGTTGCGGCCGGTCTGGTCGGTGCAGCGTTGACGCTCATCGTGCTGGGCGTCGCCGGAGTACGAGGCGCCGACCCGCGGATGGTCTATCCGGCTGCCCACCTCGTTGACGCCTGGGTGGTGGCACCGCTTGGGCTAGTGGCGCTGATCAGCGGGATTATCCAGGCGCGCGTCACCGGCCGCAGCCTCCTTCACACGAGGTGGGTGCGGGCGAAGCTGCTCATCACCGCCGGCATGACCGCAGTAGTCATCTTCGTCCTGGAGCCGCGACTGGCTGCGTCGGCGCGCGATGCACTGGCGGACCAGGCCTTCGTCAGCACCGACTTCCTGCCGCTGGCGGCAGCGCCCGTCGTCGCGCTGGCTCTGGTGCTGGTCAACGTCACCCTCGGTATGAACGCTCGAGATGGCAGAACGCGGCCGAGTCGATCGGCTTCCTCCCCCGCGTCAGAAGCCACTCGTGAGGCCTAGACATCGGCGACGAGCCGCTCGAGAACAGCGCGCAGAACCAGCCTCCACCACGAAGCGAGGCCGGTCAGGAAGGCCGGCAGAGAACGGTCCGACCTGCGTGGTTGCGGCTGACTGTTGCAACAGTCAGAATGGTGATCATGGCAACAGCACCGTCCCGCGAGGAGGACCGCACCGCCCGCGCGCGCATTCGCGACGCCGCGATCGCGCGGTTCGCGGCGCACGGCGCGGCCAGCACGAGCGTGAAGGAGATCGCCGGGGACGTGGGGATCTCCCCGGCGCTGGTGTTCCACCACTTCGGCTCGAAGGAGGGGTTGCGCACCGCGTGCGACGAGCACGTGGTGGCGGTCCTGAACGAGCAGAAGCAGGCGGCGATGCGGGAGGGCCCCCAGCTCGACGTGTTCGAGGCACTGCGACAGGCAGCCGACGGGCCGCCCGTAATGCGCTACCTCGGGCGCATGCTCGCCGAAGGCTCGGAGCAAGCGCGCCCGCTCGTCGACGGGATGGTCGACGTGGCGATGGCGGCACTCGAGGAAGGCGCGCGGTCGGGGATGCTGGAGCCCATCGACGAGCCCAGGGACCTCAGCGTGGTCCTCGTGCTCTGGTCACTCGGGCTGTTGGTGCTGCACGACCACGCCGAGCGGCTCCTGGGCGTCGAAATCGCCGGGACTCCCGAGGACCGTGCCCGGTACGTGCGAGTGGCGATCGAGGCCCTGCGCGGCCTGTTCACCGAGGAGGCCTACCATCACAGCCGGGCCCAGTTGGCCGGCGATTCGCTCGAGAAAGAAGAAGCCGATGACTGAGCGTGAACTCGCGATCTCGGTGCAGGGCCTGCAGAAGGCGTTCGGCCCCGTGCAGGCCCTGGACGGACTGGACCTCGCCGTCGAGCCGGGGCAGGTGCACGGGTTCCTGGGCCCCAACGGGGCCGGCAAGACCACCGCCATCCGGGTGCTGTTGGGACTGCTCCGCGCCGACGGCGGGCAGGCGCGCGTGCTGGGGGGCGATCCCTGGCGCGACGCGGTGGCGTTGCATCGCCGCTTGGCGTTCGTCCCCGGCGACGTCGAGCTCTGGCCCAACCTCACCGGCGGCGAGGCGATCGACCTATTCGCCCGCCTGCGAGGCCGGTTCGACCGCGCCCGCCGCGACCAGCTGTGCGAGCGGTTCGACCTCGACCCGACCAAGAAGGGCCGCACCTACTCCAAGGGCAACCGGCAGAAGGTCGCGCTGATCTCGGCCCTGGCCAGCGACGTCGAGCTGCTGCTGCTCGACGAGCCGACCGCCGGGCTGGACCCGCTCATGGAGGCCGTGTTCCAGGAGTGCATCCGCGAGGCGAAGAGCGCCGGTCGGACGGTGCTGCTCTCGAGCCACATCCTCGCCCAGGTGGAGGTGTTGGCCGACCGCATCTCGATCATCCGCCAGGGCCGCATCGTCGAGTCCGGGACACTGGCCGAGCTGCGCCACCTGACGCGCACCACGGTCACCGCGGAGACCGAGCAGCCCGCCGAGGCGCTGGCCGAGCTGTCCGGTGTGCACGGCTTCGAACACCTCGACGGGCAGATCCGCTTCGAGGTCGACGGTGAGCGGCTCGACGAGGCCGTCCGGGCGCTCGCGCCCCTTGGCGTGCGCTCGCTCGTCGCCCATCCGCCCACCCTCGAGCAGCTGTTGCTGCGCCACTACGGCGACGAACTCGCGGCCCGCACCAACAGCGCGACCTCGAAGGCGCAGCCATGACCGCCACCACCCACTCTCCTGCCAATACCGAACGCGCCCCGTCGAACGGCCACGCGCTGGCCGGGACCGGCACGCTCGTCCGGTTCATGCTCCGCCGCGACCGCATCCGCCTGCTCGCCTGGACGGCCGGGTTCGCCGCGTTGACGCTCTACCTCGTCACGGCCTTGCCCGTCGCCTACGAGACGGAGGCCGACCTGGCCGCAGCCACTCAGCTGTTCGCCGATCCCGTCGGCCGGATGCTGATCGGCCCGGGGTACGGATTCGACGACCCCTCGTTCGAGCGCTTCGTCGCCAACGGCTACGGCCTCTACTTCTTCATCCTGTCGGCGCTAATGAGCATCCTGCTCATCGTCCGCCATACCCGACTGGAGGAGCAGACCGGGCGCGCAGAGCTGGTCCGCGCGAACGTCGTCGGCCGGCACACCGCCCTGACCTCCGCACTGATCGTCACGGTCATCACCAACCTCGTCATCGGGGCGGCCGTGTTCGGGGTCATGGTGGCCGTCGCGGGCTTCGGCGCCGGTGGTTCGGCGCTGTTCGCCGCCAGTATCGCCGCGGTGGGGGTGGGCTTCGGCGGGATCGCCACGATCACCGCACAGCTCACCGAGTACTCGCGGGCGGCCGCCGGCATCGCCGGCGCCGCTCTGGGGGCGGCATTCGTGCTGCGCGCGGGTGGGGACATGGCCGCCGAGGGCGGCAACGCCCTGTCCTGGACGTCCCCGCTGGGCTGGGGGCAGCAGACCGCCCCGTTCGTCCTCGACCGGTGGTGGCCCCTGGCGCTGCCGCTCGGCCTGGCCGTGGTCGCGGCGGCCGTCGGCTACGCGCTGGCCGTCCGACGTGACGTCGGCGCGAGCCTGTTCTCCGCGCGCCCCGGCCCAGCGACTGCGGCCCCGTCCCTGGGCACACCCCTCGGGCTCGCGCTGCGTCTGCAGCGCGCCAGCATCCTCGGCTGGGGCGCCGCGCTCATCATCGGAGGGCTGGTGTTCGGCGCCTACACCGACGCGCTCATTGAGGCGCTGGCCGACATGCCCGACGTGTTCCTGGAGCTGTTCGGAGGGGCGGAGGACATGGTGGCCGGGTACCTGGCCTACATGGCGGAGTTCATGGCCTACCTCGTCGCCGCCTTCGCGATCATGGCGGTCCGGAGCCTGCGCAACGAGGAGACCGGTGGCCGCGCCGAACCGGTGCTCGCAACACCGGTCAGCCGCTGGGCCTGGCTCGGCAGCAATCTCGCCGTCGCGGCCGCCGCGGTGGTGGTGCTCATGGGCCTGACCGGTGCCGCCACCGGCGCAGGAGCGGCCATCGTGACCGGTGAGGCCCACCACGTGGGGGAGCTCACCGCCGCGCACCTCAACCACGCGCCGGGGCCGCTGCTCGTGCTCGGCGTGGCCGCCCTGCTGTTCGGTGTGTTCCCGCGCGCCGTGCCGATCGCGTGGGTGCTCGTGGGCTATGGCCTCGTCGTGGGCACGTTCGGCCCTCTGCTCGACCTGCCCGAGGCCGCCTTCGACCTCTCGCCGTTCGAGCATCCCGCCGAGATGCCCCTCGAAGGGTTCGCCCTCGCCCCGGTCGCGATCCTGACCCTGCTCGCGATCGTCGCCGCCGCGCTCGGGTTGCTCGCCTTCCGCCAGCGCGGGGTGAACGTGACCTGACCCAGCCACCCACGACCGCCCTCACGGAGCGGGCTCGGCGTAACGCAGCAGCTCCTGCCAGTCCCGGCCACCGTCGGAGGAGCGCCACAGCGCGCCATCGGCGGCCGCGAGCAGTTCGTCCTCCTCGACCGTCAGCGCCTCCGGGGGCCCGGGGAGCTCGCCGATCTGCTCCCACTCCCCCTCCTGCGTGCGCTCCCACACGCCACCGCTCGCGTCCGCTCCGATGAGCGCGCGGTGGTCAGCCCAGTCGAGCCGCACCAGTGGAGGACCCTCGACCTCCTCGAAGCTCTCGCCCCCGTCGCGACTGGCGACCAACCCTTGCGGCTCGAAGGCGCCGGCCGCGCCGATCACCTGCGATTCGTCGTCGGGGTCCACGGCCAGGTCGAGCAGATCGGGCCCGCCGAGCTCCTCCCACTCCTCGCCTTCGGAGGAGCGCAACAACCGAGCGTTGTTCGCGTCGAAGCCCCACAGCTTCCCGTGGGCGGTCGTGAGCGCGTGGAAGTCGGCCTCGCCCCACAGCGAGCGACGCACCCACGTCTCACCCGCATCGGTCGTCTCGATCAGCCCGAGGTGCGGTGGGATCTCGTCGGTGAGCGGGGGATGGCCGCTCGCGAGGAAGTGGTCCTCGCCCACCACGGTGAACCCCATGAGGTCGAGGTGATGCTCGCCGACGCGCTCGGCCGACCCGTCGTCCTCCACGCGCCAAAGCCCGAAGTGGGTCGCGACGTACAGCAGCCCGTCGGCGGGATTCCGGCCGAGGCCATGCACGTGCTCGAGGCCGACGTCGTCGTCGATCGGCGTCTCGGGCACGACCTCGCCGTCGGGTTCGTCCTCCCCGCAACCGGCCAGCGCGAGGGCGAGCGGCAACACGCACGCGACCAACCGCCGCCGGTGGACCAGGATCCTCGGCCCGTCGTCAGGGCGTCCCATCGGAGCCGAGGCTGCCACGTCAGGTACGCGACTGCCGTTGTGAGGCCACCCTGGCAATGGTGGGAACGTCGGCCGGTCCCGGGGTCGGGGCTTGCCGCCTCAGGTTTGCGATTATACCCTAGGGGGGTAGGGTGCGGACCGAACCCTGATTGACGTACGGTGACCCGACCGGCCGCCGTCGGGGCGCCTACCCAAGGCCGAAGAGGAGATCAGCCCGATGCCGGAGCCCACGAACCCGGAACGGTCCACCCACGCCGGGGCCGACTCCCCCGACCCCGCACCCGCCGCACCGGGCGGGACGGCGACGGACGAGCACGGAGCGCCCGACGAGCACGCGCACGCCCAGGACCACGCGGACCATCAGGGGCACGGCGGGCACAAGGGGCACGGCGGGCACGATCATGGCGACCACGCGGCGATGTTCCGCGAGCGGTTCTGGGTGTCGCTGGTGCTCACCGTCCCGGTGGTCGTGTACGCCGAGGCCATCCAGGACTGGTTCGGCTACACCGCGCCCACGTTCCCCGGGTCGGCGTGGCTCGCGCCGGTGTTGGGCACCGCGGTCTTCCTCTACGGCGGGTGGCCGTTCCTGACCGGCGGGTGGAGCGAACTCAAGGCCCGCCAGCCCGGGATGATGCTGCTCGTCGCGATGGCGGTGACCGTTGCGTTCGGGTCGAGCGTGGCCACGACGCTGGGGCTGGTCAACCTCGTGGACTTCTGGTGGGAGATGGCCCTGCTCGTCAGCGTCATGCTGCTGGGCCATTGGTTGGAGATGCGCGCGCTGGGGCAGGCGCGAGGCGCGCTCGCCGCCCTGGCGGAGTTGCTGCCCGACACGGCCGAACGGGTTACCGACCACGGGAGCACGGAATCCGTCCCCGTCGGCGATCTCACGATCGGCGACGTCGTGCTCGTCCGCCCCGGCTCGCGGGTTCCGGCCGACGGTGAGATCGCCAGCGGCCGCGTCGAGGTCGACGAGTCGATGATCACCGGCGAGTCGAACCCGGTCGCCCGCAGCGAGGGCGACCGGGTCGTCGCCGGCACGGTCGCCACCGACTCGAGCGTGCGCGTGCGCGTCGACGCGGTCGGTGAGGACACCACGCTGGCTGGCATTCAGCGCATGGTGGAGGACGCGCAGCGCTCCAGCACCCGCGTGCAGGCGCTGGCCGATCGCGCCGCCGCGCTGTTGTTCTACGTTGCCCTCGGGGCCGGGTTGATCACGCTGATCGTCTGGCTCGGCCTGGGCGACGTCGACATGGCGATGGCGCGTACGATCACCGTCCTGGTGATCGCGTGCCCGCACGCGCTGGGCCTCGCGATCCCGCTGGTGACGTCGATCTCGACGAGCCTGTCGGCCCGCAACGGGATCCTCGTCAAGGACCGCCTCGCGCTCGAGCAGATGCGGACCATCGACACGGTGCTGTTCGACAAGACCGGGACGCTGACCCTGGGTGAGCACGCGGTGGTCGAGGTCGCGGTCACCAGCGGCGCCGACGCCGACCGGACCCTCGCGTTGGCGGCGGCCACGGAGGGCGACAGCGAGCATCCCCTCGCCCGGGCGATCGTCGCCCACGCCCACCAGCACGGCCTGGACGTGCCGAGCGCCTCCGACTTCCGGGCGCTGTCCGGCCGTGGGGTCACCGCCTCCGTGGACACGCACGAGGTGGCCGTCGGCGGCCCCGCGTTGCTGCGCGAACGCGGCCTGGAGGTCCCCGGGGACCTCGACGACCGGATCGAGTCGTGGCAGGCCCGCGGCGCGGCGGTCCTGCACGTGGTCGTCGACGATGCCGTCACGGCCGTGCTGGCGATGGAGGACCAGGTGCGTCCGGAGTCCCGGGAAGCCGTCCGCGCGTTGCGCGAGGCGGGCGTCCGGGTCGCGATGGTGACCGGCGACGCCCGGCAGGTCGCCGATGCGGTCGCGGCCGACCTCGGCATCGACGAGGTCTTCGCGGAGGTCCTGCCCGAGGACAAGGACAAGAAGGCCACCGAACTGCAGCAGCGGGGCGAGGCGGTCGCGATGGTCGGGGACGGCGTGAACGATGCGCCGGCCCTGGCCCGGGCCGACGTGGGGATCGCCATCGGTGCCGGAACCGACGTCGCGATCGAGTCCGCCGGCATCGTGCTCGCCAGCGACGATCCCCAGGGGGTCGTGAGCGTCCGAACCCTGTCGCGCCGCACCTACGGCAAGATGATCCAGAACCTCGTCTGGGCCGCCGGGTACAACGCAGCGGCGATCCCGCTCGCTGCCGGGGTGCTCGCCTGGGCCGGGTTCGTGCTCCCCATGAGCGTCGGTGCCGCGCTGATGAGCCTGTCGACGATCATCGTCGCGCTCAACGCGCAGCTCCTGCGACGCGCGGAGAGCGAGATCGCGATCCCCGCGTGAGCGCGGTTCACGGGGACACCCACGGCTGGACGGCGATCCAGACCCAGGACGCCGCCGTCAGGACGCCGATGCCCCCGCCCAGCACCGCGAGCGTGAGACGCCACCGCCGACGATCGCGCACCCACGCCGCCACGCCCCGTCCAGCCAGAGCCGCAGCCGCGCCCAGCGCCATGAACTGCGCCGTGAAGCCCGCGTGTGGCGGCGGTCCCGAGGGCTCCATCCACACGATCACCAGGACGACCAACCCGCCGCCGACGGCGCCGGCCACGGCCACCGCCCCCCACTCGGCCAGCGGATGGTGCCACCACACGCGGCGGGCGAGCGACGCGACGGGGATCCCGAAGGCGTACACGACCGGGCCCGCGAACACCACCCCGTAGAGGCCGAGCACGAGGGCGGCCCCGAGGGCTGCAGGGCCGTCGGCACCCACCGACACCAGGACGAGCAGACCCACCCCGCTCGCCAGCGCGGCCGCGGCACCCGCGAGCAGTTCGGGCACGCGCCACGTCTGCGGTGGGCGCGATGCCGCCGCAGCTGGCGTGCAGATGCTCTCGGCGTTCGGACTGTCCATCGTGAGCCCCCTTCGCGGGTGCGTGACGCGGGACCCTGGTACGCCGACGAGTTCGCACCGCTCACCGGTTTGAGCGACTGCTCAAACAGCGTAGCGCACGCTTGAGCATTTGCTCAAGCGTGTGATGATCGGCGAATGAGCGACGACGAGCCTCTGTCCACACGCGCGCGATTGCGCACCGCAGCGCTCGACACCGTGCACCACGAAGGGATCGTCGGGACCTCGGCCCGGGCCATCGCCCGGCGGGCGGACGCGAACCAGGCGCTGATCTTCTACCACTTCGGCACCGTGGACCAGCTGTTGGCCGAGGCGTCCCGTTCGCTGTCGCAGCAGCGGGCACGGGCCTACCGCGAGCGGCTGGCTGCGGTGACCACCATGCGGCAGCTCGCGACGGCCGCGCGCGAGCTCCATCACGAAGAGCGCGCGAGCGGCACCGTCGCGACGCTCGCCCAGCTCATCGCCGGCGCGCGCACCTTCCCGCTGCTCGCCCAGGCGCTTCGCGAGAACCTCGACCTGCTGACCGAGCCGGTCGCCGACACCCTCGGGCGCCTGGTCGGGGACACCCCGCTGGAGGCGGTGGTGCCGGCCGACGAGCTGGCCCGCAGCGTCGCAGCCGGCTTCGTCGGCCTCGAGCTCGTGGACGACCTCCACGAGCACCACGACCCCGAGCTGTTCTCCGCCCTCGACGGGTTGGCCACCCTTGCCGACGCCCTGCGCGACGCCGGCGCGCTCGAGGCGTCCTGGCTACGCCGCCGCCTGCGCTGACATCACCCGCGAAACGGCAACGCGAGGGGCCCGACCGGGCCCCGACCAACCGGTGCGGTTATCCGGCGGGTGCCGTCCGTGGCGTCGCGCCGGCGCCCGCCTCGGGAGCGCCCGGCCCGGGGCCTGGCGCGGGCACGGGCTCGGGTCCGCCGGGGTCGAGGCGGAAGGGCGGGTACTCGTCGGTCATCAGGGCGGCGTAGGCCAGGACGCGGTAGACCCAGCGCTGCAGGCCCATCACCAGGTCGAACAGCCCGGACGGGTAGCGTGCGGTGAACAGCAGCGCGACGCCGGCGATCAGCACCAGCAACCCGATCAACCCACCGCCCAGGGCGACCTGCCAGGTCTGGTCGCCGGCCTGGTAGGCGATCGTGCCGGCCCCACCGGTGAACACGGCGACGACGAAGTAGTGCGGGAGTGCGAGCAGCCACCACTTGACCAGCACCAGGCCGCGGGACAGCCGCTCGGGGTAGGCGACGTCGAAGTCGGCGGGATAGTCGGTGCGCGACAGCCTGAAGGGCGGATACCGGTCGGTGCCCAGCACGCCGTAGGCGTAGTACTGCACCCGCCAGCTCCAGCGCACAACGCCGACGTTGAAGTCGAACAGCGATCGGGGATAGCGCGCGGTGAACAGAATCGCGACACCGGCGACGAGGGTTAAGACCGCGAACGCGATCCACAGGAAGAACAGCACGACGAGGTGCGGGATCGCCAGCAACCACTTCACCAACCACAGCGCCCGCGACGGCTCGTCCAGTCGAGCGTCCAACGTGACCGGATGTGCCGGGCCGGAGTCCATGACCGTTCCTCTCGAGTTCCCTCTGCTCGCGAGGAGCAGGGCGACTCGGTCAGGGAGCCCCGGTGGCTCCCGTGCACGGCCGGGTCACACTCCAAGCATGCCCCGTCAGGGCGCACCTGGACCCTGTCCCGGTGGAGAAAGCAATCCGTTCGGCCCACGAGCCGGGCCGTACGACCCGTGCCGAAGGGCCGTTGGACCTCCCCAAGACCCTTCAGTGAGGGCATAATGGGCGCTACGGGGTACATGTCGCCGACTCGAGCGACGGCGCCGTAGGGGAAGATCGACGGGAGCGGGCATGGGGGTACGGGGGCGGGCGTCTCGTGTCCGCACGGCGGTCGTCGCGGTGATCGGCGGATCCATTGCGGTGATCGTGGCGATGGGCGTGGCCGTGGTCGCGTTGGCGCACCAGGAGTTCGACAGCGGCCGACTGCTGGCCGGCACGACGATCGCGGGCGTGGACGTCGAGGGCCTCGCGCCCACCGAGGCGGTCGACGTCGTGGCCGCGCACCTGCTCGACGATGAGCAACCGCTCGTGACGGTGGAGGTCGACGACCGGCAGTGGCCAATGCACGCCACCGAGGCCCTCGACGCCGACGCGCTGTCGCGCGAGGTGGCGGACGCGATCGAGACGTCCCACGCCCGCTTCCGCGAGCTGTCGCCGTTCGGGATGGTGTCGGCGCGCTGGCTCGGCCGCTCCCCCGGGATCGCGGTGGACGTCCGCCTACCCACCGACCGGGACGGGGTCGACGCCTTCGTCCGGGACGTGGCCGGCGAGGTCGACGAGGCCGCGGTCGACGCGGAGATCGCGGTGGTCGACGGCTGGATGGAGTTTCGCGCCGAGCGCACCGGGCGAGACCTCGACCGGGTCGCCACGAGCGCCCGGGTGCGCGAGGCCGTGAAAGCGGGCGAGGCCGAGGTCACCGGCACGGTACGTACGGTGCAACCACAGCGGACGCTCGACGAGTACGCGGACGTGCTGCTCGTGCGACAGGGGGATCGCCGCCTGTATCACTACGTCGACGGAGAGATCGAGGCGGAGTGGCCGGTCGCCGTCGGCGCCGGGGGCAGCCCGACCCCGACCGGCCGGTTCGTCGTGGGCGCCAAACGCGCCAGCCCCACGTGGCACAACCCCGCCGCGGACGGGTGGGGCGAGGACATGCCCGAGGTCATCGACCCGGGTCCGGACAACCCGCTGGGCTTGCGGGCGCTGAACTGGCTCGGTGAAGACGGCGCGGACACGCTCGTGCGGTTCCACGGCACCGCCGATGGGGGTTCGATCGGCCAGGCTGCCTCACGCGGCTGCGTGCGCCTGTCCAACGAGCACGTCATCGAGCTCTTCGACCGCGTCCCGCAGGGCGCCACGATCATCTCGATCTGATCGGCTGCGCAGCGACCGAGCAGCGATTCGTCGAACATGGTACCGAGGCGCCGGCGGCCAACGCCCGCCGCCGTGAACAGCCCTGCCGACCAAAGGACCAGCGTGCCCGTCCCGCTCTCGATCCTCGACCTCGCCGAGATCGGCGAGGGTGACACCGCCGCCAGCGCGTTCGACGCGAGCGTGCGGCTCGCCCAGCAGGCGGAGGCCTGGGGGTACCGCCGCGTGTGGTACGCCGAGCACCACAACATCCCCGCCATCGCCTCGGCCGCCACGAGCGTGCTCATCGCGCACGTCGCCGCCCACACCCGGCACATCCGAGTCGGCGCCGGCGGGGTGATGCTGCCCAACCACGCACCGCTCACGATCGCCGAGCAGTTCGGCACGCTCGAGACGTTGCACCCCGGCCGCATCGACCTCGGACTCGGGCGCGCGCCCGGCACCGACCAGAACACCCTCCGCGCGCTGCGTCGCGACCCCGCGGCCGCGAACGACTTCCCGCAGGACGTGCTCGAGCTGCAGGGCTACCTCACCGGTGAGACGCGCATCCCCGGGGTCCACGCGACTCCCGGGCACGGGACGAACGTGCCGCTCTACATCCTGGGCTCGTCGCTGTTCGGTGCGCGGTTGGCCGCCGGTCTGGGGCTCCCGTACGCCTTCGCCTCGCACTTCGCCCCACAGGCGCTGGGGGCCGCGGTCGCGGCCTACCGCAGCGAGTTCCGCCCGTCCGCGGAGCTCGATCGGCCCCACGTGATCGCGGGCATCAACGTGATCGCCGCCGACCGGCGCGCCGACGCCGAGCAGCAGTTCCTGGAGGCCAAGCGCCGCCGGGTCAAGTTGCTGCTCGGGCGCGGTCGGGCGCTCACCGACGAGGACGCCGACGCGATCCTGGATTCGCCCCAGGCGGGACCGGTGCTCGAGATGGTGCGCCACACCGCCGTCGGGACGCCGGACGAGGCGATCGCCCACCTCGAGCGGTTCGCCGCCCACGCCGACGCCGACGAGCTGATGCTGGCCTCGGCCGCGCCGGACAAGGCCGCGGCGCACCGTTCGCTCGAGCTCGTCGCCGAGGGCTACGGCCTCGCCTCCGTCGCCTGATCGTGCCCGACAGGGCGGCGACGGCATGGCCCGTCACGCTCAGGCGGCGCCCGGGAGGCGGGCGGCGAGGTACTCCGCGATGTGGCGGACGTCGATCGTGCGACCCGACGCATCGACGCCGCCCTTGAGGTGCAGCAGGCACCCGGGGTTGTCGCTCACCAGGGTGTGCGCACCGGTGCGGTCGACGTTGGTGAGTTTGCGACCCAGGATGCGGCTGGCGACCTCCGGGTTGGCGAGCGACGTGGAGCCCCCGAAGCCGCAGCACTCGGTGGCCTCGGGCAGCGCGACGACGGGAGCGCCGGCGACGTCGCGCACCAGGCGCTCCATCTCGTCACGCCGGCCGAGCGTGTTGGTCGACTGGCAGAACCGGTGGACGGTCACCGGGCTGCGATCGCCGGTGTCGAGCGCACCGGCCGGCAGGCGCGCGGGCCCGGTGAGGTAGTCCACGAGGTCGTGGGTGCGGGCTGCCAGCCGCCGCAGGCGCGCGGCCTCCCCGGGCTCGTCGCGCAGCAGGCGCGGTGCCTCGTGGCCGAGCATCGCCACGCAGCTCGGGGCGGGCGTCACGACGTCGTCGACGCCGTCGAGGGCATCGAGGGTGTCGCGCACCATGGCGGTCGCGCGGTCCCAGTCGCCCGCGTCGAACGCCGGCAGCCCGCAGCAGTGCTGTTGGCGGCGCACGACGACCCGGGCGCCGGCCGCGCGCAGCAGGCGGGCCGCCGAGACCGCGATCGCCGGGGCAAGGCGGTCGGTCACGCACTGCAGGAACAGCAGGACCGTCCGGCCGGTGACCGCGGTCTCACCGAGCCGCCCCACCTCGGGCTGGCGGCCCGGGCGCAGCCGATCGCGGGCCGGCGTGCGGGCCGGCGCGGGCGGGGTGCGCCAGGACGTGCGCCTCGCGAGCGCGGGCACGCCCGCCAGCGGCCGGGGCACCCTCGCCAGCCCGTCACGCGTCACGGGCCCGGCCAGCAGGCCGGCTGCCCGCGTGGCCGACCCGACCAGCCTCCGCGAGGCGAACGCACGGAACACCAGCCGTCTCAGCCGGGCATCACGGGTCTCGGGACGGTCCCGCATCACGCGGTGGCGCGTCTCGAGGATCTGCGTCGGCAGCGGGATGTCGACCGGGCACACGGTCGCGCACGCGCCGCACGACACGCACAGCGACTGCGGTCCGGCCGCGGCGTCGACCCCGTGGTGCCACAGCGTGTTCACCAGACCGATCGCGCCGGTGTACACGTGCCCGAAGGCGTGCCCGCCCACGACCGCGTACGGCGGGCACACGTTCGCGCACGCGCCGCAGCGGATGCACCGCAGCGCGCTCGCGACGTCCGGGTCGGCGGCCATCGCCGCCCGGCCGTTGTCGACCAGCACGATGTGCTGCTCCTGCCCGGGACGTGGGCCGGTGACGAAGTTCGTGTACACCGTGATGGGCTGCCCGGTCGCCGAGCGTGCGAGCAGGCGCACCTGGGCCACGGCGTCGGCGAACGTCGGCACCAGCTTCTCGGCGCCGGCGGTCACGACGTGCAGCTTGGGCAGGGCCACGCTCATGCGGTTGTTGCCCTCGTTGCACACCAGCATGACGGTGCCGCCGCTGGCCACGAGCGCGTTCGCGCCGGACAGCCCCACCCCGCCCGCCAGGAACCGGTCGCGCAGCTCGGTGCGTGCGACCTGCACCATGCGCGGGACGTCGTCGGGCGGGAACTCACGGCCGAGGACCCGCTCGAGCAGCGCGGCGATCTGCTCCTTGCGCTTGTGGATGGCCGGCATGACCAGGTGGCTGGGATGCTCGCCGGCGAGCTGCAGGAGCCACTCCCCGAGGTCGGTCTCCACCGGGGTGATCCCCGCAGCCTCGAAGGCGTCATTGAGCCCGATCTCCTCGGACACCATCGACTTGCCCTTGACCGCGAGGTCGACCCCGCGCGCACGGCACAACTCGATGATGAAGCGGTTGGCCTCCTCGGGGGTCCCGACGCGGGTGACGGTCGCCCCGGCGGCCGTGGCCCGTGCCTCGAACTCGTCGAGGTAGTCGTCCCAGTGCTCGAGCACGTGATCCTTGACGGCGGCCAGCTCGCCCCGCAGCTCGTCGAACGAGCGGCCCTCGGCCTCCTCCAACGCCGCGACCTGCGCGTCCCGGCCCGCTCGCCAACCCTGCTGGAACGCCTGCAACCCGCGTGCGACGTTCTCGTCGGCCAGCGCCTCGGCGTAGCGTTGCTCGAACGGCTTCATTCTCCCGCCTCGCACTCGCCGGGCACGGCCGGGCTCACCCGACCACCACGACGTCGACCTCGTCCGGTCCCTGCACCCCGATCGTGAGGCTGCGCTCGATGTCGGCGCTGCGGCTCGGACCGGTCATCAGGCTCGCGAATCCGGGGGCGCCCGCCCGGTCAGCCAGCCACTCGGCGGCCTCCTCCAGGCGCGGGACGAGCCGTTCGCGCGGCACCACCTGCACGAGGCGTCGGCACAGCATCGACACGACGCGATCGGCGAGTGCGTGCTCGGACACGAGGACGCTGCCGGTCTCGGCGACCGCGAGCTCGCCGCGGACCACGCCCACGGCCACGTCGGCGACCTGCTCGGCCGGGTCCCCCGCGTCGTCGGGCACGACCAGGCACACGCCGTGGGCGCGCAGGGCGTCGGCGACCTCGTCGTCGGCCAGCCGGCCCGCCACCGCCACGGCCCCGCCGTCGGCGAGCGTCGCCACCAGCCGCACGGCCTCGTCCAACGTTGCGACCTCGTGCACCGTGCTGGCGGCGGCCCGTGCCTCCTGCCGGAAGGCATCCACCATCGACGCTGTCACACGCGCTCCTCTCCGCGGCCGGGACGACGAGCGTCGCACATAGCCATCGGGGCGGGTAGCGGGGGCACCGTGGTCGGCTACACGGCCGCCCACGGGACGGGGCGACCGGCGGACGCGGTCCATCGCCGTGCGGCGGTGAGATCCTCGAACCGTCCGAGCGCGATGCCCTGCACGAGCGCGTTGCCCAGCGCCGTGGCCTCGGCGGAGCCCACGGTGATCGGCAGGCCGGTGTGCTCGGCGAACAGCCCGTTCATGAGGTCGGTGCGCACCCCGCCGCCGACGACGAGGACGTCCTCGACGCGAGCGCCGGTGGTGGTCCCGAGCTCACCCGCGACCCTCGCCGTCGCCGCGGCGATCGACGCGAGGACGCACCGCACGACCTCGCCCCGCCCGGCCTCCTGGCCAAGCCCCGCCGCCGCGCGTACCTCGGCGTCCATGTCCGCGGGGGCGAGGAAGCGCTCATCGGTCGCGTCCACGGTGGGCACGAGCTCGGCGCCGGCCGCGGCCGCCAAGAGCTCCTCGCGCGGGGGGTCGCCCCAGGCCGCGCGGCACTGTTCGAGCATCCAGAAGCCCATGACGTTCTTCAGCAGGCGGGTCCCACCGAGCGCGCCGCCCTCGTTCGAGAAGTTGCGCTCCCGCGCGTCGGGCGTGATCACCGGTGCGTCGCGCTCGGCACCCACCAAGACCCACGTGCCGCTGGAGATGATCGCCGTGCCTGGCCCCGGCACGCCGGGAACGGCGACGAAGGCGGAGGCCGTGTCGTGGCTCCCGACGGTGTGCACGGGAACGCCCCGCCACGTGCCAGCACGCCGGCCGGCGGTGTCGATCGGGGGGAGCAGCCGCGGCGCGACGCCGACCTGCTCGAGCAGCTCGGTCGACCAGGAACCGCTCGCGCGGTCGACGAGCGCGGTGGTGGAGGCGTTGGACCACTCGGCCGCGTCGCGACCGGTCAGGCGGTGGACGACGAGGTCGGGCAGCAGCATGAGCCGCTCCGCGCGCGCCAGCTCGTCGCGGTCGTGCGCGGCGAGCTGGAACAGCGTGTTGATCGGCATGAGCTGGATCCCGGTCCGCTCGTACAGCGCTGCGGGCCCCAGCCGTTCGGCGACCTCGCGCCAGCCCGCGGTGCGGGCGTCCCGGTGGGAGAAGGGCGGCGCGACGAGGGCACCGTCGCGATCGAGGAGCGCGTAGTCGACCCCCCAGCCGTCGACCCCGATCGACGCAGCCGGGCCGGCGGCCAGCGCTTCGTCGAGCCCACGCTCGACCGCGGCCATGACCCCTTCCCAGTCCCACCGCAGCGTCCCGTCGCGGTGCTCGACGGGACCGTGCGCCCAGCGGTGGACGATCTCGACCCGCGGCACGTCGTCGTCGAGGTCGACCGAGGCGACCCGCACCGAGGTCGCCCCGAGGTCGACGGCCAGGACGCGCGTCGGGGCGGTGCTCACCGCAGGAACGCCTGCGCGAGGCCGCTGTCCACGGGCACCAGCAGGCCGGTCGTCTGGTGCAGGTCGCCCCCGACGAGGGCGAACACCGCCGCCGCGACGTGCTCGGGCAGCACCTCCTGTTGCAGCAGCGTGCGGCCCGCGTAGAACTGGCCGAGCTCCTCCTCCTTCACCCCGTAGACCTCCGCGCGCTTGGCTCCCCATCCGCCGGCGAAGATCCCCGAGCCCTGCACGACGCCGTCCGGGTTGATGCCGTTGACGCGGATGCGGTGCTCGCCGAGCTCAGCGGCCAGCAGCCGCACCTGGTGCGCCTGGCTGGCCTTCGCCGAGCCGTAGGCGACGTTGTTCGGACCCGCGACCACCCCGTTCTTGCTGGCAATGTAGACGATGTCGCCCCCATCGCCCTGGGCGGCCATGACCCGGGCGGCTGCTCGCGAGACGAGGAACGAGCCGCGCGCCATGACGTCGTGCTGGCGGTCCCAGTCGTCGACGTCGGTGTCGAACAGCGACTTCGACAGCGAGAGCCCGGCGTTGTTCACCACCAGGTCGACGCCCCCGAACCGCGTCACCGCCTCGTCGACGGCAGCCTGGACGCTCGTCTCGTCCGCGACGTCGGCCTCCACCGCGATCGCGTGGTCGCGCGCACCCAGCTCGTCGGCCACGTCCCGGGCGGCGGCGCCGTCGAGGTCGGCGATCGCGACGACCGCGCCCTCCGCCGCGAGGCGACGGGCCGTCGCCCGCCCGATGCCGGAGCCGCCGCCGGTGACGAGCGCGACGCGTCCCGTCAACGGCTTCGGCGCGGGGCGGCGGCGCAGCTTCTTCTCCTCGAGCCACCAGTACTCGACCCGGAACTTCTCGGCCTCGGGCACCGGGTCGTAGGTGGAAACCGACTCCGCTCCGCGGATCACGTTGATCGCGTTCACGTAGAACTCGCCCGCGATGCGCGCGGTCGGCGAGTCGCCACCGAACGAGAACATGCCGACACCGGGGACGAGGACGATCGCGGGATCCGCCCCGCGCATGGGCGGCGAACCCTCGTCGGCGTGCCGCCGGTAGTAGGCGGCGTACTCCTCGCGGTATTCCCGGTGGAGCTCGCGCAGCCGTTCGATCTGCTGCTCGAGCGGCGCGTCGGTCGGCAGGTCGAGCAGCAGCGGCCGGACTTTGGTGCGGATGAAGTGGTCGGGGCAGCTCGTGCCCAGGGGCACCACACGCGGGGTCTCCTGGCGCGCGATGAAGTCCAGCACGAGCGGGTCGTCGTTCCAGTGTCCGACCACCGGCTGGTCGGTCGAGGCCAGCCCCCGGATCACCGGTGCGAGGGCCGCGGCGCGGCGATGGCGCTCGTCGGCGGGCAGCGGCTCGAACCCGGCGCGCACCGACCCCAGCGGCTCGGGGTCCCCCTGCTCGTCGAGGAAGGCCTGCGCCCGGCGGATGAGCTCCCAGGAGCGCTGCTCGCAGGCCTCGTTCGTCTCCCCCCAGGTGGTGAGGCCGTGGCCGCCCATGACCACGCCCTTGAGGTCCGGGTTCGCGCGCAGCAGCTCCTCCATCCGACGCGCGAGCTCGAAGCCGGGCCGCCGCCAGGGGGTCCACGCCACCTCGTCCCCGAAGCAGCGCTTGGTGAGCTCCTCGCCGTCGGCAGCGGCCGCGAGCGCGATGATGCTGTCGGGATGCAGGTGGTCGACGTGCGCGGTCGGCAGGAGCGCGTGCATCGACGTGTCGATGCTCGGCGCGGCCCCAGCGCCGAGCGTGCAGAGGTCGAGCAGCTCGTGCATCTCGTCCTCGTGCTCGGGCCCCTCGTAGACCTGTTTGAGGCCGTTCACGCGGTCGAGCACCAGGGTCGACAGCCCCTCCCGGGTGAGGGTGCCGAGATCGCCGCCCGAGCCCTTCACCCACATCACCTCGACGTCCTCGCCGTCGACGGGATCGGTGCTCGTGCCCTTCGCGGAGGTGTTGCCCCCGCCGTAGTTGGTGGTCGTCGGGTCGGCGCCCAGCCGGCGGGACCGTGCGACGAGGTCGTCGACGGTGGGATGGTCTCGCGGATCCTTCATCACGGCATCCACTCCTGACCTCGTTGAGCCGTCTCGATCGCGTCGGGGGACCCGGCCCGGGTCGCGCGAAGGTCGGCCGCACCACTGGGTGCCCCGGGTCCGTCGGGCCCCGGGCGCATTGCCCGGAGCCCGATCCGATCGACCTAGAAGTCGTAGTCGCCCATGTTCGACTCGTCGAAGACCGTCGGCGGGCCGAGCAAGACCTCACCGGTCTCCTCGACAATGTCGACCTCGCCGATTCGGGCGGCGTCGAACGTGCCCTCGTCGGGCATGTCACCGGTCACCTGAGCGACCGCGACCTGGACCGCGAGATAGCCGAGGTCGACGGGGTCCCAGAGCACCCACTCCTCGACCGTGCCGGTCTCGACGTAGGGCGAGACCTCGCTCGGGACACCGAGTCCCGTGACCGCGACCTCACCCGACAGGCCGAGCTGATCGACCGCGTCGGCGGCACCGGGCAACGCCACCGACGTGATCCCGAACACGCCTGCGGTGTCGGGATTGGCCTGAAGGTAGCTCTCGGTGACCTCGACGCCGAGCTCCAGGTCCTCTTCGCCCGGCTGCACGGACGCGACGGTCATGTCCGGGTACTCCTCCTCCATGTGGGTACTCATGGCCTCCATCCACTCGTTCTGGTTGGGGGCGGTGAGTGACCCGGTGACGATGAGGAACTCGCCCGCCCCACCGGTCTGCTCGGCCATCGTGTCGACGAGTTGAGCGCCGAGCGCCTCGGGGTCGACCTGGTTCACGAAGAACTCGCGGGCCTCCTCGACGACATCGGCGTCCCACGAGCCGGTCGCGATGCCCTCCTCCTGGGCCGCCTCCATCGCGGGCGCGAGCGCGTCGGGGTCGTTCGCGGACACGGTGATCGCATCGCAGTCACCCGAGCCGGTCCATTGCTCGATCAGCTCGACCTGGTCAGCCGTGCTGTCCTCGGTGGGGCCGTCGAACTCGAGAGTCACGCCGAGCTCGTCCGCCGCCTCCTGAGCGCCCTCCTCGGACGCGTTGAAGTACGGAATGCCGACGAGCTTGGGCAACATGCAGACGGTGATGTCCCCGTCGGGCTCGTCATCGGCGTCCTCGTCGGCTTCGTCTCCGGCGTCGTCGTCGGCGTCCTCCTCACCGTCGGCGGTATCGGCATCGTCCTCGGCGGCCACCTCGTCGGTGTCGTCGTCGAGCTCCTCCTCGGCGCCTTCGCCGACCTCGCCCTCGCAGGCGGCGGTGAGCAGTGCCAGCGCAGCCATCAGCGCGACAAGGCCAAGCATTCTGTAGCGGGCGAATCGCTGTCTCATCTTCGGGCTCCTTCCATTCGGCTCTCGGACGACGGATTGGTTGCAGGTGTCGTGGTCAGCGGTCCGCGCGGCGGAACCGCTCGTTCAAGAAGGCAGCGACGAGCAGGAGGACGCCGAGCAGGAACAGCCTCCAGGTACCGCCGACGCCGGCGAGCTGGAGCCCGTTGCGCAGCACCGCGATGATCAGCACACCGAGGACGGTCCCGGGAATCGACCCCTTGCCGCCGTAGATGCTCGCGCCGCCCAGGACGACCGCTGCGACCACTTCCAACTCGAGGCCCGCGCCGATGTCGGCGCGCGCGCTCGACACCCGGGAGGTGAAGATCGTGGCCGCGACCGCGGTCAGCAAGCCGGTGACCGCGTAGAGCGACAGCTTCACGCGCCGAACCGGGATCCCGGCGGCCCGCGCGGCCTCCGTGCCCGACCCGATCGCGTAGACCCACCGTCCGACCACGGTGCGGCTCAGGACGAGCCATGCGATCGTGATGGCCCCCACCAGCACGAACAGCTGGCCGGGTACGGGCCCGAGATAGTACTGGCCGAGGTAGTCGAAGCCGGCCGGGAAGGTCGAGACGGCGTCGGCGTCCGACACGCCGAACGCGAGCCCTCGATAGAGGGCCAGGGTCCCGAGCGTCACCACCAGCGGATGCACGCCGAGCTGGGTGGTGATCGTGCCGTTCACCGCCCCGGCGGCGATCCCGACCACCAGGCCGATGACAACCGCCATGGCGATCGGCACGCCCGCGGCGAACGAGAACCCCACCGCCACGGACACCAGCGCGAGCTGCGAGCCCACCGAGAGGTCGATTCCCCCCGTGATGATGATGAGTGTCATCCCGAGGGCGATCAACCCGATCTCGGTGAAGAACCGCGTGGTGCGCAGCAGATTGCCGAGGGTGAGGAACTGCTCGGAGAGCAGGCTCATCACCAGGACGAGAGCGATGAGCACGATGACCAGGACCGTCTCCCGTGACGGCGAGAGCAGCCGGCGCCGGGTGTCGGCGTTCCCGAGCGCGGTCATGTGACCTCGCCCGCCCAGCGTCGCCGGACACCGTCAGCTGAGATCGCGAGCAGGATCAGACCGCCGAGGACCGCGTCCTGCCACACTCCGGGCACGTTCATGAGCACCATCCCGTTCAGGATCACCCCGACGAGCAGCGCGCCCACGAGCGGGGCGAAGGTGGATCCGCGACCGCCCGCGATGCTCGTCCCGCCGATGACGACGGCGGCGATGATCTCGAGCTCGAGCGCGAACCCGGCGTTCGGCTGCACACCACCGGTGCGGCCGATGTAGACGAGGCTGGCGAGGCCCGTGGCGAGACCGGTGCCGAGGAACGCGAAGAAGCGGGTCCGGTCGATCGCGAGCCCGGTGAGGCGCGCCGCCCCGCGGTTGCCGCCCACGGCATAGACGTCGCGTCCCCACGTCGTGTGGCGACCCACGACGGCGAGCAGAGCGGCGGCAGCCGCCACCAGGATCAGCGCCCAGTGGAGCCCGAACACCTCGTCGCGCCCGAGGATCCGGCTCTCTAACGGAATGCCCGATACGGAGTCGCCCCCGGAGATCAACAGCAGGAGCCCGCGCAGCGTGTAGAGCATCCCGAGTCCGACGACGATCGCCGGGATGCGCGCCTTGACAACCAGGAAGCCGTTGAGCGCGCCGGCGGCCCCGCCCACGAGCAAGCCCGTCAGCAACGGAAACAGCAGGCCGCCGACCTCGACCGCGACCGTGCCCACGAGCATCGCGCAGAGGCCCAACATCGACCCCATGGAGATGTCGATCTCCCCGGCCAGGACGACCTGATTCACACCCAGCGCGATGAGCGCGACGATCGAGCTCTGCACGACCACCGACTGGAGGTTCGCGGCGGTCAGGAAGCCCGGAGCGATGATCGACAGGAGCACGCCCACCACGAGCAGCACGATCGCCGCTGGCGACTCTGGACGGTGCGCCAGCACCTGCCAGCGGCTGCGCGCCCCGACCTCGGGGAGCTCGGGGGGCTGGCGCGTCGTGGTCATCGCGGGGCCTCCGCCTGCTCTTCGGCGGGGACGCCCTCCTCGGCGTTGGCGGACGGGTCCTCGTGATCGGAATCGCCCGACGCGACCGTGCCGGTGGCAAGGCCGATCACGCGCTCGCGGTCGGCCTCCGCGCGGTCGAGGTCGGCGACGAGGCGTCCCTCCCTCATCACGAGCACGCGGTCGGCGAGCCCGAGAACCTCCTCGAGCTCGCTGGAGATGACGAGCAGCGACTTGCCCGCCTTCGCGAGCTCGTCGATCTGGCGATAGATCTCGGCCTTCGCGCCGATGTCGATGCCGCGTGTGGGCTCGTCGAGGAGCAGGATGTCCGGGTCACGAGCCAGGCAGCGTGCGAGCATCGTCTTCTGCTGGTTGCCCCCCGACAGGTGGTTCACGGGGTCGGTGAGCCGCGCTCCGCGCACGTGCAGACGCTCGGCCAACTGCTCGGTCATGGACCGCTCGGTGCGCGGGGTGATCCAACCCGCATGCGAGACCTGACCGAGGCTGGACAGGCTGATGTTGTGCCGGATGATGAACGGTAGCACGAGCCCCTGCAGCTGGCGGTCCTCCGGTACGTACGCGATCCCCTTCGCGAAGGCGTCGGCCGGACCGCTGATGCGGACCTCGTCCCCATCGAGAAGCACCCGCCCCGCGTCCGCCTTGCGCAACCCGAAGATCGTCTGCGCGAACTCCGTGCGACCGGCGCCGATGAGCCCGGCAACACCCACCACCTCGCCCGCGCGGAGCGCGAACGAGACATCGCGGAACTCCCCCTTCTTGGTGAGCCCCTCGACGCGGAGCCGCTCCCGGCCCGGCTCGACGTCAGAGCGCAGGTAGTGCTCGGTGAGTTCACGACCCACCATGTGGCGAACGACACCGTCGGCGGTGAGCTGCCGCGTCGCGTCAGTGATCACACGGCTGCCGTCGCGCAGCACCGTGACTCGGTCCGCGAGCCGGAAGACCTCCTCGAGCCGGTGCGAGATGTAGACGACACCCACGCCCTGCGTCCGGAGGTCCTCGATGATCCGGAAGAGACGTTCGGTCTCGCGATCCGACAGCGCCGACGTCGGCTCGTCCATGAACAGGACCCGCGCGTCCCCGATCAGCGCGCGAGCGATCGCGACCAGCTGCCGATTCGCCGTCGAGAGCTGGCCGACCGTCGCTCTTGGGGGAACGCACAGCCCCAGCCGCTCGAACACCTCCGCGGCGGCGCTGGCCATCGTCTTCCAATCGATGCCGCCCCACGCCGTGCGGGGGCGCCGCCGGCCGACGAAGAGGTTCTCCGCGACCGTGAGCTCTCCGAACAGGTCCAGTTCCTGGGGGATCAACGCGATGCCCGCCGCTTCGGCCTCGCGCGGCGAGGCCAGGCGGGTCGCCTTCGAACCGATGAAGATGCGACCCTCGTCGGGCTGGTGCACACCCGCCGAGACCTTCACGAGCGTGCTCTTGCCCGCCCCGTTCTCCCCTACGAGCCCGTGGACCTCGCCCCGACACACCGAGAAGCCGACCCCGTCCAGGGCCACCGTGCTGTCGAACCGCTTGTGGATCCCTTGGAGCTCCAGCAGCGGCGTCGGCTCGCTCACCGTGCACCTCCCAGGAGCCGGACCCTCACTACCGACTCCAGGTGGTTGAATGGTTTCAAGAGTTTAGTCCAGCCACCCGCAGCATTGTCAACACCGGATCGTGACGACTTCCCGCCAGAGCGCGCCCTGCGACCACGTGCGAGGATCAGAGTCCCGTGGCCACCGCGGCGGCGCCACGCTCAGCGATGCGCGCTCGTCGGTACCCGACACCGCGGAGCGCCCCGACCGGATCGATCGCCGCACCGTTGCGTCGGCGTGCCTCCGCCGCCAGCGGACCCACGTCGAACCGGAACGCGCGCTGCAGGATGGCCTCGCCCATCGCCGCGTCCCCCTCGTCCTGTGCGACGGCGAGTGCCGTGCCGTCGACCAGCAGGGCCTGTCCGACCGCATGCTGCAGCGCGACCGTCGACTGGGCGATGTCCTCGAGGGGGTCCTTCACGTTGCAGCTCTGGTCGATCATGTAGGCGAGCTCGGGCATGCGACCGCCGCCGTACGCGACCAGCTCACGGACGATCAGGAACAGCTGGTACGGGTCGATCGAACCGACCGTGAGGTCGTCGTCGCCGTACTTCGAGTCGTTGAAGTGGAAGCCGCCGAGCCGGTCGACCATCGCGAGGCGCGCGACGATCTGCTCGATGTTCGCGTTCGGCAGGTGGTGCCCCAGATCCACGAGACACTTCGCCTGCGGGCCCAAACCCTGGGCCAACAACAGCGACGAGCCCCAATCGGCGTTGACGGTCGCGTAGAACGCGGGCTCGAACGGCTTGTGCTCGGTGTAGAGCTCCCAGTCGGGCGGCAGGTGCGCGTACACCTCGCGCAACCCCTCGAGCACACGCTCGAACTGGCGCCGCAGGTCGGCTTGGCCGGGATGGTTGATGCCGTCCGCCAACCAGATGGTGATCGCACGCGAGCCCAGTTCGACGCCCAGGTCGATCACCGCGGTGTTGTGCGCGACCGCCGCCTCGCGGACCGCGGGATCGGGATTGGCGAAGCTGCCGTGCTTGAAGCTGACCTTCCCGTCCTGGGTCGTCTCGGGGTTGTCCTGGAAGGTGTTGGAGTTCATCGCGTCGATCGCCAACCCGAGCGACGCCGCGCGCTCGCGGATCGCGCCCGGATCACGGGGCAGGTCCCAGGGCACGTGGAGGCTCACCGAGCGCGTGGCGCCGGTGACCGCGTTGATCGCCGCCACGTCCTCGAGCTTCTCCTCGAGCGTGCGGGGCTCGCCCCCGGTGGGGAACCGCCCGAACCGGGTCCCACCGGTTCCCAGCGCCCAGGAGGGCGCCGCGGCACTGAACGCCTGTAGTGCCCCGATCACGACCTCGGCGTCGATCCCCCTCCGCTCCAGGCACGCCGCGACGGCCTCCAGGTCGGCCTCGTGACCAGCGAGCAGCGTCGTGTTCTGGGCTTCCACTCTCTCTGGTTCGATCATCTCGGTACTCCTCCTCGTGCTGCTCCGGCGCCGGAACGTTGAGGGGTCAGCGCCCGGGGATCGCCGCGGTCGTCGCGAGGGTGTAGCCGCCGTGGGACGTGTCGAGCCGCGAGTGCTGGACCGTGACCGGCTCGTCGCTGTCGACCTGATACGCGAACGGCGTGTCGACCGGTAGCTCCAGCCCGAGCGCACCAGCGTCGTCGAGGCGGATGTGCCAGGTACGACGCCCCTCCACCACCAACTCGCGACTCTGGTCAGGCTCGCGGTCCTCGAAGTAGAACGTGAGGCGGAGCCGCGCGGCCTCACTGCCCGTGTTGAGCACGCAGACGGCCTCGTGGCTGATGGCTCCGCGTCCGGAGGCGCCAGGCAGGAAGGCGTCCGGCACCAGCCAACATCGACTGCCCGTCGGGTGCGCGCGCTCAGTCATGCGACCGCCCGATGCCGGCATGACGGCCCCGGTGCCACGAGGCCGTGACCTGCCCATGTGGGTACGCTATGTGTGTCCATGAATTGAAAGCATTCAAGCAGTCCGCACGGGACCCGTCAACGGGTGTCACCGGACGGGCCACCGGGGGGTCACGGTACCCTTGCGGCTCAGGCCGACGGGAGGCGACAGAGTGCGGTCCTCCAGCATCCACGACGTCGCCCGCCGCGCGGGCGTTTCGGTCGGCACGGTCTCGAACGTGCTCAACCATCCCGAGCTGGTCGCCGCTGCGACGCGCGGGCGGGTCGAGTCGGCGATGAGCGAGCTCGGGTACGTGCTGAACGGCTCGGCCCGGAACCTGCGCACCGGCCGCAGCAACATCATCGGGCTCGTGGTCCTCGACGTGCGCAACCCGTTCTTCACCGAGGTGGCCCGAGGCGCCGAGGACGCCGCCAACGAGCACGGGTACGCGGTCATGCTGTGCAACTCCGACGACAGTGAGGACAAGGAGGCGCACTACCTCCGCGAGCTCGAACAGCAACGCGCGATGGGGGCCCTGATCACCCCTGTGAGCACGTCGCCGGAGCTGCTCGATGCCATGGTGGCCCGGGGTCTGCGCGCCGTGCTCCTCGACCATCCGAGCCCCACCGGGGAGCGCTGCTCGGTCGCCGTCGATGACGTGCGCGGTGGCGAACTGGCCGCCGCTCACCTACTCGAGCAGGGCCACGAGACCCTGGCCGTGATCAACGGGCCGCGCAGCATCCAGCAGTGCGAGGACCGACGCGAGGGCGTGCGCCGTGCCGTCGCCATCGCCGGCGGCGACCCGGACACGGACGTCGTCGAGCTCGAGATCGAGTCCCTCAACGCACCGGGGGGTGAGGCCGCCGCCACCCAGCTCGTGGAGCACCGCCCCTCGCCGACCGGGGTGGTGTGCGTGAACGACCTCGTCGCGCTCGGGGCGCTGCGAGGGCTGCGCAGCCACGGTTACGACGTCCCCGGCGACGTGTCGATCATCGGGTACGACGACGTGGAGTTCGCCTCGGCGCTGCGCGTGCCGCTGACCACGGTGCGCCAGCCGAAGTACCGGCTGGGGCGCGCGGCCGCGGAGTTGCTCCTCGAGGAAACCGGCGACCCCGACCACACCCACCAGCAGGTGCTGTTCTACCCCGAGTTGATCGTGCGCGAGTCCAGCGCCCCGGCCACTGCGCGCACCTGACTCGGCACGGGCACCGAACCCCGCACGCGCGCCGGAACCGGCGCACGGCCTGACGGGGCGGCTCACTCCGGGGAGTAGGCGTCCGGCATCGGAGTGTCGAGCGCCTGGGGGCGCCCCAGCAGGTACCCGGCGGCGGTGTCGCAGCCGAGAGCGCGCAACTGTGTCCATTGGGAGGCGTACTCGACGCCCTCGGCCGAGGCGCTCGCCCCCAGGGCGTGGGCGAGCTGGATGATCGCGCCGACGATGGCCTGCCCGTTCCGCTGGTCGAGCTGCCCCACGAACGCACGATCGACCTTGAGCACGTCGATCGGATGGTGCTGCAGCGCACTCATCGACGAATAGCCCGTACCGAAGTCGTCGATCGCGATGCACACGCCCAGACCGTGCAGACGGTCGAGTTGCGCGGTCACGGTTTCGGGATCGCGCACGAGCGTGCGCTCGGTCAGCTCGATGCCCAGCTCGCCCGACCGCACCCCGTGCGTTCGCAGCCTGTCGCTGACGTGGTCGACGAACTCGCTGCTCGTCAGCTCATCGGGGGACACGTTGATCCAGACCCGGCGGAACCCGTTGCCCCGGTGCCGGTGCGCCACCAGGGTGCGACACGCCTCCTCGAGCACCGACTCACCGATCACCCCCGCCAGCCCGCTCTCCTCGGCGGTGCCGATGAACGCCCCGGCGGCCAGCAGGCCGCGACGCGGGTGATGCCAGCGCACCAGGGCCTCGGCACAACTGCGTCGGCCGTCGGCCAGCCGAAAGATCGGCTGGTAGTGCAGCGCGAACTCGCCCCGCTCGCATGCCTGACGAAGATCCTGCTCGAGGTCGAGGCGCTCGAGCGCGTCGTGGTGCAGCGCCTCGTCGTAGACCGCTGACTGGTCGCGGCCGCGCCGCTTCGCGGCGAACAGGGCGGCGTCGGCGTTGCGGATGATCGTGGCGGCGCGCTCGCCCGGTTCGGAGGGCGCGACCCCGACGCTGGCCGAGATCGTGACGGTGCGACCCTGAACCTCGTACGGGGCGCGCAGCGCCGTGCGAAGCTGCTCCCCGATCTCGAGCGCGCGGTTCACCGACACCTCCGTGAGGGCCACGATGAACTCGTCGCCCCCGAACCGGCACGCGAGCGCATCGGACGACAGATGCGCACGCAATCGCGACGCGATCTCGCACAACAGGCCGTCCCCGACGCGGTGACCGAGACTGTCGTTCACGATCTTGAAGTGATCCAGGTCGAAGAACAGGAGCACCGGCGCGCCCTCGCCAAGGCCGCGGAACTCGTCCACCCGTCGCTCGAAGGCGCCGCGGTTCAACAGCCCGGTGAGGTCATCGTGGGCCGCGGCGTGCGCGAGCTCGGCCTGCGCGGCCTCCGCGGCCTCCCGGGCCGTGCGCTCGGCGTCGAAGAGGCGGCGCTGCTCGACCTCGCGGTCGACGCGCTCGGTGATGTCGACGAAGAAGACCGCCACCCCGCGCTCGTGGGGGAAGACGCGCTCCTCGAACCAGCGCCCCCACGGTTCGAAGTGGGCCTCGAACACCTGCGGCTCCCCGGTCTCGGCCGCCTTCAGGTAGTAGTACTCGAAGTCCGTGCCGATCAGGCCCGGGAACGCCTCCCACAGCAGCCGCCCCTCGAGCTCCTCCCGGGGGAGACCGAACGCCCTCTCGGTACTGCGGTTCACGTGAGTGAACCGCCACTCGCGGTCGAACGAGATGTAGCCGTCGCTCACGCTGTCGAGGGTCTCGACCACGCGCTGCGCAGCGTCCTGGCGGTCGGAGACGTCCATGACCACGCCATCGATGCGCTCGATGCGCCCGTGGGCGCCGGGCGCGGCGCGGGCCCGTTCGAGCACCCAGCGCGCCGAGCCGTCGTGATGCTGCACGCGGAACGTCCGCTCGTACGACCCGCCCTGCTCGGCAACCCGATACAGGGCGGTGCTCAGCGCCGTGCGGTCGACCGGGTGCACGGCCTGCAGGCAGTCCTCGATGGTGAGGGGCGGCCCGTCGGGGTCACCGTCGAACATCTGCGCGCAGACCCGGTCGTGCCTGAAGACGTCGTCCTGAACGAGGTACTGCCACGTACCCAGCCGCCCGGCCTCGATCGCCAGCCGCCGTTGCTCGGCCACGGACGCCAGGTGGCGCTGCTGCTTCTCGCGGGCGGTGACGTCCCGCTGCGTCGCGAGGAAGTTCGTGACCCGGCCTCTCCCATCGCACACGGCGGTGATGTCCAACTCCACCCAGAAGCGCGAGCCGTCGGCACGCTCGTTCTCCACGACCGTGCGCACCGGTCGGGCGCGCTCGAGCCCCTCGCGGAGGCGGGCCAGGTCCGCGGGGTCGGTGCCGTCGGTCTGCAGGAAGCGCGGCGAGTGCCCGACGACGTCCTCGGGCGCGTGGCCCGTCATCTCCGCGAACATCGGGTTCGCGTACACGATCCTGGGGCCGGGCTCGTCGAGCTGGGCGTCCGTGACGATCACGGCGACGCGCATGTGCTCGAGCACGGCGACCGACAGGCCGCCCAGGTCGGGCGGCGTCCCATCCGCCGCTCCGTCATCGCTGAACGCGCGAACCCGACCGCCCGCGTCCCCCGCAGACGATCCGTTCGCTCCTACAGGATCCATTGTCATCGTGGTCCCGACGGTGACGGCGCCTTGCCGGCGACCCCGATGCGAATCCCCCCGGCATCGGCGTCGGTATCCGGACCGTCGACGAGTGTTCTGTGTGTATAAGTGCGAATCCTAGCGGGTTGCCGTCAACACGCGACAGGACGGGCCTCGACTCGCCGTCTGGTGCGGCGACCGGTAAGACACGCCCGCTTCGGCGGTGACGAGTTGCATGTACGACCGCAAGACGTCCCGGCGCACGGAACGGTCACGTCCGAACGAGGACCGTGCGCGGACACCTCCCGCCGACGAACTCGACGAACCCGTCAGCTGACCGCTCGATGCCACCGCAGCGAGACGAACACGCGCGTGCCCGGGCTAGCAGCCCGGGCACGCGTGGTGGAGCGTTGGTGTACGGGGCCGCTACTCCGCGGGACTCTCGACGATCCGCCCCTCGACCTCCGGAGCGACCGGCGAGTTCTCCCGGACGTAGCGCTCGACGTCGAGTTCCAGGGGGTTCTGGAGGCTGTAGACGTCGTCGGTGAGGACCGGGTAGCCGTCACCGCCGGCGACCATGAAGTCGTTCGTCGCCACCTGGTAGGTGGCGTCGGCCGACAGGTCGACCGGCGTGCCGTCCTCCTCGGAGCGGTGGTCCCAGTACTCGACCGTGTGGACCTCGCCCTGGGGGAAGTCCCCGGACTCGTCGACGATGTCGTACTCGATCCGCAGGCCCGAGACCTGAATGAAGCGGCCACCGCCGACCTCACTCACCCCGTGGTTGAGGTACTCCTCGAGCTGGGCGCCGGTGATCTCGACGAGCTCGGTCTCGTTGCCGAACGGCCAGACGTCGAGAATGTACTCGAGCCTGATGTTGTAGCGGCCGTCCTCCATGTCGTCGTCGTGGGTCATGTCGGCGCGGAGCCCTCCCGAGTTCTGGAACGCGAAGTCGACGTCGTGGACGTAGGTGAGCGCGTCGGTCGCGAGGTTGCCCTGCGCCGACTCCTCCACGCGCGTCGTCCTCGGGATCTCCACCTCGGACTGGCCGACGACCTCGGCGAAGATGTCCTCGCCGATGTCCTCCCAATCGTCAATCTGTGCCTGCACTTCGGGATCGGGCTCGACGTGATGGTGGACGAGCTGGTTCTCGGCCGACGAGTCCACGACGCCCTCGCCAGGCTCGATACTGAGCGAGATCTCCGTGAACAAGTTGCCGTACTCGTTCGCCTGAGTGACGAGCGTGTCGTCGAATGCCTCGTCGCAGACGTACGTCTGGTGGGTGTGACCGGTGACCATGAGGTCCACGGCCTCATCCATCTCGTCCATGATCGGCACGAGCGCGCCCTCGGGCTCGATGCACTCGTTCATGCCGCCGGCCTGGCGACCGCCCTCGTGCATGAGCACGACGATCGCGTCCGGGTCCTCCGCCTGCAGGTCCGGCACCGCGTCGGCCACCGCCTCTGCCTCGCCGAGGAACTCGAGACCATCGATGCCGTCGGGGTGGACGACCTCGTCGGTGCTCTCGGTCGTGACACCGAGGAACCCGACGCTCGCGTCGCCGAACTCGGCGACGTGGTACGGCTGCGTCAAGGCATCCCCGGTGTCCTCGTGCACGACGTTCGTCGACAGCGTCACGAAGTCTTGGCCCTCGTGCTCGCGGTCGAGCGGGAAGTCCTCGGGGTCACCCGGGTACTCGCCGCCGTCACGGCGCCACAGGAGTTCCTCCTGCCCGGCGTCGAACTCGTGGTTGCCGACCGTCTGCACGTCGAGGCCGATCTCGTTCATGATCTCGACGGTCGGGACGTCGTTGAAGTAGCTCGACAGGACCGGCGTGCCGCCGACGAGGTCGCCGGCGTCCACCATGTACGTGTGCTCGTGCGCCTCGCGGAACGCGTCGATGTGCGCCCCCAGGTAGGCGGCGCCGCCGACGTCCTCGGCCACGACATCGTCGGCGATGGCGGCCTGACCACCGATGACGCCGAGCGATTCGCGTGCCTCGAACGTCTCGGAGATCCAGTCGGCACTGGCCTCGGACGCACCGCGGTCCTCACCGTGCACCAACACGGGAATAGCGCCCGCCTCGGCCGCCGCGGCCCCCGAGGTGACGCCATCGGGCCAATTCAGGCCGGTCACCAGCCATGGCTGGGTCTCGTCCATGCCGGCGTCGGCAGCGGCCTCGGCCACGGCCACGCTCGTCGCGTAGCGGTCGTCGCCCTCCAGCCGATCGGCCAGGGCGATGCCGAGGTCCTCGAAATCGGCGTCGACCTCGTTGCCGAGAGCCGCCGAACCCCCTACCAGCGTGGCAGTCTCGACCTCGAGCGCGGTCGCGCCCTCCGCGGTGGCCTCCGGCACCCCGTCCTGCTCGGCGAGCAGGATCGGTCGCTGCTCGTACGCCGCGAGCGCCGAGATCGCCATCGCGTCCGGCCAGCCTCGGAACTCGTCGGGGTTCAGCCCCTCGACGACGTACGCGTCGCTGAACGCGTCGACGCCGAGTTCCTCGCCCATCGCCTCGGCGATCGCGATCGCGGTCTCGAAGCGCGTCGGGCCGTCCAGACGTGTCGTGTCAACCTCCGCCTGCTCGACCTCGTCGGCGGCGTCGTCGCTGATTGCCGCGCTGCCCCCGAGTAGGTACGCCGCGTCCGCCCCCAGGCGGTCGATCTCGTCGAGGGTCTCGGACGGCACCTCGCCGGTACGGGTCAGCAGGATCGGCGCGTCCGCTGCCGAGGCCAGCGGTGCGCCGGCCAATGCGTCCGCGAACTCGTCCGCCCGCGCCAATACCACCGCCTCGGCGTCGTCGTACACGTGCTGCGACACGTCGACGGCCGTGGCGACTCGGTCCGCGCCCTCGAGGCGAAACACGTCCTCTGGCACAAAGCTCGCGCCCTCGGGCGTGAGACGCCCGTGGTAGTCGTTGATCGCCGCGAGATTGACCTCGACCTGATCCCCGCCGTCCCCGTTGTCGTCGTCATCGTGCTCATCTGCCGCGGCCGCGGGTAACAGCAACCCGAGTGCCACGGCGGCGGCAGCCAGCGCCACCGCGTAGCGTCGCCAGGAAGTCGCCCCTGGAGCGACTCTGTCGGACGAACCCATGCCAACCTCCTTGTTGGTGGGCCCCTGAGCGACCGGCCCAGGAGCGAGCGTCCGCGGAACCTTACAGAGCGGGTACCTCACGGCAAGCGGTGAGCAGCCCCGAGGGTCCGATCGCGGTGATCGGGAGCCTCCGGCACCGCACCGTCGCGCCGGACCTCACGCGACCTCGCTGCGGGGTGCGCGGTCGTGGCGGGCGAGGTCCTGCACCCCCGCGCGTGGGGGGACCGCGAACTGGGTAGGGCTCGCGGACCCGCCCGAAGCGGGCGGGCCGCAGCCGACCCAAGCGAGGAGGACGCCATGGCGGAGAACGTCTACAAGGTCATCGAGCTCGTCGGCACGAGCACCGAGTCCTGGGAGCGCGCCGCCGCCGCGGCAGTGGAGAAGGCTGGCCGCAGCCTGCGCGATCTGCGGGTGGCCGAGGTCGTGAAGCTCGACATGACCATCGAGGACGGCGGCGTCGCGCAGTTCCGCGCGAAGGTCAACGTCTCGTTCAAGTACGAGGCCTGAGCACCCACCCGGGAAACGGCGCGGGTCGTACGAGCTCTGCCGGGCAGGGGCTGCGGACAAGTCCGTCGATGTTCGGCATCCTGCGCCCATGGACGACGTCGCGCGGGTCCGCCCCAGTGATCTGCCGCAGCTCGATCGGTGCCGACGGCGGTTCGTACGGACCGTGACAGGCAGCGGGCTCACCCATGGCCCCAGCACGCACTCCCGGCGCCGCTTCGCCCTCGCCAATGCGGTCGTCGACGCCGCGCGGCGCGCCCACGCCCAGGCCGAGTCCGAGGGCGTCGCCCCGAGCGAGATCCTCGACGACACCGCGCCGCCGCGCGACCTCGAGGCCGAGGAACGGGCCGTCTTCGACGATGCCATGGCCGGCTACGGCGACGTGGCCGACGCGCGCGGGGGCCGACCCGTCGACCCGGCGCCCGACGCCTTCCCGGCGCGGACCAGCCGCAGCGGCCGGTTCAAGCTCTCGGTGACCATCGATGTCGCCCTCGTCGTCGACGGCATCACCGAGGTGCGGCGGCTGGCGTTCGGGCCGAGCCCCCACGGTCGATTGGCCGACGACCCGCGCGCGCGACTCACCGCGCTGGTCTGTGGCGGCACCGAGCCGCTGCGCTACGTGCACGTCGACGTGCTCCGCGCCTCGGCCTCGGTGGTCGACACCGACGCCGAAGAACGGCGCCGCTGGGGGGACGAGCTCGGGCCCAGGATCATCAGCGCACTCGACGAACCGGAGCCGGCCGCGACGCCGGGACCCTGGTGCAGTTCCTGTCCCGCGGTGCGGGGCTGCCCGGCGATCGGCGCCTCCGACCTGGCGTCGCCCCTCTCGTCCGCGGAGCGCGGGGGACCCGGCACGGGTGAACGCCCCGGCACCGACGAGGCGCCCGGCGCGAGCGAGAGCCCCACCACGGGTGGGAGCCGCGGCGCGGCGGGGATGGGCGGATGAGCGCGGCGGTCGGAGAGGGCGCCGAGCTGCCGGGTATCGAGCTCGCGCGAGAGCCCTACATCACCGTGTGGCCCTCGCGCCTGGCCGAGCTGGATCGTTGCGGGCGCGCGTACCGCAACCGCTACGTCCTGGGTCTGCGGGGCGAGGAGGCGCCCTCCCACCCCGCCCTCGAGCTCGGCCTCGCGGTGCACCGCGAACTGGAGAAGCGCCACACGGCGCCGGGCCGTCACGACGAGCCCGAGCCCATCCTCGAGCACGACCCGCAGACCCTCGAGGCCGTCGCCCGGTTCGTCGCCGCGCATCGGACCGTCTGCCCCGGCGGACCGCAGGGCGACGCCGCATACCGCGGCGGCGAGCGCACGCTGGGCTGGCGCTTCACCGACGAGCGCGTGCTGCTGCTCGCCACCATCGATGCGGTCTGGGAGCGCCCCGACGGCACGATCGAGCTCCGCGACTACAAGACCGGCGGCCTGGCCCCGGACCCCACCGAGGATCCGGCCGCAGCGGTGCACGCACTGCTCGGACGGCTGACCTGGCCCGACCGGCCGCTGCGCGTGGTGTACGAACGGCTCGCCCACGACCCGGTCCTCGCGGCCGTCGACGTCGACGAGGAGGTCGTGGCGGGGGCGGCCCGTCGGGTGCGCCACCACGCGGCCACGCTGCGGGCGGGGGACCTGCCCGCGCGCCCCGGCCCGGTGTGCGAGCCGTGCCCCTGGCGGTCGACCTGCCCGGCATCGGTGGCCACCGGAGCGTAGGACGCACGGGGCGGATCGACGGCGTCCCGTGCCCACCCGCCCCACGGCAGGCGGGCGGTCGGCTACGCGCGCTTGCGGGCGGTCGGCTACGCGCGCTTGAGGGCCGCGTCGGCGAGCGCGTCGCAGGCCTCCCCCAGGCGCAGCCCGACCACGTCGAGGCGCCGCAGCAACTCGCGTCGGGCCAGCACGTCACCGGTGACCGGCTCGGTGAACAGCTCCCGCAGCCCCTCCACGAAAGCGACGCGCACCCGGCTGACCCGTTTCGCGTCTCGCGCCGCGGCCGCCAGTCCCGCGATCGACCCCCCGTCGAGCTGCCCGATCACGGCATGCAGCGCGTTGAGCCCCGCCCAGAGCTCGTCGAGGGGCCGAACACAACCGCTCGGGTCACTCACCCGGAATGCGTCGAGTGTATCCGCCAGGTCCCGCAGGTTGTCGACGACGTTGTCGAGCGCCCGCGACAGGCGCATCAGGTCCTCACGGTCGAGCGGCGTCGTGAGCGACCGGTTCAGCTCCGCCACGAGGGTGTCCCGTGTCCGGTCGGCCTCGGCCTCGACCCGGCGCACCTCCGCGAGGGCCTCGTCGAGGCCCGTGTCGCCCGCAGCCGCGTCCCGGAGCCACGCGGCCGCCGAGATCCCGCAGTCGACCTGGCCCTGCAGCATCCCGACGAACTCGCCGTCGCGTCGCCCCGTCAGATCACGCAGCAGCGTGCGCAGCCACCTCATCGCTCGTCCCTTCCCGTCAGAGGAGCCCCAGCATCGCGCCCAGCACGACACCCGCCAGCGCGCTGGAGGGCAGCGTCAGCACCCACGCGAGCACCAGCCGCCCCGCAGCTCGCCAGCGCACGTGCCGCCGCCCGCGCGTGAGGCCCGCACCCACCAGGGAGCCGACGATCGATTGCGTCATGCTGACCGGCGCGCCGACCGCGGAGCTGCCGAGCACCGCGACCGCCGAGGCGGCCTCCGCGGCGACCTCGTCGCGAGGGCGGGTGCGCAGGACCCCACCTCCCGCGAGGGTCCCGCGCGCTCGCCGTACGCCGAGCGCCGCACCCACGCCGAAGAGCACCGGCACGACGACGAGCATCCACACCGGCGGCGCCACACCTGCCCCCACCGGCGCCAGCGTCGCGGCCGCCATGGCCGCATAGGTCTTCTGCCCGTCGTTGGCCGCGTAGGCGAGCGCCTGACCGGCCACGGTCACGACGTGCGCGCTGCGCACCCTCGATCTCGGGATCGCCCCGAGCCCGCGCAGCGCCAACCCGAGGGCACCGCCGACGAACGGCGCCGCGATCCCGACCAACACGACGACACCGACCCGGGACCACTCCACGCTCTCCCCCGCCCCGACGCCGGCGCCGACAACACCGCCGACGAGCGCGAGGGTGAGGCTCGTCGGCAGGCCTCTGCGGTTCAAGAGCCCGACGACCAGCAGACAGGCCGCCAACCCGGCGGCCAGCAACGTCCGACGGGTCGAGGGGTCAGCAGGGACGAGGCCGTCGGCCAGGGTCCCCGCGACCGCGGCGGCCCCGAGCGCGGGGACCAGCGCCAGGGTCGCGCAGATCAGCCCGATGACGGTGAGCGGGCGCAGCACCGGGGTCTTCAGCGATGCGGCGACCAGGGCGCCCCCATCGTTGACGCCGTTCAGGACCACGAAGCCGAGCGCAGCCACCAGGAAGACGAGCCCGAGCGGGTCGGTCACCGCCGGTCCTGTTGCCGCACTGCACCCTCCTCTTGCCCGCGGGCAGCGTCGACCGGCCACGCTCGGCCGCCCGCGGGCCCGTGCCCTTCGACGCCGCGCAACGCCGATGCGTCGACGGACCGACGCGCGCTCCGCATCATGGACCAGGCAAGATGGTTACACTCAACATCTGGGAGCCGTGCGCCCTGGGTTCGCGGGACCACGCGAACTCGAGCTTTCGCGCCGCCGTGGGCCGCTGCGCGCTGTGGTTCGGCCAAGGACCGCGGCACGGGCCACGTCGGCGGGCGACCCAACGATCAAGGTGACGAGTATGAGTGCGATCAGAGCCAACGGGCTCTTCAAGGTGTTCGGGTCCCACCCCGAGCGCGCCGTGGAGCCGTTGCAGGCGGGCGAGGATCGCGACGAGGTCTACGAGAGGACCGGCCAGTTCGCTGCTGTCGTCGACGCGACCTTCACCGTGGAACCGGGCCAGCTCTTCGTCGTGATGGGCCTGTCCGGCTCCGGCAAGTCGACCCTCGTGCGGATGGTGAACCGCCTGCTCGACGCGACCGCCGGCACGTGCGAGATCGACGGCACCGATATCGCGAGCCTGAACGATCACGACCTGCGCGATCTGCGGTCCCGCCGCATCAGCATGGTGTTCCAGAGCTTCGCGCTGTTCCCGCACCGCACCGTCCTCGAGAACGTCGGCTATGGGCTCGAGGTGCGCCGGATCGACCGTGAGGAGCGGGATCGACGCGCCAACGAGGCCCTCGAGATGGTCGGTCTCGAGGGCTGGGGAGAGCGCAAGCCGCACCAGCTGTCGGGCGGGATGCGCCAGCGAGTCGGTCTGGCCCGCGCCCTCGCGACCGACGCGGACATCATGCTCATGGACGAGCCGTTCAGCGCGCTCGATCCGCTGATCCGGCGGGACATCCAGGGTCAGCTGCTCGAGCTGCAGAGCACTCTCCAGAAGACGATCATCTTCATCACGCACGACCTGAACGAGGCCATGCGCCTCGGTGACCGGATCGCGGTAATGAAGGCCGGGGCGATCGTCCAGAACGACGAGCCCGAGAAGATCCTGAACAACCCCGCGAACGACTACGTCGCGGATTTCATCCAGGACGTCGACCGCTCTCGGATCCTCACCGCCGGGACCGTCGCGGTCGATCCCATCGAGACGCTCTCTCCGCGACACGGCCCCAAGGTCGGCATGCTCCAGCTGCGCGAGCGCCAGGCCCAGGGACTCTACGTCGTCGACCATGGCCGGAAGCTCGTGGGTGCGGTCCGCGACCAGGACCTCGCGGAGGCCGCGAACCGCGGTGACGCCACCCTCGAAGGGGTCGTTCACACCGAATACGAGGTCGTCTCACCGGACACCGCACTGTCGGACGTGCTCGAGATCGCGGCCAACCAGGAGCTGCCGGTGGCGGTCGTCGACGATGCCGGGGAGCTCGTCGGCGTCCTGCCCCGCGCGCTGCTGTTGTCGTCCCTCACGACCCCGGCCGAGCACCAGACCAACAGCGGAGAGGGGACTGCACCCAGCGGCGCGGTCGAACCGGAAGGGGCCCCCAGTGCTCAGTGACGCCATCGCGCCCACGGCCCAAGCCCTGCCGCGCATCCCGATCGGCGAGTGGTTCGCGGACTTCATCCGGTTCCTCACCAACGAGTTCGCTTGGCTGTTCGAAGGGATGCGGGCGGTGTTCGCAGCTTCCGTGGGCACCCTCGAGAGCGTGCTGCTGTTCCCGCACCCACTCGTGTTCATCGCGATCGTCACCGCGCTCGGCTGGTACCTGCGGGGCCCGGGCTTCGCGGTGTTCACGTTGCTCGCGTTCCTGCTCATCGACTCGATGGAGCTGTGGATACCGACGATGGATACGCTCGCGATGATCCTGATCGCGACGATCGTCGCGATCGCGGTCGCGATCCCCGTCGGCATCTGGGCCGCTCGCAGGGCCACGGTGAGCACGATCGTGCGGCCGATCCTCGACTTCATGCAGACGCTGCCGCCATTCGTCTATCTGATCCCCGCCGTGTTCCTCCTCCGCGTCGGCACGCCACCCGGGCTGCTCGCGACGCTGATCTTCGCGATCCCGCCGGGCGTGCGACTCGCCGAGCTCGGCATCCGGCAGGTCGACAAGGAGGTCGTGGAAGCCGCCGAGGCCTTCGGGGCCAGCAAGCGCCAGATCCTCTGGCGGGTCCAGGTGCCCCTCGCGATGCCGACGATCATGCAGGGCGTGAACCAGGTCATCATGCTCGCCCTGTCGATGGTCGTCATCGCGGGAATGATCGGTGCCGGTGGTCTTGGCTCCGAGGTCGTCGAAGGCGTCACACGTCTGCGGCTCGGGACCGGGTTCGAGGGCGGGATCGCCGTCGTGATCCTCGCCATCTTCCTCGACCGCATCACGAGCTTCATGCGCGATCGCGCCCTCGCCGAGTCGTAGCCGGTGATGGCCGAGGTTCAGCGATGCGCGCTGAGGGCACGATTCCAACGAGCCCGATAGCAGGGCCGCGTCCAGTGCGTTACCGTCGACTCACGAGGGGCGGGGTTCACTGTCCCCCTGTGTAGGATCGCCGTGAGATGAAAGGAAGTGAGGAGCCATCAGAAACAAGCCGCTCTTGTTCCTGTCGTTGCTCGCCGCACTGATGCTGCTGGTCGCAGCCTGTGAGGAGGACGTGGCAGACGACCCTGACGATGAGCCCGACGAGGAGGAAGAGGAAGAGCCCGACGAGGACCCCGACGAGGACGAAGAGGAAGAGCCCGACGAGGACCCCGACGAGGACGAAGAGGAAGAGCCCGACGAGGAGGAGGCCGAGGAGCCGGCCAACGGCGAGGTCTCGTTCGCGTGGATCCCCTGGGAGGAGAACATCGCGAACACCTTCCTCTGGGTCGAGATCCTCGAGCGTGAGGGTTACGAGGCCAGCGAGGAGCAGTACGACGTCGCGCCGACCTTCGCCGCCGTTGCCGGGGGCGACGAGGACGTCTTCCTCGACATGTGGCTCCCGACCACCCACGCCGACTACGAGGAGGAGTTCGGCGACGAGCTCGAGGAGCTCGGCGTCTGGTTCGACGACCCCGCCACGGTCGAGCTGACCGTGCCGGAGTACGTGTGCGAGGACGAGGGCGTCTGCTCGCACGAGGACCTCGCGGAGAACCCCGACCTCTTCGGTGGGGAGATCACCGGCATCGAAGCTGGTGCCGGGATGATGCAGACCCTCGACGAGGAGGTCATGCCCACTTACGGCCTCGACGAGGAGTTCGACCTCATCGACTCCTCGACCTCCGCGATGCGCGCTGAGCTCGAGACCGCGTACGACAACGAGGAGCCGATCGTCGTCACGCTGTGGACGCCGCACCCTGAGTACGCCGACAAGGACCTCCACATCCTGGAGGACCCCGAGGGCGCCTGGGGCGAGGGCGAGGAACTCCACGGGGTCGCACGGCCCGGCTTCAGCGAGGACATGCCCGAGGTCGCGGAGTGGCTCGAGAACTTCTCGATCGGCTCCGACGACATGGGTGCCCTGCAGGCCACGATCGAGGAGGCCGGCGAGGGCAACGAGCAGGAAGGCGCCGCCGAGTGGGTCGATGAGAACGAGGACCTCGTCGACGAGTGGCTCGGCCGCTAGGCGGTCCACGACCGTACACGCACCGACCCGTTGGGGGAGGGCCTTGGGCCCTCCCCCAACGGCTGTCGCCTCGTCCGGCGGGGCGAGCGGGGAGGGTGCCCCGGGTCGGTCCGGCTCGGCAGACTCGCGGAGGCCGTGCGCGAGCAGCGCGGCGGCCCGGACCGGGTCGTTCGGGTCGGGGGACCTGACCGCCTCTCCACGTGCGAGCCACCATGCCCCGCAAGCACCACCGCCGCCCACTCGCGTGGGCACTCGTCGGCGCGGCCGCGCTCGTGGCCGTGATCGCGTTGGCCGTTCCGGTCACCGCGCCCTCGCCGGAGCTCGAGGTCAACAGCCCGGAGGACGGCGCCGTGCTCGACGCCGACGCGGCGGAGGAGGCCACGTTCGTCGTGACCGCCAGCACCGCCGAGGCCGCGCGGGAGACCCACCTGCGGGTTGACGGCGAGGACGCGACCGGGATCGCCGAGCGCAACGGACGTCGGTGGCACCTCCCCTTGGCGGGGCTGGACGATGGGACCCGCACCGTCACGGCCGAGCTCACCGGCGGTGTCGGGCAGCGCGCGAGCGAGACACGAACGGTCGAGCTCGACACCGAACCTCCAGCGATCGAGCTCGACGCACCCGAGCCGCCAGTCGTGGCCGACGAGCCCTTGGTGGTGACCGGCCGGCTCGACGACCCCGACGCCGAGGTCCGGGCCGAGGGTGCGGAGGTCGAGCGCGACGGGGAGCGCTTCTCGGTCACCTACGACGCTGCGCCGCAGGGCGAGCTCACGATCGAGGCCGAGGACGAGGCCGGCAACGTCGCCGTGGCGAGCGAGTCGGTCGTGACGGTGCCGTCGCGGGTCGAGGCCGACGACCTGCGCAGCGTGCACGTCTCGTTCTGGGCGTGGACGTCCGAGAGCCTGCGCGAACCGGTCCTCGACCTGGCCGACCGCGGGCTCATCAACTCGGTGCAGCTCGACCTCAAGGACGAGTCGGGTACGGTCGGTTACGACTCCGAGGTCGAGTTCGCGCACGAATACGACGCCGTCGACCCCATCTACGAGCTCGACGAGGCGGTCGCCGAGCTCCACGACCGCGACGTGCACATCGCCGGGCGCATCGTGGTCTTCCGGGATCCCATCGTCGCCGAGCGGGCGTGGGAGGACGGCGAAGAGGGTCTCGTCGTCCAGCACGCCGACGGCAGCCTCTACGAGGGCTACGGGGGTTTCACGAACTTCGCGAGCGAGCGGATCCGCGAGTACCACCACGAGCTCGCCGAGGAAGCGGCACAAGCCGGTGTGGACGACATCCTGTGGGACTACGTCCGGCGTCCGGACGGCGATGAGGAGGAGTTCGCGTTCCCCGGTCTCGACGACGACACGACGCCCTCGGAGTCGATCGTCGAGTTCATCGCGGAAGCCGACGAACGACTCGAGCCGTACGGCGTCGGTCACGGCGCGTCGGTCTACGGGATCGCCGTCGATCGTCCCGACGAGATCGCCCAGGACATCGGGGGGATCGCCGAGCACGTCGACTACGTCGCGCCGATGGTCTACCCCTCGCACTGGGCGCCCGGGGAGTACGGGATCGACGACCCGGACGGCCAGCCCTACGACATCGTGCGGGCTTCGCTCGAGGACTTCCTCGAGATCACCGGGGACCGCCGCGCCCGCGTCGTGCCGTGGCTGCAGGACTTCTCGATGGGACAGACCTACGGTCCCGACGAGGTGCGAGCCCAGATCGACGCCGCCGCGGACCTCGACGTCGAGGAATGGATCCTCTGGGACGCGGGCGTCGACTACACGGAGGAAGCGCTGGAATAGCAGCGCGCGAACGAACGAGGACAGGGTCACGCGACCCTGGATCCCCGCGCCCCCGGGCGACCACCGGGGCTAGCGGGACTGGGACCCGCGCTCCTCCTCGAGCAACGCGTAGATCTCGGCCGCCCGGTAACGGCGGTGGCCACCGAGCGTGCGGATCGACGAGAGCTTCCCGGCCTTCGCCCATCGCGTCACGGTCTTCGGATCCACCCGGAACAGCTTCGCGACCTCGGAGGGCGTCAGCAGCTCGTCGTCCTCGGGACGATTCCCGGCCTCGGCTGCCATCTCGATTACCTCTCTATTCGTTCCGCGTGAACAAGCCGATGCCACGCCGGCCACCCAGGTCCCCCCTGGCTCGCACCCGATCCCCCGGGCGGGCGCCGAATCGGGCCTGCCTGGACAAAGCGTACTCCACGGACGCGTCCACCGACATTGGACCCTCTCGCACGTGGGAAACGCGTCACTACGACGCAGTGTTCCCAATCGTCCGGCCATTCACCGACGACCGTCGGTAGCATGCCGTTACGGTCCCGCACACCCCGCGGCGACCGTGACCGGAGCCCGCCCCACGCGCGCGGATCCGCGCGTGGGCCGACAAGGAGCGCTGTCAGCGATGCGAGGACCCTTCGCCGCGTTCAACGGGCACGAACAGGTGCTGTACGGCGCCGACGACGAGAGCGGTCTGCGCTGCATCATCGCGATCCACTCGACCGCCCTCGGCCCCGCGCTCGGGGGCACCCGCATGCTCCCCTACGAGTCCGAGGAGGACGCGCTCGAGGACGTGCTGCGCCTCTCCGAGGCCATGACCTACAAGGCCGCGGTCGCCGGCATCGACACCGGCGGCGGCAAGGCCGTCATCATCGGGGACCCCGAGACGGACAAGACCGAGGCTCTGCTGCGCGCCTACGGGCGCATGATCGGATCGCTCGGCGGCAGGTACACGACGGCGTGCGACGTCGGCACCTACCCCGACGACATTGCGACCATCCTCCGCGAGACGCCGCACGCCGTCGGAGCCCCGCCCGAGGAGCACGGGTCCGGCGATTCCGGCGTCTCCACCGCGCTGGGGACCTACGAGGGGCTGCGCGCCTGCGCCGAGGAGCGGTGGGGTGACCCCCGCCTGGGCGGCAAGCACGTCGCCGTTCAGGGCGTCGGCAAGGTCGGTCACCGGCTCGTGCACCACCTCGCGGAGGAGGGCGCGCGGGTCTCGGTCGCCGACGTCGACGAGGACCGCGCCGCCCGCTGCGCAGAGGAGACCCGCGCCGAGGTGGTCGCGCCCGACAAGATCCACGCGGTCGACTGCGACATCTTCAGCCCGAACGCGTTGGGCGAGGTCGTCACCGACCGGACGATCGGCGAGCTGTCCTGCGAGATCGTCGCCGGCGCGGCCAACAACCAGCTGAGCCGTGCGGACCTCGCCGACGAGCTCCGAGCCGCGGGCATCCTCTACGCCCCCGACTACGTCATCAACGCCGGCGGCCTGATCCAAGTGGCCGACGAGCTGCGCCCAGGTGGGTATCAGGAGCCGCGGGCCCGTCGGCGCGTCGCCCGCATCGGTGACCGCCTACGCGAGGTCTTCGCCCTGTCGCGTCAGGAGGACGTCTCGACCGAGGAGGCCGCGCACCGTGTCGCCGGGCGGCGCATCCACGCGATCAGCCGGCTGACCACCCTGCGGCTACCCGGCCGCGACTAGGCACCCGGCCTGCGACTGCGCGACTAGGCACCCGGCGCGGTGAGACCCGCGAGCTCCACACCCTCCGCGCCCGCACGGACCTCGCCGCACTCCCAGGCGTCGACGCCGCGGGCGCGCAGCACGTCGACCGCCGCCGCGCCGTCGGGCACGACAGCGAGCATGCCGGCGCCCATGTTGAACACGCGCCACATCTCCTCGGGCGCGATGGGCCCGTGCTCGGCGAGCACCCCGAACACGCCGGGGACCGCGAACGTCGTCGTGTCCACCAGGGCGCCGTGGCCGTCGGGCAGCACGCGCGCGAGGTTGCCGGGCACGCCCCCGCCGGTCACGTGGCAGAGGGCGTGGACGGGGGTCTCGCCGAGCAGCGCGAGGCAGTCCGGCGCGTAGATCCGGGTCGGGCGCAGCAACGCGTCCCCCAAGGTCTGCACCTTGAGCCCGTGGTCGGAGGCCAGGGCCAGTCCCGCGGCATCGACCACGCGCCGCGCCAGGCTGTAGCCGTTGCTGTGCAGCCCCGTCGACGCCATCGCGACGACGGCGTCGCCCGAGCGCACGCGGGCCGGCTCGAGCGCCTCCGCACGCTCCACGACGCCGACCCCGAAACCGGCGAGGTCGTACCGGTCGCTCGGCAGCACGCCGGGGTGTGCGGCGGACTCGCCTCCGAGCAGCGCACAGCCCGCCTGGACGCAGCCGTCGGCGATGCCCGCGAGCAGCTCGTCCACAACATCGGGGGACAGCTCGCCCGCGGCGACGTAGTCGAGGAACAGCAGCGGCTCGGCCCCGGTGCAGACGAGATCGTCGACGACCATCGCGACGAGGTCGACTCCCACGGTGTCGTGACGGCCGACGGCGTGGGCAAGCTCGAGCTTGGTCCCCACCCCGTCGCAGGACGCGACCAACAGCGGATCGGCGTACCGGTCGCGATCGAGTGCGAAGAGACCCGCGAACCCACTGGCGCTGTCCACCACCTCGGGGCGGGTGGCGCGGCGAGCGTGGTGTCCGGCACGCTCGGCCACCGCGTCGGCCACCTCGAGGTCGACCCCGGCGTCGCGGTACGTGATCCCCTCGCGACCGGACCGCGGGCCGCTCACGCGTCGCTGCCTTCCACGTGCGGGGGCGCCGGCGCGGCCACGGACGTCCCAGGCGACAGGTCGGTGAACAGGCTGGCTTGGGCGAGGGCCGGCTCGTCGGGGATCGGGATCGGGTACCGCCCGTCGAAGCAGGCCGTGCAGAGCGCGTCGCCGGGACGACGCGTGGCCTCGACCAGCCGTTCCTGGGGGAGGTAGGCGAGCGAGTCCGCCCCGACGAAGGCCCGGATCTCGTCGATGGTGAGCCCCGAGCCGATCAGCTCGGTCGGGGTGGCCATGTCGACGCCGTAGAAGCAGGGATGGCGGATCGGCGGGGACGTCACCCGCAGGTGGATCTCGCGTGCCCCGGCCTCGCGCAGCATCGCCATGAGTTGACGGCTGGTGTTGCCCCGCACGATCGAATCGTCGACCACCACGAGCCGCTGCCCGGCGATCACGTCGCGCAGCGGGTTCAGCTTCAGACGCACCCCGAGTTGGCGCAGCGACGGGCTGGGTTCGATGAACGTGCGGCCGACGTAGCGGTTCTTCACGAGGCCCTCGGCGTACGGGATGCCCGAGGCCTGCGCGTAGCCGGCCGCGGCGGCCGTGCCCGAGTCCGGAACGGGGACGACGAGGTCGGCGTCGGCAGGGGCCTCCTCGGCCAGCGCCTGCCCGAGCCGCCGGCGCGCGGCGGCCACGCTCGTCGTCGACCCGTCGGCGGCCGGCTCCACGTGGTCGGGCCGCGCGAGGTAGACGTACTCGAAGGCACAGAACGCGGGGTGGGCGGACGCGAACCGGCGCGTCCGCAGTCCGTGACGGTCGACGGTCACGACCTCGCCGGGCGCGACCTCGCGGATGAGATGCGCGCCGAGGATGTCGAGGGCGACCGTCTCGCTCGCCAGCACGTACCCGCCGGCTGGCAGCCTGCCGACCACCAGCGGTCGAACCCCGTGAGGATCGCGGGCCCCGACGATCGCGTCCTCGGTGAGCGCGACCAGCGAGTAGGCGCCCATCGCCTCCGAGCAGACGTCGGCCGTGGCCGCCTCGAGCCCCCCCTCGTCGAGGCGCTCGGCGAGCAGTGTCGCGAGCAGCTGGGAGTCGGTGCCGCACGCCCGCGTGCGACCCCCGGAGCCGGCGAGCGCCTCGGTGTTCGTGAGGTTGCCGTTGTGCGCGAGCGCCACGCCGGCGCCGCTGCCCGCCACCGTGAACGCGGGCTGGGCGTTGTCCCAGCTCGACGTCCCGCTGGTGGAGTACCGCACGTGCCCGATCCCGCGATCACCGGGCAGGCCGGCGAGGCGGGCCTCGTCGAACGCCTGGCTCACCAACCCCATCTCGCGGGACACGAGCAGCCGCGCGCCCTCGGACACCGCGATGCCGGCCGACTCCTGCCCGCGGTGCTGCAGCGCGTAGAGCGCGTAGTAGCAGAGGCGCGCCACCTCCTCGCCGGGCGCGCTGACCGCCACCACGCCGCACTCGTCACGGGCGCCCGTGGTCGCGGCCATCGCTCTCGCCTCCCTTGACGCGGCGCCCTGGCTGACTGTGCGCAGGATAACGGGCGTCCGCCAAGCGCGAACGGGGCCGGAACGGCCCGCAGTCGGTGTGGCAGGCTAGGGGCCGAGCCGGCACACCGTCCCGCGACCGCCCTGCCGACACGAGGGAGCTTCATGAGCGACTCAGCCCACGAACGTGGCGAGCAGGCGCGGGAAGTCACCCGCGCCGCTTTCGCCAAGGCGCTCAGCAGTACGGCCGCCGGCCTCTCGGCCGCGGCGAAGGCGTTGCAGAGCACGGCACAGCAGCTCCGTCCCCCGGACGACGACGCCGCGTCCGCCAAGGGCCGTCCCTCGGCCGGCACCACCACCGAGCCGCCGAAGCCGCCTTCGAGCCCGGGCAGCACCGCACCCGACGCATCCGGCTCGGCCGACGCCGCGAGCAGCACGAGTCCGGCGGCTTCGAGCAGCAAGATCGAGTCGCTGGCCGAGAAGCCGGTGCGGGCGCTGTTGGGCGAGCTCGACGCGTTGAAGCCGAGCGAGCTGCGGGCGCTGCGTCAAGCCGAGAACGCGAGCAAGCAGCGCAAGACCGTCCTCGACGCCATCGACCGCAAGCTCGGCAGCGCTTGACCCCTGCGGACCGACGCACCACGCCCGGTTCCCCGCACCGGGCCGAGGTCGATCACCCTCGCGCGGGTGCGCCCGCCTGCTCGTCCCCGGTCGACGGCCCGTCCGGGTCCAGCGCGCGGGGTAGCACGGCCCGCTGAGCGGCCTCCACCTCCGCCAGATCGAGAGCGAGCCAGTCGCCGATCGCCAGACGCGGCGTCGCGGTCACGGTGCCCAGCGCGCGTGCGGCGATTCCCTCCGCCGCGGCCCGTTGCGCGAGCGCGGTGGGACGCTCCGTGATCGCCAGCACCCGCGTCGGGAGCTCACCGAGCAGCCATGCGAGGGGATCGACGACGTCCGTGCGGTCCCCGTCGCCCACGGGCGCGATGTCGGCGCCGAGCCCCGTACCACGTAGCGCCTCGACCAGCGCCACGAGCAATCCCCCGTCGGCGACGTCGTGTGCACCAGTGAGCTCGTCGGCCTCGTTCGCCGTTCGGAGCACGCGGTGCAGCGCGGCCTCGGCGGCCAGGTCGACCTCGGGTGGGCGCCCGGCGATCCGGCCGGCCACGTGCCACTGCACCGCCGACCCGGCCAGGGCTGCCGCGGCGGCCTCTTCCCGATCCGCCGGTTCCGGCGCCGCCAGGAGCACGACCGTGTCCCCCGCACGGCGCGCCCACGGTCCCACGGCCTCGGCGACGTCGTCGAGCACCCCGAGCACCCCGACGACCGGGGTGGGGTGGATCGGCCGGTCGCCCGTCTGGTTGTAGAACGACACGTTGCCCCCGGTGATGGGGGTCCCGAGCGCATCAGCGGCCGCCGCGAGCCCGTCGACGGTGGCGGAGAAGGCACCCATCACGTCCGCCCGTTCCGGGGCCCCGAAGTTCAGGTTGTTGGTCGCCCCGACCGGCTCCGCCCCGACGCAGGCCACGTTGCGCGCGGCCTCGGCGAGGACCAGGCGGGCTCCTCGTCCGGGATCGAGGGCACAGCGCCGGGGGTGCCCGTCCACCGCCACCGCGACCGCGCACGTCGAGCGCCCGGCGGGGTCACCGTCGAGCCGCTCGGTCGGCAGGCGCAACACCGCCGCGTCGGCGCCGGGTCCGAGCACGGTCGCCGCTCCGACGATCGCGTCGTACTGCTCGGTGATCCAGTCACAGGGCGCGACGTCGGGGGCGGTCAGCACCGTCCAGGCCGCGTCGTCGAGGTCGATCCCGAGGAGGTCGGCGCGGGCGTCGTCCTGCCCCGCCGGATGGGCCCACGTCCCCACGGGCCGCTCGTAGACCGGCCCGTCGTCGGCGAGCGAGACCGCGGGGGCGTCCATCACGATCTCGCCCTCGTGGGTGGCGACCAGGCGGTCCCCCGTGGTGATCTCGCCGATCGGGGTCGCCGCGACGCCCCAGCGGGCACAGACGTCGAGCACGGACCCGAGTCGGTCGGGGTCGACGAGCGCGAGCATGCGTTCCTGCGACTCCGAGCACAGGATCTCCCATGCCTGCATCGACGGCTCCCGCAACGGCACCCGGTCGAGGTCGAGGTGGATGCCGAGTTCCGCGGCCGCGGCCATCTCCGCTGCGGAGCAGACGATGCCGGCCGCGCCCATGTCCTGGATCCCCGACAGCAGCTCGGCGTCGACGAGCTCCAGGCAACACTCGATCAACAGCTTGCCGGCGAAGGGGTCGCCGACCTGGACGTTGGGGCGCTTCGCCTCGTCGGCGTCCGACGCCCCGAACCCTGCCGAGGCGAGCACCGACGCGCCGCCGATTCCGTCCCGCCCGGTGCGCTGGCCGACGAGCACCGCGACGTGCCCGGGACGTTCCGCGCGGGCGAGCTGCACGCGGTCGGCGGGGACCGCCCCCACGCAGAGCACGTTCACCAGCGGATTGGTCGCGTAGGCGGGATCGAAGTCGGTCTCGCCGCCGACGGTCGGCACCCCGATCGAGTTGCCGTAGCCTCCCACGCCACGGACGACACCGTCGGCGACGCGCCGAGCCACCGGGTCGTCCGGATCCCCGAATCGCAGCGCGTCGAGCAGCGCGATCGGACGGGCGCCCATCGTCAGGACGTCGCGGATGATTCCCCCCACCCCGGTCGCCGCGCCCTGGTAGGGCTCGACGAAGCTCGGGTGATTGTGGCTCTCGATCTTGAAGGCCGCGGCGAGTCCCTCGGCGACACTGACGACGCCCGCGTTCTCCCCCGGGCCCACGAGCACGCGCGGGCCTTGCGCCGGCAGACGACGCAGGTGGATCCGCGACGACTTGTACGAGCAGTGCTCGGACCACATGACCGAGTACGCGCCGAGCTCGGCGGACGACGGGTCGCGACCGAGCGTGCGTCGGATCGCGGTCAGCTCGTCCTCGGTGAGACCGAGCTCGCCGGCGAGCCCATCCGGATCGGGGGCCGACGCCGGGGTTCCGGTGGGGGCGGGGCTGGTCATCGCGCCAGACGCTAGCCGACGGTGCGCCACCGTGCCCGTCGAACGGGCCGACCGGACGGGTCAGGTGACCGAGGGGACACGTCGCAGTCCGCCGGCGACTCGGCACATTGGCTGCGTTCCCACCCAACCACGATCCGGACCCAGCCGATGCCCGACTCGCACCGTCCTCCGCGTGTCCCGCGTCAGAACGGACGGCTTGCGTCGGCCGTGGCCGCCGCCGCCGCCATCCTCGTCGTCATCGTCCTTCTCGCCGTCGGGCTGACCACCGGCAATGGCGACGTCGCCGGCACGGGTGGGCTGCACGAGCGCGTCCAGTTCTCGGAATCGTCCGATTGACGACGCGGCGCTGAGACCCACCCCGGAGCACTACCCGACCCCGGAGCACTACCCGACCCCGGGGCACTACCGGAACCCGGGGCACTACCCGGCGCCGGCCCGCACGCTCCCGGGAGTGCCCACCGTCCCGAGGACGGCCCTCCCGTCGGTCGGGCCGAGCAGGGCCTCGACGGCGTGCTCGGGGTGGGGCATGAGGCCGGCGACGTTGCCGCCGCGGTTGGTGACGCCAGCGATCCCCCGCACCGAGCCGTTCGGGTTCGCGGCGTCGGTGACGGCCCCGTCGGCGTCGCAGTAGCGGAGCAACACCTGCCCCGATGCGGCCAGGCCGTCGGGATCGTCGACCACGTAACGGCCCTCGCCGTGCTTGATGGGCAGCTCGAGCACCGCACCAGTCGGCGCCGCGAGCCACGGACCGGTGCGCTCGACCCGGACGGGCTGCCGACGGTGCACGAATCGCAGCCCCACGTTGCGCACGAGCGCGCCGGGCAGGAGCCCCGCCTCGCACAGCACCTGGAAGCCGTTGCAGATCCCGAGCACGCGTCCCCCGCGCTCCGCGAAGGCGGCGACCGCCGACATGATCGGGGCGAACTGCGCCAGGGCACCCGTGCGCAGGTAGTCCCCGTACGTGAAGCCGCCGGGCAACACGACCGCATCGACGCCATCGAGCCGGTCGTGGTCGTGGCGGATCAACACGGGCTCGGCACCGAGCAGCACGAGGGCACGTACCGCGTCGCGCTCGTCGCACGAGCCGGGGAACTGCACGACGCCGATCCGCATGGGCGCACGCTAACACCGCCGACGAACAGACGGTCAGGGGAGGCCGACGTGTGGACGGTCAGCGGAGATCGACGTGTGGACGGTCAGCGGAAGCCGGCTGCACGCAGGCGCTCCACGGCCTCCTCGCGCTCGAGCGCGAGCAGCTCGGCGGTGTCCTCGCACGCCCGACTCGGCCGGTCGAGGGCCGCCTCGCAGGCCCGGGCCTGGCGTGCCCGCGCGTCGAGCGCGGTCCGTGCGCCGTCGAGCTCGTCCCCCCGGTCAGCCGCGCGGAGCAGGTCCGCCTCGTGGGCCAGCAGCGGCACGATCAACTCGGCGGCCTGTTGGGCGTAGCGCGCGTTCGCGTACACCACCGGCGGGTCGGAGACCAGGTCGGTCGTCACGTCGACCCCTGTCGCCTCGAACGTCGCGAAGCGCAGGATCGCGCCGTGATCGGCTAGCGGCTCGAGCCCGTCCGCGAGCTCGTCGACCTCGCCCAGGGAGTCGCAGGCCGCGTCGACCGCTCCGTAAAGCGTTGCCCGGTCCTGCTCGGTCCCGGCCACGCGCAGCCCCTCCGCGGCCGAGCAAGGCGCGTCGATCCGTTCGGGATCGGCCTCGCCCGCGACGAGCTCGCCCACCCCGGTAGTATACGGCCCCTCGGGGGGCGGACGGCGCTCGGCCGCCGGCACGTCCTCACCCCCCAGCAGGCCGGTCCCGAACCCGAGGAACGCGATGCCGCCGACGACGAGGACCAGAGGCACGAAGGCCAGCGCGGTGAGGACGAACCAGCGCGGCAGGATCGGTTCCCCGAGCTCGTCGTCGACCGGCAGCCCCTCGTAGGGATCCTTGCCGGACCGGCGCGCGAGCCGCTCGGTCAAGCGGCGAGCCGGTCGGGTGCGCCGCTCGCTCACCGGCGTTCGTCGTCGGCGATGCGCCAGCTGAACCGCTCGATCACGGGGTTGGCGAGCAGCCGGTCCGCGAGCCCGTCGACCGTGGTCGCGACGTCGACGTCGTCGGGCACGGACAGCTCGATGTGCTTGCCCACCCGCACGTCGCCGATCCCGTCGTAGCCGAGCTGTGGCAGCGCGGCCTCGATGGCCTGGCCCTGTGGGTCGAGGATCTCGTCCTTGAGCATCACGTCGATGTGCACGCGGGGCACCGGCACTCCTTCTTCGCTGCTCTGATCGATCATCAGGGCTCGCCGTCGCGCGATCGGCGGGTTGTGCCTCGTGGTCGGCGGGTCGTACCTCGTGATCGGCCGTCGTGCCTCGGGATCGGCGGTCAGGCCTCGGGATCGGCGGTCAGGGCCCGGGAGCGGCCCAGGCCGAGAAGGGCCGGCCGGTCAACCGCTCGTACGCGGCAACGTAGCGTTCGCGCGTCGCGGCGACGACCTCGTCGGGCAGCTCGGGGCCGGGCGGGCGACGATCCCAGCCACTGGAGGTCAGCCAGTCGCGCAGCGGCTGCTTGTCGAACGAGGGTGGCGGGCGGCCGGGTTCCCACTCGGCCTCGGGCCACAGGCGCGACGAGTCGGGCGTGCCGACCTCGTCGATCAGCACGAGCTCGCCGTCGATCAGGCCGAACTCGAGCTTCGTGTCAGCGAGGATGAGGCCCGCGGCGCGGGCCCGCTCGGCGAGGCGCTCGTAGACCTGCAGCGTGAGCGTCTCGAGCCGCTCGGCCAGGTCCCCACCGACGAGCCCGGCCACGGCGGCATGGTCGATGTTCTCGTCGTGCGCGCCCTCGTCCCGGGCCTTCGTGGACGGCGTGAACACGGCCTCGGGCAGCTCGGCCGCCTCCACCAGGCCGGGCGGCAGCGGCACGCCGCCGATGGTTCCCGTGGCGCGGTAGTCGGCCCACCCCGAGCCGGCCAGATATCCACGGGCGACGCACTCGACGGGCAACGGAGCCGCCTGCCGGCAGAGCATCGCCCGACCCTCCAGTTCGTCGGCGAACGCCGCGAGCCCCGCGGGCATCGCCGCGACGTCGCAGGTGATCCGGTGGGTGGGCAGCAGGTCCGCGAGCTCGTCGAGCCAGTGGTCGGTGAGCCCGGTGAGGACCCGGCCCTTGTCGGGGATGGGCGTGGGCAACACGACATCGAAGGCGCTGATCCGGTCGCTGGCGACGAGCAGGATCGCGTCGTCACCGACCGCGTACCGCTCGCGAACCTTGCCGGGCTCGAGTCGCACCACTCGGGGGAGCTCGGCAGGGTCCGCGGGGCGGGTCGGCTCGAACATGCTGACAGGCTACGCAGCCGGCGGCTTTCGACGCCAGCGGGTCAGGTGCCGAGTGGGCGCGGCGCGGGTAGGACGTGGCCGGCGCCACCGACAGCTGGAGTAGGGGATGCGACGAGTGCACGTGACGATCGCCGGGAAGGTGCAGGGGGTCTTCTTCCGCGCGTCGCTCGACGACGAGGCGCAGCGCCGGCAGGTCACGGGCTGGGTGCGCAACACCCCTGACGGGCAGGTCGAGGCCGAACTGCAGGGCCCGGACCTCGCGGTCGAGGAGGTCCTGGCGTTCTGCCGCGAGGGACCGCCGGCGGCGAGCGTGGAGCACGTCGAGACGGCCGAACTCGATCCCGATCCGCGCCTCACCGGGTTCACGGTCCAGTGAGCGGTCGGGCCGACGCCTCCCGGCCGGGCCTGTCCAGCCCGGACAAGGTGCTGTGGCCACCGACCTCGGGGACGTCGGCCGTCACGAAGGCCGACCTCCACGACTACTACCGCGCGGTCGCCGACCGGCTGCTCCCGGCGATCGATGACCGCCCCGTGACCCTGCGGCGCTACCCGGACGGGATCGAGCGCGAGGGCTTCTTCCAGAAGGACGTCCCCGACCACGCTCCCGCGGAGATCGGCCGCTACCGCCAGTGGTCCGACACGAGCGAGCGCGAGGTGGCCTACGCGCTCCTCGCCTCCAAGGGGGGACTCGCCTGGTGCGCGCAGGTCGCGGCCCTGGAACTGCACGCGGGCCTCGTCCGCATCGACCGGCCCGATCGCCCCGACGCGCTGACCGTCGACCTCGATCCCGGGACGATCGAGCTCCCCGTGGCGCGCGCGGCCCACTGGGTCCGCGACGAACTGGAGGGTCTCGGCCTCACGACGCGCGTGAAGACCAGCGGCAAGCGGGGCCTGCACGTGCAGGTGCCCATCGAGCGGCGTTACGACAGCGCCTACGTGCGCGCCGTCGCGCTCGCGCTCTGCCGGCACTGCGCGGCCCGACACCCCGACGAGCTGACCGTCGAGATGCGCAAGGCCCACCGGGGCGGGCGGCTGCTGCTGGACTGGTCGCGCAACACCGCGGGCCAGACGGTCGTCGCGCCGTGGAGCCCGCGGGCTGCTCCGGGCGCGCCGGTGGCGACGCCGCTGCGGTGGGAGGAGGTGGACGAGGCCTTCGACCCGGCCCGGTTCCGCATCGGCACGGTCGAGTCCCGCGCCGACCCCTGGTCCGAGGCGCCGGGCAGGCAGCGACTCGAGGGCGCGGCCCGAGCGCTCGATCGGGCCGGCTTCCCGTTGGTCGACGTCAGCCCGCGGGGCGGGCGACCGACCGAGGAACGCCTCCGCGGCACCCCCTCACCGTGACGTCGCGCCGGTCTCGCCTCCGGCGGTCTCGCCCTCCGAGCCGGCCCTCGGAAGGTCCGCAGCGGTGCCCGCGCTACCGGCGCGTGACCTCGACGCCGCCGAACAGCGCGCTGGCCTCGATCTCGTAGGCGACCTCGCGGTGCGAGGCCTCGTGCACCTTCGATTCGACGCTCCCGAACAGCCCACTCCGTCGGATGATCCGCACCGGGACCGACTCCGGAACCTCGATGTCGACGCCGCCGAAGACCGCGAGCGCGGAGAGCCGGGCCCCGGATGCGGGCTCCCGGTCGGCGACGCGGACCTCGTAGCCGCCGAAAATGGCGGTCACCGCGTGTGCGGCGGGCTCCGACGGGTCGACCTCGCGCTCCAGGCCGCCGAAAAGAGCAGTGCTGCCCAGCGCCCCTCCCGGCCGGCGGACCGCGCCGGCGATGATCCCGATCCCCACGGCGATGATCAGGATCGGCACGATGAGTTCGAAGCCGACCCCGGGCGTCACGCCGGTCGTCGACCCGAGCAGCAGGAGGCCGATCAGCGTGATCGTCGCGCCCTCGAGCCACCGCCGCTCGAGGAGCATGCCTCCGCCGACCGCCACGAGCACCAGCGGCCAGAGCTGTCGGACCGCCGCCCAGACATCGACGTCGAGCACGCCGAGCTGACCGAGCGCGAGGGTGCCTCCGAGGACGATGAACACGAGGCCGGCCAACAGCGGACCGACCCGAAGGGGCTCGCGTGTGCGACCGGGTCGTATTGACTCGGTCCCGGCCGGGCGTGCGGAATCCGGGGGCTCGGGGTCCGGGGCGCGCTCCGCGTCGCGGGGGCGTGGATCGATCGGCATCGTGTTCACTCCGGTTCGGTCGGTACCGCGCCGGCTCGCGGGGCGGCCCATGACGGAAGCCTCACCCGTGGTCTGACGGATGACAAGGCCGATCGGCCCGGTCTCCCGAGGGCCTCAACGGAACCGTTGTACCGCGTCGCGCCGATGCGCCCACACCGAGAACGCGCCGAGCGCGGCGATCCAGGCAGCGAGCGCCGCCCACCATCCAGGCGGTGCCCCCTCGCCGAAGGCCGCGGCGGTCGCGACCTCGACCCACGGGCGCATGGGGGTGGCAGCGCCCACGATGCGCGCCCAGTCCGGCAGCTGCTCGAGCGGCAGGAAGAGACCGCCCGCGAACGCCATCGGGAAGAACGCGATGTTGGCGACCGGCAGGGCGGCCTTGAAGGGCAGCGCCATGCCCAGGCCGAGCCCGAGCAGGGTCATGCCGAGCGCGCCGGCCAGCACCGCGACGGCCAGGAGCGGCCATCGGGCCACGGGCACCTCCACGGCCGTGCGGGCCGTGATCAGGACGACGGCGGGTAGGGCGCCGATGACCGCGAACACGAGGCCGACCGCCACCCGCCCGGCGATCACGACGGTGGGGCGCACCGGCAGCGTCCGCTGGTAGTCGTACCAGGGCAGGCGACGTTCCTCGGCGGTGCCCGCACCGAACGTGAACATCGCGATCATCGTGAACGACAGCAACAGGATGCTCACCAGCCCGTAGGTCGCGGCCTGGGGCACGTCCTGGGCTGCGGGCACGATGAAGAACAGGGCGATCATCAGCGGGAACGCGACGGTCGGCCAGATCGCGATGGGCGTGCGCAGGTACTCGAGCGCGCGGTAGCGCAGATGGGCGGCGAACACGGTCACGCTGTCACCTCCGTGGCTGCGCGTCGGGGGACTGGGTCGTGGTGTCGGGACGATCGGTTGCCGCGGGCGCCCCCACCTCGAGGACGGACTCCATCGCCGCCCGGTCGGCGGCCGGACCCTCCGCGCCGTGATGGTCGTCCGTCAGCGCGAGGAAGGCGTCCTCGAGGCTCGCGGGGGCGACCTCCAGGTGGCTGAACCCGATCTCGTGGCGGACGAGTCCGCGCACGAGCTGGTCGGCATCCGGGGTCAGCACCTCGACGCTCTCGTCCCGCCGCTCGACCTGGGCCACGGGGCCGAGGGTGGCGAACTCGACGTCCTCAGCGACGCGCACCCGCACCTTGGTCAGTCCCACGAGGCGGCGGATCTCGTCGACGGTGCCCTCGGCGAGCACCCGCCCGCGGCCGAGCACGACGACCCGGTCGGCGAGGGCCTCGACCTCCTCCAGGTAGTGGCTGGTCAGCACGACCGCGCGACGACCGCTGCCGTAGCGGCGGATCGCGTCCCACAGCGACCGCCGCGCGCCGACGTCCAACCCGGTCGTCGGCTCGTCGAGCAGGGCGACCTCGGGGTCGCCCACGAAGGCCAGCGCGACGGTCAGCCGCCGCTGCTGCCCGCCCGACAGCCCGCCGAACTGCTTGTCGGCGAGGTCGTCGAGGCCGAACTCGGCCAGCAGTTCGTCGACGTCGCGCGCGGCCGGATAGTGCGTGGCGGCCCACTTCGCGAGCTCGCGGACCTTGAGCACGTCCACCATGCCGGTTTGCTGCGCTGTCACTCCGAGCCTGGTGCGGGTGCGACGGTCCCGGGGGTCCCCGCCGGCGAGCCGTACCCGACCACCGTCGGGGCGCCGCAGCCCCGCCAGCAGGCTGACCGCGGTCGTCTTGCCGGAGCCGTTCGGTCCCAGGAGGCCCAGCACCTCGCCCCGATGGACGGCGAGGTCCACGCCGTCAAGGGCCCGGGTCGGCCCGTAGTCCTTGGTGACCCCCTCGAGCGCTGCGACCACCTCGCTCATCCTCGTCCCTCCGTGTCGTCGATCTGGCCGTGGACCTCCGCCTCCGCGTCCCCCGGCACCGGGGCGGCCCGTGGCTGGGCGTCCGATCCGGCGTCGTCGGGTCCGGGATCCAGGAGCGCCTGCAGGGCCTCCCGGTACTCGCGGAAGGCGAGGCGACCACGGTCAGTCAGACCCACCCAGGTGACCGGCGTGCGCCCTTTATGGGCCTTCTCGACCGAGACGTACCCGGCATCCTCGAGCTTGCGCAGATGCGTCGAAAGGTTACCAGCGGTCATGTCGGTAAGCTCCTGCAATCGCGGGAAGGCGAGGACATCGCCGGCGGGCACGCTCGCGAGTGCCGTCACGACCTTCAGGCGCGCTTGTGCGTGGATCACCGGATCGAGATCGGGCATGCCCTCCACCGAGCGGCTCATCGGTCCCTCCGGAACCGGAGGTCGCGCAGCACCCCGCCCACCACGAACCCGCCGCCGCCGAGGACGGCCAACAGAGCCCCGTAGTGATCGGGGAAGGCCAGCGCCGCGAGCACGTTCACCGCGCCCAGCCAGAGCCCCGAGCCGGTCCAGAGACGATCGTTCTCGTACGCACCGATGACGAGGAACAGCACGGCGAGCGTGAACACGAACAGCATCGCCGCGTCCCAGAGGACCACCGGATCGTCCCCGGGATTCTCGGGCAGCAGGTCGAGCATCGGGATCAGCGCCGCGGTCAGGACGATCGCGGCGCCGTACGCGAACCCGACCCGCGACTCCTGTCGGACCGTCCGCCCGCCGCGCCCCCGCGTGTGACGGGCGATGTAGATGGACTGGAAGGCGATCCCCCCGCCGATCGCAGCGGGCCAGAGCAGGGCGAGCACCAGGTCGGGCAGGCCGCCCAGCGGGGCGGGCGGCTCGGCGGCGAGGTACGAGACCCCGAACGCGAGCAGCCAGGCGAGCCCCCAGACGTACCAGATGGGCGCCTCGCGGCCCCCCAGCTCGCGACGAGCACGCGCGTCGGTCGCGTCGATCAGCGCGAGGGACTCCTCGGGGCTCGGGGGCGCCTCGCCCACCTCGGGCGCGTCGTCCCGATCCGGCGGCGCTCCTTCCGAATCGCCGCTCCCTCCCGCGTCGGCTCCCGGCTGCGGTGTGGCTCCGCGCGGCTCGTTGCTCATGCCTTGACCTCACCTGTTCGGCACCAGACGGACTCGGGTTGCGTTCTCGGAGTTGCGTTCATAAACGGCTTTGCAATACAAAGCTAGCAGCGATACAAAGTCTCCGCACACATTCGCCGACGCGATCACGGCGTCCGCTGGATGCACGAGGGGATGACCCTCTCGCGACGTCAGGGCGGACCATCCACCGCAACGCCAGCCCGAGACCAGGAGGGCCGACCCGTGCCAACTCCCCGTTCCGCACCTGATCGTGCCCCGCCGACTCGCTCGGTCCCGCTGGTCCTGCTCCTGGCGCTCGCGGCCACACTCACCGCCTGCGGCGCGCCCGACGGGAACGTCGACCTCACGGTCGACGACGAGATCGACATGGTCGACGGCCTGCCGGTCGAGGTGGACGGGGTGCCCGCGGGCGAATCCGTGACGGTGTGGGCACGGCTGGTCGACGCGCAGAACCGCCCCTGGACCGCCTGGGGTGCGTTCGAGGCTGACGGGCAGGGGCGGGTCGACACCGCGGCACAGGTGCCACTCGCGGGCACGTGGGAGACCGTGGACCCGCACGGGCTCCTGTGGTCCATGCGACTGCCCGACGGACACCACCCCGACCCACCGTTCGCGCTACTCACCGAGCCCTCCCACACCATCGAGGTCGGTGCCGACATCGGCGGCCGCACCGCAACGCGCACCACCGTCGCGCGCCAGCAGTACGACCCCGGGGTGGACGAGAGCGACGTTCGCGACGACGAGCTCGTCGGCACCCTCTACCGCCCGCCGGGCGACGACCCGGCTCCCGGCGTGGTGCTGTTCGGCGGCTCCGAGGGAGGGCTGCCGGCACCCGGGCTACCCCGAGCGCTCGCCAGCGAAGGCTACGCGGTGCTCGCCCTCGCGTACTTCGGCGTCGAGCACCTGCCCGCCGGCCTCGAGGAGATCCCCGTCGAGTACGGCGTCGACGGCGTGGAGTGGCTGGCCACCCACGACGCGGTGGCGGATGCGCCGATCGCCGTGGTCGGCGCGTCGAAGGGCAGCGAGTACGCGCTGCTCGTCGGCGCCGCGAGCGACCTCGTGGGAGGTGTCGCAGCGGCGCTGCCGAGCGGCTACGCGTGGAGCGGTCTCCCCGCGTTCGAGGAGCAAGCGAACGCCGAGGTGCGCTCGTCGTGGACTCGGGGCGGTGAGCCCGTCGATCATCTCGAGATCGGCGGTGACGCCCGGGCTCTCGGCGCGATCGTGGACGGTCTGCGCGGGCATCCGGTGGCGCTGGATGTGACCTACGACGCCGGGATCGCGGCCGCGGACGAGGACGAGCGCCGCGCCGCCGAGCTCCCCGTCGAGGAGGTCGAGGGGCCCGTTCTGGCGCTGGCCGCGGGCGACGACGCGTTGTGGCCTGCGCGGCTCGCGGACGTCATCGAGGTTCGTGCCGAGCGCGAGGGCGTCGCGGAACGGGTGACACGGAGCACCGCCGAGGATGCCGGTCACCTCATGTTCGACCAACCCGGCCTGCCCACCACCCACATGACCGGCATGCCGTACGTCGCCGGGATCTGGATCGACGCGGGCGGCGAGCCGTCGGCCACCGCGGCAGGCGCCCGCGAGGGGTGGGCACACCTCACCGACCTGCTCGCCGACGCGACGAGCGACCGGAGCGAGCCGTGACCCGCATCCGCCCGACCACCGACCCGGCCCCAGAGGTCCGCCCATCCCCCGCATGGCCCCGCGCGCTGCTTCCCGCGGCGGTCGTGGGTGCGGCCACGGGCCTCTTCCTGATGGGGGCGGCCGCTCTGCTCGGCTACACCCCCCTGGCGGGCTCGGCCCTGCCCCACATCACCGTCCCAGTCGCCGGCGTGGGGCTGGTCACCGCGCTCGCCGCCTTCGCGTGGACCCGGGGACGACGGGTGCCGGGGATCCTGGTGGGTGTGATCCTCGCGATCACCCTCGTCGCCGAGCTCGCGACGCCAGGGCCCGAGCAGGCCGTCGTGGCAGGGGTCTCGGTGACCGGCGGCGTGCCGGTGCTCGCGGCCCTCGCGTCGACGTGGCCCCTGCTCGCCATCGCCGTCACGGTCGCGTGGCGCACCGAGGCGCGCCGTGCCGACCGCGCGTCCGGGCGTGCGAGGCCCGCGCTGCGCCACGTCGCCGCGTGGGCCGTGGGCACGGGGGGCGCCTGGGCGGGTGCGGTCGTGCTCGCGCCCGCGCTCGTCCCGGGTGGCTGGCACGTCGGCGGCGCGCTGGGGGGTTGGGGCGCGATCGGTCACGGGCTCGTCTGGGGCCTCGCGACAGCGGTCGCGGTCCGCCGTGGCGCGATCCTGCCGGTCGCGGTGCTCGGCACCGGCGGCGTGCTCGCCGTCGCCGACCACCTCGCCCAGTCCGTCGGCGACCCGCTGGGCGCCTACCTGGCACTTTGGCCCCTCTACGGCGTGGTGGCCGCGTTGTTCGGCCTCGTCGAGTGGCTCGTGGGCCGGTGGCGGGCGCGCCGCGGCTGACGCGTCCACACCGCGCGCTACGGCTCCAGCGCCTCCAGGCGCTCACGGACCACGTGGTGGCGCTCGAGGAACCGCTCCGGCGCGAGCGCCTCCTCGTCGAGTTCGACGCCCTCCTCGGCGAGGGTGTCGCGGAACGGTCGGCCGCTCTCCCAGGTCCGCATCGCCGCAGCCTGCACGACCTCGTAGGCCGCGTCCCGGCTCACGCCGAGCCGATCGACCACGTCGAGCAGGACGCGGCTCGACACGACCAGGCCGCCCGTGGCGTCGAGGTTCACCCTCATCCGCTCGGGATCGACGCGTAGCCCCTCGACGACCTTGCGGGCGAGATCGAGCTGGTAGTCGGCCACGATCAGGGAATCCGGCAAGACGACCCGCTCGGTGGAGCTGTGGCTGATGTCGCGCTCGTGCCACAGCGCGATCGACTCCATCGCCGCGACGGCGTTGCCGCGCAGCAACCGCGCGATGCCGACCAGCCGCTCCGAGCGGATGGGATTGCGCTTGTGCGGCATCGCGCTCGAGCCCTTTTGCCCGGAGCCGAAGGACTCCTCCGCTTCCCGCACCTCGGTGCGCTGCAGGTGGCGGATCTCGGTGCCGAGCTGCTCGACCGACGCCCCGAGCATCGCGAGCGCGCTGAGCAGCTCGGCGTGCCGGTCACGGGCGACCACCTGGGTGGCGACCGGCTCGATGCCCAGACCCAGCTTCTCGCAGACGTATTGCTCGACGAACGGGTCGATGTTCGAGTACGTACCGACCGCGCCGGAGATCGAGCCCACCGCGACCGCCTCGCGCGCGGCACGCAGCCGCGTGCGGCCGCGGTCGACCGCGAAGGCGAACTGGGCGAGCTTGTGCCCGAACGTGGTCGGCTCCGCGTGCACCCCGTGGGTGCGCCCGACGCAGACGTCGTGCCAGTGTTCGAGCGCGCGTCGCTTGAGGACGGCGACGAGGCGATCCGCCTTGTCCAGCACGAGATCGGTCGCGCGGGCGAGCGTCGCGCCGAGCGCCGTGTCGATCAGGTCGGAGCTCGTCATCCCGTAGTGCACCCAGCGGCTGGGATGCTCGCCGTCCGCGGTGCTCTCGCCGGTGTCGGCGGGCGCGTCGACCTCGCGCTCGGCCCCGGGGATCGTCTCGGCGAACGCGGTGAGGAAGGCGATCACGTCATGGTCGGTGGTCGCCTCGATCTCGGACACGCGCTCGGGCGTCGGCGGTTCCCCCTTCCGGATCGCGGCGAGGTCCTCGGCCGGCACGACGCCGAGCTCGTGGTGCGCCTCGCACGCGAGGATCTCGACCTCGACCCACGTGGCGAGCTTCGCCTGGTCGGTCCAGAGCGCGCCCATCTCGGGCAGCGTGTAGCGCGGGATCACGCGGGCCTCCTCGGGCCTGGTGGCCGAACGTGCAGCGGGGGCGGGAACGCTCCCAGTGTGCCCGCGGGCGGAGGCACAGGTCGCGCCCGCGAGCAAGAGCACAGGTCGCCCGCCCGCGGGCAGAAGCACAGGTCGTGCCCGCGAGGAAAAGCACAGGTCGTACCCGCGAGGGACTCAGAGGTCCTTCTCGAAGTGATGGCTGGCGATCCGGTATCCCTCCCGCAGGTAGAAGCGGTGAGCGCCGTGCCGGGTCACCCCCGAGTCGAGCCGCAAGCGCGCACACCCGTCCGCGCGAGCCCACTCCTCCAAGTGGCGCAGCAGCCGCGCCCCGACGCCGCCAGACCGCGCCTGGGTGGCGGTCACCAGATCGTCGAGGTGCAGCGTCCGCCCGTCGGCGAACGTGGTGAACACTCGCCAGCCGGCGACCCCCAGGCACGTGGCCCCGTCGAAGGCGGCGGTCAACCGGTAGCCCTCGGCGTGCTGCACCGCGAAGCGCTCGGCGACCGAGTCGGGAGTGTGCTCGGGTCGCAACTCGCGCAGCACCGCCAGTGCCGCGTCGAGACCCGGGGCGCCCGGTTCGAGGTCGGTAAGACGCATCGCGCGGCAGCATGCCTGATCGCGGGCGCCGACACACACCGGTCGAGCGGCAGCGGCCCCGCGCCACGATGCCTAGAACGCGACGCCATCCGGCAGGTACGGCACGGGCGGATCCATGCCCCGGGTGCACAGGGGCCCCTTGGGCTGCAGCCGCAGGCCGGCCTCGAGGCACACGTCGACGGCCCACTCCTGCTCGGCGGTGAGTTGGCGCACCACGACGGGGGGAGACGTGGTCGGCTCGTCGGGGTCCGGCCGCGTGGCGGCGAGCGCTGCGCGGAGCACCCCGGCGCCGGTCTCGGGATCGGTCGCGCCGAGTTGCGTGACCTGCGAGTCGCGAACGAACGCCCATCCCCGCCGGTCCCCGCGCTCGACGACGACGAGGTGGTTCCGGTCCTCCCCCAGGCCGTCGAGGTCCGGGCCGTAGCCACCGCCGCGCAGTCGCCGGCCGAGCTCGTGGATCCATTCGTGGTCCGCGCCGGTGCCGGCGCGCGCCTCCGGCACGGCCGGCAGGGTGGCGGGGTCGACCGTGCCTTCCGCGTGCAGGCAAGGATGCAGGCGGTAGCCCGCCAGGCGGTACCGCGCGGTGGCTCGGGGGTCCTCGCTGGCGACGATCATCCCGTACGGCGCGTCCTCACCCGACTCCAGTGCCGCCTCGAGCAGCATCCGCCCGACCCCGGCGCTCTGGTGCTCGGGGTGGACGAGGAGCGTCGACAGACCCCAGAAGGCCTCGCGGCGGCGGGCGAGCGCGATCCCGACCAACGCGTCACCGTCCCACGCGCCGGTCGACGAGCTCGGGTCGTTGGCGATCGCCCGGCGCAGCCGCGCGTCCCTCCGGGCGATCTGCTCGTCGGTGCTCCGCGGCCGCTCGGGACGTCCACGGGCGATGTCGTAGGCGCGCCACACCCGCTCAGCGAGCTCCCCCACCGCGGGCGCCTCGTCGGGTGTCAGCGGGCGCAGCTCGGGCAACCGGTGGAGCATCGGCGTCACCTCGGGTAGGGCTCAAGCGTCGGCGATCGCGGTCCGCTCGCGGAGCAACTCCGCGCGGCGGGCGAGCACCCGACGGCGCAGGCCGTCCAGGTCGCGGCACATCTGCTTGGTGACGACGATGACCGTCCAGCCGGCGGCGCGCAGCCGATCGCGACGCTGGCGATCGTAGTCGCGATCGCTGCGCAGGGTGTGGTGATCGGTCCCGTCGTACTCGACGACCAGGCCGGCGTCACGCCAGACGAGGTCGACCCTGATGTCGGGCAGCAGGAACTGCTGGGGCTCCGGCGGTGGGTCCACGTCGGAGAAGAGGTCCGCCAGCAGCCGCTCCCCCTCCGATTCGGTCGCGAGCCCCCCGCTCTCGAGCAACCGGAGAACCACCGCGGCCCCGCGCTGCGGCCTCGCCCGCATCGCGGCATCGTGCAGGCGGTCCTCGCCCGTCAACCCGAGCCGTCGGGCTGAATCGATCACCGTCCGCAGCTCCCGGCCGCGCAACTCTGCGGCGCGGTCGACCAGCATCCGGTGCGGACGGGCGATGGGGATGCGGTTCAGGGTCGCGCGATCGCGCGGGTGGAGCGGACCCACGTACCGCACCCGGAACGGGGCCGCACGCACGCGTTGTCCACGCCGCCCGATCACGTCCGGCACGGCATCCGAGCGGTTGGCCTCCACACCGAAGAGGCCGAGCCCGGGCTCGCCGGTCAGCACCGCCTCGTAGCCGACGCGCCAGACCGCCGCCAGGTGGATCTGCTCGGCGGGCCGCGCGCTCCCGGCCGCGCGGTAGACACCGCGGTGCACCACCCCCCACCGGCCACGGCGCAGCAGCCCGTCGACACGCTTCGCACCGAGCAGGCTCACCGCCTCCGACCGTTCGATGAGGCCGTGGTTGGCCGCCATCCGCCGATACGCCTCCGCCAGCTGCTCGTCCATGCGGCGAGCATCCGGCCAGTGGCACCCGGGAGCCCGAATCGGGCGCTCCGGGGGTGTGGACGGCTTCCATGCGGCGTGCGGACGCCCTACCGGCCCTTCCGAGGCACGGTGCGGTTACCCGCGCTGGCGCGGGTAACCGCACGACGAATCGGCGGACGCCCCCACGCCGACCGCTCACCCACTTTTCGCGGTACAGCTACCCGCGCGCCCGCGGGCAACCGCACCACGATCACGGGTCGACACCGGGCGCGCGGGTAACCGCACCACGACGCCACTCGACCGAACGCTCACCGCACACCCCGGGCGCCAACCGGCCCGCCGGCCACCGCCCCACGGTCAGCCGCGTCGCACCGTCGGCGGCCCCGATCACCATCCCACGGTCAGCCGCCGAGCGGCCGAGCCGCGATGTCCTCCCGCCGTTGCTGACCCGCGAACCAGATCCGGTCCGCGGCCTGATACGAGATCGCCCGCGCCTGGGCGACGGTCGCCCCCAGACCCGAGACGGAGAGCACCCGCCCGCCCGCGGTGACGAGTTCGCCCTCCTCCACAGCCGTGCCGGCGTGGAACACCAGCGCGTCCGGCACCGCGGCGGCCTCCCTCACGCCCGAGATCGGGTCCCCCGAGGAGGAGGAGGCCGGATACCCGGCCGAGGCCAACACCACCGTCGCGCAGGCCCGCCGGTCCCACGCGAGCGGCGGTGCACCGGGAAGATCGCCGCGCGCAGCAGCGGACAACAGCAAGCCGAGGTCGCCCGGACCGTCGGCGCGCAGGCGCGGCAGGAAGGCCTGCGCCTCGGGGTCGCCGAAGCGCGCGTTGAACTCGAGCACCTTCGGGCCGTCCGGCGTCATCACCAGCCCTGCGTAGAGCACTCCGACGTACGGGGTGCCGCGCTCGGCGAGAGCCGCGGCCACCGGACCGAGTATCGCCTCGCCGAGTGCCTCGACCGCCGCGTCGTCGAGCGCGGGTACCGGGGAGTACGCCCCCATCCCGCCGGTGTTCGGGCCGGTGTCGTCGTCGCCGATCCGCTTGTAGTCCTGCGCCGCGACGAGCGCGCGGGCGTACTGCCCGTCGGCAACGCCGAAGAGGCTGACCTCCGGGCCCTGGAGGAACTCCTCCAGCACGACGCGTCGGCCGGCCTCACCGAACGCACCGGTCACGAGCGCCTCGTCGACGGCGTCCTCGGCCTGGGACCGGCTGCTGGCGATCACGACACCCTTCCCCGCGGCGAGCCCGTCCGCCTTCACCACGTAGGGCGGTGCGAACTCGTCCAGAGCGGCGCGGGCCGCCTCGGCGTCGTCCCCGGTCCACCAGCGGGCCGTCGGCACCCCCGCGGCAGCCATGACCTCCTTGGCGAACGCTTTCGAGCCCTCGAGCCGCGCCGCATCGGCGGAAGGACCGAACACCGCCACACCCGCCCCGCGCAACGCGTCCGCCACGCCCGCGACCAGCGGCGCCTCCGGCCCGACGACGACGAGGTCCGCGGCCAGTGCCCGGGCGAGCGCCACGACCTCCTCGTCGTCGGTCACGTCAAGCGCGCGGACGTCCGCCACCTCAGCGATGCCGGGGTTGCCGGGCGCGCAGACGACCTCCTGCACCGAGGGGGAACGGTCGAGCGCCCAGCACAGGGCGTGCTCGCGCCCGCCGCCCCCGAGCACGAGCACCTTCACCGGTCAGCGACCCCGTTCGAGCGTCTGGCTGCGGGCCGGGCCGACCGAGACCCACCGGACGGGGACCCCGCCAAGCTCCTCGATGCGCTCGACGAAGGCCTGCGCCTCCTTCGGCAGGTCGCTGAACTCGGTCACCCCGGAGATGTCCTCGTGCCAACCGGGCAGGTCCTCGTACACCGGCTCGGCGTGGTGGATGATCGACTGGTGAGGGGGGAAGTGCTCGTACTCCTCGCCCTGGTAGCGGTAGGCACGGCACAGCCGCACCGTCTCGAACTGGCTGAGAACGTCCAGCTTGGTGAGGAAATGCTCGGTCAGGCCGTTCACCCTCGCCGCGTAACGGGCGAGCACCGCGTCGAACCAGCCCACGCGCCGGCGACGGCCCGTGGTCGTGCCGTACTCGGCGCCCCGGTCGGTGATCCGCTCGGCGATCTCGCCGTCGAGCTCGGTGGGGAACGGCCCCGACCCGACCCGGGTGACGTACGCCTTCGTGATCCCGATAACCTGCTCGATGTCGTTCGGGCCGACACCGGCGCCGGTCAGCGCACCCCCCGCCACCGGGTTCGAGGAGGTGACGAACGGATAGGTGCCGTGGTCGAGGTCGAGCAGCGTGCCCTGGGCACCCTCGAGCAGCACGCGCTCGCCGCCGTCCATTGCGTCATGCAGCAGGCTGACGGTGTCGGCGATGTACGGGCGCAGGCGCTCGGCATAGACCGCGTACTCGGTCTCGATCTCGGCGGCGCTCATCGGCATGCGGTTGTAGACGCGCGAGAGGACCGCGTTCTTCTCCTTCAGCACCGTGTCGAGCTTCTGGCGGAAGATCTTCATGTCGTACAGGTCCTGCACGCGCAGCCCCACCCGTGCGGCCTTGTCCGCGTACGCGGGCCCGATGCCGCGCTTGGTGGTGCCGAGCTTCTGCTTGCCGAGGTACCGCTCGGTCACGCGGTCGAGCTCACGGTGATAGGGCATGATCAGGTGCGCGTTGCCGCTGATCGCGAGCTTCGAGACGTCGAGGCCCTGGGCGACGAGCTCGTCGAGCTCCTCCAACAGGACCCCCGGGTCGAGGACGACCCCGTCGGCGATCACCGGCGTGACCGCCGGGTACATGACCCCGCTCGGCACGAGGTGGAGCTTCAGCGTGCGGTCGCCCACGATGATCGTGTGGCCCGCGTTGTTGCCCCCCTGATAGCGCACGACGTAGCCCACGTCGTCGGCCAGCAGATCGGTGGCCTTGCCCTTGCCCTCGTCACCCCACTGGGTGCCGACAACGATGATCGCGCCCATCGGCTCGCTCCTCGCGTGTGCGGCGGTCGCACGTCCACATCCATGGTGCCGGATCATCCCCCGGCTTACCGCTCCGGCACTCCCACCGGGCCTACCGCTCCGGCACTCCCACCGGGCCTACCGCTCCGGCACTCCCACCGGGCCTACCGCTCCAGGCGGAATCGGATGCGGATGTGCGTGTGGTACTCGTCGATCTCGTTGTCCTGGACGGTCGCGGAGGTCTCGAGCACGTCGAAGCCCTCGATACCGCGGAGCGTCTTGGACGCCTCGGCGAGCGCCTTGTGCGCGGCATCCCGCCACGACTCGGTCGACACGCCCACGAGGTCGATGGTCTTGATCACGGCCATGGCGGGCCTCCAGCTCGGATCGACGGTCCGGGTCCGACGGGCCCGCGCCGCTCGCCGCATCCGGCAGCGAGGTCGGCGAACCCATCGGATCCACCCACCGCGGGCGCGCTCGCCGCACGCCGCGCAGCGAGCAGACGGCGCGATCCTACGGCCGACACGTGGGGACGCCAACCCGCACCGCTCGACGAGACACCCACCCACACCCCGGCGAGACACCACCCACACCCGGTGTGACAACCCACCAGCACCCCGGGAGACCTACGGTTGGGGGCAGCACGCGCTTGACCCCCCTGACCCGCGGGGCAGACTGCCCCCAGACCGGAGACCGCGCACGCTCGATCCCGGTTCCGCAGCCACCCGGGCGACCCCGCAGCGACAGACGACCGACAAAGACGAGCCGACGTCCCGCACCCGACGCAACGGCGACGCAGGAGGACACATGGTCAGCGAGCTCACCATCGACGACATCACGGGCCTGCTCGGCGAGGAGGCCGACTCGCTGCTGAACCACAAGTGCGACACGGTCGGCGCCGAGCAGTTGCACCTGCCGGGGTCCGACTTCGTGGATCGCATCTTCATTCCCAGCGACCGCGGCAACCAGGCGCTGCGCAACCTGGCGCAGGTCTTCAACCACGGGCGGCTCGCCGGCACGGGGCACCTGTCGATCCTGCCCGTCGACCAAGGGGTCGAGCACTCGGCCGGGGCGAGCTTCGCCAAGAACCCCGCGTACTTCGACCCCGAGAACATCGTGCGCCTGGGGTACGAGGGAGGCTGCAACGCCGTCGCCTCGACGTTCGGGGTGCTCGGGATGACCGCCCGCAAGTGGGCACACCACATCCCGTTCATCGTCAAGATCAACCACAACGAGTTGTTGACGTACCCGAACACGTTCGACCAGATCCGGTTCGGAACGGTGCGCGAGGCGTGGAACATGGGGGCCGCCGGGATCGGCGCGACGGTCTACTTCGGTTCGCCCGAGTCGAACCGCCAACTCGTGGAGATCGCCGAGGCCTTCCACGAGGCACACGAGCTGGGGATGTTCACCGTGCTCTGGTGCTACACCCGCAACGACGCGTTCAAGACCGGCGGCACCGACTACCATGCGGCCGCCGACCTCACCGGGCAGGCGAACCACCTCGGCGTCACGATCGAGGCGGACGTCATCAAGCAGAAGCTGCCCGAGACGAACCGTGGGTACGAGGCGCTCAACGCCGGCGACAGCTCGTACGGCAAGCTCGACCCGTTGATGTACGACAAGCTCGCGAGCGACCATCCGATCGACCTCACCCGGTACCAGGTGCTCAACTGCTACATGGGCCGGGCCGGGCTGATCAACTCGGGTGGCGCCTCCTCGGGGCACAGCGACAAGGCCGAGGCGGTGCGCACCGCGGTCATCAACAAGCGAGCCGGCGGCATGGGGCTGATCAGCGGCCGAAAGTCGTTCCAGCGCCCGATGGAGGAGGGCATCGAGCTGCTGCACGCGATCCAGGACGTCTACCGCAACGAGGAGATCGCCGTGGCCTAGACGGCCGCGCACCACGGACGACGGGGCGGCCCACGTGGGCCGCCCCGCGATCATTCGGGGGCCGTGTCACCCGCCGCGACCGCGTCGGCGACCTGAGGCGCCAGCGCATCGGCCCAGAGGCCGTATCCCAGGTCCGAGGGGTGGAAGCCGTCGGCGCTCATGGACTCGGGCCGGCCGAGGAAGCGGGGGCTGGCCTCGGCCCGGATGTCGACGAACCGCACCCCGACGTCGCGGGCGGCCGCGGCCTGGCGGGCGCGCAGCAGGTCGGCCTGCCAGCCGAGCAGCCACCGCAGGGGCCTCGGCACAGCCGGCACCGTGTGGAACTCCGGGATGCCGCCCAGCACCACGGGGGCACGGCTGGCCGCCTCGACCTCCTCGAGCATCCTTCGGGTCGTCTCCGCCATGCGCCAGGGAGCGTGGGCGTGGGTCACGTCGTTGGACCCCACGACCACGAGCACCACGTCCCACTCCCCCCCAGCGAGACGGGGCGCCTGGTCATGCTGCACGTCGCGGGTGCGTGCGCCGGACACCCCCAAGCCCACGACGCCGACCGTCCGGTCCAGCGCCTCGGCGACGCGGGAGGCGACGAGCACCGGCAGCGCGCCCTCGGCAGTCGGTGAGCCGATCCCCTCGACGGTCGAGTCCCCGAGCACGGCGAGCCGTACCTGCCCCGTGTCGGCGCCGGCGCGAACCTCGCCGTCGGGCGTCACGGTGTGTGCCACCTCGTAGGGCGGCCGCGGGAGGTACTCCTCGCGCGCGGTCATCCAGGCCTGCCCGACGACCAGGGCCAGCAGCGCGGCCGGCGCCCCGAGCCAGAGCGCCGGTCGGCGGACCCCTCCGCGCTTGCCTCCTTCGACCGCCACGCGCCTCACGCCGGTGTGCCCCTCGCCGCCACGCGTCTCACGCTGCCGCGGCCTCGAGGGCGCGCGCGAGGTCGGTCCAGAGATCCTCGACGTCCTCGCAGCCGACGCTCACGCGCACGAGGCCCGCGGGCAGGTGCGACTGGCCGCGCTGGCGGGTCCGGCGCTCGAGCGTGGTCTCCACCCCGCCGAGGCTGGTCGCGTGTGCGATCACCCGGACACCGGCGCAGACAGCGTCGGCGGTCCCCGCGTCGGCGACCTCGAACGACAGCATCGCGCCCGGTCCGTCGAGCTGCTCGGTCGCCCGCCGATAACCCGGATCGTCGGGCAGGCCCGGATACCGCACCCGGTGCACCATCGAATGAGCGGCCAGCCGGCGGGCCAGCTCGCGGGCCGAGGCCTCCCCCCGCTCGATCCGCACACCCAGGGTCCGCAGGCCGCGCAGGGCGAGCCACGCCTCCATCGGCCCCGGAACCGCACCGTGCCGCGTGCGGTGGGCTCGCAACTGGGCGAGGTGATCCACGTCCCGCGTCACCGCCGAGCCGAGCAGCACGTCGGAATGCCCCGACAGGAACTTCGTCGCGCTGTGCACGACGACGTCGGCCCCCTGGTCGAGGGCACGTTGCCGCATCGGCGTCGTGAAGGTCGCGTCGACCACCACGCGACAGCCCCGGGCGTGCGCGCCCTCCGCGAGTGCGGGGATGTCCGCCACGCCCATGAGCGGGTTGGTGGGGGACTCCACCCAGAGGGCGTCCGCGCCGTCGCACGCCGCGAGCGCCCGTTCGGTGTCGGCGATGTCGACCGCGCGAGGGGTCAGCCGGCCGCGCTCGGCGAGGTGGTCGACGAGCGCGTGCGTGCCGCTGTACGCGTCGTCCGGGACAACGACGACCGCGCCGTCGGGCAGGCCCCCGAGCGCGGCGTCGACCGCGGCGATCCCGGAGGCGAACGCGACGGCGGCGCCCCCCTCGAGGGACCCGAGGGCTTCCTCGAAGGCGGTCCAGGTGGGATTGCCCTCCCGGGCGTACCCCGGCGGCGCGTCCTCCTCGGAGCGGTAGATCGAGGTCAGGACCACCGGGGGGTTCACGGGATCCCCAGGCTGGTGGGGCCGCCCGGCGGCGACGGCGACCGTCGCCGGTGCCAGGCCGCCCGCGTCGGCGCGTTCGAGCGGGTTCGACATGCGCGGCACCGTACCCGCACCTAGGGGAGGCGGGCGAGCTGGCGCGCCGCTGCCACGAAGCGTCCGTCCCCGTCCCACAGCTCGCACGTCTCGTCGGTGAGGCCCCCCTGCACGACGTGGGAGGCCAGGGCGCACCGCAACCAGCCGGCAGCCGGGTGTGCGCGCAGGTGCACGGTGAGCTCCAGGGTCGGCACCCATCCGCCGATGCCGAGCTCCATCACCGTCGGAGCGATCCCGTCGACCAGGCAGGCCAGGCCGAGGAGGTCGTTGGGCCGTCCGTCCGCGAACCGCAACCACCCGACCTGGCGGGGCCGCCCGTTGGGGATCCCGTCGATCATCCAGCCGCGGGCGGTCGGGTCGACGCGCCAATCGACCCGTTCGAGCAGCGCGATGCCCAGCGGATTCCCCGCACCGGGCTCACGGCCCACGCACGCGTCGGGCGGCGGCAACGACGGAGGGGCCACGTCCAGGTACTGCGGATCGGGTGCGGCCGGCAGCTCCCCGAAGCGGGCGATCGCGCGGACGCGCGCCTCCCCCTCCTGGCGGATCGCCGCGGTGGCCACCGCGGCGCGCCGCCCCTCGCGGTGCACCGCGACGGCGATCTCCACGGGTCCGGGAACCAGCCCCGAGAGGAAGTGCCCGGTGACCGTGAGCGGGTCGGGCGCCGGGACCTCGGCAGCGATCGCTCGGAGCGCGAGCACGAGCCCGTACCCGCCGTTCAGGGCCGGCCCCACGCTCCATCGCTCGCTCGCGACGCCGTGGTGCACCCCCGGCCGACCCCGCTCGAGCACCGTATCGACATCGAGCTCACCGCCGGGCCCGCTCGCCATGGCCCGAGCCTACCGGGCAACGGGACACGCGTGGGACACCGGGGTGCTTGCCTACCGGTGCCGGTGGCGCTGGATGCGGCCGACACGGAGCCGCCGGCACGGCAGGAAGGGCTGGGCACCGCCCGGACGGGGGGACGTGTGAGCTGGAGGCCACGGCCGAACGGGGAGCTAGGCCACCCCGGCGGGGCGGCCCGTGACCCACGTGGCCGGCACGTTCGCCACGCCGGCGGCGGTCGCGGCCACCCCGAGCCCGCGCGTCAGCGGGTCGCGGGTGGCGAACTCCTCGGCCGAGACCCCGGCCGCGCACGCCATCGCGTGCAGCTGATCGATCCCGTGCCCGAACCACACGCGGGCGTTCTCGTCGTCACCGGCGCTCTCCAGCACCCGCCCGTGGGCATAGTGCACCCATACCGCGAGGTCACCCGCGCCGAGCTGGGCCACCTCGGTGAGGGCGCGCTCCGTCGCCACACGCGCCGCGTGCAGCTCGCCGAGCTTGAGTCGGGCGAGCGCCTCGACCACGAGCATGACCGGCAGCTGCTCGAGCTCGTCGCGACGCTCGTACCACTCCCGGGCGCTGGTCACCTCGGCCAGCGCCGACGACGACTCGCCGCGCAGGTAGGCCGCGAAGCCGCGGTGGACCGCGAGCGCCGCGGTGAGCGAGTCGTCGGCGTCCTTCCCGGCGTGGGCCTCGGCCCGTGCGAAGGCACGATCCGCGTGCTCGGTGTCACCCTCGAACAACCGCACCAGCCCGCTCGACAGGCACGCCCACCCGGCGGCGGAGCTCGCGCCGGCGCCCGTCGCGAGCTCCTCGCTGCGCTCGGCGAGCTCGTGCGCCTCCTCGTGCTGCGCGGCCCGCGCCCGGGTGTGCGCGTGCTCGCCGCAGGCAACCGCTTCCCGCACCGGCAGGGACAGGCGCCGCCAGTGCTCGCGCGCCTCGCGGTGGAGCCCGTCGGCCGCGTCGAGCTCCCCGAGCCGGCACCGTGCTCGGGCGAGTTCGTGCAACGCCTCGCCCTCGAGCCGCGCGAACCCCGATCCCGCAGCCCGCGCCCGGGTTTCGACGAGGCGGGTCGCGGCCGCCTTGAAGCGGCCCTGCCGTGCCTCCTCGCGCCCCGCCACCAGGTCCGCCTCGAGCACGGCGTCGAGCCGCCCAGCGCGCTCGGCGATCTCCTGGGCCTGCGCAGCGGCACCCAGGGCCTCTCGCCCCTCGCCCCGCGCCGACATCACCGCGGCCAGCGCCAGCAGCGCCTCGAGCCGCGCGAGCTCCCGTCGGTCGCAGTAGGCGCGCAGCAGCGCGTCGCTGGCCTCCTCCATCGCCTGATCCAGCGCCCCGTGGGCGAGCGCGACGCGGCAGCGGCGGATCTGCAGCGCCACCGTGTCGGGATCGTCGCGGCCCATGGCGAGCAAGCGGTCTGCCAGCGGGTACTCCTCGCGGTCGAGCGCCGCGTCGACCTCGGCGATGCGCAGCTCGGCGCGGGTGATCCGTCCGAGGCTGGAGGCGTTGCGCAGCATCGCGAGCGCCCGCCGCTGCCCCGACGTATCACCGCGGGCACCCGCCAACCGGGCCTCGAGCTGCCACTCCTCGGGAGCGGCGTCCTCGCGGGGCACCTCAGGCATGGTCGCTTCGCGCCGGATCGCGGCCAACAGGTCGCGTACAACCGGCGGGGCGGAGGCCTCGGTGGCACCCTGCGCCTGCTCCCACGCCGCGACCGCCTCGTCGGCCTCCTGTCGGCGGCCGAGCACCCGGTCGGCGCGGAGCCGCAGCTCGAGCGCGGTCGTCGAGCCCGGATCGTGGGCCAGCAGCCAATCCGCGGCGTCCCGAGCCGCCGCCATCTCGCCGCGCCCGGCGCGGTCCTCGGCAACGCGCGCAGCGATCCGCTCGGCCAGGGTGCGCACCCGTTCGCGTTGCTCGCTGACCCAGGGCAGGTCGACGTCGGGGCAGAGCGGCCCGCCCACACGCTCGAACGCCGCCTCCAGCGCCTGGGGCGTGTCCGAGGCCGCCAGCTCCTCGACCTCGGCGACGTCGACCGTCAAGTGATCGGCGTCGAGCGCCACCCACCTGGGGCCGACGGTGACCGGCAGCGCCGGCACCGCGTCACGCAGCAGCCACAGCAAGCGCGACAGGCGCCGTCGCGCTGCACTCGACCCGGCCCCGGGGGCCACGAGCTCGGCCAGCCGGCCCCGCTCGTATCCGCCGGGCTCGAGCGCGAGCACCGCCAACAGGCCGTGGGTTCGCGGCGGAGGCTCCTGCACCCGCCCGTCCGTCTCGACCCGCACCGGCCCGAGCAATCTCACCCGCACGTTCACAGATCCCATGACCTCGCCTCTCGACTCGACCGTCGATCCACCGAGCCACGCGCGTCCCCCCGTGATGCGCGTGGCGCTGCGCGGCGTTCCCCTCGTCTCCCGCGTCGGGGGATCGCCGCGTGTGAAGGATGGTGCACGATAGGGCGTGACACGGGCGTGACACGATGAGGGCACGGCGCGGGAGGCCAGTGATGACGATGGCGGCCGAGCACGTCGCGCGGCCGCACCTTCGGCAGGCGCTGTTGCGGACACGTATCTCCGCGGTGATCGCGGGAGCGGGCTACGGCAAGACGGCCCTGGCCGCCGAGCTCCTCGAGACGCACGAGTGCCCCGCCGCGCGGGTGCGCGTACGCCAGGACGCCGCCGACGCCCACCAGCTGCTGGAGAGCGTGCGGCAGGCGTTGGCGCGTGCCCGCCTCGAGGAGGCCTCGGAGATCCTCGACGCCACCGCCGCCGACCCGAGCGGCCTCGCCGACGCGCTGCACGACGGGCTGGTGGAGGTGAGCGAGCCGACGCTGCTGCTCGTCGACGACGCCCAGCGACTGCAAGACGACGCCGCCCGCTACCTGCGCGAGGCGATCGAGGAGCTGCCCGAGCCGCACGTGGTCGTCCTGTGTGCCCGCTGGCTGCCACCCGAGCTGCGTCCGCTGAGCGAGCGCCCCGACGCGACACTGCTGTCGAGTGACGACCTCGCGTTCTCCGAGGCCGAGATCGCCGAGCTCGGCCGTGCCTACGGCCTCGACCTGTCGGAGGACGATGCGGGGCTGCTGCGGCGCACCACGGCCGGCTGGCCCGCGGCGCTGCGCATGCTCCTGCCCGCACTGCCCGCCGAGGACACCGGCGCGGCGATCCAGCGGCACGCCCAGGAACCCGCGACGCTCGGGGCGCTCACCGAATCCGCGCTCGGACGACTGCGCCCCGAGGACCGGGACCTGGTCGTCCAGCTCGCGCACCTGCCGCTGCTCGACGGGCCACTCACGGACCGCGTCGCGGGGCGCGCCGGCACGCTGGACACGCTCGCCGCGGCCGGACTGCCGCTCACCCCCACGCGGGACGGATGGTGGACGATCACCGATCCCGTACGGGACCAGCTCGTCGGTCGGGCGTCCCTCGACACCTCCACCGCCGAGACCGCCGCGCGCGCCTACGACCTGCGCGAGGAGCGCCGGGCCGCCGTGTGGGTGTTGCTGCGCGCCGGCTGCGAGGAGCGCGCGGTCGCGACCGCGGGCTCGTGGTCGAGCCAGGCCGCCGTCCAGCTGGGTCCCGAGCCCCTGCAGCGTCTCTGCGGGTCGGTGAGCGACGCGGCGCTGCGCCGCGATCCGCGCGTGCTCGTGCACCTGTCCCGCGCGTGCCGCCACGCACACGACATCGAGGGCAGCCACGCCGCGCTGGAGCGCGCGGAGGCCCTGCCGCCCGACCCCGCCATGGCCGACGAGGTCGAGGCCGAGCGCATCCTCGCCGAGATGTACCAGGGCCGGGAGGACGACGTGCACGAGCGGGCGGAGGAGCTGCTCGCCCGCACCGACACCGACCGACCCGTCGTCCGCGCGAAAGCGCTGCAGGCCGTGGCGCGCATCACGGCCTCGAGCCGGGAGGAGGCGGACCTGCGCCGCGCGGACGGGCTGCTGGCCGAGGCGATGGGCATCTGGGACCGGCTCGGGGAGTCGTCGCTGTTGGCCCAGGTCGCGCTCTTCCGCGGACTCGTCGTCGCGTGGCCGTTGGGGCGCCACGAGGACGCCATCACCTACCTCGACACGGCCCTCGCCAACGCGGGCGCGTTCAGCCAGCAGCGCGCGAACGCCCTGCCGTTCCTGGGGTACGTGCTCACCTACGCCGGGCGCCACGAGGAAGCCGACCGGTGCTTCGCGGAGACCGCACGGCTCGGCGAGCGTCTCCAGGACCGCACCGCCCAGGTGTACGCGCAGTGGGGGTTCGCCCGCTCGGCCTCGCATCGTGGGGACGCCCCCGGCACCGTCCGGGCGGTGGACGAGGCGCTGCGCCTGGCCGGCGACCGGTTCGTCGACACCTCCGGTGGCGCCTACCTGCTCGCCGACCTCGCCCAGCTGCTGGACCGGGTCGGCGAGGTCGATCGGGCCTGGGACCTGCTCGCCCGGGCGGACACCGCTGACACCGGCACGCTCGGCCTCGTGCCGCTCGCCGCGTTCGCGCTGCACGCGCGCAGCGGCGATCCCCAGCGGGCCGAGGACTATCTGGAGGAGGCCGTGCAACGACCGGCCCTCGAACCCCGGGAGCGTTGGCGCGTCGCCCTCCTGCGCGCGGAGGCTGCGCGCCGTCGCGGCGCCCGGGACGACGCCGCGGCCCACGTGCGCGACGCCCTCGAGCGCGCCGAGGCGACCGACGTCCCGGACGCACCGTGGATCCGCGAGGCTCGGCTCGCGGCGCAGCTCGCCCCGCTCGTCACAAGCGAGCCGGCGGACGAGCCCTCCCCACGCACCGTGGTGCGGCTGTTCGACGGGTTCCGTGTGGATCACGCCGGTCACGACGCCACCCCCCCGGACGGCCGCCTCGCCGCCCTCGTGAAGATCGTGGCCCTGCAGGGTGGGAGCGCGTCCTCCGAGCAGGTGATCGAGGCGCTCTGGCCCGAGACCGACCCCCACGCGGGTCGCCAGCGGCTCCGGCGAGTGCTCGCCCGGCTGCGTCGGGAGTGCGCCGACCTCGTGACCCGCGACGGCGACCGGCTCACCCTGCCCGAGGGCGCCACGATCGACCACGCGGCGTTCGTCGAGGCCGCCAGGGAGGCGCTGCACGGGTCGACCGGCTCCCGGGAGGGCGCGCGGATCGCCCTGGGTCTCGCCGGCGACCTCTTGCCCGACAACCGGGGCGAGGAATGGGTCGAGCCGGCGAGGAGGGAGGTCGCGCGGCTGCGGCTCGCGCTGCTGGACCAGGTGGCGACGGCGGCCGCCGAGAGCGGGGATGCCGACGAGGCGGCCCGGCTGTTCGGGGACGCGATCGCGATCGCCCCGTTCGACACGGCCCGCCACGACCGTGCCGCCGGGCTCCTGGAGGCGGCAGGTCGTTCGGCGCAGGCCGAGGCGCTGCGCCGTCGCGCGCGCACCGCGGCGTGGGAGGACGGGGCCACCGGTTAGGGGCGCCGGTCCGACGACGTCCGGCGGGCGGCGCTGGCGGGCGTGTCGTCCAGCGTCCGCGCGGCCGCGGCGGCCGTGAGGGCGCGGGTCAGCGGGTCGCGGGCCGCCAGCGCCATCGGGTCGAGCCCCGCCTCACGGGCGATCTCCCGCAGAAGCTCGTTCCCCCGGCTCAGCCAGCGTCCGGCCTCCTCGGGCCGGTCGCACGCCTCCAGCACCCGCGCGTGCGCGTAGTGCAACCCCACCGCGAAATCGCTCGCGCCAAGCTGCGCGATCTCGCGCAGCCCGCGCGCCGTCGCGTCGCGGGCGAGCTCGACCTCCCCTCGGGCGAGGTGCGCGAGGCCCTCGATCGCGAGCACGAGCGGCAGGTGATCGAACTCGTCGCGGCTCGTGTAACGCTCGCGGGCCTCGTGCAGGGACTCGAGCGCCTCGCCAGGACGATCCGCGAGGTAGTCGAGCAGACCGATCAGCAGCCGGGACGTCGCGACCAGCCCGGGGTCCGCCACGACGTCGGCACGCTCGGTGGCGACCAGCGCGGCCCGCCACGACGCGTCGACCATCCCGTCGCGGCAGGTCAGTGCGAGCGCGCGATAGAAGCACGCCCAGCCGTGCTGCTCGGGGCTGCCGCCGCGCTCGGCGAGGTCACGCGCGTCGTCGGTGGCCTCGAGCGCCTCGGCGATCCGACCGGCGCGAATGAGCGTGTAGGCGTGCTCGCTCGCGGCAGCCGCCTCACGAGCGGGATAGCCCAGCTCGGCCCACCGCTGCCGCAGGTCACGTTGCTGCACGTCGGCGATGTCCAGCTCACCGAGCCGGCACCGGGCCCGCGCGGTCTCGTGCCGCAAGTCCAGCTCGACGCGCGCGAGGCCCAGCTCCTCGGCGCGGGCACCCGCGGGATCGAGCCGGTCGAGCGCCTGGGCGAACCGCCCTTGGCGCAGGAGCTCGCGGCCGTGGGCGAGCTCGGCGGCGAGTTCCAGGTCGGCCCGGCCGAGATCGCGAGCCGCTCGGTGGGCCTCCTGTGCGCTCGCGATCGCGTCGCGTTTGTCCGCCCGCCGCGAGTGCGCCGCCGCTTGGACGAGCAGCGCGGCCACCCGCGCCTCGCGCTCGCCCTCGCAGTAGTGGTCGACCAGCGCGCGCGAGGCCTCCTGCACCGCCTCGTCGAGCCGCCACGAGAGGAGCGCGAGCCGCGCCCGCCGCACCGCGACCGCACCGCTGTCGGCGTCGGCCATGGCGAGCAGCCGCTCCGCGAGCGCCAGAGCGTGCTCGTCGAGCGCTCGGTCGATCTCGACCAGCCGGAGCTCGTCGCGTGACAGCGTCCCGTCGGTGACGGCCTGACGCAGCACGCCGATCGCCCGGTTCTGCCCGCGTCGGTCCCCGCGCGGCCCGCAGCCGTGCGCGAACGCCTGCCAGGCGTGTGGCGGGGCGGTCGGGCGCGGCTCGTGATAGGCGACCTCGTCCCGTTCCCCGCGCAGCTGGCCGACGAGCTCGCGGAGGTGCGGGGGTAGCCGCTCCTCCTCCAGCCCGCTCTGCTCGCACCAGCGATCCAGCGCGGCGAGCCCTTGCGCGCGCTCGCCGAGGGCGAGGTGGGCCCGCAGGCGCAGTCCGAGCAGCTCACCGTCCCCCGCGTACTCGGCCTGGCGCGGGGCAAGGACACGGATCGCCTCGGCCGGCCGGTCGGCTGCGAGGTGCCAACTCGCGAGCTTAGCGATGGCGTCGCGCACCGCCGCGGTCACCTCCCTGCGGCGCTCGACGACCCAGGGCAGGTCGCACCCTTGAGCCAACGCGCCCGACGTCCCCTGAAGGGCCAGCTCCAGGTCGTCGGCGGCCTCGCTGCGCGCCGAGGCGAGCATCTGCTCGACGTCGACCTCGCGGGCGTCCGCGGGCAGGGTGACGCGCCGACTCGTGATCGAGAGCGCCAGGTCGGGCACCGCGTCGCGCAGAAGCCACAGCAGGCGCGAGAGGCGGCGGCGAGCGGACGTGCGTTCGAGCTCGGGAGCGACGATCCGCGCGAGCTCCTCCCGCTCGAATCCCTGCGGGCGCAGCGCCAACGCCACCACGAGGCCCCACGTCCGCGGCGGGGGCTCGAACTCACCATCGGCCCCGGTGACCGCGACCCGCCCGAGGAGGCGGATCGATGCCCTCTCGGCGCAACCCGCCATCAGATGCTCCCGCCGTTCATGGATACGTTCCGCGGTCGGTCGGTCGTCGCGCGACGGATGGGGCTCGTCCCGGCCCGAGCCCCACGCCTCGGGCCGGGACGAGCCGGGGGTGTCAGGAGGTACCTCCGCGGGCGTCCTCGTCGGCGACCGGTGCATCCCCCGCCGACCCTGTATCCCCGGCCGGCGCCGCCTCGCCTGTATCCCCGGTCGGCGCCGCCTCGCCTGTCGGTCCCGCGGGCGCCGGACCGTTACCGCCGTTGCGCTGCCCGAGGGCGTCCCCGGCGGCCGAGGCGGCCTGACCGAGGAGCCCGCCGAGCCCCCCGCCGACACCGGCCTGACGCGACGCGGCCCCGCCGCGGCTAGCCCGGCCGGTATCCCCGGCGGACCCCTCCGCCCCCGTCCCCTCGGACGCGTCGGCGTCCACCGGGTCGGTCGTGTCGTCGTGCTCGCGCGCACGGCCGACGAGGTCGCGGAAGGCCTTCGAGGTGTCCTGCAGACGCCGGTCCCAGGTCGCGTTGATCTCGACGCCCTCGATCGCCCGGTGGTAGGTCGCGAGGGTGTAGATCATCGCGAACGGCTCGAAGAAGGCGCGGACGAGCAGGTGCGCGAGCAGGAACGTCGCGACCAGCGCGATCAGCTGGACGACGAAGGCGTCGAAGAACACGGCCGCACCGAAGAACAAGGGGACGCCGACCGCGACGAGCGCGACGACGAAGAAGACGCGGCCGAGCACCCAGACCTTCGCCGCGGTCGCGAGGACCGGCTTGTACACCTGCGCGTAGAGGATCAGCCCGTGCCGCGCGCTGCGCCACACGTTGTCCTCGTTCAGCGCGATCGCGTAGGACAGGATCGCGTTGTCGATGTACGAGGCGGCACGGCGCACGACCTGGCCGACGATCCGCGCGATCTGGGAGACGGCGCCACCCAGCGGCAGGATGTCGACGATCCGCACGAACGACCGCACGAACGCCCGCACGACCCGGTCGACGATGCGGTCGACCGCGAACAGGATGCTCACGTCACGGAAGTTGTCCTTGACGACCTCTCGTCCGTACTCGACCTGCCCCTTGCCCTGCGGGAGTTCGCCCTCCAGCAGCAGCTTCGTCGCGACCGCGATGTGCGCGCCCTGCACGAGGTAGAGGACGTAGCGCTTGCCGAGCACCAGCAGCCCACCCGGCACCGCGACGGCGATGATGAAGCAGATGATGGCGAGCAACTCGACTCGCTCGGCGAAGAACACCGCCAACGCCCCCCACAGGGCCATCCACAGGACCGTGGCCAGGAAGAACCCGCCGTATACGACCACGTTCGCGAACAGGAACGGTGTCGTCTTCCGCAACAGCCCCATCGCTTCGCGGAAGGGCACCTTGCCCGTCGTCTCGTCGCTCATCCCCTCACCTTTCATCCCGCTCGAACCCGACCTGCAACACGACACCGGAGTCGCCCTCGTCGTCGCTCACGTCGAGGATCACGAGGACACCGTCGTCGAACCCGTGGCCCGCCAGGGCGTAGACGTCGGCCTCCGGCCCCTCGACCGCCTGCCCGTCCAGCTCGAGCGTCTCGCCGGCGTCGTGACCCTCGCCCTCGTCGACGTCCCAGCCGGCCGCCTCGACCTCGTCGCGCAGCGGTCCGGCGGTCTCCTCGAACGGCGCGTCGACCGCCAGCTGCACGGAGAGGCTCAACCCGTCGTCGTCCCGCTGGGTCTGCTGACCGAGAACCTCGGCGCCCTCGGGCAGCGGGAACTCGTCGGGGAACTCGTCGGGCAACTCGCCGCCCCCGAGCGTCATCTCCCCGTCCTCACCGGAGAACGAGAGCTCCCCCGACTCCTCGTCGAAGCTGACCTCGCTCTGCTCGCCGTCCTCGCCGGTCACGGTGACGCCCTCGTCGAAGTCGATGTCGACGTCCTGCTCGTCATCGGACAGTGCCTCACCGACCGCACGCTCGGTAAGCGACTCGACCATGTTCCCGCACGCGGCGAGTAGCAGCGCGAGCGCCGCGAACACCGCCCCGAACACTAAACGCCTCCGCACAGGTCACCCTCCCGCCGGTTGTCCCCGCCCGCCCGCACCCACCAGTACGGCTGCGGGTACGGACAGTAAAGCGGATCGCTGTCCCGATTCTGTCCCGAGGGTGTCCCCTTACGGGCCACCGGCCCGTCCACGACCCGCCTGGAGAGCCCACCGGAGGCCTCGCCCGCCGCCTGTCGAGAGGCGGGGGCGCCGGCTATCCGGTCACGAGCACCGCGATCGCGACCACCACGGCCAGGCCCACCGCGACCCACACGCGCCGATCGGCGAGCAGTGCTCGGAGCCCGCCGGTCGCCCCGGTCTGCGCCGGGCGGGCGAGCGGCTGCGGTTGCAGCTCGGGACGGCTGATCGCGACCGCGAGACCGGTGCGCCCGGTCTCGCCCAGCTCCTCACGGACCACCCAGGTGGCGAGGTCGGGCCGCTGGGCGAGCAGTTCGGCGGTGGCCGCGGCCGTTTCGGGAACGATCCGGCCCGCTCGGCGTTGCCCGTCCGCGTCGAGCACCTCCACCTGCCGCCCGTCGGCGACCTCGACGGTGCGCAGCGTCACGGTCCGGTCGACCCCGAAGGCCGGGAAGGCCATCGCCTGCCGCTCCTCGGGGGAGGCGGGTTGCACGTCGACCACGGCGATCTCGTCGAACGCCTCGGGCGCCAGCCGGGCAGGGGGGCGCGGCTCGCCGTCCTCGACGACCTCGTAGCCCCGCGTGATGATCGGCCCCTGCGGGGTGGGGCGCTCGCCCGTGGTCCTGCGGAGTTCGGCCATCTCGCACTCCCGACGTCGTCGCACGCATGCTCGCAGACGTCGGGCGGGTCGACCCGCGAGCCCCACCGCCGAACGGACGGTCGCGGGGACGCCGGACCCTAGTCGTGCCCGGCCGCGAGGGCGCTCGGCTCCCCGGTGGAGGGCTCGGCCGTGTCGACGCCCTCGATCACGAGGGCGTCGTGACCGACGTCGACGCGCACCGCCTGGCCCTCGGTGATCGACCCGTCGAGCAGCGCGAGGGCGACACGATCCTCGAGCTCCTTGCGCAGCGTGCGCTTGAGCGGTCGGGCCCCGTAGACGGGGTCGTAGCCGCGCTCGGCGAGCCAGTCCTTGGCGGCCTCGCTGACCTCGAGAGCCAGGTCGCGCTGGCCGAACCGCTCGCCGACGGTGCGCAGCTGCACGTCGACGATCTCGCGCAGCTGGTCCTTGTCGAGCCGGTGGAAGATCAACAGCTCGTCGAGGCGGTTCAGGAACTCGGGGCGGAAGTGCTCGCGCACGCTCGCCATGACCCGCTCGCGCATCTGCGCCTCGGGCAGGTCGGCCTCCAGCAGCCACTGGCTGCCGAGGTTCGAGGTCATGATGACCACGGTGTTGCGGAAGTCGACCGTCTGCCCGTGCCCGTCGGTCAGCCGCCCATCGTCGAGCAGCTGGAGCAGCGTGTTGAACACGTCCGGGTGGGCCTTCTCGACCTCGTCGAGCAGCACGACCGAGTAGGGGCGACGGCGCACCGGCTCGGTGAGCTGACCGCCCTCCTCGTAGCCGACGTAGCCCGGCGGCGCCCCGACGAGGCGGCTGACGGTGTGCTTCTCCTGGAACTCGCCCATGTCGAGGCGGACCATCGCCCGCTCGTCGTCGAACAGGAAGTCGGCGAGAGTGCGCGCGAGCTCGGTCTTGCCGACCCCGGTCGGCCCGAGGAAGAGGAACGACCCGAGCGGGCGGTTCGGGTCCGCGATGCCGGCCCGGCTGCGGCGCACCGCGTCGCTGACCGCCTGCACGGCCTCCTCCTGGCCGATCACGCGCTCACGCAGCACGTCCTCCAGGCGCACGAGCTTCTCGCGCTCGCCCTCCATGAGGCGGTCGACCGGGATCCCGGTCCACTTCGCGACGACCTCGGCCACGTCCTCGGCGGTGACCTCCTCGGTGAGCAGGGTGGCGCCCTCGGCCTGCAGCTCGGCGAGCTGTTGCTGGGCGTCGGCGAGCTCCCGCTCGGCGGCCGGCAGCTCGCCGTAGCGCAGCTCGGCCGCGCGCTGCAGGTCGCCGTCGCGCTCGGCGCGTTCGGCCTCGTCCCGCAGCCCCTCGATGCGCTCCTTCAGGCTGCGGATGACCTCGATCGCCGCCTTCTCCGCCTGCCAGCGCTCGGTGAGCTGGGCCAGCTCGCCGCGCAGGTCGTCGAGCTCGTCGGCGATCGCCGCGCGCCGCTGGCCTGCCTCGGGGTCGTCCTCGGCCGAGCCCTCGAGCGCGGCCTGCTCGATCTCGAGCTGCTTGACGCGGCGGTCGAGGACGTCGATCTCGGTGGGCATCGAGTCGATCTCGATGCGCACGCGGCTCGTGGCCTCGTCGATCAGGTCGATCGCCTTGTCCGGCAGGTAGCGCTCGGTGAGGTAGCGGTCGGACAGGCGTGCGGCCGCAACGAGCGCACCGTCGGTGATGCGCACCCCGTGGTGGACCTCGTAGCGCTCCTTGAGGCCGCGCAGGATCGCGACAGCGTCGGCCACGCTCGGCTCGCCGACGTGCACGGGCTGGAAGCGGCGCTCCAGCGCCTTGTCCTTCTCGACCTCGCGGTACTCGTCGAGGGTCGTCGCGCCGATCATGCGCAGCTTCCCGCGGGCCAGCAGGGGCTTGAGCATGTTGCCGGCGTCCATCGAGCCCTCGGCCTTGCCGGCACCGACGATCGTGTGCAGCTCGTCGACGAAGGTGATCATCCGCCCCTCGGCGGCCTCGATCTCCTTGAGGACGGCCTTGAGTCGCTCCTCGAACTCCCCGCGGTACTTCGCGCCCGCGATCATCGCGCCCAGGTCGAGCGCGACGATGCGACGGTCCTTGAGCGACTCGGGCACGTCGCCGGCGACGATGCGCTGGGCGAGACCCTCGGCGATCGCGGTCTTGCCGACCCCCGGGTCGCCGATGAGCACGGGGTTGTTCTTCGTGCGGCGGCTCAGCACCTGCACGACCCGGCGGATCTCGTCGTCTCGCCCGACCACCGGGTCGAGCTCGCCCTGCTCGGCGGCCTCGGTGAGGTCGCGCGCGTACTTCTCCAGCGCCTCGTAGGTGTCCTCGGGCGTCTGGCTCTCGACCCGCTGGTTGCCGCGGACCTCGCGCAGCGCTGCCAGCAGCGCGTCGCCGGTGGCCCCGGCCTGCTGCAGCACACGTGCCGCGGCGTCGGTCCCCTCGCCGATGGCGAGCAGCAGGTGCTCGGTCGACACGTACTCGTCACCGAGTGACTCGGCGCGCTGCTCGGCCTCGGTGAGCGCCTGGCTCGTGGCCCGGGACGCGCCGGGCTGGCTCGTCGCGCCGCTGGCCTGGGGCAAGCGGGCCAGCGCCTGCTCGGCCTCCTGGCGGAGCGCGTCCGGAGCGCCGCCGAGGCGACGCAGCACCGGCGGCACGATGCCGTCCTGCTGGTCGAGCAGCGCGACGAGCAGGTGGACGGGCTCGAGCTGCGGGTTCCCGCGTTCCACGGCGAGCTGGAACCCGCGCTGGACGGCCTCCTGGGCCTTGATGGTCAAACGGTTCGCATCCATGGCCCCAACCCTAGCGCGGCGTCGCAGTGCTCGCAGCAGAAAACTTGAGTCTTAGTTGCTCAAGTCGGAGCGGCCCTACCCTCGCCCATGGCTTCTCCTCCGGGGCAGGCCGTCGCGCACATGACCGTCGGCGTCGCGGCGGTGAGCGTGCTGGACGTCGACGACTTCAAGGCGTTCAACGAGGTCCACCACCACGGGGCCGGCGACGTGCTGCTGGCCGAGCTGGCGGCTCGCTGGCGCGAGCTCGTTCCCGAGCAGGCGACCCTCGCCCGCTACGGGGGTGACGAGTTCGTGATCGTGCTGCCCGGCCATTCGAGCGCCGAGGCTCTCGCGGTGGTCGAGACCCTGCGCGGGCGGGTGCCCGAAGGCCAGACCGCCTCGGCGGGCATCGCCACCGGCGACAAGGACGACACCCACACCGAGTTGATCGCCCGCGCCGACATCGCCCTCTACGAGGCGAAGCGCGGCGGGGGGAACCGGGTCGTCAGCGTCGACGAACGTCAGCGCCAGCGAGCTCGCCGTCGAGGGCTTCGCGCCCGAACTCGACGCGACCCTGGCGGCTGGCGACCTGGCGCCGGAACGGTTGACGCTCGAAATCACCGAGAGCGCGTTGCTGCAGCAGACCGAGACAGTCGACCGCACCCTCGCCGCGGTCCGGGAGGTGGGGGTCCGCCTCTCGCTCGACGACTTCGGTGCGGGCCACGGCTCCCTCACGCGCCTGCAGTTCCTCCCGTTCGACGAGATCAAGCTCGACCGCAGCCTGATCGACAGCCCGCACGCGGCGGCGTTCATCGGGGCGGTCACCTGGCTGAGCGACGCGCTGCGCACCCCGGTGATCGTCGAGGGCGTCGAGACCGAGGAGCAGCTCGAGCTGCTCCGCCCGATCGGCTGCCACGGCGCTCAGGGATTCGTGCTCGCGCGCCCGGTGGAGCCCGCCGCGCTGCCGGCCGTCGTGCGGGGCCTGTCGCAGTGGTGGCCCTGGCCCCACCACGAGACGGTGCCCGCCCGAGACTGATCCGCCCGCCGGAGACGAGCCGCCAGCGTCCCGACACCGCTGGCGACATCCGATAGCCGACGGGCGTGGCCGAGTCAGCGCCGGCGGCGGCCCACGGTGCGGTGCGGCTCGATCTCCGTGGACGGCTCACGGTAGAGCACGATCTCGGCCGACCGCGCCCGCGCCTGCTCGCGCAGCGCGTACTCGGCGTCGCGGCGGACCCGTTCGACCTCCGCGAGCGCCTCGGTGAGCCGCTCGCGGGTCTCCTCCAGCTCCTCCTCCAACCGCAGGACCCGCAGGACTCCGGCGAGGTTGACGCCCTCCTCCTGGGTGAGCTCCTGGATGAGACGGACCCGCTCAACGTCGCGCTCGGAGTAGCGGCGCGTACCCCCCGCCGTCCGCGACGGGCGGATGAGGCCCTTGCGCTCGTAGGTGCGCAGGGTCTGCGGGTGCACGCCGGCCAGCTCGGCGGCCACCGAGATGATGTAGACCGCCGTTTCCCGCCGAACTCGCGCAACCATCAGTGCGCCTCCTCCCGAGCGGCCACCGCGGCGTCCAGGTGCGCCCGCAGCTCGTCGGCCTGCTCGGTCGCACCGAACTCCTCGAGCATCTTCTTCTGCGTGCGGCTCAGCTTGCGGGGGACGACCACGTCGACGACCACGAGCAGATCGCCGTAGGCGCCACCGGACTTGGGCGCACCGCGGCCGCGCACGCGGAGGGTGCGGCCCGGTTGCGTGCCGGCGGGCACCTTGACCGTCACGGCGCCGTCCAGCGTGGGGACCCGCACCTTCGTCCCGAGCGCCGCCTCGGTCATCGTGACGGGAAGGTGCACGACGAGGTTGTCCCCGCGGCGGTCGAAGAACTCGTGCTCCGCGACGTGCACGGTCACGTAGAGGTCGCCGGGCTCTCCGCCGCCGCCCCCCGGCGCGCCCTTGCCCTTGAGCCGGATGCGAGCACCGTCCTTGACTCCGGCGGGGATGCGGGCGCGGATGTCGCGGGTGCGGGTCTCGCGCCCACTGCCGCTGCAGGTCGAGCACGGATCGGTGATCTGGCGACCGCTGCCGCCGCACGACGGGCAGGGCTCGCTGAACCCGAACATGCCCTGGTCGCGCGTGATCAGCCCCTGGCCTCCGCACGTGCCGCACACCTGCGGGCTCGTCCCCGGCCGCGACCCGGAGCCGTGGCACGTCGAACAGGGCGCGGGCCCGGCCACCCGCAGCGTCGTCGTCACCCCGGCCATCGCGTCCTCGAAGGACAGCGTCAGCTCGGTCTCGACGTCGGTGCCGCGCTGCGTGCGTGCCCGGCCGCGGCTGCGGGTCGACCCGCCGGCCCCGAACGGGCTACCGCCCGCGCCGGCGCCCTCGCCGAACAGGTCGCCGAGCAGGTCCGAGAGGTCGAAGGTCTCCGCGCCCCGGAACCCGCCCCCGGCACCGAACGGACCGGCCCCGCCGGGGCCCGGTCCACCACCGCGGAACGCCCCGCTGTCGACCAGGTTGCGGACCTGGTCGTACTCCTTGCGCTTCTCGGGATCGGAGAGGACCGAGTAGGCCTCGCTGATCTCCTTGAAGCGCTGCTCGGCGTCCGGATCGTCGGGGTTCGCGTCGGGGTGGTGCTCGCGCGCCAGCTTGCGGTACACCCGGGAGATCTCGGACTGGTCGGCGTCCTTCGAGACCCCCAGGGTTTTGTAGTAGTCCTTCTCGACGTAGTCGCGTTGGGTCATGGCTACTGGGCCACCGACACCGAGGCCGGCCGCAGCACCCGCCCCTTGAAGCGGTAGCCGGGCCGCAACACCTCGGCCACGTACGGCTCCTCGACCTCCTCGTCGGCCTCGACCTGCATCATCGCCTCGTGGTGCTCGGGGTCGAACGGCGCCCTGACCCCGGGGACCTCCTCGAGGCCGGCGTCGGACAGCGCGGCCCACAGCTCCCGGTACACCATCTCGACGCCCTTGGCGAGCGGCTGGTCCTCGGCCTCCTCAGCGCCGAGACGCACGTGCCCGAAGTTGTCGAGCACCGACAGCAGGTTCCCGACGAGCTGTTCCGCGCCCTTGTCGAGCGCCTCGCCGCGCTCCCGCTGAACGCGACGGCGGAAGTTCTCGAACTCCGCGCGCTCGCGCCGGAGCAGGTCGAGGTACTCGTCGCGCTCGGCGGCAACGCGTGTGAGCTCGTCGACGGGCTCGCCGTCGGGGTCCGCACCACCGGCGGCAGCCTCACCGTCGACCGCCTCGCCGGACGAGGGTGGCTCGGACCCGGCCGAGCCACCCTCGGCGAACGACGCGTCGGCGCCCTCGGCCCTCGGGTCGTGCGCACCGGCCTCCCCGGTGGCGTCGTGCGGCGGCTCCTGCCGGGCCGAGCCATCGGTCACGTCAGGCTCCTCGCCCGGGTCGTGCCGCGCGTACTCGTCGCGTCCGTGGCGTGGATCCCCATCCATGGGCTACGCCGACCCCTTGTTGTCGTCGTCGTCCTCGTCCACGACCTCGGCGTCGACGATGTCCTCGTCGTCGGTCGCCGTCCCGGCGCCGCCGGCCTCCGCGCCGGCGGCCTCCTCACCCGTGGTCGCGTAGAGCTCCTGGCCGACCTCCTGGCTGACCTGCATGAGCTCGTCGGTCGCGGACTGGATCTGCTCGGAGTCGTCGGTCTGCAGGGCGTCGCGCACCTTGCCCTGCGCCTCCTCGAGCTTCGCCCGGCTCTCGGCCGAGATCTTCTCGTCGTTGTCCTTGACGAGCTTCTCGGTCTGGTAGAGGACGTTGTCGGCGTTGTTGCGAGCCTCGGCGGCTTCGCGACGCTTGCGGTCCTCCTCCGCGTACTGCTCGGCGTCGCGGACCATCCGATCGATGTCCTCCTTGGGGAGGGCCGTCTGACCGGTGATCTGCATCGACTGCTCCTTGCCGGTCGCCTTGTCCTGCGCGGACACGTTGACGATGCCGTTCGCGTCGATGTCGAAGGTGACCTCGATCTGGGGCACGCCACGCGGCGCCGGCGGGATGTCGGTGAGCTGGAACTTGCCGAGCGACTGGTTCGCGTCGGCCATCTCGCGCTCACCCTGCAGCACGTGGATCTCCACCTGGGGCTGGTTGTCCTCGGCGGTGGTGAAGACCTCGCTCTTGCGGGTCGGGATCGTCGTGTTCCGCTCGATGAGCTTGGTCATGACCCCGCCCTTGGTCTCGATGCCCAGGGACAGCGGGGTGACGTCGAGCAGCAGCACGTCCTTGACGTCGCCCTTGAGGACCCCGGCCTGCAGCGCCGCGCCGACGGCCACGACCTCGTCGGGGTTGACGCCCTTGTGCGGCTCCTTGCCGCCGGCGAGCTCCTTGACCACGTCGATCACCGCGGGCATGCGCGTCGAGCCGCCGACCAGGATCACGTGGTCGATGTCGCCGGTGGCGACGCCGGCGTCCTTGACCGCGGCCTGGAACGGCTTCTTGCAGCGCTCGAGCAGGTGCTCGGTCATCTGCTGGAACTGCGCCCGCGTGAGGGTCTCCTCGAGGTGCAGCGGGCCTTCCTGCGTCGCCGTGATGAACGGCAGGCTGATCGACGTCTCGTTCGTGGTCGACAGCTCGCGCTTGGCCTTCTCGGCGGCCTCCTTGAGGCGCTGCAGAGCCATCTTGTCCTGCAGGAGGTCGACGCCGTGGTGGTCCTTGAAGGTCTTGCCGAGCCAGTTGATGATCTCCTGGTCCCAGTCGTCGCCACCGAGGTCGGTGTCGCCGCTGGTCGCCTTGACGTCGAAGACCCCCTCGGCGATCTCGAGCACCGACACGTCGAACGTGCCGCCGCCGAGGTCGAAGACGAGGACGGTCTGCTCGTCCTGCTCGTCGAGCCCGTAGGCGAGCGACGCCGCGGTCGGCTCGTTGATGATGCGCAGGACCTCGAGACCCGCGATCTCGCCGGCCTCCTTGGTGGCCTGCCGCTGGGCGTCACCGAAGTAGGCGGGCACGGTGACGACCGCCTCGGTGACGTCGTCACCCAGATAGCTCTCGGCGTCCCGCTTGAGCTTCTGCAGGATGCGCGCCGAGACCTCCTGGGGCGTGAAGGTCTTCCCGTCGACCTCGGTCGACCAGTCGCTGCCCATGTGGCGCTTGACCGACTGGATCGTCCGGTCCGGGTTGGTGACCGCTTGCCGCTTGGCGACCTCGCCGACGAGGACCTCGCCGGACTTCGAGAAGCCCACGACCGAGGGCGTGGTCCGGGTCCCTTCGGCGTTCGAGATCACCTCGGCTTCGCCGCCCTGCATGGTCGCGACGACCGAGTTCGTCGTTCCCAGGTCGATGCCGACTGCCTTTGCCATGTACCACCTCCGCGCCGCTCAGGCGCTCAGGGACGTCGTGTTCTCGAACCCGAGCCTACCCCTCGCGACGGGCAGCAACAACATGGTTGAGCCAGTCACACTCAGATTTTATTGCTTCGACACTCGCGGTGCGCGCCACCGGTGGTCGACTCGCCGTCCCCGCGCGTCCGCCCGATCGCGCCCGTTGAACGCCACCGCGAGCACGGCCGGCAGGACCACCACGACGATCGCGATCACCCACATCAGCCAGATCGCCATCTGCCCTCTCCTTCCCCACCTCTTCCCGACCTCGTCACCCTCGGACCGTGGCGTGCGGGGCACTCTCACCCGCGCACCTCGAGCTGCCATCCCGGCTCGACCCCGTGCTCCTGGAACCGCCCCTGGGGGAGCTCGAGCGCGCGACGGTACTGCCCCTCGGGCTCGTGCACCGGGCACGGGTCATCGTCGCACACGTCCATCTCGATGATCTCGGTCACCGTGCCGGCGTCGTCCGCGAAGGCGATCGAGAGAGGGAACCGCACGCCCTTCATCCAGAAGCCGCCATCGCGGGAAGCGGGATACTCGAACAGCATCCCGGTGCCCTCCGGCAGATGGGACCATCCCATCAGGCCGACCGCCCGCCGATCCTGGTCGTCGGCGACCCACACGTGCAGCGGGACGGTGGCTCCGTCCGGACCGGTGAGCACCACGTCGTCCGTCGGCCAGCCCTCGGCCTCGTCGGGGACGTCGGCGGGTTCGGGTGCTCCCGCGGGACCAGCGGCGTCCTCGTTCCCCCCGTCGGACGCGGCTCCCTCGCTCTCCGCGGCTCCCTCACTCCCCGCGGCTTCCTCGCCCGAGGCACCCTCCGAGCTCTCGCCCTCCGTCGCGCACCCCGCGAGGCCGGCGAGGGCGAGGGCCAGCACCGCGCCCGCCCCCGCGGCCGCGCCCAGCACGGCGCGGCCGCGGGCGTGCGGGCGAACTCGCCGTCGCGTCATACCGGGCACGATACGCGTTCCGCGCACAAAGCCCCCGAACGGGGTCGGCGACCGACGCACCGGTGCGGGGACCCCTGGACGCCGGACGTGCCGCCCGTCCGCATCGTTCGACCCGTCGCGCCGCGGACTCTAGCCTGCGGACAGTACCGGTCTGACTTCTAGGAGCGCCGATGGACACGCTCGACGTCGTTCGGCTCGCTGCCGGCATCGCGATCTTCGGGATCGGCCTCGGCCTTGCAGCACGCCGGATCGTCTTCCTCGTGCGCCTGCTCTTCGTCGCACAGCCGATGCCCGAGCGCATGCACGGGTGGGGCGAAAAGGTCAAGTACCTCGTGACCCACGTGCTCGCCCAGCAGAAGATCCTGCAGTGGAACGCCAACGGTTGGCTGCACGCGCTGATCTTCTGGGGCTTCATCGTCCTGCAGACCAAGACGCTCGAGGCCGTCGGCGAGATCTTCGACCCCGCCTTCCACATCCCCGGCTTCCCCGCGGGCACCGTCCGCGCCGAGGTGCTCGGGTTCACCCAGGACCTGTTCGCGCTCCTGGTGCTGGTGGCGATCATCGGCTTCGCGATCATCCGCTTCACCCAGCACCCCGACCGCACCGGGCGCGGGTCGCGGTTCGCCGGGTCCAACCTCGACGAGGGCTGGTACGTCCTGATCGCCGAGTTCGCGCTGCTGTACACCGCGCTCGTGCTGCGCGGCGCGCGGTCGGCCAAGGGCATGCTGCCCTACGGCGACGGCGCGTTCGTGTCCAACTGGATGGGTCAGTTCTTCGGCGACCTCGACCCGGCCGTGCTCGACCTGCTCGGCGCGGTGTTCCTGCTCGCCCACCTCGCCGTGTTCGTCGGGTTCATGCTGTTCACGCTGCACTCGAAGCACCTGCACGTCTTCTCCATCCCCTTCCAGGTCGCGTTCAGCCGCTTCCCGAAGGGCCTCGGCAAGCTCGAGTCCGAGAAGATCGACATCGAGGAGATGGACGAGGACGACGAGCTCGGCGTCGGCAGGATCGAGGACTTCGGGTTCAAGCGCTTCCTCGACATGTACTCGTGCACCGAGTGCGGCCGGTGCCAGAGCCAGTGCCCGGCGTGGAACACCGGCAAGCCGCTCAACCCCAAGCTGTTGATCATGGACCTTCGCGACCACCTCTACGCGAAGGGGCCGTACCTGCTCGACGAGTCGAAGGCCGAGGCCGCCGGCGGCCACGAGAACGTGCCGGTGCTGCAGCAGATGCTCGTCGGCGACGCGCCCGGCGAGGAGGGCCCGGTCATCGACTACGACGTGCTATGGTCGTGCACGACCTGCGGCGCGTGCGTAGAGGAGTGCCCGGTCGACATCGAGCACGTCGACCACATAATGGACCTGCGCCGCTACAAGGCGATGATGGAGTCGAGTTTCCCCGAGGAGGCCGCGGGGATGCTCCGCAACCTCGAGAACTCCGGCGACCCGTGGGGCGCGGGCTCGTCGAAGCGGCTCGAGTGGGCCGAGGGCCTGGACGTGCAGGTCGCCGACGGCCCGCTCGACGACGACGTCGAGTACCTGTTCTGGGTCGGCTGCGCCGGCGCGTTCGAGGACCGCGCGAAGAAGGTCACGCGCACCGTCGCCGAGCTGCTCAACACCGCCGGCGTGAACTGGGCGGTGCTCGGGCCGGGCGAGACCTGCACCGGCGACCCCGCGCGCCGGGTCGGCATGGAGTACCTGTACCAGATGATGGCCGAGCAGAACGTCGAGACGCTCAACGAGGTCGGGGCGACGAAGATCGTGGCCACCTGCCCGCACTGCTTCAACACGATCCGCAACGAGTACCCGGACTTCGACGGGCACTTCGAGGTCATCCACCACACCGAGCTGCTGTCCCGGCTCGTCGAGGAGGGCCGCCTCGCGTCGGAGCAGCCGATCTCCAAGCGCGTGACCTACCACGACCCCTGCTACCTGGGCCGGCACAACGGGAAGTACGACGAGCCGCGCGCGGTCGTCGACGGGGTCGAGGGGCTCGAGAAGGTGGAGATGCCGCGCTGCCGCAACCACGGGTTCTGCTGCGGTGCCGGCGGCGCGCGCTTCTTCATGGAGGAGGACATCGGCAAGCGCGTCAACCACGAGCGGATCGACGAGGCCCTCGACCAGCGCCCCGACCTCGTCTCCACCGCGTGCCCCTTCTGCATGGTGATGCTCGACGACGCCGTCCAGGACAAGACCGGCAAGGGCGAGCTCGGCGAGGGCGACGTCCGGGTGGTCGACGTGAGCCAGATCCTCGCCGACTCGATGCTCCCGGTGGCGCAGGTCAACGGTAACGGGTCGCATCCCTCGGTCGCGCCGGGGGAGGCCGACCAGGCGGACACCGCCCCGGGAGCGGACGACGGCGACGGACCTCGCTGAGGACCCCACCCGGCCGCCGCGCGTTGCTCGAGAGCGGCGCGGGGCCTACTGCCGGATGTCGCGGATCTCGGTCCCGCGCTCGGCGAGGTCGGCCGCCGCGTCGACCTCGCCGAGCATCGCGTGCAGCTCGTCCAGCGCCCCGGCCGGGACCGCCAGCTCGTAGGCCGCGCCCGTCGCGTCGTAGGCGCCCGGGGCCATGTCGGCCCCGTGGCGGGCCGCCCACTGCCGCAGCCGGTGCTCGAGGCGCCCCGCCTCGGCGTGGGAGGCCCGCACCTCGACGACGTGCACTCGCCGCCGCGTGACCCGAGGGGCGTCGTCGAGTGCCGCACGCACCGCGTCGCCGTAGGCGCGCACGAGGCCACCCGCGCCGAGCAGCGTCCCGCCGAAGTAGCGGGTGACGATCGCGACGACGTCGGTGATCTCCGCACCCTGCAGCACCGCGAGCATCGGCGCACCGGCCGTCCCCGACGGCTCTCCGTCGTCGTTGGAGCGCTGGCGGGCCCCGTCGGGTCCGACCATGAGCGCGGTGCAGTGGTGGCGAGCGTCGTGGAACTCGCGGCGGACCTCGGCGATGCGCTGCTGCGCGGCCGCTTCGTCGGGTACCGGCGCGAGCGTCGCGATGAACCGCGACTTCGTCACGCAGGTCTCGCGGCGCACCTCGCCGGCGATCGTGTCGAGCGGCTCGGGCTCGTCATGCATGTGCAACGCAGGGTGCGGTCGCGGCCTGGTTGCACGCGCAACGATGGTCGCCACGGCGTTGCGTGTGCAACGACTGGCGGCGTTGCCCACGGAGCGGTCTCATCCGCGCTCGCCGGCCTCCCCGAAGTTCTCGTAGAAGCGGCTCGCTGTCGGACCCTGCTGGCCCTGGTACTTGGAGCCGAGCTCGGCGCTGCCGTACGGGTGCTCGGCCGGCGAGGAGAGCTGGAACAGCGCGACTTGCCCGATCTTCATGTGGGGGTAGATCGCGATGGGCAGGTTCGCGACGTTCGAGAGCTCCAGCGTCAGCTGCCCGGAGAACCCCGAGTCGATGAAGCCCGCGGTCGCATGCACCAGCAGGCCGAGCCGGCCGAGGGAGCTCTTCCCCTCCAAGCGGGCCACGAGATCGCCCGGGAGGCTGACGCGCTCGTACGTGGCCCCGAGCACGAACTCACCCGGGTGAAGGACGAACGACTCCCCGGGCGCGACCTCGACGATCTCGGTGAGGTCCGGCTGCGGCGCCCGCGTGTCGATGTACGGATGACGATGGTTCGCGAAGACGCGGAAGCCGTCCCCGATACGCACGTCAACGCTCGCCGGTTGGATGGCATGGTCGGCCAGCGGGTCGATGACGAGGGCACCCTTGTCGAGCTGCGCACGGATATCGCGGTCGGAGAGGATCACGACGGGCTCCGCGGTCGGCGCACAGGTCTCGTGCATCCTACGCGGTCGCCGCAGCGTCGATTGCTGGTCCCACCCCCGGCGCTGTACAGTCGGGACCCGTACCGCGGGTGTAGTTCAATGGCAGAACACGAGCTTCCCAAGCTCGCAATGGGGGTTCGATTCCCCTCACCCGCTCCATGGGGTCTTAGCGAAAAAATCGGCCGACTGTTGGCGGAAAACCGGCCGGCTACGAGCGGCGAGACGACGGCGCCCCCGCTGCGAGGGCGGGGGCGCCGGTACGTCTCGGGTAGAGGCGGGGCGGCCTCAGGCAGCGTCGAGGTAGGCGCGGTCGAGCGTCTCGGCCTGGTCGGCGGTGAGCTCGACGAACCCGTGGTTGGCCTCGTCAGGCGCGAGTAGGGGATGCTCGGGGTCACCCAGCCCGGTGTCGGCGTGCCAGTTGCGCAGCTGGCGGACGTTGCACGCCGCCGCCGTGATCGCGAGCATCAGCCGGATCGGCCCCAGCCCAGTGGTGCGCACGAACCCGCGGCGTAGGTTCTCGGCGCTAGCGTTCTGGACGTTGCCGAAGAACCCCTCGACGTAGGTACGCCGGTCGTAGGAGGCCCTCCACTTGCGGCTGCCCCAGTAGAAGGGCTGGTCGAGCTTGGCGGACACCTTCCGGCATGATGCGACCCGGTTGGCCGCAGCTAGCCAGAAAGCCGTCGGGTTGGGCGAGCGGCGGTAGGCTAACCACACGACAGTCGGCGCCCCCGAGCTCCTGAACATCGGACCGGAGTCGATGTGTGACCAGCACGGCCGGGGCAAAGCGTTTGCGTTGGAACTCTCGCATCACACTATGGGCATCGGGATGCTTGGCGCTTGAGGAGAAGAGCACCGCCGCGCGGTGCAACAAGCTAGGCGCGTCCAGCATCTCCAGCGACGTACACGCCCGCGCCGGCTGGCGACAGGACTCCTCATGCAGGAGCGCAGCAAGCTGAGCGATCACCATTGATCCACCCGCCCCCGCGAACAACGCCGGGCCTGTACCGACATCTCGAACGGCCGCGCGCAGCTCGCCGACGTCGGCGGTCAGCGCACAGGCGTAGGTTCTCTCGAGTGCGGCGAGCTCGCTCGCATACGGTGCCTTCATCCGTCGCAGTATTGCGCACGCGAGAGGGGGCGGCTCAAGAGCCGCGACCCCCCGCTGGGGCGCCGGCTCGGCAGTCAACCTCGCTGCGCCCGCGGGTTCGCGCCTGCCACGGCGCAGAGACTGTCGAGGCCATCGGGATGTTGCGCAGGCTCGCCCGCCGCATCCGCAGCCTGGAGGCCGAAGCGTCCGAACACGAGACCGCGCTGCATCGACTCATCGCCTCCTGGCGGCCCGACCTGCTCTGGCCCAGACCGGCACCTGGGAGTGACAGGCTGAAGTGGCCCCGGTGTGACGGGGCGGAATCTAGCGATCGTCGCCCATCGAACCGGTAGACGCTTTCGCTGGCAGCAAGCACCTCCTCGTCGTCGGTCACTGCGACGGCTGTCACCGGCCAGTCCGGCAGGCCGTCGGCCTCGCCGTGGGCGCTCCACCGTTGACCGTCGAAGGACGCCACCCCTTCCCAGGAGGCCACCCATGCCCCGCCGTCGGGGCCCACCGCCACCTGGTCGGCGCGGCTGCCGATGGGCGCCGCCTGCTGGTGCGAGAGGGTCGTCCACTCCTGGTCGTCGAACCTTGATACGCCCGCGTGGGTGCCGGCCCACACGACACCGCCCGGACCGATCTCCACCGACTCGACCGCGTCGTGGGCAAGTCCGTCGTCGGCCGTGTAGGTCCTCCACGCCTGCTCGTCCTCGCAGCCGCCCAGCCCCGCCGCCAGCACGGCGCCGCAAGCGAAGGTCGCTAACGCCCCGACCCGCCTCGTGTTCGCAACAGCCATGGCCTGGTCTCCCCGGTGGCATGCCAGCATCCCGCCGAAGAGACGTACACACCCCCCAACAAGTTGCACGGAATCGGGGCGCGATCATCGGCGGCCTGGAGGCCGCAGCGGACACGGTCGCGGTGGTGAGTTCGTCGCATGCCGGGTCGGTGCTAGACGTGCTAGACCCGGCGCGGCATGCAACAAGCCTGCACACCGGGTGTGTCACGCGGGGCAGGCAAGGACCCGCGGATGTGTCAGACCAGAACGATCGGGTGGGAGCTTGGTGCTACCGGCCCTGACCCACTCTCTCGCCGAACCCGCACGAACAATCGAGGCTAGCCGGCGTCCTCACGCGCGAAGACGAGGAAGCCCTCCTGTCCGGTGATGCGCAACTCGTCGCCGTCGCGGGTGAACCGTTCGGCATTCTCGAGTACGGGCTCGAACGCGCGGTTCGCCCGCGCTGCGTCATCGTTCGGGCACTCCATTGCCTCCTTATCGAAGAGGCCGAACTCGATCTCGTCGCCGTCCACTCGCACGCCCGGCACGTCATCGCCGTCGGGCTGCTCGTCGTCGATGTAGCTGTACCCGATGCCGCACGGGTCCTGGCCGCGCGCCTGGGTGCCCTCGATGATCAGCGTTGCGGTGGCCTCAGCGCCTTGAAGTGGGTCACCACCGTCCGGCCCTTCGCCGTCAACCAGCGTCCACTCACCTTGCAGCGCCCCGAGTTCGCCCTCGGTTCCCTCCTCGATCTCGCTCTCTGCGCGCGCCGTGCCGTCCCCCGGCTCCTCGGGTTCGTCGTCGCCCGGGTCGCTGTCCGTACACGCCGCCAACACCAGCACAGGGATGACGCAGGCCAGGCCGAGCTGTAAGACCTGGACACTGCGTGGACAACCGTGTCGCAACGTCATCGCCTTCTCGGGTGGCGACAAGGAGAAGCCCTCACCCTCGCCTAATCCGTTATGACGTCGATTTCAATGGCGTCCTGCACCGAGGAGAGATGGCTCGCCGTTCCCTTCTCACTGCACGGTCCGTAGGCACCTCCTGGGGCGGAGTCCCCTCGGCGGGTTGAGACGATTCCGTACGCCATCGTAACGTCTTCGATATCAGGTCCCCCACTGTCGCCCTTGCAGGTACGTGCTTCGAATTCGAACAACCGATCAGCCCCCTCTGCTGTGATCAATGTGTCCGATATGGGACCTGTCTCGAGGCCACCCGATTTCCCGGTTCGTCGCACCACGACTCCCTGACCATAGTTGATGACATTACTCTGTCGACGCTAATGTAGCGGGTGGTCGGACTGTCGTAGATGTGCGGTGTGTTGGTCTGACCCCAAGCGGCACCGATGTCGATCCTGGCCGCGTCGACCCGGGGACCGTTAACCGAGGCGTTGCCAGCATTCGGGACTCCACCTACGGTCGTGCCGCTGTGACCCACCCAATCACCCTGGTCGAAACAATGCCCAGCGGACATCATGTAGCGCCTGTTGGAACCGTTCGATGCACTGAAGCCCAGTGTGCATCCTGGTTCCGATGCCAGCCCACCCCGCAGATCATGCCCTGTGCAATCCTCCCGACTGCACGACTCAGCCTCCGGCTCGCGCTCCTCGAGCACGAAATGGCGGCTCCAGGAGCCGAGGACATCCTCGACCACGCGCTGCGCTCGTGCATCAGGCGAATCGACACCGAGCCGGATGATGTTGTCCGATGGCCGGTATGCGAGCGTTGCCTGTGTTCTGAGCTCCTCCTCGATCTGGGGGAGCCGCTCGCTGGCGAGGTCGTAGGCCTCCATCAGCGTCTCGGACTCGTGCTCTTGTGATACCAATGCGACGTCGTCCTGATAGGGCGCGAACTCACTGTCGCCCTCGAACACCGCTTCTACCTGCGCCTGCACCTCCGCCCCGTCATCGACTACCCCGACCTTGAGGTCGCGCTCCTGCCCATGGTCCACCCACAGGCCCACGAGACGGTCGTCAAGCGCTTCTGCGAGAGCCTCGGCGATCTCGTAGCGCACGGCTTGACGCTCAAGCACATGCTGCGCCTCGCCGAGCGAGTGACCGAACTCCTCCATAAGGTCGTCGACCTCAGGACCGTGGTTGTCACGATGATCCTCGTCTGGCTCCGCGGAGGACGCCGCTGGAACGTTACCGGCGACAAGAAGGAGGGACGCGGCACTTATCAGCAGGGTCCGACGGCGTGTGAGGATCCTTGAGACTCTCGGCCTAGGCACCTCTTGCATGGTGTGCCCCCCGGTAGATTGCCGCCTCGGACGATACATGTGACGCGTCGAGCGTTTTCAAGGGTGAGCCGCGACTCGTTAGGTAGGTCTAGGCAAGCAAGAGTGGAGTGCGACCTTCTCGAGGCGCCCCGCGCCGAACGGGCGCTGTGTGGCGTGGTCGCGCAGGCGTACGTGGAGGGCGTGTCCACCCGCGAGGTCGAGGACGCGCGGGGCCCAGCTGGCCATCACCAGCTTCTCACGCAGCCAGGTCAGCCAGATCGCCGCCGACCTCGACTGGCCGCTCCCGCGCCTACGGGGCCTCCTCTCCCGGGGCTTCCTCGCCCGGCGCTTCTTCTCCTGGGGCGAAGGCGATCCACTCGCCCTCGGCGGTGATCGTGACGCGCGTGCCCAGGTAGGTCCCGCGGCGCTCGCGGAAGTGCGCGATCTCCTCGTCGTCGAAGTGGGCCTGCGCGGCCTCACGCTCCTCGGCGGGGATGTCGTCCCACGACCCGTAGGAGAACGCCAGGGGCCACTCGTAGCGGATCTCGCCGTCCTGGCGGACCTGCGCGGGCGGTCCCGCGAGCAGGTCGGCCAACAACGCGAGCGGCTCCGCGCCCTCGCGCTCCAGCGCCCGCCAGGTCGAGGCCGGATCGGGATCGTGCAAGCCCTCGGTCGCCACGAACCGCTCCGCGCTCGCGAGCTCGGCCAGGCGCTCGACGTCGCAGGCGCGGGACGCCTCGAGGATCGCCGTGCGCGTCTGCGCCGCCGGCTCCGGCAGCGCGTCGCGTTCGGCGGGGGCCACGCGCTCGACATCCTCTGCCGAGCACCCGGCCTCCTCCTCGGCGTCGCGCTGGGGACGCACGCTGGCGGCCATCCCGTCGACGATCTCGCGGGCGGCCTCGAACGTCGCCCGGTCGGGGTGGTCGGAGGCCGACAGCACGACCGTGGTGTCGCCGTCGAGCGCGACCGCCCACGTCAGGGTCTCGGTGCCCTGCGGGAGCAAGCCGCCGTCGGCCACCTCGTCCGCGATGCGGACCGCCTCCCGGCCCTCGAACTCGGCGTGCTCCACCTCGGCGCCCTCGGTGCCGCGTCGCTCGAGGAACGTGTCGAGGTCGTCGGCGAGGACGTCGACGACCACCGCGGCATCGACGTCGTCGGTGGCCTGCTCGCCGACATCGATCGGCTCGGGATCGAAGAGGCGACACGGGGTCCCGTCGACGAGCTCGGCGGTCTCCCAGTCGCCCGGGTAGCGGATCTCGAGGCCGGCCGCCTCGTCGGTGCAGGTCTCCGGCTCCCACTCCGCGAGCGGCGTGTCGGTGTCCCCCGCATCCGAGGCCGGCGCGTCGTGCGCGCCCGCGCCGTCCCCGTCCTCGGCGGGCTCGGTGTCGCCAGTGCCGTCCTCGTCGGCCTCGGCGTTTGCGCCGTCGCCGTCGTCCTCGCGGGGCTCGTCTGGGGGTGCCTGCCCCTCGACCTGGCCCGCCGCGCTCGGCTCGTCGTCGAGGACCACCGCCCCCTCGTCGCCCATCGGGAGCTGCGCCGCGCCGACGGGCAGCGCGACCGCGAGAACGGCGAGCGCCACGATCGCCGTCCCCCCGCGCCGCACCGCGTCCTGGCGCCGCGCGCGACGACGCACGTCGTCGACCGCGTCGGGGCTGGCGCTCACGCCCTGCGCCCGGGTTCGAAGCAGGGCGCGCAGCCGCTCGGACTCCTGCTCGCCCATGGCTAACCCACCTCTCCGAGTTCGGTTCGCAGCCGTTCGAGCCCGCGGGAGACGCTGCTGTTGACCGTGCCGACCGCGCAGCCCATGACGCGGGCGATCTCCTCCTGGGGGAAGTCCTCGTAGTAGAAGAGCACCACCGCGGTCCGCTGGCGCGCGGGCAGGCGCTGCAACGCGCGACCGAGCGCGTCGGCGTCGGCGACCTGCTCGTCCGCCGCTCGGCCGCCGCGGTCATTCCCGTCGCGGCGCTCCCGCGCCCGCCGCTCCCGCACAAGCCGTCGGATGCGGCTGCGGGACTCGTTGGCGATCGCCTGCCGCAAGGAGGCACGCGGATTGTCGATACCCCCGCGGCGGGCACGGCGCCACGTCCGGGCGAGAGCCTCACCGACGGCGTCCTCGGCGAGCTCGCGGTCGCCGAGCAGCAGCCAGGCCAGGCGCAGGCCCGCGTCGTAGTAGTCGGCGAGCGCGTGCTCCAACGACTGCGATGTTCCGCTTGCTGCCGCTCCGGCGGTCTGACCCTTCCAACGACCGACCGTGGTGTCCTGGGGTTGACTTGTCGGCCGTTCGGGGCGGCAGCACCGAGATGGCTCACCGGCCGAGCGGGCAGTGACCTCATAGGAGCCTGACCACATCAGGTCCCCTCGCAGTCCTGTCCGCCCGGACGCAGGGAGTACTGGGCCAACCACACGGATGTTGAGGTCTGCACGTGCGGGCGACACGCCGAAACGACCGATTCGGCGAGTGCGGCGACGTCGTCGGCGGCGACCGCCGAGGCTGCGCCGTCCACGACGACGCTCTCCACCTTCGGACCCGATTCCTTTCCCGCCTCTGACCAGTCTCGGTGGAACCGGTCAATCGCGTCGTCCACCGATGCGGATGCGCTGCCGGCGACGAGGAGGTGCTCGGTGTCAGTGTCGGCAAGTTCGGCCAGAAGCGCGTCGTCCGAGCCGCGCACGGGTGGGGCGAACAGAGGCGAAGCCGCGCGAGCGGCCGGCCCATACATGGAGCAGGTGAGCAATACCCCCGCCGCGCCCTGCTCGTGCGCGTGGTCGATGAGGGCGTACATACGTCGGCGCAGGGTGGGCGTGAGGCCACCCCCACTGGTCGCTGCCGACATGAGACGATCATCCAGGAGGTTCCAGAGATCGGCCTCGGGAAAGTGCGCCGCGAAGGCGTCCCGTGCCGGCACGAACGCGGCTGGGGTGGCGTGCACGAGCGCGACGAGTGGGGTCATCAAAATCTCCGATCTGTCCCTGCAGCGGGCGGGACGGGAAGCGAAGCGCTCACCCCCGAAGTCGATGCCGAGCTCGTGAGCGAGTTCGATGAGCTGGGCGCGGGTCCGGGCTGGGAGGGTGATGCCGTCCCGCCGAGCGGCGATCTCCGCTCGCGCTTCCTTCTCACCGGGGAACAGCATCTCGTCGGAGTCCTGAGCGAGCGGTGTCGACTTGACTTCGTCGATAAGGGCCTCGGCGTCGGCGACGAACGCGTCCCAGCCGCGCACGGCATCGATCGAGACGGCGACGTACGTGTGCCCGCAGCCGCTCTTGCCATCGGGGTCGAAGGGACTCCCCACGCCGGCGCCGTAGGCACTGCCGGGCAGGATCCCAGAAAGGAAGTCGATGGCCAGCGAGATCCCGTAACCTTTGTGCCCTGCCATGGGAGCGATCGTCCCTTGCAGCGCGGCCGGCAGGCAGTTCGGCGGCGAGGTGGATGAGCGCGGCGCGGCGACCGGCGCGGGCGTAGATGCCGAGTTTGCCGAGTCGGGGGCCGTACTTCGCGGATCCCGCGGCGCAACACCTCACCCAGCTCGGCCAGCAACGCCGGACACGTCACGATCTCGAAAGGGCCGTTCGGTCAGCCAGCGGTCAACGAGCTGCGCGCTCACGCCGGTAGCGACCGCCGCGGAGATGAGCACGTTGGGGTCGACGACGACGCGCACGCGCCGCTACGCCGCGCCGGGACGGCGGTTGGCGCGCTCCCCATCGGCCAGCCGCTGTGCCTCCTCCTCGCAAAGACCGCTACGCTCCCGCGCCTCGGCGAGCGTGCTGCGCACCGTCTGGTTGTAGGTGGCCCACGCGGCCTGCTTGCTCACCCCGAGGGCCTCGGCGATCTTGGACCACGCCATGCCCTGCTCGCGAGCCTGGGTGATCACTTGCCGCTGCCACTCCTCGAGCTGCCGGCCGGCGGCGCGCAGCCCGCGCAGCTGATCGAGCGGATCCTCGGCGCCGAGCTGCACCCGGATGCGGACCCGTTCGTCGGCGCGGTCGTGTTCCAGTCGGGCTCCCATAGAGTCCAGCATGCCCTCGAAGCACGCTACGTCAACCAAACTTGACGGTGGGAGCGGCTGCTTCGGCGGTCCCAGTCCTCGGGCGCTCACCTCCCAGCAGTCCAGCCGGCCGATCCACACAAGACAGGTGGCCTACCGGCTACCGAGCGTCACGAGGATCGGTTGAGGTCAAGTTCGCGCCACCCGGCAAGGTCCGCACTCGCCGAAGTCCTGTGGGGACGTTAGACCAATGTTCGCTAATAGGGAAGCGGCAGCCCCGGGTGCGGGGGTGTTGACGCTGCTGGGGTTCGTTCGGTCAAATGACTGCTCACCGTGTCCGAGGAAACTCAGAGCCCTCGGCGGCACGACGGAGGCAGGAGACATTCCATGTCCCGCTCATCATTTCGAGTCGATCAGCCTCAACCGAATGATCTGGTAGATAGCCCGTTACTCGTGGCCGGGATGGGCGGCGGTTTTGAAGCCACTATCGATATCCGTGTGCTTGACGGTGATGGCAAGGTTCTAGTCGAAACCTTCACCACCGCCAGCAACCTCATCTCAGCGTGGCAAGAAACGGTCAACTTGCCCGATGATCTTCCGGCTCCTCGCGGGGTGGTCGAAGTAGCCCCGAGCACTGGCAAGGACGAACCGGAGTCGCGCATCTCCGTTCCAGTGTTCTTTGGCCCGGCGATCATTTCCGACTATCGCAGCTACATGCTCTACGTAGTCCAACCGGGCGACACCCTTTCCGGTATCGCAGCCTCCGAGCAGCTCTACGCTGGCAGCGGAGGGGAGCCCATCTTTGAGGCCAACCGAGACATCCTCGCTGATCCTGACCTCATTCATCCGGGACAGGTCCTGCGCATCCCAGCGAACTTCTGAAAGGGCCGTTCGCCGACCTCACCTGGCCCACTGGGGGAGGAGCGGAGTGTCTCCGCTCGTCCCTACCGGACGCAACAACGCCTCCCACAGTGGCACAGCGGCTACACAGCTTGTGACTGGACCGGCATCCCGGCTGGGCCGCGATGCCCAGCCGCGGCCGGCTACAGAACGTTCGGGCGACCGAGCTCAACCGAGTTCCACCCTGCCCGGCAAGGACCGCAATCAGGACGCGCGTCAGGCCTGACTTCCGCAGCTCGTAGGCAGATTCGCGGTGTCTGCGCCGCAACATGCCTGGTCATGGCGTTGAGGTCAGTCGCGACGCTCGCTGTCGTGTAGACACACGACCCTGTGGTGGTTGTCGTGTTGGCGTGTGTGTGTCGGCTAGCTTGGTAGGCATGTACTTGCGGGAGACCAAGCGGCGCAACCGCGACGGGTCGGTGGTGTCGTACCTGGCGCTGGCCCACAACGAGCGCGATCCGGAGTCGGGCACCCCGCGGGCTCGGATCCTGTACAACTTCGGGCGGGCCGATCGGGTGGATCGCGCGGCGCTCGAGCGCCTGGTCGACAGCATTGGCCGGTTCCTCGGCCACGAGTCCGCCAGCGAGCAGGCGGATGCGGGCTCGGGGGAGCTGCCGCCGGTGGTCGACAGTCGGGCGATGGGCGCCAGCTGGGTGGCCGATCAGCTGTGGCAGCGGCTGGGCATCTCCACCGCCATCGGTGAGGCGGTGGCCGGCGGCCGCGTCGACGCCGAGCTGGTCGAGCGGGTGGTGTTCGCCATGGTCGCCAACCGCCTCTCAGGCGAGCCGCTGTCCAAGCGCGCCGGCACCCGCTGGGTGGCCGAGCGCGTGTTCATCCCCGGGCTGGAGGCCATGAGCGAGGACGACTGCTACCGGGCGATGGACCGGTTCCTCGAGGTGATCGGCGAGGTGCAGCGGCGCGTGTTCTTCAGCGTCGCCAACCTGCTCAACCTCCAAGTCGACCTGGTGTTCTTCGACTCGACATCGACCTACTGGGAGACCGACACCGCCGACCAGCCCGACCCGCGCGAGGAGCTCGACCCGCGCGAGGACGAGAGGGCCACAGACGGCGATGAGGCGGGCGAGGCCGTCGAGGCCGCGGTCCGCACGTGGGGACGGTCCAAGGACCACCGCCCCGACCTGCCACAGGTCGTGATCGGCATGGCCGTCACCCGCGAGGGCATCCCCGTGCGCGTGTGGACCTTCCCCGGCGATGCGTCGGATCAGACGCTGCTGCGCACGGTCAAGGACGACCTGCGCGACTGGCAGCTCGGCCGCGTGGTGTGGGTGCTCGACCGCGGGTTCACCAGCGAGCAGAACCGCCGCTATCTCCAGCGCGCCGGCGGCGGCTACATCATGGGCGAGAAGCTGCGCGGCGCCTCGAGCGAGGCCGCCGCCGCGCTGTCGCGCCAAGGCCGATATCGCACCGTGGCCGGCAACCTACGCGTCAAGGAAGTCCGCGTTGACGACGGCGCCGCCCGCGACCGGTTCATCGTCTGCCACAACCCCGAGGCCGCCGAGCGCGACGCCGCCGTGCGCGCGGCGATCGTGGCCCGCCTCGAGGCCGCGATCGAGGGTTCGGATCAGCTCCCGGCTGCCGAGCGCGCCGAGCTCGCCGGCGCCCTGCGCACCAAGCCGGGCTACAACCGGTTCCTGCGCACCACCCCCAAGGGCTACCTGCGCGTCGACCGCGCCGCGGTGCGCCGCGACGCCCACTACGACGGCAAGTACCTGCTGCGCACCTCAGACGAGTCGCTATCCGCCGGCGACATCGCCGAGGGCTACAAGGCCCTGTACGAGGCCGAGCGCGGCTGGCGCGACCTCAAGACCGGCATCGACCTGCGCCCGGTGTTCCACCACAAGCCTCAGCGCATCCAAGCCCATGTGCAGCTGTGCTGGCTCGCCTTGCTGCTGATGCGCGTCGCCGAGCACGCCACCAGCGACACCTGGCGCAACCTGCGCCACGAGCTCGACCGCCTGCACCTGGTCACCATGGCCACCCGCGAGGGGCACCTCGCCCAACGCAGCGAACTCACCCCCGGGCAACGCGACATCCTCGCCGCCCTCGAGCTGCCCACCCCACCACGCGTGCTCGACGTCGCGGCCACCAAGTAGCCACCCCGTCACCGCACGTGAGGTTGTAGTCACACGACCCCACCCCTCCCGCATGCGCGAAATCGCAGGTCACACCCCAAAACCGGCCAACCCGCGTGTCTACCAGCTGCGGAAGTCAGGTCAGGGGGCGTAGGGCCGCACCGGCACGACCACGTCACAGCGGGGCTGCGGACATCCGCGTTCCGGAAGGTCAGGACTGGTCCGGTTGGACCGGGGCATACCGGGAGTAGGTGATCCCGGAGTCGAACGCGCGGGTTTCGAGGAGGCGCAGCCTCGACGCGTGCTTGTCGGGGAAGAGTGGGCGGCCGCGGCCTTGAACGACGGGGTAAACGAACAGCCGGTACTCGTCAACCAGCCCGGCTGCGATGAGGGCATGGCACAGGGTGATGCTGCCGGTAACCACGATGTCCTCGCCCGCCTGCTGCTTCAGCGCACGAACCTGCTCGAGGGGGTCGTCGGGCAGCACCGTCGAGTTCTGCCAGTTCGGGTGGGTCATGGTTGAGGAGACCACGTACTTGTCCACGCGGTTCAGGTAGTCGGTGACGCCCGTAGCGTCGTCGAGCTGCTGGGGCCAGAAGCTGCGGAAGTCCTCGAACGTCTGGCGCCCCACCAGCAGGGCGTCGGCCGCGTCCTGCTGACGGTGGAGCTCACCCAGTAGGTCCAAGTTGTCCACGCCGGCTTGCGCCTGAGGGTCGAACCAGTCGCCCAGCATCTCGATCGCCCCGTCGACGGTGATGTTCTGGGTGATTGCGAGTGTCCGCAACGGCGACCACCTCCGGTTTCGATGTCCTGCCGCACCCTCCTCTACTTGGTAGGACACGAGCCGTACACCGAACTCATCGCTGCGGGATGCCGAAGACCTGTTGACGCCGGTTCGATAATGCGAATCGGTTGCTTGTGATGGGCGGGTGGATGCCGCAGCGTGCTCGATCGACCTTCAGCTGCCCGGCTGAGGTTGAACTCGGACGAAGGCTCCGCGGGATGTTGTGCCGTGTTGCACGGGGCGGGTAGCTGCGGGGTATTCGAGGCGCGCTTCGGGCATGCGGCGTAGGAGCGGGAACGCCGTGCAGTGAAGTGATCCGTGCTCGTGCGGGAACGCGTGGAGGCTGTGATGCGAGCTGTCGTTCAGCTGGGTTACGGCGGGCCGCCGGAGGTTCTGGGGGTGCGCGAACTCGACCTGCCGTCGCTCGGGGATGGTGAGGTGCTGGTGCGGGTGCGGGCGGCATCGGTGCATCCGGATGTCTGGCACGTGGTGACCGGTGTGCCGCGGGTGTTGCGTCTGATGGGCTCGGGCGTGCGCCGCCCCAGCAACGTTGTGCCTGGGACGGACATGGCCGGGGAGGTCGAGTCGGTGGGGGCGGGGGTGACGCGGTTGCGCCCCGGTGACGAGGTGTTGGGTGAGACGCTCGGTGGGATGCAGTGGCGCAACGGTGGCGCGTACGCCGAGTACGTGGCGGTGGCGGAGGATGCCCTGGCCGTCAAGCCGTCGCAGGTGACGTTCGAGCAGGCCGCGACCGTGCCCACTGCCGGGCTCATCGCGCTGGCGAACCTGCCCGACCAGGACCAAGCGCGTTCCCAGCGGATGCTTGTCAACGGGGCCGGCGGCGGGGTGGGTGCCATCGCCGTGCAGCTGGCACGGTCGTGGGGTGCACAGGTGACCGCGGTGGATCACACCCGCAAGCTGGACTTGCTGCGCGCGCTCGGCGCGGATCGCGTCATCGACTACACGACCGACGACGTCACGCGCAGCAGCGACCGCTATGACTTGGTGTTCGACGTGGTGGGCAACCATCCGTTCTCGGCGTACCGGCGGGTGCTGGCCGACGACGGCGCGTACGGGTTGATCGGCCATGACCAGTTTGGGGCGCAGGGTCGGCGGTGGTTGGGCAGCATCCCGAGGATGTTTGGGTTGATGGCTCGGTCGCCGGTGGAGCGGCGGCTGCCGCGACCGTCGTTCACGGCGCCCGACCGCACGGCGTCGATGGCGCGCCTGCGCGACCTGCTGGAGGACGGCGCGATCACGCCCGTCGTCGCGCGCGCCTTCCCGCTCGAGCAGGTGCCCGACGCCCTCGAGCTCCTCGCCTCCGGACAGGCGGTGGGTCGGATCGTCGTCGTGCCGTAGGGCATCAACGCGGCCGCTGCTGCGTGCTGGGGCGGATGCCTGCGGGTGACTTGCTATTGGTTGGACGGGTCGGCCATGCGTCGCTGCATCTCGTCGGGAGGGACGTCCTCGACGTGGGAGGCGATGTTCCAGCGGTGCCCGAAGGGGTCGTCGAACTGTCCGGAACGGTCCCCGTAGAACTGGTCTGTGGGTTCCTCCAGCGCCCGGGCGCCGGCACGTACGGCCTTGTCGAAGACCCCGTCGACGTCGTCAACGTAGACGTGCAGCGTGACTGGCGATCCACCGATCGACTTCGGACCCAACGCGCCAACGCTGGGGAACTCGTCGGACAGCATGATCACGCTGTTGCCAAGCTGCAGCTCCGCGTGGCCGATGCGGTCGGGGGTGTCCCCCGGCATGCGCACGCGTTCGGTTGCGCCGAAGACTTCTGTGTAGAAGTCGATCGCGGCGCTGGCGCCATCGACGTGCAGGTAGGGCGTGACGCGGGGATAGCCCTCGGGGATGGGGTCGACGGTGGCCATGGCAGCGCTGTCCTCTCTCGCGGCGTTCGACGGCCCCAGCATCTTCCCGTGTCATGACGGCGTCCACGTCCCTTCAGACACCCCTTGTGTGATGGGCCATCGGCGCGTCTGTGGATTGACCACCCGAAACGAAGAAGTCATCGGTCCAAGGATCATTCGCGGGTACGGCCGCCCGGATCCCGGTCCTACCCGGCGAGGTCCGTGTTCTCCGTCGATCCGGTGGGGCGTTGGACCGCATCCTGGGCTACACGCGACGTGCCGACTCGGGTACCATAGGGGTATGGGCCAGGATGCCGCACGCACCCACCGCGTGAACGTCACCCTCGACGCCGAACACGCCGCCAAGCTCTCCCGCTTGGCCGAGCGCACCCACGTCAACGAAGGCACGCTGGCCCGGTCACTGCTGGCCAGCGCGATCGAGGCCACGGACCCCGATCCCGACAACGTGGTCGCCCTCCTCGACGGCATCGACGGCGCCTTCGAGCGCGCGCGGCGCGGCCTGGGACAGTCAGCTGCCGGCCAGACGATCCCACTCGACGAGCTCTAGCCGTTGGCGCAGGTCGAGGTCGCCGAGACCGCCGTCGAGGATCTTCACTGGCTCATCCGCACCCACAGCCTTCCCGAGGACACGGGCGCTCGCGTGCGTCGAGGGCTCGTACAACTCGAGCAGTTCCCGGAACTCGGACCAGAGCTGCAGGGCCGGTGGGCGGGTCTACGCTTCGTCCTCGGCCCCTGGCGCTGGATGCTGGTGATCTACCAATACGACGAGCCGAACGATCGCTGTGTGGTCGTCACGATCCAGGATGCCCGCTCCTCCTCCGCCGCAACGGCGGGGACCTGACACGGCCCATCCCGGCGAGGACCGTGTTGCGCCAATCGTGTTACGGACGTTGGACCGCGTTGCTGTCCTGATGTTCGGAGTAGGCCAGTGTCCGGACGGAGCTACTTCGCGAGTTGCTCGAACTCCTCAGCCGAGAGGCCGGCCTGCCGGAGGATGGACCGCATCGTCCCACGGGCGATCTCACGATGGTCAGGAACGATGACCGTTCGGCCGTCCTCGTTCCGGAGCTTCACATGGCTGCCACGCTGGGAGACCACCTCGAAGCCCGCGCGCCGTAGAGCCGCCATGACCTCGCGCGCGGCATACGTCCGCACCGTCTCAGACGGCGATGTCGATCGGCATGATCACGGGCGCTTCGCCGACGTCGGCCTCTTGGTCCTCGAAGTACAGCGCCAGCGCTTCGGCCAGGTTGTCGCGCGACTCTTCCATGGTCTGGCCTTGAGAGGCCACGTCGACTTCCAGGCACTGAGCGACGAACCAGTCGCCCTCACGCGAGATCGCAGCCGTCAACCTCATCGCTGCCATCGTAGCCCTCAGGGCGCCAAGTGGCTGCTCAGCTCGCCGCGGCCCCGTCAGCTGTTCAACTGCCCCCGTGTCCGGCCTACCCGGCTGATATGACCTGCCGGTAGCGGTTCCATGGGTTTCGCCTCCGGGGGTGTCAGAAGGGACCCGCACAGGGTTAGATCGCGTCCCGTGATTCGGCAGGGTGACGAGCTGAGCCACGGCGACTCGAGTCACGGCATGAAGGTCGGCTGCCTCGGCGAGTCTGGGTCCCAGTCGAAGCGATGAGTCTGAGCGTGCCCACAGGTCCAACCTCCCGACCGAGGCAACTACCTCGCCGGAGTAAGTGATGGGACTCATTGACATCGAGCTGTTCGCAACACTCGACCTCGTCGGGCAGTCACCTGGCGGCCCCGACGAGGACCCGGTCGGGTTCCCCTTGGGCGGCTGGCAGGCGCCCCTGCTGGACGAGGTCGCCGCTACGCAGGTCGGTGCCGCGTACGAAGGCACGGACGCTCTTCTACTCGGCCGGCGAACGTATGACATCTTCGCCGCGTACTGGCCGTACCAGGGGGGCAGCGAGGACGATGAGATCGCCACGATCTTCAACGGCGTCCCCAAGTACGTCGCCTCCCGCGGCAAGCCTGACCTTTCGTGGGCCGGCTCCACGCAGCTCGGCCCAGAACTGGCCGACGCGGTGCGCGAGATCCGCGACCGGCACGAGCACGTGAAGGTCGTCGGGAGCCTGAACCTCGTGCAGACCCTGCTGCGCGAGAAGCTCTTCGACCGCCTCGACCTCTGGGTGCACCCGATCGTGCTCGGTGTCGGGAAGAAGGTGTTCGACGGCGGCGCGGTGCCCACGAACGTCATCCTCCTCGAACCGCCCGCAGCCAGTCCGAATGGCATCGTGCTCCTGCGCTACGGGCTCGCCGATGGCACGCCCGGCTCGGGGGACATGAGTGCACCCGATCGCGGTGCCGGGCGCGACGATTGAGACCGGCCTGCGTCCGGCCCGATGACCGGTCATGAGTCATGCCAGGGCTCGGTGCCGCCGTGCCTTGCTGGTGGTGAGACCTCGAGGACGACCTTGCCCCGAAGGTGGCCGCCGCCTATGACGCGGTGGGCGCGGGCGGCGTCGCGGAGGGGGACGGACAAATGGATCGGTAGCTGCAGGTCGCCGGCGGCGGCCAGGCCGGCGAGTTCGGCGAGTACGGTGGCGGAGCGGGCGCCGCGCAGGCGCTGCGCCTCGAGCCGCGCCGCAGCGGTGTCGTCGACGGTGGTGACGATGCGCGCGGGGTCGGCGGCGACCGGCTGCGAGGCGTCGAGCGCGCCGCGGCCGGCGGCGTCGAGGACGGCGTCGACGCCGTGTGGTGCCTGGTCGCGGATCCGGTCGGTGAGCCCGGCCCCGTAGCTGATCGGGAGTGCCCCGAGGGAGCGCAGGTAGTCGTGGTTGCGGGGACTTGCGGTGCCGAGGACCGTGGCGCCGCGCCGGCGTGCGAGCTGGACGGCGACGGTGCCGACGCCACCGGCGGCGGCGTGCACGAGGAGCGTGTCGCCCGGGCCGACCTCGAGTGTGTCGATGGCGTGGTGGGCCATCTGACCTGCGGCCGACAGCGCACCGGCGACGCGCCAGGGCAGTGCGTCCGGCTTGGGGGTCACGTCGCCGACGGGGACGGTGACGGATTCGGCGTAGGCGGTGAGCGTGGTGAACCCGAGCACGTCCTGTCCCCGCTTGAGATCCGTGACGTCGGCGCCGGCGGCTTCGACGATGCCGGCGAACTCGTTACCGAGGGTCTGGGGGAAGGTCGGGTCCATGACGTGGGCGAGGTCACCGCGCCGGACCTTGGCGTCGACTGGGTTGACACCGGCGGTGATGACGCGGACGCGCACCTCGCCCGTACCGGGCGCGGGGACGTCGACGCTGGCGGGCCGCAGCACCTCGGGAGGCCCGTAGCGGTCGAACACCACGACGATGCTCATCACGGCAACCTCACGATCAGGACGCATAGGGGCGTGCCTGCCGCGCGTCGCGCAGCGCGCGTGCCCACCAGGTGAGCTGGTCGAGGAGCGTCTTGGTGGCTGCGACCGGAGGGATCCCGCAGCGACCCGTCGGGGCCGAACTGACGGTGCGCCCAGTGGAAGCTGAGGGTGTCGCGGATGGTGACCGCGGGTCGCGGGATGGTCGTCCAGGCCGGCTCATCGAGCTGTAAACTACACCGTGCAGTTTACATCTGCAACGAAAGCGGAGGTCAAAAGCCAGTTGACCGCGACCGGGGTGCGTAGAGGGCCTACCAAGCGCTGGGCGATCGTCGATGCGGCCCGCACGATGTTCCTGCGGGAGGGCTTCACGCGGGCGAGCATGGACGCGATCGCCGAGGCGGCGTCGGTGTCCAAGCGCACCGTCTACAACCACTTCCCCGACAAGCAGGCGCTGTTCCTCGCGGTTCTGGCCGACACAGTGGCGCCGGTCCTCGACGAGTTCCTGGCGCTCCTCGAATGGCACCTGGCCGACGTGAGACCGGATGACCTGCGCGAGACACTCGTGCGGTTCGGTCGCGACTGGGTGCACACGACCGTGCTGTTCCCCGACCACGCCGCGCTGCTGCGGCTCGTGATCGCCGAAGCGACCCACATGCCCGAGGTGATCGACGCCTGGCGCACCGCCGGTGCCGGCCCGAGCCAGGACGCCTTAGCTGAACGACTCGACGCGCTCACCGCCGCCGGCCTGCTCGACATCGCCGACAGCACCGTCGCCGCGCGACACCTCACCGCCCTGGTGTGCAACCCGCCCCAATCACGGTCGTTCTTCGGCGTCCTCGACCTCGACGACGCCGACGTCGACGATCTCGTGACCGAGGGCGTCGACGCGTTCCTGCGCATCTACCAACCGCGATCAGCCCAGTAGCGGCGCAGTGCTCGGCTGGTTCGGCTCAGGGCCACACGGGCCGTTGCCGACGGGACGGGCGAGGCCCACCGAGTCGGCCAGGATCGCCTCTCGTCGGGTTGGTGTGCGTTTTCCAACGTGATGACGGGAGCGGCCCTCGTGCTAGTCGATTGGGCGTTCCTGGCGGGGCCGCGTCTGTCGCAACAGTGTCAACGCTGCGACCCCTCCGAGCGTGGCGATCACCGCGGCACCAGCGAAGGCTGCGCGCGTTCCGGTCAGGGGCCCCGGCTGGGAGATCGCGATGGTGGACAGGATCGCAACGCCCAGTGCGTTGCCGATCGTGAATGTGGTCTCCTCGACTCCTGAGGCCAATCCCGCGTCGCGTTCGGCGACGCCGGTCAGCGCGGCGATCTGGGCGGCGACGAAGGCGGCTCCCAGCCCTGCGCCGAACACGACCAAGCCGAGGATGTGCACGCCGATGAACGCCTCGCCCGCAGTCCCCTGAGCCAACAGGACGGACCCGAATCCGATCAGCGTGATCCCAGCCAAGGCCACACGCTGGGGTCCGGCTCGGGTCACGAGGCCCTGTCCGACGAACACGCCGACGAACGACGTCACGGTCATGACGGCCATGGCCAAGGCGAATCGGACGGCCGAATACCCGAGGACCTGCTGGGCGAACAGGGTGAAGGTGAACAACACACCGTCGACGGCCATGCCCGCGGTCAGCACCACGAGGTTGCCCCCGACCAGCGTCCTCGAGCGGAAGATGCGCAGCGGTACGAGGGGGCGGTTGCGCGGCGCTCGACGAGCACGAACAGGCCCGCCAGCGCCACGGCGACGCCCAGCAGTGCGACGGTACGGGCTGCCGTCCACCCGACATTGGGCGCTTCGACCACGGCGTAGATGAGCGTGAGCAGCGCCAGGGTGATCGTGAGCGCCCCGGGGATGTCGAGGCTGTTCTGGTGACGCGGGTCGCGTGAATCGGGCAGCAGTCGCGGGGCCAGCGCTAGCACGGCCCCACCGACTGGGATGTTGAGGAAGAAGATCCATGGCCATCCCAGCCCGTCGGTGAGCGGCCCACCGAGCAGCAGGCCGGCAGTGGCGCCGATGCCGCCCAGCGATCCCCAGACGCCGAGTGCCTTGTTGCGCTCGGCACCTTCCGGGAAGGTTCTTATGAGCAGCGATAGGGCGGCGGGCACCATGACCGCCGCGCCGAGGCCCTCGATCACCCGAGCGGCGACCAGAACGCCGCTCGACCAGGCCAGGCCGCACAGCAGCGACGCGCCCGTGAAGGCACCGACCCCGGAGGTGAACACGCGGCGGTGTCCGAGGAGATCGGCGCAACGGCCGCCGAGCAGCAGAAGCCCACCCGACGTCAGGGCGTACGCGATGATCACCCACTGCACGCGCCCGGGCGAGAACCCCAGTTCCCTCTCGATCGCTGGCAGGGCGGTGTACACGATCGTGCTGTCGCTGACGACAACGAAGAACGCCGCGCACAACACGACCAGCCCCCACCCGCGACGAGGGCCGGGATCCGTCTCACGTGCCTTGCGCCCCCGTGCAGGGGGCTGCTCGCTCATCATGATTCCACGTCTCCCGTGTCGACTTGCAGTCGCGTAGGCAGATCCGGCCCGGGTGGGAGAGTTCATCGGCTGCGCGGGCGATTCCCGGGCCCCGATTACCGGAGGTGGGGCCCCTGAGGGCGCCGAGCTCGCGTCTCGACCCGGCAGCGACAGGGTGGCGCCTACGGAGCGGCTGCCGCGACGCCGGTGTGCAGCCTGGGCGGCAAATCGAAGTCGGCGAGCAACCCGGCGTCCAGGAACGCGGTGATCTGATCGATGCGCCTCTCGGCCACGGCGACCACGTCGATTGAGTGGGCGACGTAGCTCCGCTCGTCGCTGTTCCAGCGGTAGCAGCCGAAGGCAAGCTGCGCGTTGGCGCGAACCGGAAGCAGGCGCCATCGTTCGCGCAGCGGCCCTCGGGGCAGGAACGCGGCGATGGCCTCACGACCGCGGTACCAGGCCGCAAACGGCGGCATGGAGAATGTGGCGTCCTCGGCGAGGAGGTCCAGGATCGCTGCGGCGTCGCCCCGCTCCCAGGCGTCGACGTAGCCCTGCACGAGCTCGCGCAGCCGGACGTCGCCGAGCGTGCGCAGGCTCGCCTGCTGGCTGCGCTCGGGCAGACGCCGCCGGAGGGTGCCGCGGGCGCGCTGCAGGGCACTGTTCACCGCCGCCACTGTCGTCTCCAGCGCCGCGGCGGTCTCTTTAGCTGAGAACCCGAGGACTTCCCGAAGAACCAGTACCGCGCGTTGATTGGGCGGCAGGTGCTGGACCGCCGCAACGAAGGCCAGCTCGACGCTCTCGGTGCGCTCATACCGCGCAGCCGGTCCGGCACGGCCCGTGTCCACATGGAGCCGATCGGACGGGTAGGGCTCCACCCAGCCGGCCTCGACGGCCCACCACTCGGCGTCATGGGGATCGGCGGCCGGTCCGTAGTCGACAGGAAGGGCTCGCCGAGAACGCTGCTCGAGCAGGCGCAGACTGGCGTTGGTGGCGATCTTGTGCAGCCACGTCCGTAGAGAGCTTCGGCCCAAGAACCCCGGAAGACCTCGCCACGCCCGCACCAACGTCTCCTGGAGCGCCTCATCGGCGTCGTGAACCGATCCCAGCATCCGGTAGCAGTGGGCGTGCAGTTCCCGCCGGTACGGCGCGACCAAGTCCACGAACGCGCGCTCGTCGCCGCTGTGAGCAGCGTCCAGCCGTGCGCGCTCCCGGCGCTGCGCCCGTGTCGTCTCCTCGTGCGAGACCCCCGTGCCCATCCAAGACCCCTTGCCGCTGGTGTCTCTTGGATGGGATAGACCCGCGCAGCGGCCCGGAACTCATCGGTCGAGACCGTATGGATGAATCCGGGGACTCCGACGGGTCCACATCGACGGAACGTGCCGACCGACGATGGTGGAGTTGCGCATGGGCACATCTACAAGCCCTGTACACCCGCCGACGTCGGCCTCCACGGTCTTCGCGCGATGAGTTCGCCCAACCGTGCGGATCCGTCTCAAAGTGAGGCGGCGACGTCCGACCACCGCGACGACGTGTCCGACGCGCACCGTGTGCCGCGATGCAAACCCCCTGAGGAGGCGCCTGAGATGTTCACCAACAGTAGTGCGTTCAGTGGCTTCGCGGTCAACGATCTGGCCGCGGCCGAGGCCTTCTACCGCGACACGCTCGAGCTCGAGGTGTCCCAGCAGCACGGGCTGGCGACCCTGCACCTGGGCAGCGGGACCGACGTCCTGATCTATCCCAAACCCGGTCACGTGCCGGCGACGTTCACGATCCTGAACTTCCCCGTCAACGACATCAACACGGCAGTCGACGAGCTGGCCGCCCGCGATGTCACGCTGCTGCGCTACGACCACATCGCCCAGGACGACCGAGGTATCGTCCGCCCGCCGCAAGGCCACGGCCCACTCATCGCCTGGTTCATCGACCCTGCCGGCAACACACTGGCCGTCCTCGAGGACCAGTGACCCCGTCGCATCGGCTGCCGCGCCGGCCCCGACGGCCCCGGACGCTCGCCAGCGGCGCATGTGACCTCGAGCTGCCCCGGCTCGGCAATCGCCGGATCTAACGGTCCGCGCCGAAGTGCAGGCCCTCGAGCCCGAGCGCTACACCGTGTTCGTCGGACCGGTCGCGTCGGCTTGGGGGGTGCTGGCCGCGGGTCGCGCGTTGGCGATCGTGGCCTGCACGGCAGTGCGGCCTCGGTCGACGATCGCGGGATCGCGGTGCAGGGTCGAGAAGTAGTTGGCCAGCTCGAGGGCGGCGTAGAGCTCGAACGCCAGTTGCCCCGGATCGACGCCGGCGTCGAGTTCGCCCTGCTGTTGGGCGGTGGTGATCAGGCCCTCGAGCAGGGCCACGCCGCCTTGTTGGAAGGTGGCGACCTCGTCGTGGATCGGCCCGTCGGGCCCGTCGAACTCGGCCAGTAGTTGCGCGAAGAAGCAGCCGCCGGGGAACACCCCCCGCTCGACGTAGGACAGGTAGGCCTCGCAGAAGCCCTCCAGCTGGGCGAGCCCCTCGGGGGCGTCGAGCCCCGGCCCGAGGACCTCGCGTTCGAAGACCTCTTGCGCGGCGGCGATGGTCTCCTGCTGCAACCGCTGCTTGGAGCGGAAGTGGGCGAACACCCCGCTCCTGCTCACCCCGACCTCTTGCGCCAGGCGACCGATGGTCAGGCTCGACAGGCCCTCGATCGAGGCCAGCCGCATGGCGGTCTCGAGGATGGTCGCATGAGTCTGCTCGCCGTCGGAGCGGCGTCGGGGTTCGTCCATCGCGCGGCCCATCACCTCTCGTGACGACACCCTTGACAAGCTAGCACACCTGTCCCACCTTTTGCGCACAGTTGTTCCATCTATGGTTGTGAGGCTCGGCCTCGCAGGGGGAGGTGCTCCAGATGCCCGCCGACCGGATCCACCGCGCCCGCTCCGTCGATGGCACCGAGATCGCCGGCCGCGTCCACGGTCAGGGACCACCAGTGGTGCTCGTCCACGGCCAGACCGGCGACGGCGACCTCGACTGGGCCGCGTTGCTGCCGCACCTGACCGACCGATTCACCTGCTACCTGCCAGCCAACGACGAAGAGATGGCCACGTTGGAGGCCGCGGGTTACGTCGAAGACGTCGCGACGTACGCCCCGACCCTGCTGCAGGAGATCCAGCTCGAGTCCCAGCCCGAGGCGTTCAGCCCGACCAGTCCCGCGGCCCTCGCCGAGATCACCGCCCCGGTCCTGCTGCTGCACGGCAGCCGCACCCCCCTGCGCTGGTTCACCGACGCGGTCGGCCACGTCGCGGCACACACCGCCGAGAGCGAGGTCCGCGAGATCGCCGGTGCCGGACACGGTGCCCCCGTCATCGAGCCCCACGCGGTCGCCGAGGAGCTGATCGGCTTCCTCGCCTCCTCTCCAGCAGCTGGCCCGCCCCATGCGGCGGCGGTAAGGGCCTGACGCTCTTGGACCCGCCACCGACGCCCCGGTGCGCCATCCGGGCCGACAGGGGCCCGGGGCACCAGAGCCCCGTGCGACCCTGGTCAACCGGGGAGAGGCTGCGACACTCCCGCGAGGGCCACCCGGGCAAGACCACGGGTGGCCGGGGCGAACGAGTTCGGTGAGGAGGCGCAGATGAGCGGGGTGCAGGTCGGCACGTTCGAGCAACCAGACGAGACCATTCCTGTCGAGAAGGCGACGGCGGAGCGGATCAACGTCAGCGGCGTCAGCGTGTGGCGGTTCGTGTTCGAACCGGGCTGGCGGTACACGCAGCACTTCGAGCCAGACCCGTGCACGGCTCCGCACGCGGCCTACATCGTCTCCGGCACCTTGCACGTGGCGATGGACGACGGCAGCACGGCGGAGGGCGGCCCGGGGAGGTGATGGTCATCGCGCCGGGGCACGACGCGTGGACGGTCGGTGACGAACCCTGCGTGTTCATCGACTTCGCCCAGAGCGTCGACTGGTCGGCGCTGGACGGCTGAGCCCGAGGTCCGCGCCCCGGCGTCCAGGCGGTCGGGTGGTCCGCGCCCCGGTAGGCTCGGCGCGAACCTGCTCGGATCGGGAAGCCGGCGCGCCCGTCCTTCCCCGTCCGGAGCGTGTCCAGGCGCTTGGAGGACCCCGTGATCGACCTCACCTCGCTGTTCCTGCACGTGCTGGCGGCCATCGGCCTCGTGGCCGGGGGACTCGCCCAGGTGATGGCCGGGTCACGTCTGCGCACCGCCGAAAGCGGGAGCGAGCTCCTCGCCTGGACGCGCTTCACCCGCACGGCGGGGTGGCTCGTCGCGGCCTCCGCAGCCCTGTCGCTGCTGACCGGCGGGCACCTCGCCGGCGCGGTCTGGGGTGGCGAGGCCGGCGGGTTCGCGAATCCGTTCATCACCCTCGGCCTCGTCGGCCTGATCGTGCTCGTGCCCATCGGTCCCGCCGTCGGCGAGCGACGATTCCGCCGGCTCGCCGAGGCGGCCGCCGAACTCGGGGAGTCGACCGCTTCCGAGCGGTTGCACCGAGCCGCCCGCAGCCCCGCGCTCTGGGGGCCCGTCCACTCGCTCGTCGGGGTCGGCGTCGGCCAGGTCGCCCTGATGGTCTACAAGCCGGGGTGGCTCGTGGGCGCCCTCGTGCTGGTGCTGACGTTCGCGGCCGGGTGGGTAGCCGGCAGCGCCGTCGCCGCGCGGTCCGCTCCCGCTGCTCACGGATGAACACCGTGGACTCGGCGCTCGTGGCGCGCTCCTGTGCCCGGCAGCAGGCCAGGCGCGGTCACGGTCATGGTGGGTCGGCATGCATGGTCGAGTCCGCCGACGGCTAGGCTCGAGGCGATGAGCGAACAACGCGGCACGACCGCCACGGTCGACGACGGTCGCTTCGAGCGCGACACGAACTACCTCAGCGACCGCATCCTCGACGACCCCCAGGCGCGGTGGCCGGTCGAGCCCAGCCGCTACCGGCTCGTGGTGGCACGCGCGTGCCCGTGGGCCAACCGCGCGGTGATCGTGCGCCGCCTGCTGGGGCTGGAGGACGCACTGCCGATGGGCATCGCCGCCCCCACCCACGACTGGCGCAGCTGGAAGTTCGACCTCGATCCCGGGGAGGTCGATCCGGTCCTCGGCATCCACCGGCTGCGCGAGGCCTTCGAGGCGCGTGAACCCGGCTACGACCGGGGCATCACCGTGCCCGCCATCGTCGACGTCCCCTCCGGGCAGGTCGTCACGAACGACTTCCGCCAGATCACCGTGGACCTGTCGACCCAGTGGCGCGCCCACCACCGGTCGGGCGCGCCCGATCTGTACCCCGAGCACCGCCGGGACGAGATCGAGGGCGTGGCGGAGTTGGTTTATCGCGACGTCAACAACGGTGTGTACGAGGCGGGGTTCGCCGGCAGTCAGGCCGCCTACGAGGACGCCTACCAACGGCTGTTCGACCGCCTCGACTGGCTCTCGGATCGCCTGGCCGACCAGCGGTACCTCGTCGGCGACCACATCACCGAGGCCGACATCCGGCTGTTCACGACCCTCGCGCGCTTCGACGCGTCTACCACAACCACTTCCGCTGCAACCGATCGAAGCTGGCGGAGCTGCCGGTCCTGTGGGCCTACGCCCGCGACCTGTTCCAGACCCCCGGATTCGGCGACACCACCGACTTCGTGCAGATCAAGCAGCACTACTACCTCGTGCACACCGGCCTCAACCCCTCGGGGATCGTGCCGGCGGGCCCCGACCTGCACGGATGGGCGCAGCCCCACGGCCGCGAGGAACTCGGCGGCACTCCCTTCGGGGAGGGCACGCCCCCGCCGGCGCCGCCGGAGGACGAGCGCGTGCCCGCCGAGCACAACCCGGCCCTGCGCGCGGTGGCCCCATCAGCCGTGGGGTGAGTGGCCGACGCCGCCCACGCACTCGAGTGGCCTAACCACCTCGATTGCCCTCGGGGTCGGCGCCCTCCTCACAGGAACTCCGACACATCGAGCACCGAGGTGTCAGGCGGCTCGGAGTTGAGCGCGTCGCGGACGCGAAGCGCGCGCAGTGCCGTCTCGTAGTGGCCTTTGGACTCCGCGTGGTCGGCGGCTTGGCGCAGCAGTTGGGCAGCGTGGGTCGTGTCACCGCACTCGTGGGCGGCCTGCGCGTGGAGGAGCCACAACTGTGTGGTCAGGTGGGGTAACGACCCGGCGTGCTCCGCGTCCGGCGCGGGCTCGGTGCCCTCGAGCGCCTTGGCGAGGAAGTCGCGGGCCGCTTCGGCGTGTCCGGCCTGCAGCAGGCACCGGGCCCTGAGCACGTCGACCTCGCGACGCTCCGCCTCGACGCCCAGTGCCGCGGCGGCAGCGTCCGCGTCCTCAACCCATCGCCGCGCCGTGTCGGTGTCGGTGGCCTCGAGCGCGACCATCGCCGCGGAGCGACAGAACCGCAGCCACTCAAGCAGCGGCATGGAGGCGGGCGACAGCAAGGCATGCGCCTGCGCCAGATGCTGGCTGGCATGGCCGGCGTTGCCCAGCACGGCATGGCCGCGGCTGGCGACCCAGTGGGCGCGGCCCCTCAGCTCCGCGCTGTCGACCTTGTCGACGGCGTCGCCCAGTTGGGACAGCGCGCCTGGCAATTCGTCGTGGTCGTCGGCCTCGACCAGGACCGACACGTGCACCGTCATCAAGCGCAGGTACGCCGAGGTGTCGGCCAGCGACGAGGCCGGCAGCCGGGCCAGGGCCGCACGAGTGCACGCCAACGCTCGGTCGATGTCGTCGATGTCGCGCAACGCGCCGGCGAGGTCGCTGCGCACCAGCACCTCCAGGTCCACCGAGCGCTGGTCGACGACGAGGTCGAGCAGGTCGGTCAGCAGCTCTGCGCGCCGCTGATGCTGGTTGGTAGCGGCCAGCGCCCCCTGGAGACGTCGGCCCGTCGCGATCGCCGCCAGGTGGTCGCCGCGGTCGCGGGCCTTGTCGAAGGCCCCCGTCAATATGGCCGCCGCGGTCGCATGGTCGCGCACCTGCATGGCGTCGTCAGCCAGCCACTCGTGGATGAGCGTGTCCAGCGGGGCGTCGCGGGCGTGCGGGGCCTGTTCAGTGATTCCCCCCGTGGCCAGGCCAAGGTCGGCCAGCCCTTCCACGCTGAGCAGGTCACCCAGCGACACGCCGAGCGCATGAGCCATCGCCACCACCGCGTCGAGCGTCGGCGTGCGCCGCCCCGCCTCGACGAGCGACACGTAGCTGGCGGTCATGGCCTGCCCCGCGACCTGCCGCTGCGTCAGGAAGCGTTCGATCCGCAGCCGCCGGAGCCGCTGTCCCAGGTAGGGCTGCTCGAGCCCCCTGACGCCTACCTCACCCGGACGCTGCACCTCAAGAGCTCCGACCCATGGGGACCGATCCGCACTACAACCACAGTAAGCCTACACCGCAACCTAGCCTCTGTCATCTTCGTGAACACAAACACAACTGTGGTGAGGTCGCGCCATGCACACGGCACATCGTCGCGTCTACGCGAGGAGTTCAGTCGCTGCTCAAGTACACAGATGGGTGACGGTGCGCGCCGATACGTCGGTGGTTGCGAGGCTTCCATGCGACGGAGATGACCGCGGTTACTGACGGGGTTGACACGGGTTGTGTCGACGTCCAGACTCTCGAGGTATAACGCCAGTCACGCCAAGAGAGAGGGCATGACATGACAGTCCGGATTCCCCGAAGCGTCGCGGCAGCCGCCTCATCCTTCGCGATGGTGCTGACGCCACTGATCGAGCCCGTGAGCCCGGCGGACGGGGCGGCCACCCAGGGAGCGCCAACCGCGGTCATGGCGGAGGACGCCACGTCCGGCAAGGGCGGCGGCAACTGGCCCTTCTTTGACGACTGACCGCCCGCGCCTCGATGTCTCGACGGATCCGCAGAAGCCGACAGCCCTGATGCATGGGAGGCGCCGATTGGGGTGTCTTGTCCGCCGCATCGACGAATCCACACAGGGGGTGGCAAATGACATAGTCCGTGCCCAGCACCACGTCGAGTACTGAGCAAAAGAGAGTCGACCATGAGCAGAAGCTGGACGAGAATCGGAGGGCTTTATGTCTAAATCACTCGCCCGCAACCTCCTTGCAGTCGTCGCTGCTGGAGCTTTTGTGATCGGGGGCGCCGGAACCGCGATGGCCGACAGCGGCGAAGTCGAGATGGACCCCGATAGCAGGGTCGCCCCCGCGGACAACAGCGAGCTAGTGGGGGGCGGCCTCTGGCAGTATGGCACGAACTGGTTCTCGGGGTACTCGAACTATCTCCACGAGGAGAACTGTCACGGATCGTCCGCGCAGTCGGGAGACAATTTCCAGCGCGACCATGGGGTGCCGGCTGGTCTCTGGGCAACCGCCGACGTAGAGCGGGACGGTGTGAACACCATTCGCGCCTTCTGGACGAACAGTTGTGGTTGATTTGATCTGTATCGTTCGGCGCGAAGACCGATAGGGTCGCAGGGGTGGCGTCCGGAGTTGTTCGAGCTGGCGTCACCCTTGCGGCCATGGCCGCCGGCGGCTATCCAGAGAGGTGGTCCTTCTGCGATACCGCACCATCAAGCTCACCCATCTGGTGTTGCTCGCCGCGTCGAGCCTCTTCGCGTTCCTGTCGTTGCAAGACCTCGACGACGTCCGCGTCCTCGGCAGCGACGGCGACGTCTGGATCACCGGCAGCGACGGCTCCGCGGAGACTGCGCAGGTAGCCAGGGCTGTCAGCTCATTCGCTCGAGCGCACGGGGTCTCGGTGGTGCGCGAGGAAGCCGACCCGGCTGAGCCCGACACGGTGACGCACCTTTATGTCGCGGCAGGCAATCCCGAGTCGGCGCCGGCGTCCTGGCTGGCAGAGGGCCACGTTCCCTTCGGCCACCGCATGGACGTCCACGTGCACGCGTTCGAGGCCATCAGCCAAGGTGATGCCCGCGGCGTCTACCACGTCTACGGGTCCGAGGAGGCCGCCGCCGCCCTGCAGGATGAGCTCACTGGCCTGGGACTCAGTGGAGAGGTGGTGGCGCCGTTCGACCTCAGGCAACGGTTCCTGTACCAGGCCGGGGCCGGGGCTCCCCTCGGGCTGCTGTTCGCGGTGGTGGCCCTCGGGGCAGCGTTGACGGTCGGGGCCAGCGTGCTGTTGGGCGCGAGGGACTACGCGGTGCTGCGTCTGCATGGGACGTCGTTTCCGCGAATGCTGTGGCATGAGGCGGCTCGGGTGCTGCCGTTCTGGGTGTTCGCCGCCGCCGGCGTGGTGGTTGTGACGTCGATCGTGTTGGCTCTCTACAACGGGTTCGCGCGCGCTGGCTTGTTCCTCGCCGTCGCGGCCGCTCTGGCCGGTGTGTTGAGCGCGGTCGCCGCGGTCGCGCATGTGGGGGCGCTCGTCGCGGCGAGCAGCACGAAAGCGCTGCGTGCCTTGAAGGGGGGTATCCCGACCAAGCCGTCCATGGTGGGCGTCTATCTGGTGCGGCTCTGCGCGGCACTGCTGGTGCTGCTGTTGAGCGAGAGCGCTGTGGAGTCCTGGCAGCGGACCTCACAACATGAGGGCAGTCAGGAGGAGCTCGCGGCGCTGGGAGAGGACGCGACCTACGTGGCGCTGCCCGGCAGTCGCACGCGGCAGGCAGCAGAGGCCATGTCCGAGGAGGTCGGCGAGTGGCTCCGCCGGGCCGACGAGCGGGATCAGATCATCGCCTCGTATCAGTGGCCCATGGCGCAAGTCTTGCCAGAGGTCGGCCTTCCAGAGCGCCGCGTGCTCCGCGTCAACGAGACGTTCCTCCGGCAGCAGCCCATCCTGGATGCCTCCGGGCAGCGCCACGCCCCCGATCGGGACAACGAGGCGGTGCGGGTCCTGATCCCGGAGTCGCTGCAGGACCACGCCGACGCCATCGTTGAGCGCGTGCCGGAGCTCGTCGATCCCGAGCAGGCGGGAGCCCCAGTGTCCGACGTCGAGCCAGCGTGGTCGAGGGATGGCCAGACCGTGGCGACCCTCCAGTCCGAGCAGAACACCAACAGTCTCGGCAGGGTGCTGGTCGACGATCCCGTGGTCATCGTGGTTCCCAACGGGTCGTCGGTGACCTCGCCAGCCAATTACACGGCGATGGCGACCAGTGACGGGATCATCTTCCCGGACCGTGACGACGCGTTGTCCGCGCTTGGGGAGGAGGTGTCAGCTGAGCACGTCGCCGGCCTCGCCCCGGTGGGCCATCGCGCCGCCGCCGAGCATGCGGACGCGATGCACGAGCGCCGGATCAACGTGCTGAGCCTGACGACGGCGGTGCTCGTGCTGTTCGTCACCGGGCTCGCAGTGGCTGGCATCTACGGCCGTCACGGCGCCCAGGCCATCTTCGCCAAGCACGTCAGCGGCTGGTCCTTCTGGGCCACCCACCGGAAACTGTTCCTTCTTGATGCGCTCGTCGCGAGCGCGCTCGTGACGTGGGTCGGCCAGAGCATCTGGGCGACGATCAACCGGGTCGAGCAGTTTGCCGAGCGCGGTGTCCCACCGCCGCCCAACCTCCCACAAGCCGACTGGTGGCAGCTCGCTGCCGCTGCCGGCGTCGCGGTGGTCGCGACGACCCTGTTGATGGCCACCACAGGCCTCATCCACCGACGCATCGTCGCCGAGCACGCAGCCGACGCCTGAGGGGGTGAGGTCCATGATCACGATCAATGGCCTGGCGAAGTCTTTCGGCCCGCGCACACTGTGGTCCAACCTGGACTGCCGTGTCGCTGACGGTGAGATGCTGGCCGTGACCGGCCCCAGCGGAGCGGGCAAGTCGACCCTGCTCAACTGCATCGGCCTGCTCGAGCGGCCCACCCACGGCCAGATCCTGTGCCGCGGCGCCGACATCACCCGCTTCGGCCCGCGAGCACGACGTCGGTTCCGACGCGACGTCCTAGGCTATCTGTTCCAGAGCTACGCGCTCATCGAGACCGCCACGGTCGCCGAGAACCTCAGGGTCACGATGGCTCCCAAGGGGCAGCGACGCGCGGTCTTGCGCGACGCGCTCGACCACGTGGGGCTGGCGGGACACGAGAACGAGCGGATCCATCACCTCAGCGGCGGTGAACAGCAGCGCGTCGCGGTCGCCCGGCTGTTGGTCAAGCAGCCGTCGGTGATCCTGGCCGACGAGCCGACCGGTGCCCTCGACCGCGCCAACGCCGCCGTCGTGATGGACGCGCTACGGGAGATGAGCGCTGCCGGCGCCGCCGTGCTCATCGCCAGCCACACGCCCTCGATCTGGAGCCGATGCGATGCCGTACTCGAGCTCTCGGCCCCGCGGCCCGTGGACGAGCAACCCGGCGCCAGCGCGGGCTCGCGGCCTGGGCGGGGCGTTCAGGCGGCTCGAACCTAGGGAGAGGCTGTTCTTCGACTGCAGTACCGCGAAGAGCTGGGGGTCAGGACTGAGGCGCCGCCAACGTTCGCTCCGCAGACCGTCTCGGCGCGCTGGTCTACTCGACGCGCAGGACGACCTTCCCGCGGACGGTTCCCTCCGAGGCCTCGGCGACGGCGGCCCTGACGTCGGCGAGCTCGTGAACCGACTGGACGCGGGGCGCGAGCCGGCCAGCATCGGCGAGTTCGGCGAGCGAGCGCAGGTGGTCGACGTCCGGGCGGACGAACACGTACGTGCCGCCGCGCTCGTACGCAGCCTGCGGGTCGCGGACGCTCACGACCCGCCCCGGGCTGCGCAGCACGGGGTCGCTGGCCGCCAGCGACCCCTGCGGTGAGAAGTCCGCGACGGCGTCGACCCCGTCGGGCGCGACCTCTCGAACGCGGTCGGCGAGCCCCTCACCGTAGGTCACCGGTTCGCCCCCGAGCTCGCGAAGAACGTCGTGGTTGGCCTCGCGGCAGGTCCCGACCACACGGGCGCCTCGAGCGAGGGCGATCTGCGTCGCGAGGTGGCCCACCCCGCCGGTCGCGGCGTGGATGAGCACGGTGTCGCCACGGCCGACCTCGAGATCCTCGACCAGCGCCTGCCAGGCCGTCATGCCCGCCAGCGGCAGGCAGCTCGCCGCGACTGCGTCGAGCTGCCGCGGCGCGGGCGCGATTCCACGGGCCGGCACCGCGACCTGCTCGGCCCACGTGCCCGCGCCCACGAAGTCCTTGCGGGCGTAGCCGAACACGGCCTGGCCTGGCTCGACGTGGCGCACGGCGGGGCCCACCCCGACGACCTCCCCGGCGACGTCCCACCCGGTGATCAGCGGCCAGATCACCGGGAACGCCGCGTCGAGGCCGCCCTCCACGATCTTGTAGTCGACCGGGTTGATGCTCGCGGCGTGGACGCGCACGAGCGCGTAGTCCGGCCCCACCTTCGGGTCGTCGACCTCGCGGACCTCGAGGACGTCGGGAGCTCCGTAGTCGTCCGCGACGGCAGCGCGCACACGGCACCTCCTCATCGGGCACGGGCGCAGCGTCCCCACTGAAAGCGGGTGGCATCCCTGCCCAGCGCTGCCGACACTCGGCCCGTGGCCGTGAGGCGCGACTCGGGGGAGGTGGCATTCTGCGCAGCGCTGCCGAGACCCCGAACGATCAGCGGGCACGAGCAGGCCGGACCGGTTTCCATGTCGAAAGACGGTGAGCGGGTCGCGTCGGCCAGGATGCGGCTGCACCTCGGTGGCATGGCATGGCACGATGATGAGATTCCTGGTGGCACCCTGTCACGCTGGAAGTGCAACCACCCCGAGCGCTGGGTCCGATCTGTCCGACAAGCTGCTGTTCCTACGCTCCTTCGCCGCGCACCCCCGACGAGTCGGAGCGGTGCTCCCGACGTCGCGCCGTGCGGTGGAATCCATGCTGGCGATGGCCGAGCTCGGACAGGCCGAGCTGGTGGCCGAGCTCGGAGCGGGCACGGGCTCGCACACGCGGGCCATCCTGTCGCAGCTGGGGGCCCGGGCGCGCCTGGTGGCCTTCGAGATCGACCCCGCGATGGCCGCGACGGTGCGCGAGCGTTTGCCCGACCCCCGACTGGAGGTGGTCACGGCCTCGGCCGAGGAGCTGGAACACCACCTCGACGGTCAACGTCCCCAGGTAGTGGTCTCGGCGTTGCCGTTCACGTCGCTGCCCGCGGGCGCCGGCACCGCGATCCTCGACCGCACGGCGCGGACACTGGCCCCGGGCGGTGTGCTGCTGGTCCTGCAGTACTCCCCTCTGATCACCTCGGAGCTGACCCGCCGCTTCGGCTGGGTGCGTCGCAAGATGTGCCTGCGCAACGTGCCGCCCGCGTTCCTCTTCGCCTGTCGCGATCCGCGACCCGCCGACGACGGGCAAGATGCACCCGGCCTCGCCAGTGGACCCTCCTCATGAGCCGGCGCACCTGGCCGCTGGCGTGTCGCTACGCCGTCCCCGCGCTGGCTGCCGGCGCCCTGCTGGTCCGGTCGGGACGGCGCGTCGGCTGGCCCCTGGTCGGGCTGGCGGCTGGCGTGATGGCGTTCTTCCGGGACCCCGCCCGGCCGCTGCCGCGCGAACCCGGCGTGGCCTATGCCGCGTCGGACGGGTTCGTGGCGGCGGTCGACCACCACGTCGAGGAACCGTGGCTGCCGGAGGGACGAGCGACCCGGATCACGGTGTTCCTCTCCTTGACCGACGTGCACGTCAACCGCAGCCCGCTCCCCGGGCGGGTGCAGCGGATGGAGCGCCTCGGGGCGGGCTTCGCGCCAGCTTTGTTGCGCAGAGCGCAGGACAACCACCGCAATCGGCTCCTGCTCGAGGGGCCGGGCGAACCCGTCGTCCTCGTCCAGGTCGCGGGAGCGATCGCCCGCACCATCAGCTGTTGGGTGCGCACGGGCGACGAGCTCGCCGCCGGCCAACGAGTCGGGCTGATCCACTTCGGGTCCCGCACCGACGTGCTGCTGCCGGCGGGTACCGCTGACGTGCTCGTCTCGCCCGGCGATCGAGTCCGCGCCGGCGTCACCCGCCTCGCACGGCTCAAGGACCGGTGAGCGCCATGCGCGAGCACCTCAACTTCCCGAACCTGATCACCAGCGTGAGCCTGTCCGCCGGTTTCGCCGCGCTGCTCCTGGTCCCGGCACGGCCCCTGGCGGCCACCATCCTCGTAGTCGTCGCGGCCGCACTCGACGGCGTCGATGGTTGGCTGGCCAGGCGCCGCGGCGGCGATCTCACGTTCGGGGCGCAACTGGACTCGCTGTCGGATCTGCTGTGCTTCTGCGTCGTCCCGGCCTTCGCGCTGTACCAGGTCGCGGAGCCACTGACCGCCTCCGCCGGGTCGATCATCGCCGGCCTGTTCCTGCTGGCAGGAGCGTGGCGACTCGCCCGCTTCGCACTGCTGCAGCGGCGAGACCACTTCGTCGGGCTCCCGACGCCCGCCGCCGGGATCCTGGTCATGCTGCTGGCGTTCTGGACACCGGTCGTGCCCGCGCTGCTGGGCACCGCCCTGCTCGCGACGCTCATGGCCAGCACCTTGCGATTCCCGACCGTGGCCACCGCCGCAGCCGTGGTGCGGTCCGGTCGCCCGGGGGGCCGATCCTGAGGCGAGCCCCGCTGCGGGTTGCCGCGCACCCACCGCACGAGAGGCCATGACCCCGCTGAGGGACCGCCTTGATGTTCTCGCGGAAGGGAAGCGTTAGCGTGAGTCGGCGTCACCAACGGTCTGGGGTGGCTGATGGCAGGTCTCGGAGGTAGCGGGCGCAGCGTGGCGACCCGAACCGAGAAGGACGCGAAGCTGTTCCAGAAGCAGCAGCGGGAGCGCTCGACGTCCCTCTCGCGCTGGTCCCCGCGGGCCCGCCGGCTGTGGGCCGTGGTCTTCGCCGTGCTGGGTGTCGCTGCGCTCCTCAGCGGCCTTCTCTGACGGCATCGGGACCTGCCGACCGAGCGCGATCGAGGAGGAGGCCCCGTATGGCCCAGGAACCCACGCCACCCGAGGGTGGCCCCCCGCCCGGCGAGGGTGGCTCGGGAGGCATGCCCGTTGCTGGCGCCGGATTGGGGCGGCGATTCCTCGCCCGCCTGCTGGACGGCATCCTCGTGGGGGTGGCCATCAGCATCCTCGCGCCGGTGCTCGGCCTCCCCCCGCCCACCATGGGGCTCGGCGGTCTCGACGCGTGGACCACCGCCGCGGTCACCTCGGGGATCTGGCTCGCCTACTACGTGGCGACCGAAGCGCAGCTGGGCACGACGCTCGGCAAGCGGCTCCTGGGGCTACACGTGGTGGGGCCGGACGGAGGTCACCCGAGCGTGACGGCGGCGACGATCCGCAACGTGTGGCTCCTCTTCGGCCTCGTCCCGCTGGTGGGTGGGCTCGTCCAGCTGGTCGCCGTGATCATCATCGCCGTCACCATCGCCACGAGCGACACCCACCGCGGCAAACACGACGAGTTCGCGGGAACCGCCGTCATCCGGTGAGCAGCCTCGGCGCGGGAGCGTGTTGACCGGCCTCGCGGCGGAAAGCCTCGGGCAGTGATCGGACGGCGGACCAGCGGGGTGGCCTGTGGGCCATCCACTGGAGTGCCGACCGGACCAACGTCGCGCAATTGCGCCCCGTCGAAGCGTCGGGGCTGGTAGCCGAGAAAGTCGAGTGAACCGTGAGTGCTTGGATGAGCCTGTTGGCCGCCTTCGCGACCCCGCTGGGGATGATGGCCCTCGTGCTGCTGGTCGCTCGCTACGAAGCCCGGCTGGTCGCGCCGGACGAGCGTGCCGAACGCATCCGCGGGCTCCTTGCCAGCCCAGCGCATCCGGACGAGATCGAGAAGACGGCCGTCGACATCATCGACTCCGCGTGGCCGCACCGGGAGCGGAAGGACAAGGCGTAGCGCGCCGCCCGACCGCCGCCACGGACGCGTGATCGGAAGGCGGCGAGGCCCACTCGAGCACGCCTCGTCCCGCACGCGCTCGCGCAGCCGGCCGAGTGCGGGCTCTCGGACACCACCCAGTATTCGCTCGTGCCATCCCTTGACGAGATTGCACGGTCGTGCACACTTAGATCGCACGTCCGTACTGTCTATCCGTTCCGCACGGCACGAGGGAACCTCGTCCCCGACGTGCGACCGATCCAGGAGGAGAGCATGTCGGAAGCGACCGTCCCCGTGCCCCACGCCACGACGGCCGACGTCCCCATGGTGGCCGGCGTGCTCGCCCGGTCCTTCCAGGACGATCCCGTGTTCACCTGGAGCATCCCCGATCCGGACCGGCGGCGTGCGCGCTTGCCGACGGTGTTCACCGCCTTCGCCAAGCTCTACCTGCCACACGAGGAGATCTACCTCACCGAAGGCGGGACGGGCGCGGCGATCTGGGCGCCGGCACACGTCGACCCCTTCGACGGCGCAGCCGGGGAGGCCTTCGGCCAGCGCATGGCCGCGCTCCTGGACGAGGCCGAGACCCAGCGCTTCCTCACGGTCGGAGAGGTGTTCGCCGAGCACCACCCCGCCCAGCCGTGGGTGTACCTGCAGCTCATCGGGGTCGAGCCCAACCACCAGGGACGCGGCTTGGGCAGCCAACTGCTGGCGCCGGTGCTCGCGCGCTGCGATGCGAGCGGCACGCCCGCCTATCTCGAGGCCTCGACGGTGCACAACCGACGCCTGTACGAGCGGCACGGCTTCGACACGATGCGCGAGGTCACTCTGCCCGATGGCGGCCCGACGCTGTGGTTGATGTGGCGTGAACCGGGGCGGCCTGGCTAGGGACGATCGCCCTCGCTGCCCACCGACACACCGGGCCGCTGTCGCGAACCCTCAACCGTTCACGCGGCGCGGTGCACCGAGACGGCGTACTCGCTCGAAGCCTCGAAGGGGTCGAGGTCCCAGGTGGCATACCGCTCGACCAGCGAGAGCCCTGCTGCCGAGGCCTCGGCGTCGTAGGTGGCGAGGTCGTAGCTTTTGTCGAGCTGGAAGCCGGTGATGAGCCACCCGCCAGACGTGAGGTGCCGGGCGCAACCGGCCACGACCCCGGCCGTCGTGCCCGGCGCGGTGAACAGCGGGACGTTCCCGGCCATCACGACGACGTCGGACCGGCGCGCGAGATCGAGGTCGGAGAGGTCGGCGCACACCCATTCGATCGCGGGCTCGAGGCGTCGCGCGGTGGACAGCATGGACTCGCTCACGTCGGCGCCCACCACCTGGTAGCCGCGCCGGGCCAGCTCGATGGCCACTCGTCCGGTGCCGCAGCCGGCGTCGAGCACCGTACCGGGCGCGTAGCGCTCGACGAACCGCACCTCCCCGTGCGGGTCCTCCTCGTCGGCCAGTCGCTCAGCGATCCGGCGCTGGTAGTCCTCACCATCCGTGTTCATCATGCGGCCAACCTAACCGCGCGCTCCCCGCGACGGCGTGGGGATCCCGACAACTGACGACATCACCGGCGTGCGGACCGCGGACGAACCTGCGCCGGACGCAATCAAACGGCCGTCGTCGATGCCCTCCACGTTGGATCCCGTTCGCGATGTCGAGGGCGACGAGGCGAGCAGCCCGCGGCATCGGACGAGGGACCGCACGGCCACGGGGCGGTCTGAAGGGGCCGCCAGGCGATCAGGGGGAGGACATCGTGACCCGAGCAGACGACGTCAAGTATCTCGACCGCTTCGTCAAAGACCTTTGGCCCCTCGCAACCGATGTGATCGGCGCGGACGTGACACACGAGGCCGTCGCCGACTCCTCGGACGAACTCCCGGGACCGTTCCGGCTGTCGCGGTCGCGGACACGGCTCGACCTGTCGGCGCCGCCCGCCTTCAGGCCCGACGGGAGCGCCGGGGTCAAGCTCCACATTCCGGACAGCGGTGTGAACACGCTGGAGACACGCATCGCGTACCTGCGGCCACGGCCGCGCATCACGGTCGAGCTCGGCCTCGAGCTGGCGATCTCACCCGACGCCGAGCCCAAGCTCGACGTCGACATGAACGTGGACACCAACCGTCGCGGAAGCTTCTGGGATGCGCTCCTGAACTGGATGGACGAGGTCCGGGAGGGGTTCGAGGAAGGCGATCTCCGTGACGAGTTGGTCTTCTTCTCGAGCGCCCGCTACGACCGCGACGCGGTGCCCGACATCCCCGAGGCCGAGCTCGTCTTCCCCGACCGAGAGCTGCTCGAGGACGGCATCAACCTCGTGTTCGTGCCCGACGGCTTCTCCTCCGACGACCTCGAGCAGTTCGACGAGCTGGTGGAGCAATGCCGCGACCGCCTCCTCGCGGCGGCCGACGACCACGCGAACGAGCCGTTCCACAGCTTCAAGACCGCGCTGCACTTCTGGACCATCAAGCCAGAGCAGACCCCCGACGGCGACCACGTCGTCGGCAGCTACACGCGGGGAGGGTCCGAGCGCGTGGCGCTGGCGAACCTCGCACGTCTCGCCGCGATCGGGCGAGTCGCCGAGCAGGCGTGGCCGGGCCCGACGATCCTCACGTTCGTCGCCAACGCCGACGCGGACCACTTCCCGAACGGGCCGCCCCGCGCGATGGCGCTCGGCAACCTGATCCTCCAGCCGGTCCGCGCGGACTACGCCGACGTGTTCCTCCACGAGCTCGGGCACACGCCGCTCGGCCGCCTCGGCGACGAGTACGTCGAGTCGGGCCGCGGGGACGTCGAGTACCAGGGACAGCCCCGCGCCGTGCCCAACCTCACGAGCGACTCGGACCTCGACAAGTGGGAGCGCTGGCAGGGCGCCTCCGGGAAGCTGCCGGAGTGGGACACGCGCCCGATCGAGGGGTTCGAGGGGGGCGGCTACTTCGGCGAGGGCGTCTGGCGGCCGGCCGAGGACTGCGTGATGGAGAGCTCGCCGGTCACCGCACCGTTCTGCGCGGTCTGCCGCGAGGCGCTCACGAACGGCATCCGCGACGCGCTGCCCCAAGGCCAGCTGCTGTTCGCCGTCGAGCGGGACTCCGGCGAGTCCGGGCACGCCCACCTCGATGCCGACGAGGCCTCGGAGGCCGGGGAGGACATCGTCGTGCCCGCCGGCGGCCCGAGCGAGGTGCGGCTCTCGCTGATCGCCGCGACGCTACCCGAGCCGTGGGAGGTCTCCGCCGAGCTCGACGGGAACGGCGAGCTCAGGACGCGCCGGGATCATCGTGGGGCCCTCGGGCGACCCAACCCCTGGACGACGCTGGAGCTGTCCGCGCATCCGGGCGACCGTCTGGAGGTCTCCATCGCGTCCGCGTGCCCCTTCACACCGTGGGACGAGCTGCCGAGCCACACCGTCGAGTTCATCTTCGTGCCCGACCCCGACTCGGTGGAGCCACCGACCACGCCGACCGACGTCGAGGCGACGCAGTCCTCCATTGGACCGCCCGGGACCAGCCAGGGCGCGAGCCTCACAGCGACCGCGGAGGACCCGAACGGGCAGGATCTCAAGCTCCAGTTCGAGGTCGTGCGTGCCCAGGACTCGTTCACCGGTGGCGTCACCGAGGAGACCGACTGGCTCGACGGTCCGAAGGCCACCGCCTCGACGGGCTACCGCACACCGCTGGAGGGCGTCTTCCAGGCTCGGGCACGCGCCCGGAATCGCTCCGGGCGCACATCCGGATGGTCCGAGGGGGTGCGGTTCACGCTCGAAGCCCAACGTCCCGGCGGCGGTGGTCCCGGGGGCGGAGGTGGGGTGAGGCCACCCGGAGGAGGTCGCCCGCCCCAGACACCCTGAGGCGCGGCGGCAGCGCGGCGGAGACGCCACCACCGGCGACCGCGGATTTTGACGGTCGCCGGTGGGACGCGCGGCGGGCGCTCCCCGAACGTTTCGGGCGAACCGGCTGTCCGGGCGAGCGCCCGCCGCCGTCCCCCACCGCCCGCAGTGTGGACACGACCGCTCCCCCGCCCCCACGGTCCAGTCCACACCCAACCGCACCCAGCCTCCGTGAGGCGGCTGGCACTCGGTGCGGGCTACTCGGGGGCGGGGATGTGCCCCAGGCGGGTGAGCAGCCCGAGTTGGTCGTAGTACACGTCGCCCGCGACGGTCTTCCCGCCGCCGTCGAAGCGCACCACCTCACAAAACGCGGTCTCGGTGTGGATGTTCGACGGCGGGAACGGGCCCAGCGGCCCGTCCTGGACGCCGCGCCCGACGAAGCGGCTCACCGACACATCCCCCGCCTCGAGGTACGTGGCGTCCTCGATGCGGGCGTCGGAGAAGGCCGCGCTCCACGTAGCCAGCAGGCCGACGACCTCGTCGGGCCCGTGGGCGGTCACCCCCTGGGCGTGATCGGTGTAGGTCGCATCCGCGGCGACCATCGCTCGCAGGGCACCCCAGTCGCGACGGTTGAACGCGTCCGCGGTCCTCGCGTGCAGCTCGGCCACCGACCTCGTCTCCTTGGTCGCATCGGTCATAGCCTTCCCCTCCTCGCTCGATACCGGCTCGTGTCGTGGTGCGATCCCGCAGGCCGCAAGGTGTGATCGCGCCCGCGGTGCGTCACGTTCACTCACGCCAGCACGGGCCGCATGAGCGCCTACCTACTCAATCCGCGTTGTGGTTCACTACTCAGAGCACTGGACCTGGCGTTCGGGGGCGGGATGGCTGTTCGGTGGCCGCTCGTCGGTCGCGAGGTCGAGCGCGACCGGATCCTGGGGGCGCTGAGGGAACAGCGTGGGGTCCTGCTCTGCGGCGCCGCTGGAGTGGGCAAGACGCGCCTTGCGCAGGCATGCCTCGACCACGCCCGCCACCGCGCCGGCACGACGGTCCACGCGACCGCCACGGAGGCGCTCGCGAGCATCCCGCTGGGCGCGCTCGCGGTCGTTCTCGACCTGGACTCCGGGAACGACGAGCTGGCCCTCGCCCAGCAGGCGGTGCGCGTTCTGCAGGCCCGGGCGAACGCAGGACGCGTCGTTCTCGTCGTCGATGACGCGCACCTGCTCGACGGCCCGTCGACGGCAGTACTGAACCTGCTCGCCGACGTCCGCGGCATCGGCCTCGTGCTGACCGTCCGCGCGGGCGCACCCATGCCTCGGGAAGTCGAGCAACTCTGGACCTCAGGCCGTGTCGAGCGACTCGACGTGGAACCCCTCGATCGAGGCGCGGTCGAGCGCCTGATCAGCGCCGCGCTGGACGGCCCGGTGGCCTCGGCGACCACCGCCGAGCTATGGCGTTTGAGTCGCGGCAACCCCCTCGTGGTGCGCGAGACCGTGGAAGGCGGCCTGGACAGCGGCCTGCTGTATCACCGGGACGGGGTGTGGCAACACCGCGGCTCACTCGCGTCCACGGGGCGGCTCGCCGCGCTCGTGGAGCAGCGTCTCAACCGCCTCCCCGCTGCCGAGCGGAGCGCCCTGGAGCTGATCGCCGTTGGTGAACCGATCGAGCATGCGCTGCTCGAGCGCCTGGTCGGCACGTCCCGCGTGGTGCAGCTGGAGGAGCGCGGCCTCCTGCGTATACGCGAGAACGGCCGGCGACGCAACGCGCACGCCGCGCACCCGCTGCACCGCGAGGTCCTGCGGGCGGGCATGCCCCACGCGCGCCGGAGGCAGCACTGCGGTGCACTCGCCGTTGGGTTGGAGCTCACGGGCATGCGCCGACGCGAGGATCGCCTGCGGCTCGGGGAGTGGAGACTCGAGGCAGGTGGGGTGGTCGAGCCGGGGGTCCTGGTCGAGGCCTCCCGGGGCGCGCTCCTTGCCGGCGCACCCGAGCAGGCAGTGCGGCTCGCGGAGGGCGCCCTGGACACCGGCGGCGCGATCGCTCGCATCGCCCTCGGGGAGGCACTGGCGGGGGCCGGCAGGCGCGACGCCGCGGAACGGGCGTTCTCGATCGCCGCGGCGCACGCGGCCGGCGAGCGCGAGCAGATCGCGGCGGTGATCTCGAAGGCCGAGCACCTCCTCTACGGCGAGCACCGCCTCGACACAGCGCTGGCGATGCTGGACGAGGCGCGCGCGACATGCACCGATCCCCGCCTGCGTGCCGAGCTCGCGTCCGCCGAAGCCATGTTCGTGAGCTTCGCAGGGGACTTCGACGCGGTGCTGCGGATCGCGGAGCCGGTGCTGTTCCAACACGACGTCAGCGACCGGGCTCGCCTGTCGATGGGGCTGATCGTCGCACTGTCACAGGCCATGCTCGGCCAGCCGAGCGCGGCGCTGCGCAGCATCGAACGGTCCGAAGCGCTCGTCCCCCGCCTTCGCGAGGAGCTCCCTTGGGCGGAGACGTTCCTCGGGATCAGCCGCATGTGGGCGCTGTGGACCCTGGGACGTGTGCACGAGGCCGAGCGGATCGCCCGAGGCGGCTACCAGCGAGCGATCGACGCCGACGCCGTCGACCTGATCGGCGGATGGGGGGTCTGGCTGGCCGCGGTGCTCGTCGAGCGGGGCCGGGTGGCCGAGGCCGCGCACCGCCTCGCCGAGGTCACTCCCGCCCTCGAACAGCACGACCGGTTCGGCATCATGCCCGCTTGTCTGGGCCTGCGGGCACAGGCCGCGGCCCTACTCGGCGCGGTGGACGACGCCCGGGCAGCGCTCGGGCGGCTCGACCACGCTCACGAGCCGGGCGAGCACCGGTTCATGTCGTGGCGCGACCGAGGGCTCACGTGGCTCGCCGCCGCGGAGGGCGATCTCGAGAGCGCCGGCGAGCACGCCCGGCAGGGCGCGGCCTGGGCCGAGGCGCACCAGCAACACGTGTGGGCCCTGTGGTCGCACCACGACCTCGTCCGCCTGGGGCTTCCCGGCCCCGCCGGGGCCGCCCTGCGCCGCGCCGTGGAGCGGATCGACACCCCCTACGTCGCCACGCTCGCCGCGCACGCGACCGCGCTCGAGGAGGAGAACGGCGAGGCGCTCCTGGCCGTCGCCGACCGGTTCGACGAGGCGGGATCGTCCCTGCTCGCGGCCGAGGCGGCCGGCCAGGCAGCGGCATCGCACCGTCACACCGGGTCGCAGGGGCCAGCCCGAGCCACCGCGCGCATGCGCCAGCTCACGCGCACGTGCGACGACGTGTTCACGCTGGTCCTCGAGGAACCGCCGCCGGAGCTCACCGACCGGGAACTCGAGATCGCACGGCTCGCCGTGCGGCACCTCACGAGTCCCGAGATCGCCGAGCACCTGACGATCTCGGTGCGCACGGTCGACAACCACCTCCACCGCGTGTACGCCAAGCTCGGTGTCCGCGGACGAGACGAGCTCGCCGGCCTCGTTTGATGCACCGCCTGAAAGCGTCAGCCCGCAAGATCGAGGGGTGCCTCGCGGCCGCTGGGGTGGCGGCACGGGTCCCCACCGTCGCGGCCAGAGTGGACGAGGTCATTTTCGACACGGTGGTGTGCCGATGAGTGCCTCGCGCCCACCGTGCAGCACTACCTCGCCGGAGACATCGAGGCAGGAACGGGGACATCGTGACCGCGCTGGACGCCGTCGCCATCGCGCTGGGCGCGTTCCTGATCCTCGTCGGGATCGCGCACTTCCTTCTCCCGCGCTACTTCCGTTCGCTGGTGCCTCCGTGGATGCGGACCCCGACCGCAGCGGTCGCCGCCACGGGCGCGCTCGAGATCGCCCTCGGAATCGCCGTCCTGGTACCTGCGACACGCGCCGCGGGCGCCTGGGTGACGGCAGCGCTGTTCGCCGTCTACACCGTGGCCGTGCACGGCGACGCGGCCCTGCGTGCCTCCCAACAGCAGGAGCGATGGCTCGACCGGCCGAGCGGGGTCGTCGCCCGGCTGCTCATCCACATCGTCTACCTCGCATGGGCGGTCGGGATCGCGCTCGGCGCCTGAACGAGGGTCCGCTCAACGCCGCCATCGACCACGCGAACCCGGCTGAATGGCGCTCAGGCCCGGGCGGGCGCCCGCTCGAAGAACGCGGCGAGCTCGCCCGCGAGCTGATCCGGATGAGCGGCGGTCGCCAGGTGACCGCAGCCGGGCAGTTCGCGGAGGCGCGGATCGGCGACGTGCGCGGCGACGTGCTGCACGCCGTCGCGGAACCAGGGCATCGGTGTCGCCGCGCCGTACGTGAGCAACACGGGCACGCTGATGCGTGCGAGCCGTGATGGGTCGGTAGCGCTGAAGCCCTCGGAACGGGCGGTCTGGCGGATCTCCTCGAGATCAACGTGGACGTTCCGCCCAGCGGCGTCCAGGTAGCCCGGCTTGGCAGCAATCACCGCGAGTTCGTCGTCGTTGGTGACCCCCTCGAGGAAGATCCGGGCGGCCTCGGCGTGATCACCAGCGGCAGCCGCCTCAACCATCGCCTCGAGAGCCTCCTCGAATCCCGCCAGCGTGTCACCGTCGATCACCTCGAACACCACCGGCTCGTGCGCCGCGACCGCGGACACCGCCGCGCTCTGAGCCGCTGCCGCGAGGACCCACATGCCCCCTCCCGAGACCCCTGCGAGGCGGACCGGCTCGCCGATGCTCTCCACGTAGGCGGTCACGTCCTCGGCGAGGCGCTGCGGGGCGAGGTCGGGGCTCCGGCCACTCGCTCCCCGGTTGCGGGTGCTCACGAGGTGACAGGTGAAGCGATCACGCAGGAACGGGACGACCGCTGCCCACTCGCATTCGCCGTCGGCCATCGCCCCGTGCACGAGGACGAGCGGTGGCCCGACTCCATGGACGGAGCCGGCGATCTCGGTGCCGTCGGGGGACACTGCGCGGTGTTCACGGTCGGCGGGCATCAGAGTGCTCCTTGGTGGGCGAGGTACCGTCGACGAGGAGCGTGCGGGGCGGCTTCCCGGAGCACATTCGTAGAATTACTGATCCTTGGGGCGGGGGAGAAGGTGGTGCTCCATCGCGAACAGCGCCGCCGCGGCCCGACTCGAGACGCCGAGCTTGCGGTAGACGTGCTGCAGGTGCTGCTCGGCCGTGCGGCGCGAGATCACGAGGCGCTCGGCCACCCCTGCATTCGTGCAGCCCTCGGCGACGAGCGCGAGCACCTCGACCTCCCGGTCGGTGAGGCCACCCGGTCGCCGCCCGCCGACCACCGCGTCGTGGCCGGCCGCCGACAGCACGGCCGCGACCGCGTCCGCGTCGAGCCGGCCGGCGCGGGCCTCGACACGCAATCGCTGCTCTGCCTGCTCGGGAGCCCACGCCGAGCGGTGTGGTCGCGACTGGGTCATCGCCTGGTACACGTCCGCGGCGGCGAGCACACGGGCGGCCAGTGGCTGCGCCGCGGGCCCGCAGGCGCGGTGATACCCGCTAGCGTCACAGCGCTCGTGGTGCATGCCGACGATCGGGGCGAGGGCGGCGAGCGGCTGGGAGGCCGTGACGATGCGCTCCGAGTGGTACGCGTGCAGGCGGACCTGCTCCCACTCGTGCGCGGTCAGCGGCCCGGGCTTCTCCCAGAGGTTGTTCGAGATCGCCACGCGCCCGACGTCGTGCAGGTGGGCGGCCGCCTCGAGGTCGGCGGCCTCGGAGGATCCGAGCCGCAGCCGCTCGCCCGCGGTGCGCGCCAGCGCCGCGACCCCGCTGGCGTGGCCATGTGTGAAGGGCGTCTTCAGGTCGGCGAGATCGCCGAACACCGCCGCGACTTCGATGAGCTCCGCACTCGACCGCGTCGCCGTCGGCCGCGGTTCGGCCTCCCGCACCAGTTGCAGGGGGTCGACGGCATCGAGCTCGCCGAGCATCGGTGCGGCACGACGCGCGAGATGCTCGACCATGGTGGGGTCGAGGATGCCGCCAGCGCGTTCGCGGACCGCCTCGACCACGAGATCGGGCCCCCCGAGGGTATCGAACAGCACCGCGGTGTGGCTGAGCTGCGCTACCCGGGCACCCACCGGGATGTCCTCGCCCGCGAGTCCTTCCGGGGCGCCCCTGCCGTTCCACCACTCGGAGGAATGGTAGACGCCTCGTTGCACCTCCGTCGGCAGCCGTAGGCGGCGTGCGGCCTCTCGTCCGACCTCGCAGGAGGCGGTGTCGAACGCGCGGCCGAAGCGCGGCCCGCGGGCGAGCAGGAACGCTGCGATCCGGAGTTGCTCACGCGCGGAGCGGTTGCGTGTCAGCGCCGGTACGAGGGTGGTGGCGACGTCACGTGGGGAGGCGACGTTCGTGCGCTCCCCGGCGAGGTGCACGACGTGCTCATCACCGAACCGCCGCGCGGTCTCGTGCGCGTAGCCGACGCAGCCGATGTGGAATAGCAACGCGGTGTAGAGCGCGGCCCGCACGTCGTCTGCCCGCAGGTCGAGCGAGCGGGCGAGCGCGGCGGCGAGTGCGGACGCGCGCAACGATTCGCCCGCCTGCAGACCGAAGCCGAGATCGGCCAGGCGGGACAACCCGGCCACCAGGTCCGCCAGCCGCACGGTTCCGAGTTCCACAGCTCCATCCTGGCCTGATCGCGCCCAGGGTCACGGGCACGTGCGAGATACTTGCCGCAGAAGCTGTCGGGCGAGCACTCGACGCGCTCGATCCGAAGCCGCAGCGTTCGATCATCGGCTCCAGGAGCCAAGGCACGTCGAGTGTTCGTCGCGAACGTGCTCCTCGATGCGGTATTCGCGGCGAGTTGATAGGTCACTGTCTGACGGCTAGCTTGTTGATTGTACGTAATAGGTCCCGTAGTCACGTCTCGGCTACGGTCGGACCCGTCGAGTCCGTCTCCAGACATTGCGGACGGTGCGTTGCCCGGATACCCGGTGCACCGAGTACCTGGAGAGGCTCCCCTCTCGGATTGCGCTCCTCGTTCGTTGGGCCACCGGCCCGGGATCGACACCCAGCCGGAAGCTCCCCGACTCCCTCCCAGGGGCGATGTGTTGCACTACAGACATTCGAAGGTGTGGTCGGGTCGCGAGCACGCCGAGCGTTGGCGGGACCAGGCCGGCAGTCCTCCGTCCCGGAGCAGGTCGGATGACGGCAACGGACCGACAGGCCGCGGTGTCGGCCACGCTCATCCAACTGGCGGATACGCTGGTCTCGGAATACGACCTGCTGGAGCACCTCGACCTACTGCTCCATCGATCCGCCAACGTGCTGGAAGCCGAAGCCGGCGGCGTGATGCTGTCCAACCGTCGAGGCGAGCTGCAGCTCCTGGCCTCCACGGACGAGCCTGCGCGGCTGATGGAGCTGCACGAGTTGGCCCGCCAACAGGGGCCGAGCGTCGAGTGTTTCCAGGGCGGAGTACAGGTCGAGGAACTGGAACCCGCACGTGAGTGACGGCGCTGGCCGTGGACCCGACCGGCACTTGGACGGCTCCGGTGTCCCCGACGAGCCTGACCGCCTCGATCGCATCTACGCCCTGGTGGCCAGCCATGACGGCGACGCGCGTCCGTTCGGCCGCCTGCAAGCCGCGTGCCGGGCGGCCGTGGACCTGTTGCCCGTGACCGGTGCCGGCGTCATGTTGATGTCCGATCGCGTCCACCAGGGCACCATCCACGCGACCGACGAGCGCATCTCCTCACTCGAGGAGTTGCAGAACGCCGCCGCGGAGGGACCGTGCATCGACGCCTACACCCTCGGCCGGCCCGTGCTCGAGCCCGACCTCGCCGGCCGAGGCGCGCGGGTATGGCCGGTGCTCGCCCGCGCGGCACTGGACGCGGGCATGCAGGCGCTGTTCAGCTTCCCCCTGCAACTCGACGACACTGCGCTCGGTGCGCTGAACCTGTACCGCGACACACCCGGCGGGCTCGACGACGACCAGGCCGACGACGCCCGCCTGCTCGCCGCGATGATCGCCCGCCAAGTCCTCGCCATGCAGGCGCAGGCCGAACCGGGATCGCTGCCGGCCCAGATCGCTGATCTCTCCGGTGACCGCGCCGCGATCGAGCAGGCCACCGGCATGGTCTCCTCCCAACTCGACGTGTCTATCACCGAAGCGGCCAGGCGACTCCGCGCCTTCGCGGGCGAACAGCAGCGGTCCCTCGCCGAGGTCGCCTACGACGTCGTCAACCGCACGATGCGGCTCGACTGACACGCGTTGAGCCGACAGGTGTGGACACGACGGCCCCCCTCTTCCACCGGTGTGGTCCACACCCGGCCCCGACGGCCGCGGCCTCCACCGAGGTGTGGAGCAAACCACCGGTTCCTCCCGACGGCCGTGTCCACACCCCGAGGACGACTGGCCCTCACAGAGTCGCGCGTGGACGGTTCGGCACGTGGGACGCGCCGACTCGTCCACACCTCGCGGTCCACCGGTGGGCGTCGGCCACCCGGGAACGGTTGCGGGTCTTCACCGCGCACTCACCTCCGACCCCGGACACACGAGAGCGGAGAGTCCGTGGGGGCGAGCAGCCGGGATCGGCTCCGCGGGCTGGCAGTCAAGCGACGAGCGGGACGAGATAGCCCGCGAACATCGCCGCGCCGACCACAGCTGCGGCGTACGCGAACAGGAGCCGGGGACGCATGGTCCTGGCGAGGAGCGCGAGCTCCGGAAGATTGATGCCAGCGGCGGAGATCACCAGGGCGAACGCAGCGCCCAGCCCCATCCCGTTGGTGTGAAGCGCGGACGCGATCGGCAGGAACGCCTCGGTGGAGACGTAGAAGGGGGCTCCCAGGACGGCGGCCGCGGGGACCGCCAGCGGGTTGTCCGGTCCCGCCAGTCGAGCGACGAGCTGGTCGGGGACGAAGCCGACGATGGTCGCGGCGATCGCCACGGCCACCGCCATCGGGACCGCCAAGGCGCGGACCAGCTCCCAGGCGTATTTCCCGGCCAGCGGCATCTCGCGGCGCAGGCCTCGCCAGGGGCGTTCATCGACGAAGGGGTCCCCCACACACGCCGCCGCGGCGGACCCGCCGGTCGCTCGCCCGGTGCCGGCACCCACGCGGCGAGGCGCGGGTCGGAGCCAGCGCTCCACCCCCGCGGCATCGGCGAGGAGCGCGAGCACGACGACGGCCGCGGCGATGAAGGCGGTATAGCCGACCGTGGCCTGCCATCCGAACAGGATGATGAGCACGGCCAGGACGATCGGGTCGAGCAGCGGCGCAGCCAGCAGGAAGGCGCCCCATGTGGCGGTGCGCACACGGGCGTCGACCATCCCGACGAGCATCGGGATCGCCGAGTAGGTGCAGAACGGCACGATGAACCCGAGCCCCAGGCCCTTGAGCGCCGCGGAGCGAGCGCTGCCGCCGAGCCACCGCTGCAGGCGCCCCAGGCCCGTGCAACGCACGGCCAACGCGAGCACGGTCGAGACCACCGCGAGCATCACCAAGAGCTCGACGAACAGGAGCCCGAACTCGGCCGCGAGACCGCGCATGTTCAGAGTCACGAGGCCGCCTCGGGGCCCGCCCCTTCGACAGCGGCGCGTGCGTCGTTCTCGCGGTCACCGCCCATGATCGCCGCGGCCGCGGCCGGCAGCGCGATCAGGCAGTCCTCGTTGATCCGCACGTACGTCGCCGTGCCGACACGCTCCACCCACACGAACCCGTCCGCCGCGAGTCGCCGCACGTGACCGGAGACCGAAGACTGTCCCACGCCCACGGCCTCGACGAGCTCCCCGACGGTCATCGGCTCCCCGCCCTCGGCAAGGACACGCAGCAGCTGCAATCGCGTCGCGTCCGCCAAGCAACGGAACCAGCGCGCGTACTCCTCCGCCTCGGACCGCTCCACCCGCGAGCCCTCCTCGGGTCGCCTGCCTTACATCTATAATCGGCGATGATAGATGTAAGGCTGCAACTCGGCAAGGCCCGTCAGCGGGTCCGCCGCCGTGGCACGCCTACCGGATGATGCTGACGACGGTGTTCGCGTTCGGAACCGCCGAGCCCTACGGAGCAGACCGGTTCGATCTCGCCACGACCACTTGACCCCCTGCACCGGTCGTGACCGGTGCAGGGCGTGGTGACCATGCGTACCGGTCGCCACGCGGCCGCGGCTCACCGGCGCTGTCCGGTGATGACCACGTACTCGGCGGGGAACACGACGCGGCCGTCGTCGGCGGTCTGCGCGGCGAACAACTCGCTGAGCTCGGCCTGCAGGGCCGGCCAGCGGCCGTCGGCCTCGGCGAGCGTGCGGGCCTGCACGACCGGCCCCAGATTGTCGACGTAGCAGGCGACCGCGGCCTCGACCGAGGGATGGGCGATCTCCCACGTCTCCCGCGCGAAGCCGAGCGTGACGTCGGTGCCCTCGAACAACTCGGCGACACGGCCCTCGTCGCCCCATCCGAGCGGCGGGTCGACGAACTCGGGATCGGGCGGCAGGTATCCGGCCACGGTGCGGAAGAAGTCGCCGAACACCCCGTCGGGGGTCCAGGCACACAGCCCGATCCGCCCGCCGGGGGCGAGCACCCGCGCGAGCTCGTCGGCGACGACCTCGTGGCGGGGAGCGAACATGCAGCCGAACGTCGACAGCACGACGTCTGCGTGCCCGTCGGGCAGCGGCAGATCCTCGGCGTCGCCCTCGACCCACTCGACGGCCACCCCGGCGCGCTCGGCGCGGGTGCGCGCGCCCTCGAGCATCGCCGGTGAGAGGTCCACCCCGGTCACCCGCGCACCCGCCTGGGCGGCAGGGAGGGTGGCGTTCCCGGTACCGCAGGCGACGTCGACGACCCGTTCACCGGCGGCGACGCCGAGCCGGCGCACCAAGCGTGCACCCACCTCGTAGAGCCCCTCGGCGCGCATCATCGCGTCGTAGTCGCCGAGCGCCCACACCGAGCGCGCGGCGTCCTTGACGTCCGCAACTTCCTGCACGCTGACCCTCCTCGCTCGTGGATGACGGAGCGGGAGTGTCAGCGAGGCACCGCCCGAAGGCTTCGCCTGCGCGGGCCAACCTCGGCGCGACGGTGTGTGGCCCGATCGGGCCATCTGTCGAGTCAGAGCACGCCGAGGCGACCGGCCCGGGCGACCGCGGCCGCCCGCGACGAGCAGCCGAGCCGCGTGTAGATGTTCGCGAGGTGGCGGTGGACGGTGTGCTCGCTCAGGACGAGCCGTGCCGCGATCTCCTGCTCGGTGAGTCCCTCGGCCGCGAGCCGCAGGACCTCGACCTGCCGCGCCGTGAGCGGCGCCGGTCGGCCGCCCGCCGGACCACTGCCAAGCTCCTCGACGAGCGCCGCGGCCCGAGCGGCCTCCGCCTGGGCGCCCAGTCCGGACAGCTCGGCGTGGGCGCGGCGGGCCTCCACCTCGGCGAGCCCTGCCTGCGAGTCCGCCGAGAACGCTCGCGCGAGCTCGAGCCTCGCCTGTGCCGCCTCCAGGGGTGCACTGGCCCCCTCGTACGCCGCCACGGCGTCGGCGTACCGCTCGCCAGCCTCCGCGAACTCCCCGCGTGCAGCGAACAACCTCGCCTCGGCGAGGCGGGCGCTCGCTCGCACGGGACCGGTCGCGACGACCTCGGCGATGGCACGCAACTGCTCGGTGTAGCCGGCGGCGGTGTCGAGCTCGCCCAGCGCAATACGGCAGCGCATCGCGACCTCCAGCGCGTCCGCGCGGCGGGGACTGTGCGCCGGGGTCTGGCGCAGCCCGCGCTCGGCGAGGCCGGCCGCGCCGGCGGCATCGCCGTCCCCGAGGCGCAGTTCGGCCAGCCCCACCAGTGCCAACGGGTGCTCACCGGCCTGCTCGAACGCGCGCGCCGCGTCGTCGTACCGTCCCTGCCGGCGCCGCAGCTCGCCGAGCCGGGCCGCCGCGTCGCGCTGCCACGACACCGGGCCACGGGGGAGGCTGCGCAGCGCGGCCGTCAGCTCGCGCTCGGCCTCGTCCCACCGGCCGCAGCGAGTGAGGATGCTGCCGTGGTGCGCACGGCAGTTGCCGAGCACGAAGCCGCCGCCGAGGCGGTGGCCGAGTGCGATGACCTCGTGGGACCACTGCGCACCGCGATCGACGTCGCGCAGTTCCTCGCACGCCGACAGCAGCAGGCAGCACGCCCACGCCGCCGGAGCGAGCTGCTCGTACTCGCCGGCGAGCGCGGCGGCAGCCGCCTCGTCGAGGCATCGGAGCCCGTCATCCACGGCTCCCTGCTCGAGGCGGACCGTGCCCTCGGTGGCGAGGCCGAACATCTCGAGGTCGACCGCCTCCTGCGCCCGACCGATCCGCTGCGCCTCGCGGGCGAGTCCCCGCGCCGCCTCGAGGTCAGCCGCGCGAAGCCGGACGTGCGCCTCGAACACCGCCAGCCACCCGTGTTCCGGGCACTCGGGGAGGTCGTCGAGGAGCTTCCGGGCGCGAGCGAACCAGCCGTCGGCAACGGCCCCCGCCCCCCGGAAGAACAGGTGATCGTCGCCGGCCCACAGGGCCATGCGCGCAGCGCCTCGCCGGTCGCCCGTCACCCGGTACGCCCGGAACGCGCGATCGCGCGCAGCGAGGCAGGCGTCGAGGTCCTCCTGCCACCAATGCACCCAGCTGAGCCCCTCGAGGGCGGCAGGGTTCTCTCCCTGCTCGAGGACCGACTCGAACGATGTCCGCGCGTGCTCCCACGCGCCCCGAGCCAAGGCGTCGCGCCCGGCCGCCAGTTCGTCGCCCGCTGCCGTGGCCTGCTCGGCCATCCGCGCTGGCCCCTCCCGTCGGGGGTGGGCTGTCCCACCCTGACGGCAGTGTGTGCGCACCGGCCCGGTGCCGTCGATCCCCTGGCCGACGCGCCCGCTCGACCTCCCGCGGTCGACGCGGCACCGGTGGAGGAAGCGGGCAAGCCGGGTACCGTGCCCCGGCGAGGATCGCGAGGAGCGTGAACGTGTCGGGAGAGATCCGGGTCGGCACGAGCGGCTGGCAGTACGACGACTGGCGCGGCGTCGTCTACCCCGACGACGTGCCGAAACGGCGCTGGCTCGCGCACTACGCCGCGCGGTTCCCCACCGTCGAGGTCAACTCGACGTTCTACCGCCTCGCACGCGAGTCGACCGTGGCCGAATGGCGGGACGCCGCACCGAATGAGTTCGAGTTCGTCCTCAAGGGCAGCCGGTTCATCACCCACCAGAAGAAGCTCAACGAGCCGACCGAGGCCCTCGAGCGGTTCTTCGAGCCGCTCGGCCCGGTACTCGACCGCACCGCGGCGATCCTGTGGCAGCTGCCGGGCAGGTGGCGGCGCAACGCAGAGCGTCTGGACCAGTTCCTGACGGCCCTGCCGACGGGGCACCGCTACGCGGTCGAGTTCCGCGACGACGATTGGTTCCACGAGGAGACCTACGAGGTGCTCGATCGGCACGGCGTGGCGAACGTGTGGCTGTCGTCGAGCCTCACCGGCTCACACGAGCTCGTCGCCACCGGCGACCACGTCTATGTCCGCTTCCACGGCCTCGACCCCGAGGAGCCGTACCGCTACGACTACTCGCGCGAGGAGCTGGAACCGTGGGCCGAACGGTTGCGCGACGTCGCCGATCAGGGCACACCGGCGTGGGCGTTCTTCAACAACGACCACCAGGGCCACGCGCCGCGCAACGCCGAGACGCTGATCGACCTGCTCGGGGAGGCCGCGCGGGCGTCGCCGGACGAGAGCTGAGCGTGCGTGGACAAGCGGTCAGGGCTCGGAGGAGCCCGGCGGTGGGTCCGGAGGATGCGACGGGACCAGGTGGACGCGGTGGATGCGGCGGGCACTCGCTTGCGCCACCTCGAGGCGTCATCCACCGAGCGCGAGGCCCTCGCCGACGGCCGAGCGCTCCGAGGGTCTCGGGGAGCACGACGGGGGGCCGCGCAACGTCGCCGACCTGTCCGGTCGCGTCGTACAGGTCCCGCAGGTGCGCGATCCCGACGACGTGGTCGAGGTCGCCGGCATAGACCGGAGCGCGCGAGTGGCGGGTCTCCACGAGTCGACGCGCTGCAACGCTGACGTCCGCGTCGTCGGGCAGGGCAGTGATGTCCGGGCGCGCGACGAGGATCTGCCGCAACGTGCGGTCGGCAACCGCGAAGGCGCCCTCGATGACGGCCCGTCGATGCGCGTCCAGGTCCGGTTGGGCCGCCACCATGTCCCGCAGCTCCTGTTCGGTCACGGCCTGCCGATCGAGCGTGGGGTCACCACCGAGCGCCCGCACGACCGCGTCGGTGATGCGGCCGAGCACCCAGATGACCGGGCGGGCCACCGCAGCGAGCACGGCCAGGGGACACGCCGCCAGCAGGCCCCAGGCCTCGGCGCGCTGCATCGCCAAGCGTTTGGGGACCAGCTCGCCGGCGACGAGGGCGACGAACGTCAACGCGAGCACCACGAGCACGACCGCGGTGGGACGCGCCGCGGCTCCCAGCGGCGCGAGCGGCCCGACGAGCGGCTCCGCGAGCGTCACGGCCGCGGTGGCCGAGGCGAGGAAGCCGGTCAGCGTGATCCCGATCTGCACCGTGGACATGAACCGGTTGGGATCGGGGGCCAGCCGCGCGAGCGCACTGCCGGCCCGACCGCGCTCACCGAGACGGGCCAGTTGACCCTCCCGGAGGCTGATGAGCGCGATCTCGCTGCCCGACAGCAGCGCGTTGATCAGCACCAGGACGGCCACGATCAGCACCTGCACCCAGACGGCGTCCACGACGGGCGCTCCTTCGCGTCGAAGCTCTCTCAGTGCCAGGATCGCGCATGAGCGAGCTACGAACCCCCCGCCTCGTCCGTCGCTGGCTGGTCGACGCTGAAGAGGTCGCCCGGCTGGCACGCGAGCGCCTCGCACAGGGCGGTCAGGGTCGTGAAGCGCACGGCTTTGGCCCGGTTGTTCTTCAACACCGACAGGTTGACCACGGTGACCCCGACCCGCTCGGCGAGCTCGGTGAGGGTCATGCCGCGAGCGGCCAGCAGCTCGTCGAGGTGGCAGCGCACCCGGTGCTCACCGGTGCCGTGGTCCGGCGGCATCAGACCAGCCCTTCGACGTCCTGCGCGAGACGCTGGCCGTGCGCGAACGCTTGTGCCAGCACCATGAGGACAGCCGCGAGCAGGAGCCACCCCGCGTCCAGCTGCAGGATCGTGTAGCTCAGCGACGCCGGCGATTCCGCGATGCCCAGGTGGTCGAACACCGCGGCGGCGGCAGCCCCGTCCAGCATCCTGGGGAAGAGCGCGCTCGCGAGCACGACCACGGCCAGCCAGCGCAAGCGACCCGGTGCGGCGCCCGTGAAGGGCCGCCCGGAGCCGATGTCCCGGAGGACCTGAGCCAGTAGCCACGCGCCCGTCACGCCCAGCAGGCCGCCGACGAGGGTGCCCGCGACGGTGAGGAGCCGAAGTGCGAGGGGGAGCGTGTCGGCGACCAGCCGGTAGCGCGCCTCATCGGCCTCCAGGTGGGTTCCGTCAGGCAGTCCATCCTCGACGGCGGCCTCGTCGAGCAGCACATCCTCGACCCCCACCGCCACGTCGGCGCCCGAGCTCCCGACCGCCACCACGGCCTCGACTCCCACGGCGACGAGCACCACGACGGCCACGAACATCACGAACCCCGCCAAGAGCCGCCCGCCGCCGACCGGCTCGACGGGTTCATCCGGTTCGGTCGGCTCCTCCGGCTCGGTCGCTTCCCCGTCCCGGCCTCCCACCTGCTCATCCGACATCTCCAGCCCCTTCCACCCGACGCCTTATCGAATAACGATAAGGTATCGATAAACGATATGCAACCTCCGGTTCACCGGGTGAGCCGGGCGGGTCCCCACCGCGCGCCGGGACGATCACCCATGCCGCTCAGGGATTGCACCGATGAGTTCTGCGCCGCGAACGCGTCACACTTCCGGGAGCACCGACGCTTCACGTCCTCGCTCCCGAGCGGCCCGTTTCCGCGGCCGCGGTGGCCGTCGGGCGCCGACTTTCGTGGGGGGAGGCGGCGCCCGACGGGCCACCACGACGGCACACGAAGGCACGGACGCCGACGCGGTCTCCGTGACACCACCCAGCGGAGGCGCTCCGAGTCAGCGCACGCAGTTCGCCGCCCGCTCGAGCAAGAGCTCACGCTCCCGGGCGTTCTGTGTGAGCTCAGCGGCCCGCTCGAACTCGGCGCGCGCGTCCGCGGCACGACCGAGACGTTCGAGGAGGTCGCCGCGCACGCTGGGCAGCAGGTGGTAGCGCGCCAGTGCTGGCTCGTCGGCGAGCGCATCGACGATCTCGAGGCCCGCCTCCGGACCGAAGGCCCGGCCGAGCGCGACGGCACGGTTCAGTTCCACCACCGGGGAGGGCGCGACCTGGGCCAGCGCGTCGTAGAGCGCGGCGATGCGCTCCCACGGCGTCTCCTCGTGCGTGCGCGCCGTGGCGTGGCAGGCCGCGATCGCCGCCTGCAACCCGTAGGGGCCCAGCGCACCCCCGAGGGCCTCCGCCCGCGCGAGAGCCGCGAGTCCGCGTCGGATGAGCAGCTGGTCCCAGTGGGCCCGGTTCTGGTCGTGGAGCAGCACGGGCCGGCCCGCGCCGTCGACGCGGGCGCGCAGCCGCGAGGCCTGCAACTCCATCAGCGCGACCAGGCCGTGCACCTCGGGCTCCTCGGAGAGCAGCTCGCCGAGGATGCGACCGAGGCGCAGTGCCTCGTGGCACAGGTCGCCGCGGATGACGGCGTCGCCGGAGGTCGCCGCGTACCCCTCGTTGAAGACCAGGTAGACGACCTCGAGGACCGAGGCGAGCCGCTCCGGCAGCTCGGACGGCGAGGGCTGCTCGAAGGGCACCCGTGCCTCGGCGAGCGTGCGCTTGGCCCGCACGATGCGCTGCGCGGCGGTCGCCCGCGGGAGGAGGTACGCGCGGGCGATCTCGTCGGTGGTCAGGCCCCCGACCAGGCGCAGCGTCAGCGCGACCCGCCCCGTCGTGGGCAGCACGGGGTGGCAGGCGGTGAACACCACCCGCAGGAGGTCGTCGTCCACCCTGCCATCGAGCCGCGCGTCGACGTCGGCTTCGGGATCGTCGTCGGGCGCGACCGCGGCCTGCGCGCCGAGCTCGGCCAGCTTGTGGGCGTGCCGGTCGTTGCGGCGGACGTGATCGATCGCCCGCCGCCGGCCGATCGCCATGAGCCAGGCAGCCGGGTTGCAGGGAATCCCCTCGTCGGGCCACTGCTCGAGTGCCGCGACGAGGGCGTCCTGCGCCAGCTCCTCGGCAACGCCCAGGTCGCGAACGATCCGGGCGCAGGCGGCGACCAACTTCGCCGACTCGATGCGCCAGACGGCCTCGATCGTCTCGCGCGTCGCCTGCTGGTCGCCGCCTGCCATTCGGCGGGCCCCTACGACGTCTCGTCCGCCGAGCGTTCATCGAGCTGCTCGGCCATCCGCGTCTCTCGCTCCTCGAGCTCGGGCGTGTACGCGTCGCCGAAGTCCTCGGGTGCGAACACCTGCCGCAGCTCGAGCTCGACATCGGATTCGGGCCAGCGCTTGACCCACTCGATCGCCTCCTCGCGGGAGCGCACCTCGATCAGCGTGAACCCGGCGATCAGCTCCTTGGTCTCCGTGAACGGCCCGTCGACCACGGACGGCGTCCCTCCGGAGAACGTCACGCGCGCGCCCTTGGAGGAGGGCTGCAACCCCTCGCCGCCGGCGAGCACCCCGGCCTTGAGGAGCTCCTCGTTGTACGCGGTCATCGCCTCCATCTGGTCCTCGGTCGGCAGCTCACCGGCCTCGGTGGCGGCATCCGCCTTGCGAATGATCATGAAGCGCATCTCGTCGCCTTCCTTTCTGGTCGTGTGCGACGTACACCCGGTGCGTCGAACACCTCCCGGCGGATTCGACACCACGCGCCGAGGAATGTCTCGGTGTGAGCGCGGCATCAGCGGCGGTCCCGTCGACAGCGGTCTCGTGCCGGGGGGCGGCCTCGGCCTGCGCGGGCTCGCCCATGAGCACCCTCCGTCCCAAGCGGTCACGCCCTTGGCCAGCGGGTGCGCCCGGGCGACACTGCGCTGACCGTGCGACGTGACGGGAGCCCCGTTGTTCAGCACCCTGACCGCCCTCGCCCTCGCGGACAGCCTGCACTTGCTGGCCATCGCCGCGGCCGTCTACCTGCTCGGCACCGAGCAACCGTTCCGGCGCACGGCGACGTTCGTCGCCGGGTTGATCGGCACCCACTTCGCGGGTGGGGTGCTCCTCGTCGTCGGATGGGGTTTCGTGCCGATCACCCCGCCGCGATGGTGGTCCGTCATCGAGTGGGGCGTGATCGCGGCGATCCTCGTGCTCGCGATCGTGCGGTGGCGCCGCGGCGGTGCCCGCTTCCGCCCCCCGGCGTCGCTCACGCTGCCGACGACCTTCGGGCTCGGGGTCGTGGTCTCGCTGGCCGACCTCGCCTTCGACCTGCCATACCACCTGGCGGCCGCGCGCATCGCCGCGAGTGTGCCGACGATGGGCGAGCAGGTCGTCTGGCTCGCCTGGTTCAACCTCGTCTACGCGCTCCCGCTCCTCATCGCGATGGGCGCCTACGCCGTACTGGCCCTCCGCCGCCCGGCACCTCCGGCCCCCACGCCACCGTGAACGCCGCAGCGGCAGGTGGCGGACTCGAACGACGATCCGGGCCATCGGCCCGTAGAAGCAGGGACCACCGCCTCATGTGGGGAGGTGGACCGAGGCGGCACCCTGGGTACCGTCAAGGATCCGCGCACGGGCGCGTCCAGGCGAAGGGACCGTCGTGAGCACACCACCCGAGCCGACGCTCGGCCAGCGAGCCCATGAGGCCGGCGTCGCCACCGACGCGAGGCTGGTGCAGCTTCGCTTGATCATGCGCGTCGTGTCGTGCGACGAGCGCGTCCGACTCGTCGGCGACGGACACGGGGTCGAGCTCACCACCGACGGCGCCAGCCGCGTGCGCGTACACAACGAGCTCGTCGTGTTGACTGCCGACGACCTCGTCGATGCCTCGCCCGAGCAGCTGCGCGCACGGCTTCGGCGGGTGCAGGCCCTTGATCAGCGCGTGCCCGTGGAGGTCCTGGAGACTCGTGGCGGCGGTTCGGCGGGCGTCCGTCGGATCACCGTGGCCGAGGACTGCGACGTTCTCTGAGCTACCAGGGGCCAGCGCATCCCGGGGCGGCTCGTCCCGGGCCGGCTGGTCCCGGGGCGGCTGGTCCCGGGGCTGCTCATCCCGGACACCGGCCTCGGATGCCGCCCATGCTGCACCGCATGCCGGTGATCGCGCGTCTGGAGCCTTCCACAGGGACGGATGGCGCGCTCGGCAGGGCCGACCGGCCGTATCCGCGGGGGAGGAGGCGGAAAGCATCGGGTCGAGGCGACCAGCGCGCACGGTGTGGGGCGCTTCTCAGCGAACCCACCGGCGCCGACCGGAGGAACGGCCATGGCCCACGTCATCACCGCACCGTGCATCGACGTGAAGGACGCGGCCTGCGTCGACGAATGCCCTGCCCACGCCATCTACGAGGGTCCGCGGATGTTCTACATCCACCCCGACGAGTGCACCGACTGTGAGGCGTGCACCGACGTCTGCCCCGTCGACGCGATCTACTACGAGGACGACGTCCCCGCTGAGTGGGTCGCGTTCATCGCGATCAACGACGAGTTCTTGGCTGACGCGGTGACCGGGCTCGGCAGCCCCGGAGGGCGGAACCCTCGTCGGACCCAGGCCGTCGACCACCCGAAGGTGGCCGCCTGGGGGACCTCGCAAGCCGCCTGAGGGAACTGGCTGCGTAACGAGACGAGAAGGGTCGCCGGATGAGCGTGCTGGTCGTCTTCGAGTCCATGTACGGCAACACCGAGGCGATCGCTCGCGGCATCGCCGCCGGGCTCGCCGACCGTGCGGCGGTCCGGATCCAGGAGGTCGGGGCCGCCCCCGCCGCGATCCCCGACGACGTCGAACTGCTCGTCGTCGGTGGACCGACCCACGCGTTCGGGATGAGTCGGGAATCCACCCGGCGGGACGCTGCGCAGCGGACTTCCGAGGCGCTCGTGTCGCCCGGCATCGGCGTGCGCGAGTGGCTCGACGCACTCCCGAAGCTCTCGAGGGAGGTCGCCGCGACCGCCTTCGACACGCGCATCGCGAAGCCGCGGGTGCCCGGATCGGCAGCACGCGGCGCCGATCGACGCCTGCGCGCCCTCGGGTTTCGGCGCATCGCGCCGCGCAGCTTCTACGTCGGCGATACCACCGGTCCGCTCAGCGAGGGGGAGGTGGAGCGCGCCCGCCAGTGGGGTCAGCGCCTCGCCCAGGAGCTGACCTCGGGCGGCCCCCGCCAACGGATCGGCTGACCTCGGGCGGTCCCCGCCAAGGGATTAGCTGAGCCTCGGGCGGCCCCCGCCAACGGATCGGCTGAGCACGGGCGGTCCCCACCCACGGATTAGCTGAGCACGGCCCCCGCCAACGGATCGGCTGAGCACGGGCGGTCCCCACCCACGGGTTACCCGACTCAGACCCTGTCGGGGGTGTGATGCCGGCGGTGAGCACACCCGAACCACCGGCTCCGTGCGCTGAGTGCGTGTTCCGCGCTGCGCCGAAGTGTCCTCGTCGATCCAGCGCGAGATCTTGCACGGAGGTGCGTTCGAGATCCCAACGAAGGTTGCACCAGATTGACCATGACGCTCGGACGCAAGATGTCGCGCTCAAGCGTTGCCGACGGTCGAGCGCAGGTCCGGCGCCACCCGTGAACCCGGGCGCCCGACCTCACGAACGCGGCGCCACCCGCGAACGCGGCCGCACCACGCGAACCCGGCCGCACCACGCGGCCCGGGCCCACTGCATCCAGGCCTCATGGCCGCTCGTAGACTCCCGGTCGTGGACGAACCCGCCCCACACGCCCCGAAGCTCTACGGCGACCTCGCCGAGTGGTTCCATCTTCTCACCGCCGCCCGAGGAGTACGCGGACGAGGCCGAGCAGTACCGCCACTTGCTCGGGCACGCCACCCGGACGGTCACCACCGTCCTCGAACTCGGCAGCGGCGGCGGGAACAACGCGAACCACCTGAAGGCCCACTTCGACCTCGTCCTCGTCGACGCCTCCGAGGCGATGCTCGAGACCAGCCGGCGGATCAACCCGGAATGCACCCACCTGGCCGGGGACATGCGCACCGTCCGCCTCGGCCGCCGCTTCGACGCGGTGTTCGTCCACGACGCGGCGAGCTACCTCACGACCCTGGACGACCTCCACGCGGCGCGCACTGCCTACGACCACGTGCTCCCCGGCGGTCTCGCGCTGTTCGCCCCCGACTTCGTCAGGGAAACGTTCACCACCGGCACCCACCACGGTGGCCGCGACCGGGGCGAGCGCGACCTGCGTTATCTCGAGTGGACCTGGGAGGCCGACCCGGACGACCCCACCTACATCGTCGACTTCGCGTACCTGCTGCGAGAGGGCGCCACGGTGCGCGCCGTGCACGACCGGCACGTCTGCGCGGCGTTTCCCCGCGACGACTGGTTCGCGGCGCTGCGGCGAGCCGGCTTCGACGAGGCCTTCACGCTCTCCGGGCCCGACGCGAACGACGTCCTGCTCGCTCGCTGCTGACCCCGGTGGTGCCCACGTGCCATCGTGTGGCTTCCTTGCAGGCAACAAGAGCCCTCGGGATGCGCAGCTAGCCCCGAGCTTTCAAACCAACGCGAAGACGCGAGCGGGGCTGCCCGACCCCCCGACGATCCGCAGCGGAGCCACGACGAGTGTGACCCCCGTCTCAGGCAGTTGCTCCAGGTTCGCAAGTTGCGTGAGGCCGTACTTGCCGGCTCCGTGCAGATAGTGATGGATCGGGAACGGCGGATCCTGTTCCCACGCGAGCCCGGAATCCGTTCCCACTGTCTCGACCCCGAAACCGCAAATCGGGCGCTCCTCGCTCAGCCATCGCGCACAGCGTGCGGTCACCCCGGGCGTGTGACAGCCCCTTTCGTCCGCGTTGAGGAAACGATTCTCCTCGTGGGCGTACCGCCCCCATCCCGACCGGTATAGCAACCACCCACCGTCGGGCAGCGGTCCATGCTGCCCCTCGAACTCCTCCACATCGGGAATGTCGAGCAAATAGTCGGGGTCCTTTTCGCATTGCGCGACACGGTCCAGAACGACCGCCGGCCCGATGAGCCAGCGGGGCTCAACCTGGTCGACCGTTTCACCCCCTTGCCCCGACACCCAGTGGACAGGCGCATCGAAATGGGTTCCCACATGCTCTCCGCCAACGAACCAATTCCAGTACGCGACCGGACCGCGCTCGTCGTACCGACTGATTTCGTGCATCTCGAACCGTGGAGAGCCCTCGTATGGCCGCGGTATCGGGATAACGGGTGTATGCTCCGAGAGCGGTTGTGTAAGGTCAACGATGCTACGGATGCTCCCTCGTCCAAGCTCGACTTGAGAAATACTCTCATCCATCATCCACCTCCGCGCAATCGATTTCCCACTACTTGGGAAGTCTCGGGGGCTCCATTTTCGGATTCAGGTGCATTGCTGGGGCTTATCCCTGTTAGCCCATCATGCCGGGCAACCACAGTACCAGCGCGGGCGCGACGATAAGTATAACCATCACGACAGCGTCAATACCAATATAGGGTAGCGCGGCTCGGGTTACATCTGCGATAGTAATATCCGCCGGAGCCACACCCTTCATTACGAATAGTAGGATTCCGTAGGGGGGCGTCGTCTGTGCCATCTCCACGGCGAGTAGCGTGAGCACCCCGTACCACAGGGGGCTGAATCCCAGTGTCTCGACCACAGGGATGAATATCGGCAGGGTGATAAGCATTAGCGGGACGCCGCCAATAAACATACCAAGAATAAGCGTCATGACCAGCATCATAGCGATGATAAGGATCGGTGGGAGCGGCAGGTTGACTGTCCAGTCCGCGAGTCCGCGGTGCGCTCCAGTCAGCGCCAGCACTTGGGAGAATGCCTCCGCGCCAGCTAGCAGAACGAGCACCATCACAGACGTCCGCGCGGTCGTCATGACAGCCCGCCGCGAGCCCGCCCATGAGAAACCCCCATAGACGAGCGCTAGAACGAAGGCCCCCACCACACCGAGCGCCGCTGCTTCCGTCGGTGTGGCAATCCCCAGGAAGATCGTACCAACCACAAGAAAAAGTATCAGCGCCAAAGGGGCTATGTACTTCAAACCCATCCACAAGCGCGCGGACATCGGGATGCGCTTCACGTCGTAGCGGGGCGCTTCCTCAGGGCGCATCACAGCGCGCGCGATTATGTAGCTAGCGTAGGCAAGACCCAGTATGACCCCGGGAATAATGATGGCGATCAGAGTCGCGCCCACGGAGATGCCAGCTATCACGGCGAGGATAACTGCGAGCCCGCTCGGTGGAATCATGATCGAGATGCCGCCACTGCCGAGCACCGGCCCTAGGCTCATGGCCTTGCTGTAGCCGCGCCGACGCATCTCCGGCACGAGCGTGCCCCCAAGCATTGCAGTGCTCCCGATGCTCGCCCCGCTCAAAGCCGACATGAGGGCCCCTGCCACGACCGCAAGAATCGACAGCCGGCCGGGCAGTTTGCCCAGCCAAGCGTCCAATGCGTCCAGGACTCGTTGGGCAACGTCTGATCTAAACATCAACTCGCCCATGAAGATGAACAAAGTGATGGGCAAGAGCACAAAGAGGGCCAACGAGCCGTAGACGCTCCGGATAAGCTGCTCCAAGCCCGCACTGCCGAGAAGCACATAGAGCCAAGCAATGTTGACCCCGAAGAACGCGTACACGACCGGTACGCCGAGCAGGACCAGAATTAGAAACCCACCGAAGAGGAGCACGAGAACTAGCGGCCATTCCATGAGCTAGCCTCGCCCCTCAGCACTCGGCATGCGCACGACCCCTCCGACCAACCCGCTCGTTGCTCTCGCCATAACCAAACACGACCAACAGCCCGCCACCATGCCGTTGCGCGAACCCGACTTGCCCCAACGCCCGCTACGCATCTCCCGCCTCACCGGGTTCCGCTCGATCTTGACGGCTGGTGGCCGCTGTCCATCCGCGCCGCAGCAGCTGGAGGAAGAGAAGTGCGCCCCCGACCGGAATAACCGCCATTACGTACGCCTGCGGCAGGTACTGCATCCGAAAAAAGTCGTGGGTTCCCGCCACCCACATGTCGTAGCTTACCTTCGTCCCGTAGTAGGCGAGGACCGCTGACGCCACGAGCCCGACCGCCACGGCCAATAGTTCAAGTACTACCCTACTGCGCCCATGGAAGCGATCCACTATCGCATCCATGGCAACATGGCCTCGTTCGCGCTCCAACCAGGCGGCCCCCAGGAATGCCATGCACACGACGCTCCACTCCGTGAGCCCCAGCACCGCCGCGATCGTGAAGTCAAAGAAGAAGCGGGTGGCGACGTTCACCGCGACCGCGATGGCTTGGAACACAACCAGAAAGCCGACCAGCGCGCCCGCGATGTCGAGTACCCTGTCGAACAACCTTCCCATACTAGTCATCGGGGACGGTCACCGTCGGTCAGCCTTGCCATCAGTCGCTCACACCTTGGCTGCTGTTAGGACACTGCAGAACGTTCTAGTTTCCCGTGAGTTCGCGTGCCTCTTCCGCCTCCGCCGCAGTTAAGAAGTCGTCCTCCACGAGCCCCTCGAACCGGGAATCTATGTAGAGTTCCTGAAATTCCTCGGCCTCACCCTCGGGCAGCGAGAGGAACTCCATGCCAGCCTCCTCCAGTCGCTCGCGCTCCTCGGCATGCCACCCTTCGATTAGTTCGTCGATCTCCCCTTCGAGGTCCTGCTGCACACCGAGCATCAGTTCCTGTAGGTCCTCCGACATCCCCTCAAAGGTATCGGTGTTAATGTAACTCCACGTGGAGTGGGAAGTCCCGAACGCCGGCTCTACTGCGTACTCTGCGACTTCGTGAATTCCGAGGTCGTAGACGTACAGCGGGTAGGGCGCCGCCTCAACAACACCGCGGTCGAGGGCAGAGTAAATCTCACCGATATCCATGTGATGCGTTTCCATTCCCAACGCATGGAAAAAGGGGTCATACCCTGAGTGCGAACGGATATCCATCCCCGACAAGTCATCCATGCCCTCAATAGGCTCTGTGGAAAAGATCTGGAACCCCGAGTTGGTCGTTGCCCGACCGATCGGCGTCACACCGATGCGCTCCTCGTGGGCTTCGACGAACCAGTCGTAATAGCCGCTTCCGCGTTCCTCCTCGGGGGTTAACCTAGAGAGCGGCGCGGTCTCCACCTCGGGAACGTCCCCCGCATGCGCTGTGAACGTCAACACCATGTCGAAGGCTCCATCGGCGACCGTCGACATCTGGTCGCCGGTGGGAATTGTTTCTGGCCCAGCCACGTCTTCAAAAACGATCTGCCCGTCGCTCTCTTCCTCCACTCGGTCCATGTAGAGCCGAAAGAAGTTGATACTATCCTCTTCCTTCTCGGGTTCCTCATAAATGAGTGCACTCAGCTCGATATCTGCTTCTCCCGCTGATTCCTCGTCGGTCTCCTCGTTCGCCTCTTCATCGGCCTCCTCATCCTCAGGTGGCTCGGCTTCAACTTCGTCGGTGTCATCGGCACAGGCCATTGCGAGCAAACCCACAAGACCGACCAGTATGACGCTCAAGGATCTAGCCATGTCTAACCTCGCTTATGGTGCTCTGAAACTCGTATTCATCGACCATTCAGACGCGGGCCTCCCGACTTGCCGTCCACCCCCCTCTCAGCCAGGCTCCCCCCTCGGCAGGGTCACCCTCGTGTTCCACTCCTCGTAGCCCGCAAGTTGTCCGCGAACCGCCTCCGCATAGAGTTCGCGCAAGCGCTGGGTCACAGGTCCGATTTTCCCCGTCCCCACCTGGCGCTCATCAATTTCGCCCGCGGCAGCGATCTCTGCCCCAGTCCCGCACAGAAACACCTCTGAGGCCCGATACAGCTCAGAGCGGTCCACCACGCGTTCCTCTACCTCGAGGTCGAGTTCCTGCCGCGCTAGATGCATGACGGTGTCGCGCGTGATCCCGACGAGGATGTCGTCCGTTGTTGTCGGTGTAACAAGCTTCCCGGACTGATCAACGAGGAATATGTTCTCGGTGCTGCCCTCAGCGACTGTGCCGGCCTGTGTCAGCATCACGCACTCGTCATACCCTCGCTGCACAGCCTCCGTCTTTGCTAACGCCGCGTTCACATACGCGCCGCCGATCTTTCCTCGCGCTGGGATGGCGTTATCGTCAAGCCGTCGCCACGACCCGACGCCCACGCGCAGCGGTCGGTCCGCGGGAACGTAGTCTCCTTGCGGGAACAGATAGGCCAGAAACGCATCGGGGGCACGATCGAGGCGCACTCCGAGCCCATCCGGTGCATCCTTGTACAGGATGGGACGCAGGTAGACGTTCTCTCGGAAGTCACCTCTGCGGATAAGATCGCAACACGTCTGGGTGAGCCATTCGACGTCTTGGAAGTCGTTCATCTGCAGCAATTTTGCCGAGCTGACCATGCGCCTGAGGTGATCCTCAAGTCTGAAGATTCGGACCTCCCCGGCTGCTTCCACCCAGTAACCGCGTATACCCTCAAAAACACTGATGCCATAGTTGAACGCGTGTGACCGGACGCTGACTTTCGCTTCCCGGAGATCGATGAATTCGCCGTCGAAATAGGCGGTACCCTGCACCTTACGTCCTCTCACCTTCGTGCCTTTACGTTCCCAGCAGACCCAGCGGGCCCTCGGGGGTGTCGCAGGGCGGCGCCCAACTACCGGCGACCATCACAGCGCGCGGCTCCCTGAGCACGTTCAAGTCCTCGAAGGGGCTGCGGTCGAGGACCAGCAGGTCTGCCGACTTGCCCTTCTCGATGGAGCCGCAGAAGGACTCGATCCCGAGGTTGCGCGCAGCGTTAATGGTCCCAGACTGCAGGGCCTGCAGTGGGGAAGCGCCCGCGTCGACCATCAGTTCCAGTTCCAGGGCGACCCCTCCGTGTGAATTGAAGGGCGTCCCCGCATCCGTTCCGACGGCTACGTTGACCCCCGCTTCCAACGACCGAACGAGGCTGTTGCGGTTGTCCTCATGGGCCCCCGCTGCCTTATTGACGGCCTCTTGTGGTACTCCGCCCTCGACGCCGTGGTGGATCACGTTGTAGTAGGCCGACAAGGTCGGCACGTGCGTGGCGTCCCGCTCCAGCATCATTTCGATCGCCTCGGCGTCGAGGTAGCTGCCGTGCTCGATCGAGGTGACGCCCGCTCGAAGCGCGTTCTTAATCCCCTCGGTGCCGATTGCGTGGGCGGCGACTCGCCGCCCCAAGAAGGCCGCCGCTTCGACGCCCGCGGCCATCTCCTCCGCAGTGAAGGAAGGGGCGCCAAGGAGCGTGCCGGGAGTCAGCACTCCCCCACTCGCGGCGAACTTGATCCAATCCGCCCCGTGCTTGATCTCCTCCCGCACCATGGTTCGCACACCGTCGGCACCGTCCACCTCGACCCCGGTCCAATGTCCGTGGCCGCCGGTCATGGTGATCAGGCGTCCGCTCGACAGTACGCGCGGCCCCGCCAGTCTTCCGCGGGAAACCGCCTCCCGCACCACGGTCGCCGCCCGCGTTGGACTCCCGCAGTCCCTTACCGTCGTCACTCCACCATTGAGGGTCTGACAAGCGTGTCGGGCCGCCACGAGCGCTTCTTCCCCGGCGCCACGGTTCACCCGCGTGCTCGGATCTGCCTCACCGCCGTAGCTCAAGTGCACATGGCAGTTGATCAGTCCCGGCATGACTGTTGCCCCGCCGAGGTCCACTGGCTCGCCGGCCCCCGGCACGCGGTCCTCTTCCCCGATCCAAAAAATTCGCCCGTCCTCGACCTGCAGCGACCACCCTTCCCGGATCTCGCCTGAAAGGACATCAAGCAGATTGAAGTTGCGTAACAGCATCAGTGCCCCACCTGTCTCGGCCCGAGGTCCACCGCGAGCCGACCGCTGGCTCCGTTACGTGTGAGGAGATCCGCAGCCAGCGCGATGTCGATGCTCGCCTTACCAGTCGGTATTCCGACGAGACGTGACTCGTCGGGCTCCCGTGCCGCCATTGCCCCCGCCGCGATTGCGCCTATATCGCCGTAGCCACCCAAGGACCCCCAATCCAGACCATAGTTTGGAGCAGCGTTGACCAGGAACTGCTCGGCGTCCCCTATGAGGCGGGAGGCCTCGATAAAGGTTCTACTATCCCACGCATGGAGGTGATCGAGCGCAATTAGGAGAGAGCCGGGCGCCAACCACTCCGCCCGAAACGGTGGCGTCGCGTGCGGCACGATGGCGCTGACCACAATCTCGGCATCCTTCACCGCCTCTTCGGCCGTTTCGCACGACCGCAGGTTCCAGGCCCCTAGCGGTGCCAACTCCTTGCAGAAGGAGTCTCGGCTCTCCCTACTCCTCGAGGTGACCCGCACTTCACTCAGCGAAGTGAACTCCTCAGAAAGCATGGCGAGCGACCAACGAGCCAGACCGCCGGCGCCAAGCAGGGCCAAGCTCTGGGGGTTCCGCCGTGCTGTGAGATACCGGGCAAAAACTGCTGCACACGCTGCGGTTCGCGCGAACGTAATCCACATGCCGTCCAGGATTGCCTTCGGATGCCCCGTCTCGTAATCGTTCAATACGACTATCCCAGTGGAGTCCACCAACCCTTCGTGGGTGTTCCCCGGGTAGTACGCGACCCACTTCATCCCGACCGCGCGCCGGTACGGCAGACACGCGGGCATCGCGTGGAGGAATGAGAATTCTCTCGAGGGGGATGAACACCAATCTTGTCCGGAACTTCCACGTCGCCAGCATGATCGCGAACGTAAACTTCTTCCGTCAATTCGATGATGTCTCGTGGGGCCATATTTATGGCTTCCATGTCTTCCCACGAGACAATCCGAGTCATGGCCCCTCCTGTCCGCGCACGGAGTTACCGAACAATGAGCTCAGGAGGCAAGGCGACCACTCGCTCACCGCCCTCGGGACTTACTAGTACTGTCTCGCTCAACGCTACTGCGAAGTCCGGAGTACTGAGGAACGGGACGACGTGGAAAACCATACTGGACTTGATCTCCTCGTCACCGGCGGGACGGAGACTGAACCCGTCGATCCAATTGTTAAAGCCCATCCCTATTGAGTATCCGGTGCGGTGGCGGAAGTGTTCACTTAAGCCGAGTTCAGCAACAGCGTCGCGACACGCCTTATCGACGTCTCCGGATGTCGCGCCGGGCTTCAACGCCTCCACCGCAGCCGTCGCGGCGGCGCGACTGCCTTCCTCCAATGCGCGGGCCTGCTCGCTGGGCTCGCCAATGGCGATGGTGCGCATCGCACCTGCGTGGTAGCGACGGACACAGCCCCCCCCTTCCAGGAAGATCAGGTCGCCACGTTCAAGGGGCCGACCTTCCCAAGAGCTGTGGCCGTACGACGAACGGGGGCCTGACCCGACCAGCGGGCCACTAGCTGGTTTCTCACTACCCTCTGCAATCATGGAGCCGAGAAAGGCTGCTGCCAGGTCATTCTCCGTCTTCCCTTCCGCTGCAGCTTCGGCGGCGGCCCGGAACGCAGTTCGGGTGAAACTCGCTGCCTGGCGGATGTATTCAATCTCCCGGTCGGACTTGGTGGACCGCAGGCGGGCCACGAGTCCGGTCGCGTCAACCCATTCCGCGCCCGGCATGGCGTCCTGCAACTTGACGGCGTCCACAGGAGATAGGTGCTTACTCCCGAGCGGCACACCAAGCCGATTCCCGGCGCCGAGCCCTTCACCGCGGAGAGCTTCAATGGTCGCCTCAATCGGATTCTCGTCGTCCCCGTACGCGTGGTAGCGCTGACTCCACGAGTTGGCGAGGTACATCCGCTGCTCGAGGACCCTTGAAAGCATGAGCGGTTCCCCGGACGGCCGCACAATCAGCACCTGGTGGGCGAAGTAGCCCATCGAGCGGTAACCAGTGAGGTAGTAAAGGTCCTCGGGCCCCATGACGAGCAGACCGTCCAACGCTTGTGCGTGCATCTCGCGGCGGACGTTCTCGAGGCGGGTTTCGTACTCGTCCATAGGGAATGGACTGGCCTTGGCTTCCCACGCGTTCGTCATCCCAACCTCCGATGGTTACGCCAGATGAAGCATGAACCGTCGGGGCCGCCGAGGCACCGACCGACGGTTCCAGGCCCCGAGGCCCGCTCGCGAGGGGCGAACGACCCCGGGGAGAGCTGCTAGCCGCGTCAGTCTCGCGAGTCCCAATTTGAAATCTGACAGTTGATCAAACCTCTGTCAAGGGTTGCGTCTGGGATGCGTGTTGGTCGTCTCGTTCGGCCAGGCCAGGGATGCGCTGGAGCTCCGGAAGCGCTCGGCGGAGATGTCGCCGCAGCAGTTGATCCACGACGGTTCCGCCGCTGGTCGACTGCACTAGCCGAGGCGGTCGAGCTGGCCGTCGAGGAGCCGGCCGTCGGCCACCGTCTCGACGCGTCAGGCCCAGCCGCGGGCCCCGAGGCATCGAGGAAACGGTCGAGGAGTTCGGCTACCCCCTCGGCGTCGTCGAGCCACGGCAGGTGCCCGGTGCCCGCGATGTGCAGGCGGGCATCCGGAAGGAGGCCCGCGAGCTCCTCGCCGACCGCGGGGCCACCGAACGGATCCTCGGAGGGCCACACGAGCAGGACGGGGGACTTGAGCTCACCCAGCTCGTCCGAACGGATCTCGACCGTGGTCGCCCAACCACCGAACCCGGCCATGCGAAGGCTGTCCTGGGCGAGGCTGCGCCACGTCAGCGCGTACGTCGGCAGTCGCTGCACGGCGTGCTCGAACTCGAGGGCCGCCGCAGGCAGCCGCTGCGCGGTCCCGTTGGGGTGGCCGAACGCCTCCTCGAAGCTGTCGGCGGCGTCGGACGGCGCATCCGAGACCATGACCGTCGCGGCAGCGATCCGGTCCACGCCCGGTATGCCGAGCACGACGAGCGCGGGAGGCACCACCGTGCCTTCCACGGCCACGGGCACCCCGAGCTGCCCGACGGCGCTCACGCGCTCGGGACGGTCGAGGGCGTACCACAGCGCCCAGGTCCCGCCGACAGAAGCCCCGACGACGGGGACCTCGTCCAGGCCGAAGTGGGCATACACGGCATCGAGCGTGGCGCGAGCCATCGGGCGCTGGTCGACCGCCCGCAGGTCGATACCGTCGCTGGCTCCGCCACCCGGGAGGTTGACGAGCAGGAACCGGTAGCCCTCCAGCTGACCGAGCAGGGGGGCCAGGCGAGCCGCCTCCCCCGCCGCGGGGGGCAGGACCAGTACCGGCGGTCCCTCGCCGACCTCGAGCACCCGGACGCGCAGCGCCGGGTCCTCGACCGTGACCGCGTACTCGGTGTAGTCCACGTCGTGGTGGTCCATCAAGGCGCGCTCCGCCTCGAGGAAGGTCACCACCTCGGGGAGGTCGCGGTCGATCGTCACCACCGTGTCGGTGGGTCGGTCCGTGACCACGCCCACCCCGATCACCAGGGCCAGGAGGCCGAGCACACCGGCCAGCAGCAGCCCCGCCACCCACGCGCTGCGACGCACCATCACGATCCTCCCCTTCCATGCCTCGTGCACGACGGGTGCGGCGCGGATCCCCTTCAGTCGCGTCCCTCAGGACCGGAGCCGGATGCCGGGCCTCCCACGAGTGCGACGGTAGGCAACGCCTCCGCGACCCCGCGTCGGGAGGACCCCGCGAACGGCTGTACGGGAAACCCCGCACCCATGGCGGCCGGGCTCGGGCCGAACTCGCTCGAAGTCGGGGCCGGGCAGTCGGGATCCGGGCTGCCGGGCCGGGCAGTCGGGGCCGGGCAGTCGGGCTCGCGACCCGGATCGGCCGAGCTGGATCAGGCCGAAGGCTCGCCGGGGACGAGCTCCATCGCGACCGCGTGGCGGGTCGCGTCGGCGCGCCCGCCGGCGCCGAGCTTTCGGTACAGGTTGGTGACGTGCCGCTCGACGGTCTTCGTCCGGATCCGCAGCGCCGAGGCGATCTGCTGGTTGGTGGCGCCCGCGGCCAGCTGGCGCAGCACCTCCTGCTCACGCGGGGTCAGCACGGCGCCATCCGGCCTCGGCGCCGCACCAGAGGGGATCGGTCGCCCCTCGACGAAGGCGAGGATGGCCTCGACCACCGACCCGGCGTCGCGAATGAACGGGTCGTGCTCGTTGCCCTCGAACAGGTGGAACTCGGCGCCCGGCACGAGCACGGCGATCTCCTCGCTGGCCGTCGCCGGTATTGTCTGATCCTCCCGGTCGTGTGCCACCAGGACCGGACAGCGGATGTCCGGCAGCACGTCCCGTACGTCCATCTCCCAGGTGTGGGCGAGGAGGAGCGCCGCCATTTCCGGCTCGGCCGCGACGCGCTGGAAGCGGCTGAACCACCGCAGGTCCCTGGAGGAGGCGTTGGGCAGGAGCCGGGTGGCCAACAGCTGCGAGGCCATCGACCAGTCGGTCCGGATGAGCTGCTGGAGCGCCTCGAGGCTCTCGCGGGGCATCATCGCCGTCCCCCGCGCGAACCCGGAGTAGAACACGAGGCGGCGCACCCGATCCGGGAAGCGCGCGGCGAACAGCGCGGCGGGCGGCGCGCCGAAGGAGTAGCCGATCAGGTCTGCGGAGCCAATCCCGGCGGCGTCGAGTACGGCGGTCAGCTGCGCGACGTCGTTCTCGATCGACAGCTCGAACCCGTCGCGGTCCGACAGGCCGCAGCCCAGGCGGTCGTACCAGACGAACCGGTGGGATCGCGCCAGCTTGGTTCGTGCGCTGGCCGCAGCGTGGTGGCTCCAACTCTCCTCGAGGTGACACAGCCACCCGGGCACCATGACCACCGGCGGGCCGGTACCGGCGGAGGCGTACGCCACCCGCGAGCCATCGGGGAGGCGACAGAACCGGACCGTGCCGGCGGAGACCATGCGCGGGCTTTCCCCACCTCGTCGCGACCGGGCCGCCCTACCTTACGCGTCGTCGAGTCCGGCGGGCAGTCCTCAACTGCCATCCACCCCCTCCGAGGGCGGCGGGATCGGGTCGATCATCGCGCTCCCATCGCCGGTCGCCGGTGCCCGCCCCGATCCGAGGAGGCGTCCGGCACCAGCGCTCGGTCGTCAGGTGACCGGCCCGAGGCGGTCCTCGATCTCGCTCATGAGCCGGTACGCGTCAACAAGGTCGTCGCGTCGTTCCCCGCCAAGGAAGAGCGTCGGCGTTCCGGCGACGCCACTGGCGACGCCGCTGCGCACGTCCTCGCGGACCCGCGGCCGGTGCGTCCCCTCGGACAGCTCGCAGGTGACCCGGTCGACGTCCAGCCCCAGCTCGCCCGCATAGGCGAGGAGGTCGTTGCGCGCAAGCCGGTCCTGGCGGCTCAGCATCAGGTCGTGCAGTTGCCAAGGCGACCCCCAGCCCCGAATAGCCCCCGGTGGCGAGCGCCGCACCACCAACGGCGGCCCCGGCGAGGTAGCCGTACTGCGCCGCGGCGGTCCTCACGCTCATGACCTGGAGGGGACAGCGCGAACCGAGAACCAGGCCGAGGCTGCTGCCCGATGTCGTCGAAGTGGGGCGCGAGCACCGGCGAGTCGAGGACCCTGCCGTAGAACGCGCTCACCACTCGGCCGACCTTCGCGAAGCCGCCGTAGCGCTCGAAGATCGTCCTAGCCATCGCCGCTCCTCGCCTGTTCCCGCCCGTCGTCGGCAGATGAAACCCGCGACCTCGATCCGGGCAGCGTCACGATGACGGCGGTTCGACCGGAATGCGACTCGATCTCGAGTCCGCCCCGGTGTCCCTCGACGACCACCGCTCGCGCGGTCGCCAGGCCGAGGCCGGTCCCGGCCCCGACCGGCTTGGTCGTGTAGAAGGGGTCGAAGACACGGTCGAGCCGGTCGGGCGGGATCCCTGGACCGTCGTCGATGATCTTCACCTCGACGCCGTCATCGATCGCCCGCGTCGCGATCGTGACCTCTCCTTTCTCGCCGACCGCGTCGATCGCGTTGTCGAGCAGGTTCGTCCACACGCCGTTGAGGTCGCCGGGGTGACCCTCGATCCATGGCAGGGTCGCCGCGTAGTCCCGCGTGATCGCGATCCCCGCCCCGACCTTGTGCCGCAGCAGCGTCAGGGCCGCCTCCAGGCCGTCGTGGACCGCGACGTCCTGCACCGGCGCTTCGTCGTGGTGCGCGTAGCGTTTGACCGCCCCGACGATCTCGGTGACCCGCTCGACGCCGGTCGCCGCTTCGTCCAGCAGGCGTGCCCGGTCGGCGCGCGCCGCGAGCCATGCCACCGCCCGGTCGACCGTGGCGGGCTCCGTGCCGTCCAGCATCGTCAGATGCTCCGCCGTGATCCCGGCGGCGGCGAGGGCGCTAGCGGGCACCCACGCCCGGGCGACACCCCGCTGATCGAGGAACCGACGCAACGTCTCCTCTGCCTCGGCCTGCGCGAGCGGGCCCTGCTCGGGCGAGCGACGGGCGCCCTCCACGAGGACGGCGAGGCGTGAACGCAACCCCGACTCACCCGCCGCGACCAGCGCGGCGCTCGCCCGCTCCTCGGCATCGAGGACGTCGGACAGGCGGGTCACGGCGCGGTGGACCGCCGCCGCGGGGTTGTTCAGTTCGTGCAGGAGTCCGGCGGTGAGCGTCCCGAGGGTCGCCATGCGACCGTGCTCGCGCAACAGGAGTTCTTGCGTCTCGCGCCGTCGTGTCGCGGTGGCCAACGCCACCCGGGCGGCGCCGGGATGCGCGAGGACGGCGTCGAGGGCGACGGCGTCGATCCGCACCAGGACCGACGGGACCGTCGCCTGGATCCGCACGGACCGGGGCTGACCCGAGACGAGCCCGAGTTCACCGACGAGCTCACCGGGCCCGACCGTGCCGACCGCGACCCATGAGCCACCCACTCGCTTGTGCGCCTCGAGCTCGCCCTCCACCACGACGAACATCGCGTCCGCGACAGCGCCCTCCTCGAGCACGATCGCCCCCGCCTCCACTCGACTCCTCGTGCCCTGGGAGGCGAGCTCGTCCAGCAGATCCTGGGGCAGCGCCTCGAGCAGTTCGGAGCCGCGCAGGGCCCGCGTGCTCTGGGTAGCGCTCACAGGTTCGCCAAGTGCTCGTGCACGAACCGGACCGCCATCGCTCCCTCACCCACCGCGCTCGCGACGCGCTTGATCGAGCCCGCGCGCACGTCCCCCGCCGCGAAGACCCCGGGGGCGCTGGTCTCGAGCTGGAGGGGTTGCCGCGCCACGTTCCACCCCTGCGGCCTCACACCCACTTCCAGACCCGTGAGCAGGAACCCGGCCGGGTCCGTGGCGACGACGGGCTGGACCCAGTCGGTGCGGGGGGCCATGCCGATGAACACGAACAGCGCGTCCGCCGGCACGGTTTCGGTCGTCCCGTCGCCGCCCGCGAGGACCAACGCTTCGAGGTGGTCGCTGCCCTTCACCTCGGTGACGACCGTGCCGTAGCGAATCGAGAGGTTGTCCGCGGACTCCAGCTGCTCCTGCAGGTAGCGCGACATCGTGCCGGCCAGCGACGGCTCGCGGACGAGCAGGGTCACGTGCGCGGCGTGGTTGGTGAGGAACATCGCCCCCTGCCCGGCCGAGTTGCCCCCGCCGATCACGAACATCTCGCCGCCCTCGTGGTCGAGCGCCTCGGACCGGCCGGCCGCGTAGTACACGCCGGCACCTGTCAGCCCCTCGACGCCCGGTACCTGCAGCGTGCGGTAGCTCACCCCGGTGGCCACGACCACGCCAGAGGCCGTGACCTCGCTGCCGTCGTCGAGTCGCACGATGCGGTAGGGGTCGACGCGATCGATTCGCACCGCGCACACGGGGGTCAGGATCTCCGCACCGAACCGGGAGGCCTGCTGGTGTGCGCGCATCGTGAGATCCGCTCCGGAGAGCCCTGCCGGGAAGCCGAGGTAGTTCTCGATGCGGGAGCTCGTCCCCGCCTGTCCCCCGGCGGAGATCTGATCGACCACCAGCGTGCTCAGGCCCTCGGAGGCCCCGTACACTCCCGCCGCGAGCCCGGCCGGTCCCGCGCCGATGACCACGAGGTCGTAGGTGGCCCGCTCCGCCTGCACCTTCAGGCCGACCGCCTGCGCGAGCTCGGGCAACCCGGGCCGGGACATCGCGTTGCCATCGCCCAGCACGACCACCGGCAGCCCGGCGGTGTCCTCGCCAACGAGTTCCAAGAGCGTCGTCGCTTCCGGCTCCCGCTCCAGGTCCAGCCAACGGTAGGGCACGAGGTTGCGGGCAAGCAGCTGTCGCACGGCGTGCGAGGCGGGAGACCAGCGGTGGCCGATGACCCGTAGGTCCGCCACGAGCGGCGGCGGTCGCCACGTCTCGAGAAGGTCGTCGAGCACCGGGTAGAGCCGCTCCTCGGGGGGATGCCAGGGCTTGAGCAGGTAGTGGTCCACGCCGGCGTCGTTGATCGCCGCGATCGCCGCCTCGGTGTCGGCGTAGGCGGTGAGCAGGGCACGCTTGGCGTCCGGGTACAACTCGACCGCGTGCTGCAACAGCTCCACCCCGGTCATGCCCGGCATCCGCTGGTCGGCCAACAACAGGGCTACCGGGTCGTCGCGGGCGCGGAGCCGGCGCAGGGCGTGAAGTGCCTCGTCACCGGAGGAGGCCCCGACGACGCGGTAGTGCTCCGCGTAGTGGTCCCGAAGGTCCGCCTCGACGGCCGAGCGCACGGTCGGATCGTCATCGACGGCGAGGATGACGGGCGCAGTCATTCGCCGATCCCTTCGCGTCGCGCACGGAAGGGCTCGACCCGACCGCACTCCCGCGAATCCGCCAACCTGAGCACCGCAACCCTCTCCGCGCGACGGGAGGACCGCGGCATCGGCCGTCCGCGAGTGGTACGCCCCGGATCACGACGAGAACGTCCCCGGATACGCAGTCCCCAGGCAATGCACGTTGCTCCCGTGGTTTTCGCCCGTCAATGGGCCCCTCATGCCTCGTCAGTCGCCAGCGAGGGGGCGGAAAGAAAGTCATCACGATGGCGCTTCGTTCGCGTTCGATCCCTCATGGCGTCGCCCGCACCGATCGCTGTTCCGTCAGGGTTCCAGCGGTGCTCCGTCGACCGCGCAGTGCCGGCGGCGCGCCAGCCGGCTGGCCGGGCATGCCGGCCTCCCGCCGAGTGATTCGTCGCGGATCGTGAGCCACGCGAGCACCCCGCCCGATGCCACGATGACTGCGGCCACGAGCATCGCGTCGCGGAACCCCGCCGAGAGCCTGGCAGGGTCGGCGAACGCGTCGCCCGTCAGCCCGACGAGCGGTGGAATGGCGGCCACCGCGAGGAGCCCCGCCGTGCGGGAGATGGCGTTGTTGATCCCCGACGCGATCC